>DASYDT010000131.1:0-6256 GCA_036499425.1 Candidatus Udaeobacter sp. | reverse complement strand
CTTTTTCCCTTTTTTCATTTCCGTGATGGAGGACATTTAACTGACTTGAACTCGCATCGCACCGTAGTTCCACGGCCGAGTGTGCTTTTGACATCCAGCTCTTCGAGGCTTTCGCGAGCAGTTTCCAGTTCTACTTCGAGTTCGCGATGCCTGGTAATGTCCGTCACTGCCCGAATAAAACCGAGTGGTTCCCGCGCATAACTTCGCAACGCCGCTCCTTCCGTCAGCACCCACCTCGTTGTCCCATCAGTGCGTACGATTCGATATTCATCTCGTGAAAATTCATCCGAATCGAGTACTCGCTTCCAGCGCCCCGCCACTGCCACGCGGTCGGCTGGATGAATCGAATCTTTCCAGCCATCGCCGATTGCCTCGTCGATACTTAAGCCGGTAATCGCACTCCAGCGATCGTTTACATAATTACATCGGGCGTGCGCGTCGAAGCGCACAATTCCCACCGGCGCGACTTTGGCTAGCGCTGAGAAAGTGATCTCGCGCTCGCTCAGCGCCTCCTCTACTCGGTGTAGTCTGTGGTCTGTCACCATCGGGTCTTCCGGAAAGGATTTAGCCAGATCCCAGTTAATAAACGAGGGAGAACGCACCTTTCCCCTTGTTTTTCGCACTATCGAGCAGTCAGCGGGTTTGGCCAGTTGGAACAGAGGAACCATTTCCATTTGAGCCATTAACGTAAGCAATCAGCCGCGGCGCGATTTCATCAAGCCCGAGATGCTCGTGCGCCAGCTCCTCCCCAGTTTCGGGGTGGCGTGGTATGTCTGGCATTAGCTCGTTGCGATGCGTCACAGTCCTTCCGCCGCCCAGCCGCACGGCATGAAGTCCGAGCAAACCGTCGTCTCGCGCGTGCACCAGAATTACTCCGACTACGCGCTCCTTATGGAGGTAGGCGCAGTCCGGAAGAGAACATCAATGGACGGCCGACAGTTATTCTCTTCAGCCTCCGAAGTCCGATGAATTTTCTTGGCATCGAGAACCAAATGTTTGCCATCACATGCTACGTAAATGCGACCTGGCTCGATCGGTTCACCGTCAATCGCCTGAGTTGCGCGCAGCCTACCCGGCGCATTGAGAACATCCGCGAGCAGAATCGGATGGTCAGCCTTCGCGTGAAGCACGATAAAGACCGAAGCTCGGAGATCGCCTGGTAATGACCCGGCAAGCCGAATCAGCGCAGAACCGCCACCTACAGGTGCACCGATGAGGATGATGTCGCGCATGAGTTTTCTTATTGTAAATAGCGGGCGAATTCACAAAAAAATTCGCCCTGATCTAACGAACGAATTTTGATTCCCCAATAACGAGTTCAACGCCGCACATTGTTTTTCAATAAATAGCGCCGTGCTGTCGCCGGTGGCAGATCGAACACTTTCCCGTCCCGAATCGAGCGTGAGAGTTTGATATATTCGGCATGCGCCCAGACCAAAGGCATGCCTGAGCCCGATGGTCGACCAAAATACAGGCTGCGTTCCGGGATATCGGGCGCATCCCAAATTTGTTCGGGGATCATTCCACCATCGCTCGTGAAGGCTTCCATCGTCTTCATCAAACGGCGCGCCTCCTCTTTGCGCCCGGCGGCCAGTTCATAGTGTGCTCGCTCACCGGTGAGCAACGGCCACGCCCGCCCGATGCCAGTTCCATCGAACGGCGAACCGTCTGCGTGCTCGCCATAGCCATCGTGATTGTAACGGCGCCAGCAAGGCCCATGCGGTGTCTCTACTTTCAGCAATGAATCGATGACGCGCACGGTGTTGACGATGCGCGGATCGTCCGCCGCGCGCAGCCCGAAGCGCACCAGCGCCAGCGCATCTATTGAGACGATGCTCGCTGCCGGCACGAATGTGCACGCACTCACATTCTTCATCTCAATCTTGCTTTCCACGGGCGAACTGCCCTCTGGCACCTTGGGTGCAATCCTCACGTAGTAACCATCGACCCCGCATTTTTTCGCAAGCTCTGTCCCGCTCGCGTAAGTCCAGCGCTCGATGTTTTCATTCCACCCATCCGCAGTTTCGCGCAGAAAATCAGCAAGCTCCGGCTCAGGCGTGAACTCAGCTGCTTCAACCAACGCCGCAATTTGCACCGCGATGGTATAGGACGAATAGCCGCCCACTTCCTCCCATCGGTCCTGCTCCGTGGCAGGTCCGCGTTGGAGAATAAAATCAAGCGCCTTGCGCACCATAGGCCAGAGCCTCTCCAGCTCCGCTTTGTCAATCAGCTTCTCACGGAGTGCCGTGGCGGTGAGTAAAATCGGAAACGCGACCTCGTCCATCTGCTCACCCTTCCAATAACCGGTGCCAGTGACCCACATATTTTGCGGCCAGCTCCCGTCGGCTTCTTGCGTGACCGCGAGATAACGCAAGACTTGCGCTGCGCTATGCGCAGCGCCGGCAGCGAGCAAACCGCCATTCACTTGCGCTAGATCGCGCACCCATACTAGATGATAACCGCCGCGGTCCGCGTCGCCCTTGGCGAATCCCCATGGGATGGAAAGACTCGCGACAATTCCACCGGGAAATTTTTTTCCCTGATGCGTGTGCAGCACCGCTGTGCTGATCCTGTAGTAATCGAGTCCTCCCTCGCTCTTCTCCTGTGTCGGCGTCTCCAGTGGTTTCTGCCAATCCTGCCAGCCCCGTAGATATCCATCGAGGGAAGCCGCAAATCCATCGAGCAAACTGGCGCGGGCGTGATGCGCAGCGCCGATTGGAGTGGAATCAAAACCAAGAGCGAGGGTAAATTCGCCATCGCAATCTTTGAGATCGATTTGCGCGGTCAAAGCCACGTTCCCGTCGTTGGCGCGCGGATAACTCCACTCCATTCGTTTGTGCTGATGAAGATCCTGCCAACCGTCGGAGACTCCTACATATCCGGCCGAGGAGTTCAAGAACGGCGCGGAGCACGCAAGCGCGAGCGCATTGCCATGGCATTTGGCAAACAAGAATTTCTGGCCCCACGCATCCCCGGTCCAGGCCGTGTTATTCGCTCCTCCGTCGTTGAGATGCGGAGCGAGCAAGGCATACAAGAAAAGTTCACCTTCTTTCAGTGTGACGAGGCGGGTCCGCACCAGCAGCACATCGAGCCGCGGATCGGTGATAATCTCTTTTTCGATTCGGTAACGCCCCTCTTCGCATTCATTCGTTAGGCGAAATGCCGGCGCGTCGTCCGTCAGGTATTCGACCTTGTGTTTGGTCTGGCGTTTCTCTTCCGAAAAAAACTCTTTCCCGTCGGTGACGATGAAGCCCATGTCGCGCGTGCAGGCGCGATCGACCTCTGGCCAATAAATTTCGTCGAGTATTCCGTGACTTACGGTGAACCAGACTTGGCTGGCCGGTTGGGCTGCAGTACCCACTCCACTCTTCGCGCTCGATGTCCAGCGCGGCTCAATTCCGGGCCTGCCCGGAGCATCTTTGTCACGCTCTGTTTCGCTCGGCATCAATCGGAGAGTTGTTGTTTCGCAAAGAGTCTACCAAGAATCGCGCCGCCGATCGCCAGGATGGCCAAGGCAACCCAGCCGCGGTGCAAATCGGTCCACAATTGCGGGCTCGAGCTTCGCGCGCGATCGCCGAACGTGCCGTGGGCGCCGCGGTCTTCGTCGGCGTCCACCGGTTCCCACAAATTGTCAGGCCGATTCGGGTCCTCCCGCTCATTCGTTTGTTGTGCGTCATAGCAATTGTGCGCGAGATAATGATCGAGAGCAGCCGGCGCGATTTTGTTTCCGACAATCGCTTCAACCGTCGGCAGTCCGACGTAGATTTCGCGTCGTGGATGATGCGAGGCGTAAACAATCGCGCGCGCCGCGACTTCGGGCTGAAAGATCGGCGGGACCGGTTGCGCTTTGCGCGGCAATCGGCTTTTCACCCAGCCAAATTGCGGCGTGTTCAATGCCGGCATCTGAATCATCGTCACACAAACCCTGCTCTTGTCGTGGATCAATTCACAGCGCAGGGAATCACAGAAACCCTGAATCGCGTGCTTTGCCGCGCAATAGGCCGCTTGCAGCGGAATACCTCGATAGGCGAGGGCCGAGCCAACCTGAATGATCACGCCGCGATCGCGCGGCAGCATGCGTTTTAGCGCCGACAGCGTCCCATAAACAAATCCGAGATAGGTTACTTCCGTTACGCGTTTGAATTCCTCGGCCCTCATTTCTTTGATCGGCGAAAACACAGACGCCATCGCGTCATTTACCCAGACGTCGATCGGACCGAATTGTTTTTCGACCTTCGTCGCGGCCTCTTCGACCGCAGCCGCATCTGCGACATCGGCCGGTAACACGAGTGCTTCGCCGCCGCGTTCCTCAACTTCGCGCTTGGCGCCTTCGAGTCCCGCTCGGCCGCGCGCGATGAGGCCAATCCGTGCACCTTCCATGGCAAACTCATGCGCGGCAGTGCGCCCAACGCCCGCGGAAGCGCCCGTGATGACCACGACTCTTTTTTGTTTTCGGTTTTTCATAATAAATGGCGTTCGCGGCTACGCCGCTCTCTCATCAATCCAAAGCCTGCCAACCTGGTGCCGCGCGAGCCACACAATGCAGATTGAAATCAAGGTGGAGACGAGGCAAAGCGTGCAGCCCGCGTGAAAAAGCAACGGCTGCAAAAGAGCGAGGACGAGCGCCATTGCGCCAACGAGACAGACGGTTAGTCCGTAAATGAGCACCATTCCCGACATCGTCCGCCATCGCATGCTTCCACCGATCGATCCTGTCACTAAATCGGCCAGATAACCGATTGCACCGAGAAACCCATCGGGCACGGGCAGCAGTCGCGAGACAAACGAATGCAACACTCGTTCACTGCCATTTCCAAAAAACGGTTCCCATACCGTTTTGAGAATTCCCCATTGGTAGAGCGCAAGATAGAGCGCGATGCAGAAGCCGGTGATCGCTAAAAATAAAATCGGGCATCGAAATCGCCATGACGAGGGATTTAAACCGAGTTCCGGCGGTTTCGCGTTGCCTGCGAGCGCAGAAAACGCCTGCAGTGTCGATTGTTTCGATGTGTGAAAGCCAGCCATAACCGATCCGTTTCCGTAAATCCCTCGCAACAGTCAGGAAACAAGTTCGCCGCGCGCCTTAGCGAACGAAATGAGAAATTGGAATATTCGCGCCATCCGAAAATTTCTTATCACGTGCCGGGAACAGACTGCGATTCAGAGGGCATCCGAAATGAAACCAGCAAAACTCTCGATGTCGCACGCGAAACGCGATCTTGAACGTCCTACTTTGAACGGTTGTCGTTTTTAACATGAAACCGAATTGTCGAAAATCTTATCTGATCTCTTTTGCATGCGTCGTCACAATTGCGGCGGCCACACCAACTTTAACGCGCGCGCAGACGCCCACGCCTCGGCCTTCCAGCGCCGTGACCGGCAGCGACACCGCGTCGCCGAGTCCGTCCTCATCGCCGTTTACCGCCGCTTCGCCCGGAAAGTGGGATCCACTCGTCGATATGCAGCGGCTGCAAACGGAAATGAATACCTTCTTCCGGCGTGCGATGGACGAGTTTGGAACCAATCCAAACTTCCAGATGATGCGAAATGAACCGGGTTTCTCGTCATCTCTTGATGTCCGCGACAAGGGCGATCGTTACGAAGTGCACGCATCGTTGCCGGATGTGGACGTTACCAACGTAAAAGTGACAGCCGAATCCAACAACTTGCTGAAGCTATCCGTCTCGCAGAGCAAACAGGAAAGAAAGACCGATAAATTGACATCGACCTTAATGAGCGAATTCGGCCAGTACGAGCAGCTCATAACCTTACCCGGACCTGCGCGCACTAAAGATATGAAGGTGGAACACAAGGAACACGAAGTCGTGGTGAGCATTCCAAAGAAGAAGTGATTAGCGGCCCGCAAACAGATGTTAATGCGAAAATCTAGTCCCCAATTAATAGGTTTCGTTGCGACACAGGCGCTCATTGCATGTGTGTGGCTCGCGTTCTACTTGCCTGTCTTCGCACGAGCCGAAATGCGAGGCAACAAAGGTGTGGGCTCTGCTCGCGAGCAGACAAATCGGGGCATCAATTACTCGCAGAAGAAGCAGTACCACAAAGCTATTGAGGAATTCACTAAAGCGATCGCCGCGCAGCCGAAGGAGCCAAAGAACTACGAGAACCGTGCGCTCGCTTATGAACTAACCGGCAGACGAGCAAAGGCACTCGATGATTTTAGCAAGCTAATCGAACTTAAACCGAATGATCAGAGTGCTTACGCCCGTCGCGGCCAACTCGAGTTGCAGATGAATAA
>DASYDT010000130.1:0-2193 GCA_036499425.1 Candidatus Udaeobacter sp. | reverse complement strand
AAGGTCGCCTGAGCAAGCGCGATGACGGCTCGCTCGAGAGCGCGCGTCACATTTAGGATTGCGGCGCGCGCGCCTTGAGCCATTTATGATCAAATAGAAACGGGCGTCACCGCTCCTTGTGAACGAAGTTTTTCTCTCAATGCCAACGACGATGGAAGCAAACACCGCGACCAACCGGAAGTCTGGGCAGGGACATGGTTACAAAGAAATGTATTCCAAGAGCGGACGCACAGCGCTGCCTCCAGGAGTGGAAGCGCCCGATTTCACCTTGCGAAGCACACCTGATCAATGGCTTACGTTGAGCGAATTCCGCGGTCAGCCGGTCGTGCTCGCATTTTACCCAGCTGATTGGAGTCCGGTCTGCGGCGATCAGATGGCTCTCTACAACGAAATCCTCAAAGACTTTCATGACCTCGGCGCGGAACTGATGGGAATCTCGGTGGATGGCGCATGGTGCCACGCCGCGTTTGCACGCGATCGCAAACTACATTTTCCGCTTCTCGCCGATTTCGAACCGAAGGGCGACGTGGCGCGTCGGTACGGCGTCTACCGTGACAAAGATGGTGTCAGCGAGCGCACGCTGTTTGTTATCGATGCGGAGGGGAAAGTTTACTGGAGCTTTGTCTCGCCAATTGGAGTTAATCCCGGTGCAGACGGAATTCTTTCGGCGTTGGAGGATTTGCAAAACAAACAAACAACGCCAGCAACGGCAGAGGCAAGATGAGTCTCGGAGCCGGTAGAATTACTTGAATGATCAACACAACCAGAAGTCCGACACGAATGTCGGAACTCGCGGAATTATCCTCCCGCGAGATCCAATTGTTTGAGCCGCCAGCCGACGCGCTCTACACGATTGAAGCCACATCGCGAATCGTGGATGTGCCGCGCCGCACTATTCTTGTCTATTGTAAGTATCGTCTTCTATCGCCGGCGCCTACCACGGCCAACCATGGCTACTATTTTAATGGAAATGCCGTTCGCACTTTACGCCGGATCGAAGCTCTTCGGACCGTTTGCGGCGACGATCTCGCCGGAATCAAGATCATCCTCGACCTAACCGCCGCTTTGGAACGATTGCGCTCGGACATACGATTGCTATCGCGGACGAAAACCTCCGGCGTTCGCGATGCCTCCACAATTTCGTCTCAAAAAAGAAACGCGAAGTCCAATTATCGGAGGAAGCGAAAATGAATGGAACTGATGATGTGGAAGCACGTAGCCGCGTCACCGTGGTCGACACGTTCAGAGTAAATTGGTGGTTGCTGGCTCTGCGCGGCTTGATTGCAGCGCTGTTCGGCATCCTGGCATTCATGTGGCCGGGCGCCACTTTGCTCACGTTAGTCTGGCTCTTCGGAGCTTTCGCTCTTGTGAACGGCGTTCTATCGCTCGTTCTCGCAGCGAAAACTCCCAAGGGTTATCCGAAAGTAGGCAGTTTAATTCTCGGCGGACTGCTTGGCATTCTGGCTGGATTGTTCAGTTTGGTGATGCCTGGCATCACTGCGCTCGGTTTGCTAATCCTGATCGCTGCCTGGGCAATAGTGACCGGCGTGATGGAGCTCGTCGCTGCAGTGAGATTACGCAAAATCATCACAAACGAATGGTTGCTTGTCCTGGCGGGCATCGCCTCGGTCGCGTTTGGCATCATTCTGTTGCTGCAGCCCGCAGCCGGCGCACTAGCCTTGGTCTGGTTGATCGCAGCCTGGGCCGTTGTTTTCGGAATTTTGCTCATGATTGTCGCGTTCCGGATGCGAAACTGGAAAGGTGTTATCGCTGTCCGGACGGCCGGCGTTTAGGACAAGTCCACAAGTAGACGCACATCACTCATAAGGTGCAGAATACTGTTGACGCACTCGACGCTCTCGCAAAAGGAAGTATCCGTGAAGAGCCGATTTCGGAGACGCGCTTTAAGGTCGCCTGAGTAAACGCTGCGACCGTATTTTCGCGCGTGCGTCTACAGTGAATCAGACGCGCGCGCGTCGACCCAATTTCGATAAAGATAAGGAGGGCATGTTATGGCGATCGCACAAACCAGATCGCGCGAAATTCAATTGTTCGAACCAGCGCAGAATGCCCTGCACACCAGAAAGCGCCGCGCCGCGCCATTTCGCAAAGCAATCACCGTTCTTTATGTCAACGACGACTGAAGCAATGCCTTCGACAAGTACAAAGTCGGAACCAGAACATGCCTACAAG
>DASYDT010000129.1:0-6557 GCA_036499425.1 Candidatus Udaeobacter sp. | reverse complement strand
GCCAGAACCAAACCGAGCACCGAGGCAGCGATGATTATGATGCGACGCTTGCGTTTTTTCGCAGCGACGCCCGCGCGCGGCACGTCCATCGGGGAAAGATTTGGCGCAAAGCCGGCCGGACGCACAATTCTTTGGTCTGTGGTTTTTCGCTCTGGAATCACGGTTTCGTTTGGATCAGAACAGAGGGAGAGCGCTAAAAAGTTGGAGCACCGCGGAAATCCCGGCCACAATCGGCACGATCGCCATGATTATGAGCGCGGTGAACACAGCCGCTTCGCTGATGAATTCGCGGTCCGCTTCAGCATCGAAATAATCGCGGGTGATATCGCGTAACGATCTCGATGTCTTGAGGCATGGCGCGCTCGAACCGTTGAGCATCGGCGCTTGATAATGATAATCGACGAGCGGAAACCTCCGCGCGTTCGGTTGGGTATTTGGCAATGGTTTCATTTTCTTTTAGCTCCTATTAGTGAGAAGCAGTTGATGGATTTGTTGGATTCAAAAATTTTCCCGTAACTCACTCGGGCTATTGCAATGGCCATGCCATGCCAGAAAACAAAGTCGTAAACTGCTGATGCTTAGAAGTTAAAATTTTGTCGACCTTTCGGCGCTCTCTCTTGCGTTATCCGCTTCTGGGACTGCATCGTCCCAAGTTCGGGACGCAATTTGAGGAGCGCACGCATCCTGCGTGCTGACCGCGGCATCTTGCCGCGGAACTCGCGACTGGCAGGATGCCAATCGCTGCACGCTTGAAGCGTGCGCTCCCGAACTATCGCGGAAGGCGGAGCAAAGCTCGCGCCCCTTGGCGATCCGCTCGGTTCATGAGCACCAGCGTTCCGTCATGAGCTTCGGCGATTTGTTGGCTTAATGGCAGACCGATTCCCGAGCCGTCGGGTTTTGTCGTAAAAAACGGAACGAAAAGATTGGCCGGGTTCATGATGCCTGGCCCTTCGTCTTCGACAAAAATCTCAACAGCACTCCCTTTCTCATGCCAGCCAAGCGCAACCGTTCCATGGGTTTCAAGCGCGGCGTCAACAGCGTTGTGCACCAGATTGATCAATGCTTGTTCAATCTGCGCCGCGTCGGCACGTATTATTGTTTTCGAGCTCGGCAGGGTTTGCACCTTGAGCCGGGGTTCCAAATCGACGACACGCTGTACGAGCTGTGCTAGATCGACATCTTGTTTTTGTGGCGGCGGAAGCCTTGTGAGTCGGGTGTAGGCTTGCAGGAAACGGCTTAGCGAATCGGCGCGCGATGCGATGGAATTCAACCCCGAGCCGGCGTCATCTTTCCAGTCCGATGGAAGCGGGTCACGCCGCAGCAGCGATTCGAGACTGGCGGCGAGCGATTTGATTGGCGCCAGCGAGTTGTTCATCTCATGACCGAGCACACGCACGAGCCGCTGCCATGCGCGGCGTTCTTCTTCCCGCAGCGTGCGACTGAGATCCGTCAAAACGAGTAATTCGTGCGGCAAACCTTGTTCGCGAAATGTGCTGCGGCGAATGCCCCAACGGCCCGATGCGCCAGGAAAATTCAACGTCAGCGGTTGGTCATCGTCCGCACTGAAACATGCATGAAGTCCAAGTTCCTGCGCGGTTTTGCCTAACAACTTATCCATCGGTTTACCGAGCAAAGTCTCGCCCGCGCGATTGATCAGGCGCAGACGTCGTTCGGGATCGAACGTAAAGATCGCCACATCGATTTCGCTCATGATTGTGCGCAACAGCGCGGTGGCTTCAAACGCGCCGAGTCGCTGCTGACGCAACGTTTCACCGAGCGAATTGACTTCGAGGAGCACTTCGCCCATAGCGCTATCTCCGCGGGCGCCTCTGGCGCGAATCGAATAGTCTCCCTCGCGTAATGCCGCCAAAAGGTTGGACAGGATTTGCAGTGGGCGAACAGCGTGTTCGCGAGTGCTCCAAATGAAGGCAGCCAAGCAGCCAACAATCAGAATCGTAAGTGTCCACTGTACTTTCGGTGTGTGATCGCTGAACCAAAGGAGTGCAAGCGCAATAATGATTGCAGGTGCAACCGCGAGAAATGTAAGCCACGTAATCTTCCCTTCGTAGGAAAGCCGCGCTGGTCTTTTCGCTGGCCGATTCATGCGCGGTCTCTCCGCGGTCTGGGTAGCGCACGCGTCTCGCGTGCTGGCGATCGCGTCCTCGCGATCGCGAACTTTTCTTTCACGTTAGGAAGGGGCAATGCTGCGATGCGCAATGAAAGATTGTTTCGGCGCGACGCCGAAACCAGCACGCGAGACGCGTGCGCTCCCCAATCACAAACCATATTGCTGCAGGCGCCGGTAAAACGCGCTTCGGCTCAAGCCCAGTGCCTCCGCCGCCTTGCGCGCGTTGCCGTCATTTCGGGCCAGCGCCTTTTTGATCAGAAACGCCTCGACCTCTTCGAGACTCATTTCCTCGACGTTCCGCGATTCGCCGCCGCCAGTCGTTAGACCGAGATCGGCTGCGCGAACCTGCCGATCTTGTGTCATAAGCACGGCCCGCTCGACGACGTGATCGAGCTCCCGGATGTTCCCGGGAAATCGATGCTGCAGCATACGCTCTCGTGCGCTTTCATCGAAACCGCCGACGTGTTTGCGATAGCGCTCTGCGTGTTGACTTAGAAAGCTGTTCGCCAGCGGCATGATATCCTCGCGTCGTTCGCGCAACGGCGGCAGTTCGATTTGGATCGTGTTGAGGCGAAAAAGCAGGTCCTGCCGAAAACGGCCCGATCCAATCTCGTTCTCCAGACTTGCGTTTGTAGCAGAGATGATACGCACATTGGCGTGGAGCGTTTTTGATGAACCAACCCGCTCAAAATCGCCTGTCTCGATCACTCGCAAAAGTTTTGCCTGTTGAGCAAGCGGGATGTTTGCGATCTCGTCCATGAACAAAGTGCTCTCATCCGCGAGCTCGAAACGTCCGGCCCGATCCGTCTTTGCGTCAGTGAAAGCGCCTTTCACGTGTCCAAACAGTTCGCTCTCAAACAAGGTCTCGGACAATCCGCCCATGTTGACGGTGATCATGGTGCGCGCCGCCCGCGGAGACAGAGCGTGAATCGCGCGCGCAATCAAACTTTTGCCGGTTCCGTTTTCGCCGGTGATCAGAACGTTGGCGTCTGATGGCGCAACGCGTGAAATCATCTCAATTACCGGCCGCATCGCGGGCGATTGGGCAATCAAATCCGGCACGGTGCCGCGGAGCATTTCATTTTCCGCTTCGAGTTTGCGTTCGCGACGCAGCGCGGCCGCGAGCTCGATCTGTGTCCTCACGATTGCCAGCAATCGCTCATTTTCCCATGGCTTGGTGACGAAATCGCGCGCGCCGCGTTTCATCGCGTCAACGGCTAGTTCGATCGTCGCCCAAGCAGTCATCACAACAATCGGCAATGTGTTGTCGATCTCCTGAATTTTTGAAATCGCAGACAAGCCTTCCTGGCCCGAGGTCGTATCGCGCGTGTAATTCAAATCCATCAGCAACAGCGAATATTCTTTCTTCTCCAGCGCGTGAAGAATGCCGGCGAGCGAAGTAACGCCTTCGGTTTGATAACCTTCGCCCTTAAGCATGATGCGCAACGCTTCGAGCACATCCCGCTGATCGTCCGCAATTAAAATTCTTGTCACCTTCTATCTCTCAACGTCGTATTTGAGCGAGTGTCAATTGTATTGCAATGCTCGTGCCAATAATCGTCACTCTCGTCAATTCAGCGCAGGCGCCGATCTGTGTTTACTCAAAGAATTTCGCTTGTATTACCCGCTTGTGGGATTTCCATGTCCCGATCCTGGGACGCATTCTCGCATCCTAACGAGGTAGCAGCGCTCGTTCTGCACGACAACGTGCCTCTCCGCAAACACTTAGGTTTACTTTGCTGGCGATCCGGAAAACGGTGGCCACCCAATCGGCCGCAAATCGATAGCGGACGAAGATCGTTTCTGTTTGCGTTGCCGCAATTGGTCGAGCGCCAGATAGACTACCGGAGTCGTGTAAAGCGTCAGGATCTGTGAAACGATGAGACCTCCCACGATAGCAACACCGAGCGGCTTACGCAGCTCGCTCCCGATACCCATCCCAACGGCGAGCGGCAACGCGCCGAACATCGCAGCCAGCGTCGTCATCATGATGGGACGGAACCGAACGAGGCAGGCCTGGTAAATCGATTCTTCCGGCGTGAGTCCTTCGTGGCGCTCTGCATCGATCGCAAAGTCGACCATCATAATGGCGTTCTTTTTCACGATGCCGATAAGCAGGATGATGCCGATGATCGACACGATCGATAATTCATTTCCCGTTACAAGCATCGCCAGTAGCGCGCCGAGGCCAGCGGAGGGCAACGTGGACAGAATCGTAAGTGGATGAATGAGACTTTCATAAAGCATCCCGAGGACGATATAGACAGCAACTAGCGCGGTGAGAATGAGAAGCGGCTCCGTCGCGAGCGAAGATTGAAACACCTGCGCTGTGCCGGCGAAATTTCCGCGAATCGTTGAAGGGATTCCCAGCTCTTTGGCCGCGCGCTGAATGATTTGCGTCGCTTCGCCTAGCGAAACGCCGGGCGCGGTATTAAAGGAGATGGTGACGCACGGGAATTGTCCCTGGTGATTCACTGACAGCGGCGTGTTGTCCAGCTGGAAATGCGCGATCGCGCTCAATGGCACCTGATTTCCTGACGGGGACTTGACGTAAACTTTGTCCAGCGACGATGGACCCAGTTGGAATTTCGGATCAACCTCCAGCACGACGTGATACTGATTCTGCTGAGTGTAAATGATCGAGACCTGGCGCTGCCCAAATGCGCTGTAGAGTGTGTTGTCGACGGTCTGTGGCTGAATACCCAGACGCGCCGCGGCGTCGCGATCAATCACAACCGTCTCCTGCAGCCCGCGAAATTGCTGGTCGCTGGTTGGATCTTTGATCTGAGGGTATTGACGGAGTTTCTCCACAAGCTTTGGCGCCCACGAATTCAGTTCGTCAACGTTTTGATCGGTCAGGGCGTATTGATACAGTCCCTTCGACATCCGGCCGCCCACGCGAATATCCTGCCCGGGCATAAGAAAGAGTTGGACGCCTGGGATTTTGGAGAGCCTCCGCCGCAGACGCGCGATGATGACGGCAGCGCTGTCCTTGCGTTCGTCTTTACCGCCGCCCATCGTTTTGAGACTGATAAACATGCGCCCGTTGTTCAGGGCCGCGCCGAAAGCGCCGCCCCCAAAGAACGAGCCAACTGCCTGCACGGCCGGATCCGCCATGACGATCTTCACGACTTCTTGCTGTTTTTCCTTCATCGCCTCAAAAGAAATGTCCTGCGCAGCCTGGGTTGTGCCCATCATTTGCCCGGTATCCTGTTGCGGGAAAAATCCCTTGGGCACGACGAAGTAAAGGAAGACGGTGGCGATGATGACCACTGCGGTAACGATCAGCATCATGTATTCGTGATCGAGCACCCATTTTAACGAGCGCTCATAAAAGCTGTGCATCGCGTTAAAACCACGCTCGCTTAACCTGTCGAACGCGCCGCGCTGGCGATGTTGATCTTCCCTTTTCAAAAATCGGCCGCATAGCATCGGCGTCAGCGTCAGTGAGACGACCAGAGAGACTAGAATCGCAGCGCTCAACGTCACCGCGAACTCGTGAAACAGACGACCAATCAGTCCGCCCATGAATAGGAGCGGAATGAAAACCGCGATTAACGAAAGACTGATTGAGATGACGGTGAACCCGATTTGGCGCGCGCCCTTGAGCGCGGCTTGCATTGGCGACTCCCCTTGTTCAATGAAGCGCACGATGTTTTCGATCACGACGATCGCATCATCGACGACGAAGCCGGTCGACACCGTCAACGCCATGAGCGAGAGATTGTCGAGGCTGTAACCGCAGAGCCACATCACCCCGAACGTGCCGGCCAGAGCAAGCGGCATGGTGACGCCGGAGATGAACGTCGGCCAAAACCGGCGCAGAAAGAGAAACGTCACCATCACTACCAGGGCCATGGTGATGAGTAGCGTCAGTTGCACGTCGCGCACCGAAGCGCGGATCGTGGTTGTGCGATCGTTCATCACATCGAGATGCACGCTCGCTGGCAGCCAGGTGCGCAGTTGCGGAAGGATAGCGTGAATCTGGTCGGTGGTGCGAACCACGTTCGCGTCCGATTGTTTGAAAATAATCAACAAGACGGCTCGCTTATTGTTGAACAACCCGGCCTGATCGCGATTCTCCTGCGCGTCGATCGCGGTCCCGACGTCGTGTAACGGCACAGCCGCGCCATTGTGCTGCGCGACGATGATCGGTTGATATTGATCGGCGTGCGTCAGTTGATCGTTGCTCGCGATGACGAAACGCTGCTGCTCGCCGTCAAACGCGCCTTTTGGTAAAAGAACATTCGCTTGCGAAAGCCGGGTGCGAATGTCTTCGATGCTAAGACCCATCGATGCGAGCGCGACGGGATTCACTTGCACGCGCACAGCCGATTTCGCGCCGCCGCCGATGACCACCTGGCTCACGCCTTCGATCTGACTAATGCGCTGACCGATGATTTGATCGGCCAGATTATAAACTTCCGAT
>DASYDT010000128.1:0-22441 GCA_036499425.1 Candidatus Udaeobacter sp. | reverse complement strand
TGGCCGGTTCACTGCGGCGCTACAATTCACAGATAAGGAGACGGCCCACAGGGCCATGGCTACAACGGCGACGCTTTTATTTAAACCGCTCTAAACAATTGATCTTTCGTGCTCTCGTGCATGGAGGATTTTGTTCGTGTTGATTTTATTCGACGAATTCCAGTTCGACTGGAACGTCGATGTAGCCTTTATCGTGCGCGGCAGTCAGAAATTTGCGGATGGCCGCGCGTCCGGCCTCACCATAATCTCGAGTAAACTCATTCACATACATGCCGATGAATTTACCAGTAAGTTTCGGGCCCATGTCGCGCGCGTAGGCGAGCGAATGGCGCACCGCCTCATCTCGATGCGCCAGGCCGTAATCGATGCTTTCGCGAATAATTTCGCTGAGATCGTGCCGAACTGGTGGCGGGATATCTTTGCGCATCACATTGCCACCCAGGGGCAATGGCAAGCCCGTTTCGCGCTTCCACCACTCTCCGAGATCGACAATCTTCTCAAAACCGGATTGCGCGTAGGTGAGTTGTCCCTCGTGAATGATCAAACCGGCGTCAGCGCGGCCGCTTTTGACTGCGTCAAAAATTTTATCGAACGGCACCACAAGGTAATCGAATTTTCCCAGGAAAAGCCGCAGCGCCAGAAACGCGCTCGTCATCTCGCCAGGCACGGCGATCGTGCATCCCTGCAACTCCTCGCGTGGATCGAGCTCTTCTCTCTCAGCAGAAGAAACACCGAACGTCGAACGTTCTGCATTCGATGTTGAGCGTTGGGCGTTGGGCGTTGGACGTTTTCTGATGACAACCGGTCCGTATCCATCGCCCATGCTCGCACCACACGGCAGCAGCGCGTATTTATCCGCCACATAGGCGTACGCGTGAATTGAGATCGCGGAGATATGCAGCTCGCCGCGCTGGGCCCGCTCGTTCAGCGTCTGAATATCTTCCAGCTGATGGTCGAACCGATAGCCACGGAGATCGATTTTGTTCTTCGCGATCGCATAGAACATGAACGCGTCATCCGGGTCCGGCGAATGACCCAGCGTAAAGACTTTTGTGCGTGGCTTCTTCATTTGTTTCGAATTCGTACCTGCACATTGAAAGCGACGCGAGGACGCCTCGCACGCCCAAAGCGCTCCGTGCAAAACATGTGACCCGACCCTTGCTCTGTTTCGCGTAAACTTTGGAGCGCGTACGCGTCCACGCGTCGCTTTGGCATGTCAAGAAGACGGAATTGGCATCTGTGAGATGAGTAAACGATCCCTCACAAAAAACAAAACAGCCGCCGCGCGGTTTCGCGCGGCGGCTGCTTGTTAGAACTGCATCCAGGAAGCGCTGACTTCTCTAACAGCGCTTCGGGGGACAGTTTTATCGATTCTCCACCATTTGGGGCGCTGGCTTGATCATTTCAAGCTGGGCGCTCACTTTTTGAATTTGCGTGGCTTGCTCTCTCAGGCTTGCGGTAAGCGCTTTAATTTGTGCGTCCTGCAAAGCAATCCTTGCCGCTTGTTTTTCAGTCGTGGCCTTGAGTTGCGAGATAGGCGACCCTGCTCCTCCGTCGCAAACGCCGAGCTGGCCGAATGGATCTACGCAAACCTGGGTACCGGCGACTGGTACACCCGCGATACCGCCAATGTAGCAAGCCGAGATAAACCCAGGATCGCCGACGCGGATGACGCCGGTTTCGCTGCCTCCACCCGCAAGGCCAGAGCTCGCGCCGATATAAATGTTATCCTCGCCCTCGACGCCGGTTCCCGCATCCCAGCCGACGACCGTGTTAAAGGAGCCATCTACGTTGTCGGCATATGCGGAGTCACCAACGGCGACATTTGCGCTGCCGTCGATGCTGCTACCGAGCGCGTCAACACCCATGGCGTTGTTCTGCACACCGATGGTATTGTTACCCAGCGCACCGTACAAGAAAGCCGCGCCGACACCGTTGTTTGAATCGCCATCACTGTTGCTGTGGAGCGCCGAAGCGCCGACGGCCGTGTTGATGTTGCCAAAGGCACTTCCGGTTGAGTCGTTATTCTGCAGCGCCAGATCGCCAACGGCAGTGTTTCCCGCGCCGTGAATATTTTCGAAAAGCGCGTGATTGCCAACAGCGTTGTTCTCGAATCCGTCGCTGTTGTTAAACAGCGAAAAGGAACCGAAACCGTTGTTGTAGTTGGCACCTGTGGCGCCGAAGCCATTATAGACAAGCGCATCCGTTCCATAGGCGCAGTTTTGTGTGCCGTCTTCGTTGAGCAAAAGCGCCGCAGCACCGGTAGCGGTATTGGAATCCGCGGTGTCGAGGACCAGCGTTCCGCCGCCAAGAGCGGTGTTAAAGCTGGCGGTGGTAGCTTCAAAGAGCGAATACCAACCAACTGCTGTGTTGCCAGCGCCGCTGGTGAGCTTATGAAGCGCATTGCACCCTTCCGCTGTCGTGAACCCGGGGTAGCACCCGTCGGGATTTGCTGGGCTTGGCAGGGGTGATGGCAATGCCAATGCTTGTGGTGCTGCCTGCGCTGTTAGCGACAACGCAAAGCATACCAATACGAGCGGGATGAGAAGGAACCCGCGCCGTAAAGGCAGCGGGCGAGCCGGATCTCGTCCGCATGAGACTAACGTTTTAAGTTTAATCAATGAATACATGGGATCTGTTCTTTCTCTTTCCCGGTCGTGTTTATTTTTGTTTTTTGATCACTGGACTCCAAACAGACAAAGAACCCTACCGGGCAAAAGTCCCTTGTCTGTTTTTGGAGCCACCCGCGTTGATACCGAATTTCGCCTATGAATGTCAATACTTTTTTTTCTTTTTTTTAGAATTTTTTTAAAGGAGCGCCTCGCCTCCCAACGTCGTAGAGCTCCGCCCTCCCAAATGTTGCATAGCCGGGCTGGTACGCGCGGATTGCTGTTTGCGTTGCTGAGGCTGTTCCGGTAGCCTCAGGCCCATGGCACGGTCTGGTCTCGGTAAAGGTCTTGGCGCGCTGATTGGCACGCCTTCGGTCGCCGCGCGCACAGAGGGAGACGAGTCGGCCGATAGAGTGCACCAGATTAATTTGGCGACGATTGTCCCGAGCGCGTTACAGCCGCGCAAAGATTTTGCACGGGCGGCGTTGCAGGAATTGATCGATTCGATTCGGCAGCATGGCATTATTCAACCGCTCATCGTCCGCAAGGCTGGCGCGCGATTTGAACTGATCGCCGGCGAGCGCCGCTGGCGCGCCGCGCAGGAAATCGGCCTTACAACGGTGCCCGCCATAATTCGAACCGCGAACGACTTGGAAGTGCTCGAGTTGTCCTTGATTGAAAATCTGCAGCGGGCAGACCTCAACCCAATCGAAGAAGCCCAAGGCTACGCCAGGCTAGCCAACGAATTTAGCGTGCGGCAGGAGGACATTGCACTCAAAGTGGGACGCAGTCGGGCGGCAGTGGCGAATGCGCTGCGGCTTTTGGATCTGCATCCGCAGGTGCAAGTCTGGCTAGCTCAAAATCTGCTTTCAGTCGGTCACGCAAAAGTGCTGCTGGCGCTAAAGGTCCCCGAGGAACAACTGCTCGCTGCGGAAACAGTTTTGCGGCGCAACGCCACGGTGCGCTCCACGGAGCGATTGGTCGCCCGCCAGCTCGGGATCGGACGCCCGCGGCGGAAATCTCGGCGCGCCGGGAGCGACCTCAGCGCGACCACAACGGCAGTAGGAGATTTACAGGACCGGTTGCAGCAGCATTTAGCCACCCACGTCACCATCCATCATGGAGACAAACGCGGCCGCATCGAAATCGAGTACTACGGAACGGACGATCTCCAGCGCGTCGTTACCGCCTTGGGGCTGCCGCCGGACGAGTAGAATTAATGGAAATTGTAAGGCGTCCGTGTCAGACGCCAATCCAAAAGGATTGGCAGATCGCGGCGTTTCCCAGAAACGCCCTACAAATCGCGTCTATTTTTTTCTTCGTCTCGTTTGTTCAGGCCGGCTCGCTGCGCGCGGCAGGGACAAAGATTTGGGAAGAATTCTCCGGCGAGAAAGCGTTTGCTCATGTTCAACGCCTCGTTGATTTCGGGCCGCGCCCGGCCGGATCCAAGGCTATCGAAAAATCCAGAGATTACATTGAGGATCAACTTCGTCGGTCTGGATGGCAGGTAACCCGTCAAGCATTCAGTGACGACACTCCGCGGGGCAAGATCCAGTTCGTAAATTTGATTGCTCAATTTCCCGGCCAAGGGAATGCCTCGTCCCCCATGTTTCTGTTGTGCTCGCATTACGACACAAAAATGTTCGATACCATCCGATTTGTTGGGGCCAACGACGGCGGCTCTAGCACCGGTGTGCTCTTGGAATTAGCCCGGGTCATCGGGCAGCATCCGAATTTTGCTAGGAAAATTGAGCTCGTGTTTTTCGATGGCGAGGAAGCCTACGAGCAGTTTTCTCAGAAGGATGGTTTGTACGGGAGCCGGTATTTTGCCAGGCAACTGAAAGCCGCCAGTACGAAACAATTCCACGGAGGACTCTTGTTCGATATGGTTGGCGACCGGTCGCTCGGCATCACGCTTCCCTCAGATTCCCCTGCGGAGATGGCGCGCGATATTTTTGCCGCAACGGAGGCGCTTAAGTTGCGAAACTACTTTACTTACCTTGGTCAGGAGTTGATCGACGATCATGTGCCGCTGAACGCGATCGGGATCCCGACGCTCGACATCATTGATTTCGATTTTCCATGGTGGCACACAGCTGATGACACAATGGACAAAATAAGCGCACAGAGTCTTCAGACTGTCGGGGCCGTCGCCTTGTATTATCTCTCTGAATTTGCGCTGAAGCATTAAGCTGTTAAAACGTTGAATCGTTCCTCCGCCTGTCATGTTGAGCGGAGCGAAACATCTCTGGCTGTTGGCTTGCGACAGAGACTCCAGAAGTAGCTAGAGATTCTTCGCTTCGCTTAGAGTGACAAAAACGGAACCGCCATTTTAACGTTGTAACGAGTTAACGAATCACGGGCTACATGGGCTTGTCCAAATTTCCGCATTGCGTCTCGCAATGTTTCCCGGCAGTCTGATCGTGAATTTAACGCCTCCATGAAGCGCCTCGCATCTACGTCCCATCCAACGCATAAGAGTATCGGTGTGATCGGCCTTGGGATCGTCGGTCGCGCCGTAGGCGCGCACCTTCGCCGCAGAGGGTTTCCGGTTTTCGTTTGGAACCGATCGCCGCGGCCCGTGCCAAATTTTGTCGGCTCGCCAGGGGAGCTGGCGAACCTTTGTGATTACATTCAGATCTTTGTGTCCGACGACGAAGCTCTGCTGCAGACTATGGAACAGCTAAGCGCGGACCTTGCGCCGCGTCACATTGTCCTTGCGCATTCAACGGTCGCTCCTGATTCCATGCGCGCTGCGGCCGAAATTGTTGAAAGCCGAGGAGCGCGGTTTATCGAGGCATCATTTACCGGAAGCAAGCCGGCAGCTGAAAAAGGGGAGTTAGTTTATTACGTTGGCGGATCCGACACAGCGTTGCAGGAAGCGCGTCCAATTCTTGAGGCCAGCAGCAAAGAGATCATCCACATCGGAGCGATCGGCCAGGCGAGCGCCATCAAGATTGCAACGAACGTGATCACGGCCGCAAGCGTCCAGGCCGCGGCAGAGGCTTTGGCGCTGGTGCAAGCGTTAGGGGTGCCGCTGGAAAAATTCCTCGAAGCGATGCGCGCCAACGCCAGTCATTCCACTACTTTGGCGATGAAACTGCCGAAGATGCTCGAGCGCGATTTTGAACCGCACTTTTCTGTAAAGCACATGCTGAAAGATATGCAGATCGCCAATCAGATTGCTTTGTCGCGTTATCTGGACCTCGGAGTTACCACTGCCGCCCGCGACCAATTGCTTGAGCAAATGAAGTGGAGTCACGGGAACGACGACTATTCATCGGTCGCGCGCAAATTTTTACACGAGCCTGCTGCGGCATTTTACCGGCCGCAAACGGATGAGCAAGACGAGCAAGCTAGCGGCGGCCCTGCGATCACTGATTTAGCAGAATCGGAAACGCAAAGCCTCAAACCACAAGATTTGGTCGCCGCGGAGTCGCAGCAACCTTTGCTCAGTTTCGGAGCAGCAACCGCCGCGGCGTCTGATGAAACGGCACCATTGCGCCGCGGCTTTCTCAAACAGCTGCTCAGCCGGTTTTCGCCCGGACACGAATGACGCAGTCGTTTCATACCGGACAAAGTACCTTTCTCGATATTTCCGAACGCGCGAAGTTTCAGATCACCGGCACGGACCGAAGCCGGTTTCTCAACGGGCAAATCACAAATGATTTGCGCAAAGCGAGCGAAACCGTCGCGGTCGAGGCGTGCATCCTTAATGCCAAAGGTAAGATGAACGCCCACATTTTCGTCAGCGCACTGGGCGAGTGCTTTTCGGTTGACGCCGAGCCGGAGCTTCGCGAAACACTCCGCACTCGGCTGGAGCGCTACGTTATTGCGGACGATGTTCAGATTGAGGACGTCACTGATCAATTCTCGCTGTTTCACGTTCTGTCAGAAGAATCGCCAAACCCCGAACACGACCGGGTCGTTTCCGTGCGTCGCTTCGCAGAGCGAGGCTGGGACATCTGGAGCGACGCGGCGCATCATGATGCTGTCCGGCAACAATTGTCCTCTGCGTTTGTTTTTCTCGATTCTAGCGCCTCAGAGGTTATGCGGATCGAGCAGGGTATTCCGCGCTGGGGTCGCGAACTGACGGAGGAGATTATTCCGATCGAAGCCAATCTGGAACAACGTACCGTCGATTACGAAAAAGGCTGCTACATCGGCCAGGAAGTGATCTCGCGGATGAAAATATCGGGCCAGACAAACAAACGGCTATGCGGTTTGGTTTCGCTGGACGATGTCCCGTTCCAACTCGGAATGAAACTTGCCTCCGCTTCGGCAGCGGGAAGAGAAGTCGGTTGGATCACGAGCGCCACGCGCAGCGAGCGAATGGGAAAGGAAATCGCGCTCGGCTACGTGAAACGCGGCTTTAACAGCGCCGGCACTAAATTAGATGCGTTCTCGGCGGAAAATTCTGCTAAGCGAATTCCGGTCGACCTGGTCCCGCTTCCGTTTCTCTGAAGCGAACGGACGGAATCGATGCCGTAGCTCAAAGACCGCGCAGCCAATCGCGCGCCAGCGAAATATCGGCAGGCGTTAAAGCATGTCCTGCGCTGAGAAATCGGACCGTGACGTCCGCGCCGGCAGTTCTCAAAAGTTCGACGAGACGCTGTGTTTCCGAGGGTGGAATAATTGGATCGTGATTTCCCGCTCCGATCCAAATGCGAATGTTCGCGAGTTCCGGTGGTTTCTCTGGCTCGAGCGGCACCATGGCGCGAAATAGAATTGCACCGGCGAAAATTTCAGGGCGCAGCAACAAAATGCTCGCGGCGATGTTCGCGCCATTCGAGTAGCCGACGGCAATGATGTTCTTGTTGTCGATGTCGTAGCGATCTGCCCCAGCCGCGACAAAATCTGCCAATTCGTGCGTGCGCTTTTCCAGATCTTCAAGATCGAATACGCCCTCGGCCAACCGCCGAAAAAATCGCGGCATGCCATTTTCGAAAACTTTTCCGCGCGGACTTAGCAACGTGGCATTTGGGTCGAGCTCGCGTCCGAGCGGAATGAGATCGCGTTCACTCCCACCGGTGCCATGCAGGAGCAGCAGCGTGCGATTTGAAGAACCGGGAACGAACTCGTGGATAAAATCCGGCGTCATTGTTTTGTAGGACGCGCGATGGGCGGCAAAACTTTTTCGATTTGCGCGCGAGACGGCTCCAGCCACGGCGGAAGTCGCAAACTTTCGCCGAGTTGATTCAAGTCTTCGTCCAAGGTGAAGCCCGGCGGATCGGTCGCGATTTCGAAAAGAATGCCGCCAGGTTCGCGGAAATAGATTGAATGAAAATAAATGCGATCGATCACGGGCGTAACGTTGTACCCGAGGGAAACAAGATGCTCCCGCCATTGCCGCTGTTCTTCAACGTCACGCGCGCGAAAGGCGATGTGATGCACAGAACCGCCAGCGATGCGGCCTGGACGCGCGTCGGGCATACAAAGCAGATCGATCACGTGACCCGCGGCAGTTTCATTCTGCGAAGCAAATCGAAAGCGATTGTTCGACTGATCAACCAACCGGTAACCAAAACTTTCTGTCAGCAGTTTTGCAATGCCTTCGAACCCCTCCAAAGCCGCTGAGACGCTGTGAAATCCGCGAATCGAATGTTCTGCCGGCGCTGAACTGCCGTCCCAGTGCTCGATGTTTGGAAGCGCAACCGATTCGATCAATTCAATTAGGAGGCCGTCTGGATCGATAAAGCGAATCAGTTCCTCATCAAATCGCGGAGTCGTTCTTTCCGCAGGCACATGTTCTTGCTTCAAGCGCTCCAGCCAGTAGCCGATTGAGTTTTTTGGAATTGCGAATGCCACCGCGTCGACTTGGGCTGTGCCGCGAATCCCGCGTCGCGCGCCCGGCCACGCGAAAAATGTCATGATTGTTCCAGGGATGCCGCGCGCGTCGCCGAAATAGAAGTGGTACGTGCTGGGATCATCGAAATTCACTGTGCGCTTGACGAAGCGCAGTCCGAGCACGCCAGCGTAAAAATCCAGATTGCGCTGGGGATCGCTGGCAATCGCGGTGACGTGATGAAGTCCCGGAATTTTGATCTCCATAAAGCCAGAGTCGGACTACGACCTTAGTTTTTATTCGGTTCCGCAGAAGCGATCATCTCGCGGGCATGGGCCAAGCCCATCGATGCGCCACGGCGTTGCGGAATCATTGTTAGCGCACACTCAAACTCCTTGATGGCTTCCCGCGGGTGATTTGATTCGAGCAAAAGATCACCAAGTTGTTCGCGCGCTGGAACAATCGCCCCGGGTGTAACGGGACGTTTTTCGATGGCGTCTTCTTCATCGGCGGCCGAATGCATTAGCTTGAGAGCTTCGTCGGCTTTTCCTTCAGCCTGCGCGACCCATGCCAGCGCTTCGTTCGTCTGCACTTGTACTTGCGTCGCCCAGTAGTCGTCCCCGGTCGCGCGCAATTTTTCGTAAGAGCTTCTTAACTTTCCGATCTCCTCCTGCGCGGCAGCCGGGTTTCCGCTGCGGGCGAGTCCGACGCTTCGCGTCCAAAGTGTGACTGCCAGGACCTGCGGTGGCGCGCGCTCGATTGAAACCAGTTGTGCCGCATCTGACCATTGGCGGCGCTCGATTGCGTAGCGCGCCGGCATTGCGCTCGCCGCGTACCCCACCTTGAAATCGCTGCCATCGAGCCCGCTCATGGCGCGCAATTCATCCAGCACGCGCGCCGCGTCGGCGTCACGGCCAAGTTGGAGATAGGCATAAACCAGATAATCCATTGCGTGTAATTCCTCGCCCTTGTCGACTTGTTCCCGCGCAGCCTTTTGTGCCGCCAGGTTGGAAGCGATCGATTCCTCCCACATTCCCAGTCGCGTGTAGATGTGCGATGGCATGTGCAACGCGTGTGGCGCTGAGGGCGCGATTTGCGAGTACGCCTTCGCCGCAGCCAAGCCTTGCTGCGCCATTTCTGGATTGTCGCAGGCGTGAATCAGGTAATGCGCGATGCCAGGATGCTGCGGATATTTCTTAAATAACGGCTCGAGGATGGCAGCAGCCTCTTTCTGTTTTGCGTGGCTGGCGTCGCTCGAAGGCGCCGAGGCGATAAGCGCCAGCGCATAAAAAATCTGGCACTCTGCGTCGTCCCGATAACGGCCCGCAAGCTTGCGCATGGCCTGCGTGTAACGATTCAGGCGTTCCTGGTAGGGGAGGGAATCCGTGTTCGCGTAAATCAGACTCAAGGCCTCGATGAATCCGCGTTCGCGATCGGAGCTGCTGAGCTTTTTCGCCTGTTCGATTTCGGCGAGTCCGCGAGCGGTGTTTTGCGGCGCAAGCGGCGGCTCCCACAGCTGATGGAAATAAGTCATGGCCATGCCCCAGTGCGGCGCAGCGCAATTGGGATCTTTGGCTGCCACGTCGCGAAATTCTTTTTCAGCCGCCGAGTATGCGAACGAATGCAAAAGGGCTACCGCTCGCTCGAAACGTTTTTGTACTTTGCTCGAGCACGAACTAGGAAACTGGACGTTGCCAAGCTTCTCCGGGACAGGATGTTCATGTTCCGGGATGGCCGCCAGCGATTGCCAATCACCCGACAGCAGCAAAACAAAGCAAACCAGCAGCGCCAGCATCGCGCGCATTATTAGATTTCGAGGCGTCACGATCCTCATCATCACGCGTCTCCTTTGAATGATCTAATTGTTAATCGCCAAAGACAAATTTTGCCACCGACCACTGTCATCACGATTTATTCGATCTTCCGAGCTTGACGCTTTGGGCGAGTTCTGACGTCATCGGATGTCACACGACAATTTTTGAATCAAAATGAACGACGAAATTTATTTTGCCCTCTCGCTACCTATTTATAGAATTCTCGTTACCCCTCGGACGAGCAATTAACCTTAACCCTTTGCAGCGTCTGAACCAGATAGTTCCTGAGCTCAGTTTCGTTTTGTTGGCAGTTCGTCACAGGACGAATCCGCCGTGGCGGACGCGGCGCCCCACATCTGCCACCGCCGCTTACTAATCATGGCAAATTTTTTTCCACGCTGGACGAATTGGCTGCCGCTCAAGCTCCTGGTCTGCGGGATTGTGGTCGTCTGCGGATTGACCGCAGCGACGTGGTACTACGGGACGCCAAAATACACGAAGGTCGGCTACCAACCGATCCAGCCAGTGCCGTTTCCGCACGATATTCACGTCACGCAGCTTGGAATGGATTGCCGGTATTGTCACAGCTTTGTGGAAATGGCGGCGCAGTCGAATGTGCCCAACACCCAGACCTGCATGAACTGCCACACCCAAGTGCAGAAGGACAATCCGAAGTTGGAGCCAGTGCGCGAAAGCTGGAAGACTGGCGACCCCATCGACTGGGTGTGGCTCCATCGCACGGTGGACTACGTTTTTTACAATCATGCCGCGCATGTGAACCGCGGCGTCAGCTGTTTCAGCTGCCACGGCCAGGTTAATCATATGCCCGTCGTGTATATGGCCAAGCCTCACAGCATGGCGTGGTGCCTGGAATGCCATCGGCATCCAGAGAATTTTTTGCGGCCCGAAGATGAGGTTTTCAATCTTGATTGGAAGCCGGAGGACGTAAAACCCGCGGAGTTCGTCGCGAAATACGGGCAGCCAAGTGATGCGCGTGAAGATTTTTCGAAGAAGAAAAAGCTCACGCAAGCCGAAATCGGCCAGACGCTGAAGGAGCGCTGGAACGTCAATCCGCCAACAACCTGTCAGGGGTGCCACCGATGAAACGCGTTTTTCAGCATCCGCCGGAGCCATTGTACGGAAAGCATTACTGGCGCGGCCTCGGTGAGTTGGATGATACGCCAGAATTTCGGCAATGGTTGGAACGGGAATTTCCCCCAGGCGCTGCCGAGCTCAATGGCGATGAATGGTCGCGCCGGGATTTTGTGAAATTAATGGGCGCGTCGATGGCGTTGGCCGGCATCGGGCTCACGAGTTGTCGTCGTCCTGAACTGCATTTGGTCCCATTCACGAAGAACGTCGAATGGACGATCCCCGGAAAATTTCTCTACTACGCGACCGCGATGCCGCGACGCACCGGAGCAATTCCGCTAATCGCCACGACAGTGGACGGCCGCCCGATCAAACTGGAAGGCAATCCGTTGCACCCGGCCAGCGGCGGGACGACGGACACCTTTGTTCAAGCGTCGATTCTCGATCTTTACGATCCGTCGCGGTCGCAACGCTTCGTTCACAAAGACAAAGCGAGCGATCGCGCCGAGTTTGACGCTTACATCGGAACGCTTCGCAAGGCGCTTGCCGGCCAACAGGGCGACGGTCTTGCCTTCCTCGTTGAGGAAACGCACTCGCCAACACGTGAACGATTGCGCACTGAACTCGAAAAAGTTTTTCCGAGCATGCGCTGGTGCGTTTATGAACCGCTGCTGAGTCAGGAGCACACAATTGCTGCGAAGAACGCGTTCGGTTCTGGCGCGCGGCTGATTCCGAAATTGGATCGCGCGGATGTAATTCTTGCTCTGGACAGCGATTTTCTCGATTGCGGGCAAGGCGATCTTGGATCGGTGCGTGCATTTACTTCGCGGCGAAAAGTGAACTCTGCGAAGGACAACATGAATCGGCTTTATGTCGTCGAGAATCGCTTCACTCTCACCGGTGCAATGGCGGACCACCGGCTGCGTTGTCCCGCAAGCCAAATTGCAGCGCTCGCGCATGCGCTTGCGCAAAAAATTCTCGCGGGCACAAACGATGCCGGCCTGGGTGGGGTTCTTGGAAGTGTACAATCTCCCGCAGGTGCAGCGACGTTTGATGAGCGATGGCTTGCCGAGGCGGCAAATGATCTTCTGGCGAAACCCAGCGCAAGTTTGGTGCTGGCCGGCTCCAATCAACCGCTCGCGGTGCAATTAGTGGTTTATGCAATTAACGCTGCCCTGAAAAATGTCGGGCAAACGTTGGTAGTCCGGCAGGCGCCGCAGAATCCGCGCACGATCGACATCTCACAACTCGCGTCGGACATAAACGACGGCCGGATCAAGCAACTTTTCATTTTCGGCGGCGATCCGGTTTACAACGCAAAACGCGGTTTGGTGCAGGATCGCGAGACAAAACTCCCGCTGGACTGGGCTGATCTGCAAAAAAAGGTACCGGAGGTTGTGCGGCTTGGCTACCACCAGGACGCCACGTCGGCGCTCAGCCATTGGCACGTTCCACTGTCGCATTATTTGGAATCGTGGGATGACGCGCTCACAGCGGGAGGCGATTACCTGTCGATCCAACCAATGATCTTGCCGCTATTCGGCGGACTTTCGGAAATTGAATTTCTCAATGCACTGCTCGGTGGTCCAAAAATCGAAGGGCCGGAACTCGTGCAGGAAACTTTCCGTGCCACAAATCCGCCGGGCGATTTTCAAACTGCGTGGTCCCGTTTCCTCCACGACGGCTTCGCTTCGCACGTGCAGCCGCGTGATCAGACTTCCGCATTCAATGCAAACGCAGTTGGACCGCTGGTCCAAAGTTCGTGGACCTTGCCGCCACCGCCTACACCAGATTCACCCGAGGTTGTGCTAACAGCCAGTTACTCGATGGACGATGGCCGCTATGCCAATAACGGCTGGCTCCAGGAAATGCCCGACCCGATTACGAAGCTGACCTGGGACAATGCTGCGTTGATAAGCCCTGCATATGCCAAAAAACTCGGCGTCGCGACCGGTGACCTATTGCAAATTACAATCAACGAAAAGGGCGCGGGCGGGCAGCCAATCAAACGCCAGCTCGTCATTGCTGCGCTCGTCTCGCCTGGTCATGCCGACAATTCCGTTACCGTCCCGCTGGGTTGGGGGCGAAAAATGCCACAGTTCTACGAGCTGCCATACGCTGGCGGAGATCTCAAGGAACGGCCAAAGATCGAGGAGCAGTCCGGCTTCAACGGCTACTTCTTGCGATCAGCGGCAAATTCATATTTCGCCGTCGCAGGCGCTTCAGGCACTGAGAGTGTGCAGGTGACGAAAGTCGGTCGCACTTATCCGCTCTCGATCACGCAGGAGCATTTCAGTATCGAGGGGCGCGGTCTGGTGCGGGAGGCGACGCTCGAGGGCTATCGCGCCAACAATGAGTTCGCTAAGAAAATTCCGGGCGAAGAAGAACTGCCGCATCCGCCGCCAAGTATTTATACGCATCCGCCGTTGGACGCGCCACAGCAATGGGGCATGAGCATCGATATGAATGTCTGCACCGGTTGCAGTGCATGCGTGATTGCTTGCATTGCGGAAAACAACATTCCCGTCGTCGGCAAGCTGCAGGTGTCGCATGGCCGCATCATGCACTGGTTGCGCATCGATCGCTATTACGCCAGCCGGAAACCATTCAACCAGGACCGTGGCGACTGGCCGGAAAATCCCGAGATCGTGCATCAGCCGATGCCGTGTCAGCATTGCGAGAACGCTCCGTGCGAAACGGTTTGCCCGGTGAATGCGACTGTTCACAGCGAGGACGGCCTCAACGTCATGGCTTACAACCGCTGCGTTGGCACACGATTCTGCTCGAACAACTGCCCTTACAAAGTGCGCCGGTTTAATTATTTCGATTACAACCAGCGACCCGTCGGCAAGAGAAAGGTCGCCGGTGCATTCAGCATCTACGAAGAATATTTTGCGCCGCTGACGACCAAAGGCGCGCCCGACACCATCAAGATGCAGAAAAATCCAAACGTGACTGTGCGTATGCGCGGCGTGATGGAGAAATGCACCTACTGCGTTCAACGCATCGAGGAAGCAAAGATCACTGCACTCGCGCGTGCAGGCGCGTCGCCAGATAAGCGGATCGCGCGCGATTCTTTTACAACCGCGTGCGCGCAAGCCTGCCCTACGGAAGCGATTGTTTTTGGCGATATCAAAGATCCCGAGAGCCGCGTTTCCAAAATGAAACAGCAGGACCGCAATTACCGGATCCTCGAATATTTGAACGTCGTTCCTCGGACCAGTTATCTCGCGCGCATTCGCAATCCAAATCCGAAAATGCCCGACGCGGAAAACATCGGAGTCGCGAGCTCGGTGGAGAAGACAACGTGATGAATTTCCGATTTTCGATTTTGCGTTGTAGCCACGTGCCTGTGGCACGTCCTGCTCCGACGGCCCACAGGGCCGTGGCTACAGGAACTGTGGATCTTTCAATCTGATTATGGACGGAGCACTGGCAGCAGCCCCAGAGAAGATTCAAAAAGCGGAGCGGCGGGTTGCGCATGTACCGCTGGTTTTAAACCGGCGCAATTTCAGCTGGTTGACGGAGCGGATTTCCAGCGTCGTGGAACTACCGGCGCCGCGCTGGTGGTGGGTAGCGTTTACTATCACTGCAAGCGCCGCGACGTTTGGACTTTTTTGCATTGGATATCAGATTTCCACCGGCGTTGGCACATGGGGAAATAACATTCCGGTCGGCTGGGCCTGGGGTATCACCAACTTCGTTTTCTGGATCGGTATCGGCCACGCGGGCACACTCATCTCCGCCATCTTGTTTTTGCTTCGTCAAAAGTGGCGTACTTCCATCAACCGTTCCGCGGAAGCGATGACGCTCTTTGCAGTGATTTGCGCGGCGATTTTCCCAGGCATCCACGTCGGCCGCTTCTGGATGGCGTGGTATCTGGCGCCGATCCCTAACAACTGGGCCATCTGGCAAAATTTCCGCAGCGCGCTGATGTGGGATGTCTTTGCGGTCTCGACCTATTTTACCGTTTCGGTTTTGTTTTGGTACACCGGATTAGTGCCGGATTTGGCAAGCTTGCGCGATCGCGCAACGACACGGGTCCGGAAATTCCTTTTCGGAATTTTCGCCCTGGGCTGGCGTGGCTCGAACCGCAACTGGCGGCATTACGAAATGGCGTATCTGCTTTTGGCCGGTCTTTCTACGCCGCTGGTTCTCTCGGTACACAGCGTCGTATCAGCCGACTTCGCCACGACGCTCATACCGACGTGGCATACGACGATCTTTCCGCCGTACTTTGTTGCGGGCGCAATCTTCGGCGGTTTCGCCATGGTGCTGACCCTGCTGCTGCCGGCCCGCGCGATCTTCAAGTTGCAGGATATCATCACGCCACAGCACATCGACAAAATGGCCAAGGTCATTTTGTTGACCGGCTCATTCGTCGCTTACGCCTACGCGATGGAATTTTTCACCGCCTGGTATAGCGGCAATTCCTACGAGCGGTTCGCGTCCTGGAACCGCGTTTTTGGTCCCTACTGGTGGTACTGGTGGTTCGGCATGCTCTTTTGCAATTGCCTGTCACCGCAGCTGTTTTGGTTCCGGTGGTGCCGCCGAAATGTTCTCGTCGTTTTCTTTGTCTCGATGTGCGTGAACGCGGGAATGTGGTTTGAGCGCTTCATCATTATCGTGGGCGGATTGCATCGCGACTTCCTGCCGTCGTCCTGGCGGCTGTTTCATGCAACGTGGGTGGACATCTGGACGTATATCGGCACGCTCGGGATTTTCACGTCGCTGTTTCTGCTATTCATCCGATTCCTCCCGATGATCGCGATGTCGGAAGTAAAAACTGCCGTGCCTGAGGCGGACCCGCATTATGGCGAGTCTCCGGGAATCCAATCGATTTCACCCGGTGGAAAGGAGCGCACACGATGATGAAGACTCCGTACGGTCACAACGTTTACGGCATGGCGGCAGAGTATCCCAGTGCTGCCGCGCTTTACGAAGCGGCCAAGCGGGTGCGCGACGCCGGCTTCCGGCGCTGGGATGTTTATTCGCCATTCCCCATCCATGGCATGGATGAAGCGATGGGACTGGGAAAATCGTGGCTAAGCGGGTGGGTCTTGTTTGGCGGAGTTTCGGGATTGCTCACCGCTGCTTTTATCGAATTTGGTGCTTCATGGGGTCTCTACCCGCTCGATGTCCATGGCAAGCCTTGGAATTTTTGGACTGTTCCTGCGTTTTTCCCGATCATGTTCGAGCTGACGATACTTTTCTCCGCGTTTGCTTCATTTTTTGCGTGGCAGGCCATGAACCGCCTCCCGCGCTGGAATCATCCGATGTTCAACTGGGACCGCTTCACTCGCGTGACCAATGATGGATTTTTCCTCGCGATCGAAGCGCGAGATCCGCGCTTCACCGAAGGCGGCGTGCGCGAATTGCTGGAGCAAACCGGCGGACAACACATCACCATCGTTCACGAGGACTGAAATATGTTGCGCGGATTTTTTGTGATTTTTATCCTGTGCGCGATTGCGATCGTCGCGGTGTTCGGTTTTCGCGGCCAAAAAGGCACGCAGCCGCCGACGGAAGTTTTTCCGGACATGGTGCGCCAGATGAAAGTGCGCGCGCAGGCGCCGCTCGATTTTTTTGCTGACGGCCGCGGACCACGTTTACCGGTTGCCGGCACAGTCCCGATCGGCTACGAAATGCCGCAATCGAAAACTACCGCGATATCGCCGGGCATGCCCGCAGAGGGGCCAGAGGAAGCGCACACGCGGGTCGCTTTCAGTGTCGGTACCGATTACTTCAACACCGGCAAGATGGGCGATCACTGGGGGACGGGTATCCCGCTTTCAGTGACGCGCGAGTTGATGGAGCGCGGGCAACAACGGTTCAACATCACGTGCGTGATGTGCCACGGCCCCACGGCCGCAGGTAACGGCATCACGAAACAGTATGGCCTTGCCACGGTCGTTTCGCTGCAGGATGAACGCATCCGCAAGATGTCGGACGGCGAAATTTTCAACACCATCACCAATGGGAAAAACACCATGATGCCTTACGGGCCAAACATTCTGGTCGCTGATCGCTGGGCGATTATCGCATATCTGCGGGCGTTGCAGCGCAGTCAGAACGCGACCATCGCCGATGTCCCCGAAGACCATCGCGCAGAATTGGAGAAACCGGCGTCACCGGCGCCACCTGCAGCAAAATGAGCGAACGTTTAGAAACCGCGCCTACGCCGGAAGGCGAATATTTCGACAGCGGCCGTTTCGCCGGATTGTCGCTCCTCGTCGGAGCCGTTGCTGTGGTGGCGCTGGTGCTGTGTTTTATCGGTGCTTTGGTGAATCCGCATCAGTTCAGTTATTCGTGGCTATTTGCGTTTGTGTTTTTCTTTACGCTCTGCGCGGGTTGTTTTTTCTGGACAATTGTGCATCACGCCACGGACGCCGAGTGGTCCGTAGTCGTCCGGCGTCAACTGGAAAACATCGCACTCTTGCTCGCAGTATTGGCGGTTCTTTTCATTCCAATACTGCTGCTGCGCCGTCATCTTTACTCTTGGATGCTGATTCCGCCGGGACACGAGGCTGCATTGGATTCCAAACGCGCTTATCTCAATTTTCATTGGTTTCTCATTCGCGCGATTGTCTTTTTTGCTTTCTGGATCATCGCGTCGCAACTGCTGCGCCGATTTTCCGCGCGTCAGGACAAGGATGGCAATCCGCTGTTCACGATCTGGATGCGCCGGGTTTCGTTCATCAGTCTGCCGCTTTTTGCGCTTTGTCTCACATTCGGCGCAGTCGATTGGATGATGAGCCTAAACTACCGCTGGTACTCAACGATGTTTGGCGTGTACATTTTTGCCGGCGCAGCCGGCAGCTCGATGGCCTTGCTGGTGCTAGTGATCACCGCTCTGCGTCAGGCCGGTTATCTGAACGGGATCGTCACGCTTGAGCATTACCACATCATGGGGAAATGGATGTTGGCGTTCTGCGTGTTCTGGGCCTACATCGGCTTTGGCCAGTACATGCTCATCTGGTACGCAAATATCCCCGAGGAAACGCAATTTTTCCTTATCCGAAACACGCAATCCTGGTGGGCGCTGAGCATGCTGTTGGTGATCGGCCGCTTTTTTGTGCCGTTCGCGATTTTGCTGTTGCGCTCGATCAAGAAGCACCCGCACCAGCTTTCGATCTTGGCCGCCTGGACGCTGTTCATGCAGATGCTCGACATGTATCTCATTGTGCTGCCGGCATTACATGGGACGGGCGTGAAGGTGAGCATCTGGGATTTACTTTCGCTGATCGCCATCGGCGCGACCCTCGCTTTCGTTTATCTGCAACTCGTGCCCAGGACTTCGCTCTTTCCCGTCCGCGATCCGCGCCTGGTTGAATCTCTGAACACAGTCAACTGAAATGGCCGACCCAGAAGCTCTTCGCAAAATTTTGCACTCGCCCGCTCCCTTTTCTACGTGGCTGGGCATTGTGCTTCTGTTTACGTTGTTCGGCGTAATCGTACTCGCCGTGGTCGGTCCGTCCCCGCGCGGAAGTGATTACGAAGAAACGCGCGCAAGGAAGCGCGTGGAGCAATTGAAAAAGCTGCGCGAAGACACCGAGAAGGAGCTGACGACGTACGCGTGGGTCGATAAGAACAAAGGCGTTGCTCGCATCCCGATCAATCGAGCGATGGAACTCACCCTGGCCGACCTCGCGCAAAAGAAACCCGCGCCAGCTGGTGCGATCGCAACGCCGGCTGCGCCCTCGCCGGCGGCGCCCGCAAGTCCAACAGCCTCCCCGGCGCCGGGGGGTTCTCCAAAAACAGTCGGCGCACAGCCGTCTCCTCAGGCTGGCGGGCCTGTTGCATCCCCTGCACCACAAGCTGCCGCATCGTCCTCGCCTGCGGCTCAGCAATCCTCACCAGCACCAGCTTCGCCAACGCCACCAAAATCTCCGTGAACAAATCTGCATTCTGAAAAATGAACGCTACTGGAATTCCACTGAAAGAACCAGCTGTGTCCGCAATCGCAGGAGACACAGAGCAGTTAGAGCGCGCGTATATCGACGCATCAACGCGGGTGCCGGTGCTGATGTTTTATACGTCGGCGATAGCGTGGCTCATCCTTGGCACGCTGCTTGCCGGTTTCGTTTCATGGAAGCTGCATTCACCTGATTTGCTTTCGAACATCAGCTTTCTGACGTGGGGCCGTGTGCGCCCAGCCCACATGAACGTGATGGTTTACGGCTGGGCGTCCATGGCTGGAATGGGCACCGCGATCTGGCTGATGGCGCGCTTGTGCCGAACCGTATTGCGCTTTCCACTCTTACTTGTTGCAGGCGCTTGTTTTTGGAACCTGGGGGTGTTGTTAGGCGTTGGCGGAATCCTTCTGGGCGACAGCACCGGCTATCAATGGCTCGAGTTCCCGGGATACGCAGCGGTTATTCTCTTCGTCGCGTACACGCTCGTAGTCTCGTGGGCTGTGCTGATGTTTCGGTATCGGCGCGGCGACCAAATTTACATTACGCAATGGTATTTGCTCGGCGCGTTTCTCTGGTTTCCATGGCTATATGCCGCCGGGCAGCTGATGCTCTTCGTCGTGCCGGTGCAAGGCGTGTTGCAATCGGCGGTCGGCTGGTGGTACGCGAACAATCTGCTGTTCCTTTGGTTTGGCGCCATCGCCCTCGGCACCGCGTATTACATGATTCCAAAGGTGATCGGCCGCCCCGTTTACAGTTATCATTTGGCCACAATCGGTTTTTGGAGTTACGCCTTGTTCTCTAGCTGGACCGGAATGCAGCGGCTCGTCGATGGCCCGTTTCCGGCTTGGATGATTACGGCGAGCATCGCGGCAACGATTCTCACGATCATTCCCGTCGCGACTGTTGGCCTGAATCATCACATGACCATGCAAGGCTATTTTCCGCTGATGCGGTACAGCCCCACGCTGCGGTTCACAGTGTTCGGCGCGATGTCTTACACGGTGTTTAGTGTGATTGGCGTGTTGATTTCGCTCCGGTCCGTCGCGAAATACGTCAACTTCACACAGGCCAGCATCGCGTATTCACATCTCGGTCTCTACGCGTTTTTCACCATGGTGATTTTCGGTTCGATGTACTACATCGTGCCGCGCTTGGTCGGCCGCGAATGGCGTTACGCGTCACTGATCAAGCTGCATTTCTGGGCGTCGGCTTATGGCATCGGCCTTATGACACTGATGCTGCTAATCGGCGGTTTTGTTCAAGGTTCTAGCATGCAAGATCCCTCGCTCGCGTTCAGTGAGAGTGTGGAAACTGTGCTGCCGTATCTGCGAGGACGCAGCCTAGCCGGTATTTTGCTCACGGTGTCGCATTTCATCTTCGCATATCACTTCGGGTTGATGCTCTTGGGATTGGGGCGGACATCGACTGTCCCTACGTTTCTTAACCCGGTTGAAGCAGAGGCTTCTGGAGGGCACTGATGAAAGGACTGGCCCCTCTCTTTCTCGGAATCTTCGGCACGTTCGCCTTTTCGTGGGTTGGATTGACCCTTATTCCGAATTGGCAAATCGGACATCTCAATCCGCAGTCCGACGAAGAAGGCACCGACATTTATCCGCAGCCGCAATCCGGAATGTTCGAGCGCGGCGCGCGCGTTTACGCTGCGAACGGCTGTATTTATTGTCACAGCCAACAAGTCCGCGCCGATTACGCTGCTAACGATATCGAACGAAAATGGGGTAACCGCCGCAGCGCGCCACGCGATTACATTTTTGAACAAACGGTGTTTCTTGGAAAGATGCGCATGGGTCAGGACATCGCGAACATCGGCGCCCGCGCGCCCGCGGAACAAGCGAGCCCGTCACCCGCGGGCGCTGTCGCTCCTGCAACTTCGCCAGGTGGAGGAACAAGTCCCGCTGTGTTGCCGACGTCACAAGGAGGAGCAGCAGCTGCTGCTTCGCCAGCGACGAAACCCGGAGGATCGCCAGCGGCTTCGCCAGCAACAGCTCCCGCAGCGTCTCCCGCTTCGCCTGCACCGAACGCACCAACGAGTCCCTCGGGCGCGGTAGCGTCGGCGAAGGCGGCTGCCCCAGTTGCTGCACCAGCGTCGTCCTCTCCCGCCGCAGCGACTGCAGCAAATGCAAGTCCTGCTGCATCAGCGAGCCCGGCAGCTGGCGCGCCATGGCCAGTTCAAACTGCTGGCGAGCCCGCGATGTACTCAGCAGCGTGGCATCATGTTCATCTTTATTCGCCGCGCAGCATCAACATCGATTCGAACATGCCGTCCTATCGTTTCCTCTATGAAAAGCGCCGGATCAGTGACGCGCGCTCAGCGGACGCTCTGCAGCTCACCGGTTCTGATGCGCCGCCGGAAGGCTGGGAGGTTGTGCCCAGTTTTGATGCGAAATGCCTCGTCGCTTATTTGATGGCTCTCAATCAATCGCATCCGCTGAGCGGAGTCAGATCAATCGGAGGTGCACCGGCAGCGCCGGCGCCAGCAGCCGGATCGCCAGCCCCGCAGTCGCCCCCTCCACCAAAATGACACTGCAATGAACGAAGAACCAAAATCCCCAGCTCGCATCGGCCAGGGAATGGATTATGGCGAACTGGCCGACGTTCAACAGGTGCACGCGGCAGTTCAGCGCGAGAAACGCGAACCACGCGTGGGCGCCGAGCCACTCTCGATTTGGCTGATCGCGATTTACGGGTTGGCAGTCTTTTTCGGCGGCGCATATCTCGGGCGTTACTCGGGGAATTTCATCAGCGGTGGGCTTGATCCGATGGGCGCGCCGCCTCCGCTGAAAAAAGCAGCCGCGGGCGGACCCGCCGAGCAAGTTGCCGAGTTATCGCCGCACGATCGCGGCAAAAAGATTTTCTCAGCGAACTGTCAGACTTGTCATCAAGCCACCGGTCTCGGCGTGCCGGGTCAATATCCGCCACTGGCAGGTTCGGAATTTACGAACGGCGGCTCGCGACGCATGGCCATGATTGTGCTCAAAGGCTTGCAAGGCCCTGTGAAAGTGAAAGGGCAGCAGTTTGGCAGCGCAGTCATGCAACCGTGGGACAAAACCTTGACCGACCAAAAAATTGCCGACGTCATGACCTACGAGCGAAGTGACTGGGGCAACAACGCCAGCCCAGTCACAGCTGAACAAATCGCAGCATTACGGAAAGAACTGGCCAGTCATCCCGAATCTTTCACTGAACACGACATTCTCGCCGCTCCCG
>DASYDT010000127.1:0-10677 GCA_036499425.1 Candidatus Udaeobacter sp. | reverse complement strand
GCGCGCACAATGTTCGCAATCCTCAGCTGATCGCCAGCCGTGTCGCTGCTCATCACGGTGTTCATGAAACAACTGGCGGCGAAGACAAGGCATCCGAAGCAGACTAGAAGGCGTTGATCGAGGCGTTTCATCAAAAGCGGCAGAAATGGAAAAATCAGAAACTGGGGCAGACCGACCCAAATCAGAACTTCGCCAATCTGCAGCGGGCTGTATCCCTGGACCGTCCCGAGATAAAGCGGAATAAGAAAAATTGTTCCGTAAAGCGCGAGACCAAGCCCGAACGCGACGATCGAAGTGAACCCAAGATTGCGGCAGCCTAACAAACGCAAGTTCACGAAAGGTTTTTCACGGCTGAGCTCGATGAAGATAAAAAGAGGAATGAAAATGGCCGCAAGAATGGCGCAGTTGCGAATAAACGGACTGCCGAACCAATCCTTTCTCTGGCCTTCCTCGAGCATGGCAATCAGCGAGCCGAGACCGATGCCCATGCAAAGAATTCCCCACCAATCGCCGCGAGGAAGTTGGTCCAGCTTCAAGGGTCTTTTGGGAACAGCGCAAAAGACCGCCATGAACATCAGCGCGCCGGGAATGAAGTTAACGTAGAAATTCCATTCCCAACCGAACCGATCGGTCAGCCAGCCGCCGAGCGCGGGACCGATCGCAGGCGCGAGCGTTGCCGTCATGCCGAACATGGCTTGCCCCACCGGCAAGAGATTTTTCGGCATGCGGCGGACGATTACAGTCAGCGCCATCGGAATGAAAACACCGCCGGTAAATCCCTGACCGGCGCGAAAAATAATCATTTCGCCGAGGCTGGTGGAGATTCCGCAGAGCGCCGAGAAAATGAGAAACAGAACGATATTTGCGAGCAGATAATAGCGAACGGTGAACACTTCAGAAAACCAGGCCGTCAGCGGAATGGTGACGATTTCTCCAACCAGATATGCGGTGGAGATCCACGAACCTTCATCCGGTGTGGCAGCGATTCCTCCGGCGATATCGCGCAATGACGAGTTCGTGATCTGAATGTCGAGCACGGCCATAAATGCGCCGAGCATCGTGCCGAACACGGCGATCCAGCTTCGCAAATCCATCTCGCGATTCTCTTCCGCCATGGCCGCCCTCGTTAACGTTTCCCCGTGCGCAAATCGACTTTCGCCTCGCACGATAATCCCGGCACAACGCGGTCCCGGTATTTACCGACGTCGTCCAAGACGATCTTCACCGGCACACGCTGAACGATCTTCGTGAAGTTCCCGGTGGCATTGTCAGGCGGAAGCAATGCAAACGTCGATCCTGTCCCCGGTTGCAAGCTGTCGATGTGCGCGCTGAATTTGTGATCGGGGATAGAATCGATTTTTACATCGACGTGTTGACCGACGCGCATTCGCGCGAGCTGCGTTTCCTTGAAGTTGGCCAGCACCCACGCGTTCTGTTCCACCACGGCCATGAGCGCCTGGCCCGGTTGAATGCGAGCCCCGGTCTCTACCGTTTTCTTTGCAATCACCCCATCAGCTGGCGCAACGATCGAAGCGTAGGAGAGCTGAAGCTGAGCGTTGGTCGCCGCCGCTTCGGCGGCAGCCAAATCCGCTTTCGCTGCAGCCAACGCGTCATTCCCCGATCTCAAAGCCGCGGTCGCATTATCGATGTCCTGTTTCGAGACAACTTTCTGGCTGCCTAATTTGCTGAAACGATCGTAATCCTGCTGCGCGTGAATCTGGTTTGCCTGAGCCTGGGCAACGGTCGCTTGGCGCTGCAAAACCTGCCCTTTTGCTTGTTCGAGGGCGACCTTGAAATCGCGCTGGTCGAGCCCAACCAAAATTTGGCCGGTCCTGACAAATTGATTGTCGTCAACGTTCACGCTTTCCACGGTTCCGGCTACGCGAGCGCTAATCTCGTGCACGTGCGCCGTGGTGTACGCGTCATCGGTCGATTCGAAATTGCGCGCGTGCAGCCAGTACAAGAACACGCCGATCAAAAGAACCGCGGCAACAATTCCACCGATGATCAGGGTCTTCCTGGTAACGTGAAATTTCTTCTGTTTGGTATCGCGATCTTCCTTATCGCTCGATCGATCGCCACCGCATGTACGATCGCGACGTTCGCTTATTTCTGTAGTTGAACTGCCGTCACCGTCATGCTTGGAAGTTTGGCCGTTCTCGTCTTCGCTATCCATTGGCACCTGATTACTTGCGCTTCATAAAGGAATCGGGTTGGCGGTAACGGTCGGCCCTTTGCTAGTCTGCTGTAGCCCCGAAAGCATTCGGGGCTTTCCTTGGCGGAAATTCTGGAGAGCAGTCGCCGCGGCGACTGGGCGATGCTGTCTTTTCCGTTTGGAACTTTGTTTAAGATCGACAAGGCATTGCTGGACGACATTCTGCATCGGTATAGCTTGAAGCTGCCAACAAAATGAAATCGGAGTTCCGCCGCGAACTGGCGCAGCAATCGTTCGAAGAAAAGATTCGAAAGGTTGGCGAGTTGATCTCGCTTTCCCGCGAGGTCAGGGCGGATGCCTCCAATAATTCAGAGGAGAACGCTGGATTCAACGGCGCCGAGCTGAGCGAATCGGTTCTGGGGCGCGATTGGAACTCACCAGAAGAGGATGCCGCGTGGTCAAACCTGTAGCCGGCGAAATCGTTGTCATACCTTTTCCGCGCGCTGATGGCAGCGGCGGAAAGCGCCGGCCCGCTTTGGTAATTGCCGATCTTCCAGGCTCGGATTTGATTCTCTGCCAGATTACCGGCCGTGCGCACTGGGACTCCTTCGCTGTTCCACTCGATAACGGCGATTGTAAACACGGTGAAATCGGTCAGCCCTGCTTCATTCGTCCGCAGCGACTTTTTACCGTCGAACAACACGTCATTCTTCACTCAGTCGGAAAAGTAACGGCCGAGAAATACGACGAAGTGTTCAAAAAAGTGCGCGGCCTTTTCATCGACTGAGTTTTCACCACGAAGATCACAGAGATCACGAAGACGAACCAAAAATTGGATGCAACGTCACGTTGCCTTCGTGTGCTTCGTGGTTAACACTCCGAAATTATCATTTGTAAATTGTCTTCGGCTCAGGACCGGCGAGGATTTTTTGAAAGCGCGGATCGTTCCGCAGCGGATCCCATTCCCAGCGCGTCCGCAGATCTGAGAGCGTAACGCTTGCGTCGTCGTAATCGACGGCGAATGGCGTGGTGAGCAGGCGCTCAATGCGATTGATCGCTTCGCCCGTCAGTCCTACCCGGGCGCAAATCAACGCATGAAAGTCTTCGACGACCGCGCCCTCGATCACATCGTGCTTGATGGGGATCAGCTCCATCGCTCGTTTTCCTTCGCGTAGCGCGTCCTCTTTTCGTCCCAGGAACGCATAAAGCAATCCCAGCTGCGCGCGACGCGTCCCGCTCTGCGGACTCTCAGCAACAAGTTTTTCAATCGCCGGCCGCGCAGCTTCAAACTCCGCCTGTGCTTTCGCCGTGTCGCCCCGCACGAGCTCGACACACGCTTGCAGATAGCTTTTCGCCAATGGGACTCCCGTCTGCGAAGTGATCGTGTCGAGCGGCGAGTTCGCCAGGGCTTTCTCCGCGGCAGCCGTATCCCGGTCCATCAAGCTCACATCCCAGCGGGCGAACGTAACCACTCCATCAGGATCGAGATTCGGAGGAAGCGATTGCAGTGCGGCTTTAATTGGTGCCGTGTTGCCTTTCCAGAAAAACTCAACGTAAGCGCGCTGTAGTTTCACATTGAAAGAGTCGGGAAACAGCGCGAGCACGCGATCCATGCGCTCGGCTGCCGTGCGCCAATCACGCAGACCGAAGTAGGTCTGCGAAGCGTCGTATAGCGTAATCGAGTTGCGCGGGTCGATCTCTTCGGCGCGTTGATAGGCAGCAAGCGCCTGCGTCAAGTGCCCGGAGCGTCTTTGAACGGCGGCTGTGTAGAGACCCACGTCACCATCATTAGGAAGCGCCTCGGTCGCGAGCTTCAGTTCGCGAAGCGCTGCATCGTAATCCCCTTCGATGTAGTAATGATAAAGACCAAGCGCGAGGTGGCCTTCACCAAGGTTCGGTTGCAGTCGGAGCGATTCCAGCGCTTCGATCTGCGCCTTTTGCTTCCACGTCTCAATGGGTTCATAGAAGTGGTATACGACGCTGACCGTTGTCGAAAGCCGTGCGTGGGCCAGAGCGAATTTCGGATCGAGTTTCACCGCTTGATCGAAAAGATTTATTGCTGACTTAAAATCCTGCAGCAGATTATCAGGCCGCGTCTGGTACTCGCGGCCGCGCAGATAAAGCACGTATGCATCAGCGTTGGTCGTGGGCTTCGTTTCAACACTGGCTTTTTCTTTTGGCGAAAGCGTAGCCTGCAATGAGTCAGCGATCATTTTCGCGACCTCGGCTTCAACTCCGAAGATGTCGATCAATTGACGATCGTAGCTTTCCGCCCACAGATGCGCATCGTTGTCGGCCCGGATCAGCTGCACATTGATGTGTACGCGATCGCCGGCCTTCTGGACACTGCCTTCTAGTACATGACTCACGCGTAATTGCCGCGCGATCTCCGGCAGATTTTCCGGGGTACTGCTGTAGCGCGTGGTGGACGTGCGCGAGATCACGCGTAACCCGCTGATTCTCGAAAGCGTGGTGATGATTTCATCCTGGATGCCCTGAGCGAAAAACGCGTTCTCCTTGTCCGAGCTGAGGTTCTCGAAGGGCAGCACAGCGACAGATTTGTCCATGCTCGCGGACGCCGTTGCCACGCTCGACGTTGGCGCGGTTTGCTTTGGAAGCTCGGCATTCGCCGGCTTTCGCGTTCGCGCGAATTGAAATGCCAGCAACGCAGCTAGCAGCACAGCAGCGCCGATCGCAATCCAGCTTATTTGGCCACGATGTTTTTGAAGAATTTGGAACCGCTTTGGCACCTGCGGATTTCCGAGTCCATCACCGTAGAAGTTCACCACGTCGATACGGACACCGTGTTTGACCTGGCATTCACCAAGGTCGTGCAGAAACGATCGCCAGCGCGGATACTGTTCCAGATCAACGGCAACGTGTTTGGAGAGCAGAATGTGACCGGTATCGCCGCAGTCCATCACGCGTTGGGCCATGTTTATTCCCGCGCCTGCGATATTGGCTTGCTCGTTCAAATCAGTGATCTCGTTTACAGGACCGCTGTGAACGCCCATTCGCACGCGTAGTCCAGGATAGTTTTTCAGTTCCCTGGCGATCTCGAGTGCGCATGAGACCGGCGCCTCCGGCGTAGTCCGAAACACCAGCGCTCCTCCATCACCCGTTGGCAGTCGCAACAGTTTGCCTTCTGCTTCGGCCGCACGGAACTGCTCCGTGCTGCGCACAATTCGTTTCAAAGTATCAAGTTGCTGGCTCTGCTGTGTGATGAGCCCCTGCGAGTAGCCGACAATGTCAATGAACAGAACATGCCCGATCTCAAACTTAACTTCTGAGGCAGTATCGGGCGACATATCTGTTGTTAAGAGCGGACTTGCCTGAGGGGAATCGCCATGACAATGGCGGGAATGTTAGCGGACGTGCTTCTCATGCACAAACAGGAATGCACCGTTCGTAACGTGTTACGTCCGCAACCTTTCACCGCAGAGCTCGCAGAGATCACGAAGTCTGAATCAAAGAACTACTCCGTATTCTTCGTGTGCTTCGTGTTCTCTGTGGTTAAATTCTGGCGGCTTGACAGTACCCGGTGCGTCGAGCGACAAAGGAGCGCCGGATGAAATTTCTCACGCGCCGTTTCGCCCACGCTCCGGAGGGAACGGCCGTGCTGTTCTTCATTCAGATCTTCTCGACGCTCGGCTTCGCCGTCCTCTACTCGACGCTGGTCCTCTACGCGACGAAGCATCTGCATCTCGGCGTGAAAGAGGCCACCACGTTGATGAGCGTGTTCGGCGCCTTCAACTACGGCCTGCACCTTTTCGGCGGCTACCTGGGCGGCCGCTTCCTTTCGAACCGCAAGCTGTTCGTCGGGGGCATGGCGTTGCAGGTCATTGGCTGCGCCTGCATTGCGACCGGCACGCTCGCGCTGTTCTACGTCGGCCTCGCTCTCTTCCTCACCGGCAGCGGCCTCAACGTCACCTGCATCAACATGATGCTCACGCAGCGCTTCACGCCGGAGGACCCGCGCCGAGAAGGAGCCTTCCTTTGGAACTATGCCGGCATGAATGTCGGCTTCTTCGTCGGGTTCAGCGTCGCCGGCCATTACCAGGCCACCGAGAGCTACTCGAGCCTCTTCATTTTCGCTACGCTCGGCAACTTCGTCGCAATCATCCTCGCCCTGTTCAACTGGAAAACGCTGACCGACCGCAACACCATGCTGCTCGACGCGACGCGGAAACAGTTCCAGCTGCGCCAGCTCGCTGGCATCGGCATTCTTATCGGCCTCGTCCCCGTCGTCTGGTTCATGCTCCAGCGGCCTGGCGGGACCGAGACGATCATCAAGGGGATCTGCGCCGCGGTCGCGCTCACACTGATCTATCTCACGGTCCGCCATCGGGATCGCCGCGAGCGGCGGAACATGACAGCGTACCTGATTCTGACCGTCGGCTCGCTGATGTTCTGGTCGCTCTACCAGATGGCGCCGAGCGGGCTGATGCTGTTCGCGGTCAACAACGTCAACCTGATGGTCGGTGCCGTGAAGATTCAGCCGCAGTGGATTCAGAACATCAACACTGTCTGCATCGTGCTCGGCGGGCCGCTGCTCGCGGCACTCTTCACCCGCATGCGCGCGCGTGGATGGAGGATCGACATACCGAAGCAGTTCGCGGCGTCGCTGCTCTTGATGGCGTTCGCCTTTCTCATTCTCCCGCTTGGTATCAAGCTGGCCGGCGTGGACGGGAAAAGTGCGTTCGTGTGGCTGTTCCTGAGCTACGTGCTGCAAAGCATCGGTGAGCTGCTCATTTCTCCCATCGGATACGCAATGATCGGCAAGCTCGCGCCGAGGCGGTACCAAGGCGTGATGATGGGTAGCTGGATGCTCTGGACCGGCCTCGCGTCGCTCTTTGCAGGCGACTTTTCAGGAATGATCCCCGAGCCGACCGGCACCACGGCGGTCGCGACCAATGCCGGGTACGCGAAGCTGTTCGCGGAGCTTGGCGCCGGCAGCCTCGCGGTTGGTATCGCGCTAGTGGTGCTGATTCCGTTCCTGCGGAAACTGATCACCGACAAGGCTGAGACAACTCCCGCCGTAACGCCGGCGACTGTCGTTCCCGTCGCTTGAAAAATAAACCCGCCTGATTTTTCACCACGCGCCTTCGTAGAACTATGGCGTGGCGGGCAGAGATCACCCGCCTTCGTTAAGACTACGGCGTGGCAGGCAGAGAGCACGAAGTCCGAACCAAAGAATGTTGAAACTCGCTCAGCTCGCACTTCACTCACTGCTTCCCTCGCAGCTTTAACCTCTACGTCGCTCAACCCGTTCGTTCGCTCCGTTCTCTGTGTTCTTCGTGTCCTTCGTGGTTAAATAACATGATCAGTTCCGAACCGGCGGATAGGTCAGCGCAGTGGGCAGGTCGAACGGCCGAGTGAGTAGGAATGAACGAACCAATTTCAAAGCAAAGGAGTTTAACAACGTCCGTGTGAGACTTACGCGAAAGCGTAGTCCTTACTGTCCCGGCGCTGGGGATGACGAACCGAAAGGACTCGACTGATCGTACATTCCGCCTTGACCATGTCCATACTGCCCGCCTCCATACTGTCTGCCTCCGCCGCCATGATGTTCGTGCTGCTGTGAAGAATCGTCTGAAAAATCGTCGTTTGCACAGGAAAGGCTGAAGAGCGCACACACAAGCGCGAGCAGACCCAGCCATGCCTTCACGGATTTGAGACGATTCGAAATTGCCATAACGATGAATCCTTTGACCGGATTAAAAGAAGAATGGCTACAGAATTCTCAGTTCATTACCATGGAAGCGCTTCGAATGTGGGAAAAAAACAAAACCCGCCTGATTTTTCACCACCCGCCTTCGTAGAGCTATGGCGTGGCGAGCAGAGATCACAGAGATCACGAAGCTGTTTTCGGTATCCGGTTTGAAAGCCTGGCCGTTGCCTCGCATCCGTTGCAGCCGATATCCGAATTCTATTTCGGTTCTCCGTGTCCTTCGTGGTCTCTGTGGTTAAATTCTCGTATTAACGACCGCGCACCCAAGGGGCGCAACGAGGTCGGCGTCTGGTGGCCGCCACACGATTACGAGTCGCTTTGCTCAAAACGCGAGTCGTGTTGCCACTAGGCGGAGGCGCACGCATGAAGGCTGGCGAAGTTTATCAAAAAGTGTGATGCGCATGACGAACACGGCTGATCAAACATTTATTCCAAACCGTGATTAGTCTTTATTTTTTGGTGATTCGGGCTCATTAACTGATCCATGATCAAATTCGTCTTCGGCCTAATCGTTGGCGCCGGTCTTCTCCTGGTGGCCGGTTATCTTTATGTTACACAAGGCGGCCTCTACATGGGAACGAAAGGAGGCCCGTTGCGGTTCGAACGATTGATTGCCGGCAAGGCCATCGACGCTTCGATCGGGAAAAGCTCCCAGGACGAATCGCCGATTCAGGCCGACGAGACCAATCTTCTCGCGGGCGCGCAGATTTATAAGCAAAACTGCGCCGGATGTCACGGGCAGCTCGATCAGCCAGCTTCCGCCTTCGGGAAACAGCTTTACCCGCAGCCACCGCAGTTGCTTCCGCCGGGCAAAGGCGTGACCGACGATCTTGTCGGCGTAACGCACTGGGTGGTCAAGAATGGCATCCGATTCAGTGCCATGCCTTCATATGATGGAAGACTGACCGACACAGAACTCTGGCAGATCAGCCTCTTGCTTCACAACGCCGACAAATTACCTCCATCGGTTCAGGAAGCCCTCCGTTCGAAGCAATCGGACTGAATGTTTGAAAGCCTGGCCGTTGCTTCGCATCCGTTGCAGCCGATATCCGAATTCCATTTTCGTTCTTCGTGTCCTTCGCCTGCCACGCCAAAGCATTTGCGACGGCGGGTGGTTAAATCAGCTGGTTGCGCTTTCGATGACGATCTCGCACACTTTGAACCGAGCCGCCGGGGACGCGAGCGAGATAGACGGTGAGGCCCGCGAGGCAGCGGGCGATGTCTGTGGGAGTAGACGAGTCAAAGCAACATGAACATCGAGACCCTCCCAAGGCCGAAAACAGTGTTTGCTCGAAACTCCGTTCCCGGCCAGAATTCAGCAACGTCATCGTGATGGAAAGACCTTCCTCAAACAATCGCGCAGCATCTAAAAGGCAAATTGCTTTTCGGAAACGCTCGCTTCGCCTCGCCTTCAGCCTCCTCCTGGCAACTGGACTCGCCGTTCAAGTCAACGCGGCCTCCGAAAAGGGTTCCGACGCTGAGTCGAAGGCTACGCCTACGCCCACTACAAGCCCCAACTTTAAGCCTGAATCTACCAGCAGCACAGGCAGCGTGACTGTCGAAGGCAGCCAGATCGAGTATCAGGCCATCGCCGGCACGCTCGTCGTCCATCCCAAAGGCTGGGATGACGCGGCCTTGCCTAAGGAACGGGAAAGCAAGGAGAGCGAGGAGAGCGAACAGGAGCCTAAGGAGAACGAACAGGAGCCTAAGGAGCATAAGAATCCGACGGCTGAAGCCTCGATGTTCTATGTGGCGTATAACAAGCAGAACGTCGAAGCGAACAAACGGCCCGTCACATTCCTGTTCAACGGCGGACCCGGCTCGTCGACCGTCTGGCTACACATGGGCGCCTTTGGACCTCGGCGGGTCATCACCGCGGACAACGCGCATACGCCCGCCGCGCCGTATCAAGTTGTCAACAACGACTACAGCCTGCTGGACGCCAGTGATCTGGTATTTGTGGACGCTCCCGGCACCGGCTTCAGCCGCATCGCCGGTAAAAACAAGGAAAAAGAGTTTTACGGCGTAGACCCGGACGCGCACGCGTTCGCGGAATTCATCGTGGCGTATCTCACCAAGTATGGACGCTGGAACTCGCCGAAGTATCTTTTCGGCGAAAGCTACGGAACGCCGCGATCCGCCGTGCTGGTTAACCTGCTCGAACACGAATACGACGTCGACTTCAACGGCGTGATCTTGCTCTCGCAGATCCTGAACTTCGACTTCAGCGTGGACAGACCGGAAAATAATCCTGGCATCGACCTGCCCTACGTCCTGGCGCTGCCGACCTATGCGGCTACCGCCTTGTACCATCACAAATTGCCCGGCCCGAATCTTCCTGCCGCGCTCGAGCCTTTCATCAAGGAAGTGGAGCAGTTCGCCACGCAGGATTACGCGCACGCGTTATCGGAAGGAGGGGCCTTGCCGAAAACTGAACGTCAATCCATTGCCGAAAAACTACACGGCTACACCGGCCTCCCCATTAGTTATATTCTCAAGGCCAATTTGCGTATCGACGGCGGCGAGTTTGCGAAGAACCTCCAGGATGACACCGACACCACCACCGGCCGGCTCGATACACGCTTCTCGGGTCCCACCATGGACCCGCTAAGCAAGGAGGCCGACTACGATCCGCAGGCCGCCGCCATCAGTTCCGCTTATGTCTCCGCTTTCAACGACTACGTCAGAAAGTCTTTGCACTACGGTCAGGACAAAACTTATCGGCCTACGACGCGGTTGTGGAAGACCTGGAACTTCCAACATCAACCGCCAGGGGCAGACCGGCCGTTGC
>DASYDT010000126.1:0-4740 GCA_036499425.1 Candidatus Udaeobacter sp. | reverse complement strand
CTGCCGAAAGAAAGATCGAGATGGCAACAATAATATCGGAGGCGAACGATTTAGCTTGTCGAGACAGCAGCGCTGAAATTATCGTGCGTGTTTCCATATGATTCGGCGTGATTATCTCATCATTGGTGCCAGCATTGCCGGAGCGAGCGCATGCGAAGGCATTCGCAAATACGACAAGCGCGGCTCGGTGACATTGGTCGGCGCCGAGGTTTTTTCGCCTTATAAACGCTGGATTCTGTCCAAGAGTTTTTTGCGCGAAAAGGAGCCGAATCTCAAAAAACTGCAGGAACCCGACGAGCGCTGGTTTAAAAAGCACAAAATCGAGACCCGCTTTGGCACAGTCGCAACGCAGTTCAATATCGAGCGGCGCATGGCTGTGCTGGCCAACGGCGAAAGCATTGAATTCAACAAGGCATGCCTGGCGATGGGAAGCCGCCCAGTGCGTCCGCCGATTGCCGGAGTTAATCTTGGCAACGTGATCTACCTGCGAACGATCCGCGATGCGCTTGCTCTAAGAGAGATGTCGAGCGTGGAACGAGGCATCATGGTCGTGGGTGGCGGATTACTTGCATGCGAGGCCGCAGCAAGTCTGCGAATGATGAAACTGAAGGTTGGTCTCATGCATCGCGATCCGTATTTGTTGAACCGCTATCTGGACCATGAAACGGGCACCTGGCTTACCGATTACTTCGCCAAACATGGAGTGGTCCTCTCGATGGGAGAAGCGCTCAATGGTTTTGAGGGCAAAACAGTTCTGCGCAATATCCAGACAAAAAGCGGCAACCGATTCCCGATCGGCTTGGCTGTGGTCGCCGTCGGCGCGGAACCGAATCTCGATCTGGTTCGCAACACTCCGTTAGCGGGTCCACACGGTTCCCCGGTAACCGAATATCTCGAGACAGAAGAAAAAGGAATTTACGCCATAGGCGACCTGGCATTTTATCCCGATCGGATAATGGGAGGCGTGCGACGCCAGACGCATTGGGAAAACGCGCGCAGCCAGGGCCTGATCGCAGGCGCGAACATGACAGGCAAAAAGCGCATCCGTTACGAACAAATCCCCAACTTTTGGACGGAGATGTTCGATCTGCACTTGGATTTTGTCGGCGATTTCAGCGTGCTCCCGACCCGTGTCGAGCGTGACGGCGCGTACGCGAAGAAAAAGTTTATTGCCCGCTATTATCAAGGTGACAGGCTGCGGGGCATTCTACTTTGCCAGCAAACGCAACGCGAGGTGGATTCCGCCAAGGCGCAGTTGCGCCAGGCGCTGGCCAAATGAGCAGGTAGGGTCGGCGCGCTGCGCCGACCGGACGCCGCGGCGCGGCGTCCCTACCGTTGGCAAGTCAGTAAGAGACGTCGGCTGGAATCTCAAACGACGAATTGCTCACTCGGACGAGTTTCCAATCCCATGGCTTCCCCGAGAGGCGATGCCACTCCAGCTCGAACGGCGCGGGCAATTTGTTAACGCGCTCGTCGAGCACTTCCATCACGCCATCGTCGCTGCTATAGACGGTGATTTTGCCGGTCCAGATCGCGCGCCGCATTTCAACCTGCACAGCGGGATTGGATGCGAGGATCCTGGATCCTCGCACCCAGCGAAAACCTTCCCGAATGCGTTCGATAAGACGCGTCTTATCGTCGCCCCACTGATCCTGATAATCGCTGCCAACGAAATCGGCGACAGCTTCCCAGTTTCTGTGGTCAATGGCGTGAAAGAAATTTTCCGTGTGTAGCCGGACCTGATGCTCAGGTCGCCAAAGCCAGAGGAGATACAGGCCCACGAAGAGCGCAATCGCTAACGCGCCAATGAATGCTCTACGATACGAAATCGTTATAGCCACGAACTTATTTTTCCCAAAGAGTCAGGCTATTTGGCCAGCGGGAGCCATTACGTTTTCTTGAAAGACTGCTCGACTGGTTCCGTTACCGACTGATCTCGTTCCCACCCTTCATTCTCCAGCGTGATATGCTCGATCGCGATGGCATTAGCATTAGCATCGAGATCGGGCAGGATTTCATATTCTGAAACCCAGCAGCGGTAAATCTTATATTCGAGCACGAGCTGCCCGGCCTCATTATAAAGTTCCAGAACGATATCTTTGCGGAAGTCTTTCAAAGAAACTTCGGTGCCGAGGCCGGCACCAACGCTCCAGACTTTATTGGCCCACTTTTCAAATTCCGGGTCGTGAGTAACTCCGCGCTCGAGCATGATCGGCGCGAATTCCGTGAGGCCCGGGGATTTGCGACTGCTGCTGGGATCGCCTCCTTCGCGATGATGAATGACTTCCGTCGTGCGTCGTAAACCACTTATCTTGCTGACCCCAGCGACGTACTTGCCGTCCCATTTAACGCGAAACTTGAAGTTCTTATAGGGATCAAAACGCTTTGGATTGACAGTAAACTCAGCCATGATCGATCAGTTTTTGTACCACGCAGAGCGACGGTGGCTGGGGGCGGAATCGAACCGCCGACACGTGGATTTTCAGTCCACTGCTCTGCCAACTGAGCTACCCAGCCGTGATCGCCGTCGATCTTGCATCGTGCCTCGGGGTTTTCACTATGCAATAATGTGATTGTAGGGCAAGCGCTTCGCTTGCCCATCGATTCCGCCAGGCGATGCGCCCTGCCCTACAAAAAATTCCGCCGAACTCAGACGCGACGGTTCATCAAATGTTCGAAGTCGTCTCCGCCATTCGTTGTGCCGGGTAGATTTACCCGTTACAATCACCCACATGAAGAAGATCATTTCCACGAACGAAGCGCCGGGGGCGATCGGCCCCTACTCGCAAGCTGTGCGCAGCGGACCTTTCCTCTTTTGCAGCGGCCAAATTCCGCTCGACCCGAAGTCGGGCCAAATCGTTTCCGGCGACATCGCCGCGCAGACGCGGCGCGTGTTGGACAACATCGCAGCCGTTTTAAGAGCCGAGGGGCTCACTTTCGATAACGTTGTTAAGACAACCATTTTCCTCACCGACCTCGGCGATTTCCAAACCGTAAACGAAGTTTATAGCTCGTATTTCAAGCAGAATCCCCCTGCACGCTCCACTGTGCAGGTCTCCGCGTTGCCCAAGGGAGCGAAGATAGAGGTCGAAGCTATTGCAGCTGCGGGCGAGACCCAGCAAACGGCCTATGACACCTCCGGCTAGGAATTACTGTAGCGGCGGCCTCTGACCGCCGGAATAGAACATAAATGAGCGACGATCTTCTTGCCCTTTTCCGCAAGACCGGCGCGCTACTGGATGGCCATTTCGTCCTGCGCTCGGGGCTGCGCAGCCGCCAATATTTCCAGTGCGCAATCCTCCTACAACATACCGACAGTGCTTCGGAGGTATGCGGACAGCTCGCTGATAAACTGCGCAGTTTCGATTGCCATAGCGTGATCTCCCCCGCCCTCGGCGGAATTATTGTTGGCCAGGAAGTTGGCCGCTCGTTAGGCAAACCTCATATCTTTGTCGAAAAAGAGGAAGGCAAACTCGTTCTGCGCCGCGGTTTTCAAATTTCTTCTAGCGAAAAATTCATCGTGGTCGAAGACGTCGTCACCCGCGGCGGGCGCGTCCAGGAAACAATCGACATCGTCCGCACGCACGGCGGCATCGTCTCCGCAGTCGGCGTGATTGTCGATCGCAGCGGTGACAAGAAACCGAATTTCGGTTGTCCGTTCGTGAGTCTGATCGAGATGGATGTCGAAACCTTTCCGCCGAACAAGCTCCCACCTGATCTGGCGAAAATCCCGGCGGTCAAACCCGGCAGCAAATAGGGTGCGGTGCGCTCGGCGCGGCGAGCGCCCCCACAATTTTAAGAATTCCGCGACCTATTACGGGGACACGGTCCGATGCTTCTCGATGTGCTACGAAGAAAGTGAAGTTGACGCCTGGTGATGGTCATTAAATTACCTCGGGCCGGAGTTGCGCGCTGTCAACGTTTTGAGTTGATTACTGCTTCACCAGATCGAGCCCACTGGTCGAACCCGGCACGCCTGTCGTCGCGAAGTCGTAGTGAACGGTTGTTCCCGGGCTGGGAGCGGGGTCACCCGCAATGCTCTTCGAGTTGTACTTGATCCCTATGATGTAGGTGCCCGCAGTCGGTGCGTTAAACTGCACAGTCACCGCCTTGGTCGTGGGGTCTTGCGTGATCGTCGTGGAGACATTGCCACAGTTGGGGTTATACGCACTGCTCCCGCTAGCGAAGTCGAATAAGCCGGTGAAGTTGCCGGTCGTGATCGTTTGAGTGATCGTAACGCTGTTGTTCCCGGCTGGCACCGTCACCTTCACCCAGTAGAAGAACACACCGGGGTTGACGTTTTGCGCGATCTTCCCGTTGCTGACGCTGTAATTCAGGCTGCCGAGGGTCTGGGCCGTGCCGTTCCTGAAGTCTGTACAAGTCGTTCCTGTCGGCGTGATCTGACTCACCTGAATCGGCGTAGCCGACGGCGTTGGAGTAGGCGTAGGTGTAGAGGTTGCCGTTGCTGTCGCCGTAGCTGTTGGAGTAAACGTTGCCGTGGCGGTAGGCGTAAAGGTAGCTGTAGCTGTCGACGTAGCTGTCGGCGTAAATGTGGCGGTCGGGGTAAAGGTAGGCGTGGGCGTAAAGGTAGGCGTAGGGGTGGGAACGTCGCAGTCAGCGAAAGAGGCGCCCTCGAATATGCCCCCGGGGATGTTGTCGAAGAAACTGGTAACATAGTTAGTGCCATTGAACTGCACCAGAATGGTGCCATTGCCTGACTCGCTGGGAACCAGGACGTTG
>DASYDT010000125.1:0-30776 GCA_036499425.1 Candidatus Udaeobacter sp. | reverse complement strand
CATCTCGATCTTTCTTTCGGCAGACTCGCTGCGCCATGAATGAATCCGTTACTCAACTCAAGGATACAACAGGGAATCCGGCGCCTCTGGGGCTCCTTGGCTTTGGCATGACTACGGTGTTGCTCAACCTGCACAACGCCGGCGTTTACGAACTGAACAGCATGATCCTGGCGATGGGGATTTGCTACGGTGGCGCGGCGCAAATTGTCGCCGGCATTATGGAATGGCGGAAGGGCAATACGTTTGCCACCACCGCGTTTCTTTCCTACGGCTTATTCTGGCTGTCGCTGGTCACGCTGATCGTGCTGACGAAACTTGGCTGGGGGGCAGCGTCCAGCGATACAGCGATGGCCGCCTATCTTTTCATGTGGGGCTTGTTCACCGCAGTGATGTTCGTCGGCACGCTGCGGTTACACGTCGCCGGCCAGGTCGTTTTCGGTTCGCTGACCATTCTTTTCTTCCTCCTCGCCATAAGTGATTTCATCAATGCGAGTCCCGGCTTCAGACACTTCACCGGCTACGAAGGAATCTTCTGCGGTTTCTCGGCGATTTACGCCGGCCTTGCGCAAGTGCTCAACGAAGTTTACGGCAAAGTCATCCTGCCACTCGGCTCGGTGGAGAAGTAATTTCTACCCGCCAATCACGCGAATAGACGCGAAAAGGAAATTCCTTCTGAATCAATTCGCGTTCATTCGCGTGATTCGCGGGCTAATTTTGTTTTAACAAGCTCGCTGCGAGCTTGAGCGCCGAATCGCTTTTGCCGCCGAGCATTCGCGCGATTTCTTCCTGGCGCGCTTTCCCGGTTACCTCATGCAGATTGGAAAACGAGCGCCCTTGTGCGACATCCTTCGTCACGACGAAATGTGATGAAGCAGTCGCAGCAACTTGTGGCAGATGCGTGATGCAAATTAATTGATGATCGCGTCCCAGCGTTTGCATCTTTGCGCCAACTGCATGCGCGATCTCCCCGCCGACATTTGTGTCAATTTCATCGAACACGAGCAACGGAATCGAATCGTGCGCAGCTAGGGCCGATTTTAGCGCCAGCATCAGACGCGAGATTTCGCCGCTGGATGCGATAGCGCGAAGCGGTTTGAGTGGTTCGCCGGGGTTCGGCGAAAAAAGTAATTCCACCGAATCAAATCCGCTCAGGCGCGGCTCATCGAGCGCGGTGAGTTTCGCTTCGAATTCCGATTGCCGAAACCCAAGATCGCGCAAATTGCGCCGGATATTTTCGGAAAGTTTGGGCGCAGCTTTCGCTCGTAGTTTCCGCAGCGTTTCGCCCGCACGATTCATTTGCGCGCGAACATGCTCGATCTCTTTCGCAAGACGCTCCAACTCCGCATCGCGCCCTTCGATTTTCCACATCCGCTCCGCCGCGCGCTCGCCGAATGCGATCACTTCGGCGATCGAGCCGCCATATTTGCGCTTCAAGGTTTCAAAGAGCGAGACTCGTTGCTCAAGCCCGGTGAGTTGTTCCGGGTCCAGATCGAGTTTTTCTGCGTAACCGGAAAGGGTCCGTGCAATCTCCGAAAGTTCCACCACGCTTGCGGCGTGTGCCGATGAGTATTGGGTGAGCGAGCTATCGATCTTCTCCAGTTCGCGCAGCAGCCGCTGCGTTTCTGCGAGTTGAGAGAGAACAGAGTCGTCTGCTTCGGAAAGTTTGTTGGCGATTGCGCTCGCCAGCTCAATCAATCGTTTGCTGTTGCTGGAGAGTTTATAGCGCTTGTCGATTTCTTCTTCCTCGCCAGCGACAAGGTTGGCCGACTTGATCTCAGCAATTTGATGACGAAGCAGATCAAGCTCCTGTTCGCGCGCCGTTTCCGCGGTGTTGAGCGCAGCATATTCGGCAAGCAGCGTCTGCAATTGCCGGTAATGCTTCCGATATTCCTTGAGCTGCTCTTCAGCTCGCGCGAATGAGTCGAGCAAGCTCAATTGCGTCTCTGGCGAGAGCAGAGATTGGTGATCGTGCGGCCCATGAAGATCGACCAGCTCATCCCCGAGATTTTTTAGGACCGACAATGTCGTTGGCGAACCGTTGATGAACTGCCGATTAGTTCCAGTAGAGGACAGAGTCCGCTTTAGAATCAGATCGTTCTCACACGGTTCGATTCCGGCTTCGACAAGCTGCGGATTCAATTTCTGCAGATCATCTCCGCTAAAAAGGGCTTCCACCGTGCAAAGATCAGCCCCGGTGCGAATCAGCGATTTATCAGCCCGTTCCCCCAGCAATAGTTGCAGCGCGCCTATGATGATCGATTTCCCCGCGCCTGTTTCTCCAGTTACCGCGATGAAGCTCGGCCCCATCTGCCACTCGAGCTCTTGCACGAGCGCAAGATTTTTTATTCGCAACAAAATAAGAATAGCGGGCATTCGCGGAAGTTGGTGCTTGATAGTTGAGAGTTCAGGTTTCTAAGGATTTCAAACCTTCAGCAATCAACTTTCAATTCTTAAGAACTGGTGCGCCGGTTTCGCCGAACGCCTCCAAGGCAAATGGCGAAATCCTAAACCATCAAGCCATCATCCGTGTAATCAGCGGTCGAAGAATTTCATCGAATGATTCCGCGTTCGCTTTGTTCGATGAATTGGATGATTTCGGTGATCTCCTCGGTCTGAGGCAATTCTTTTTGCATCGCTTCGATTGCCTGGCGTCTGTTGTATTTGGAGCGGTAAATCAGGCGGAATGCTTCTTTGATTAGCTTCACGCTTTCCGGTGGAAAATTTTTGCGTTCCAACCCGACCAGATTAATTCCGCGAATTTCCGCTGGATTGCCGTCGGCAATCATGAACGGCGGAACGTCCTGGACAATTTTGGAACAGCCACCGGTGATGGCGAACCGTCCGATCCTGCAAAATTGATGCACGGCGGTGAGTCCGCCCATCATCGCATGGTCTCCCACTTGCACGTGGCCGCCCAATGTGCCGTTGTTGGAGAAAATGACGTGATCGCCCACGATGCAATCGTGCCCGATATGGCTGTAAGCGAGAAAATTTCCGTGGTTGCCTACGCGCGTTTTGCCTTCGCTCATGGTGCTGCGATGTGCTGTTACGAATTCGCGAAACGTATTTTCGTCGCCGATTTCCAGATACGTCGGTTCGCCGCGGTATTTTAAGTCCTGCGTTTGCTGACCGATTGAGCAGTAAGCGTAAAATTTGTTTTTCGCTCCGGCCTTCATCGGCCCGCAGAGCGTGACGTGATGTTGGAGCCAGCAATTCGGACCAAGCACTACGTCAGATCCGATCACGCAATACGGCCCGACGATTGTTCCCGCAGCGAGTTCAGCGCTTGAATCAATAATCGCGGTTGGATGAATCTGTACGTCACTCATCGTTGCAAACCCCTCACCTCAATCCTCTCCCCTTTTGCGTAAGGGGAGAGGCGGAAAAAGCTTTGCGCTGCTGACTAAGGTGTTCACACGTCGCGTGTGAACGGGGACGCCTCGCCCTTTGTAAGGGAGAGGGGAAGGTGAGGGTTGATCCCGGCTCATTTGTCGAGAAACGTGAACATTAGTTCGGCTTCGGACACAATGGCGTCGTTTACCACGCAATGACATTTCGCTTTCGCCAGGCGTTCGCCGCGCGATTTGGTGAGCTCGGCGTGGATGAAGATGGTGTCGCCCGGCAAAACGGGCTTGCGAAATTTCACTTCGTCCGCGCTCATGAAATAGCCGATGCGACTGGTGCTTTTCGCCAGTTTGAACAACAGAATGCTGGCCACCTGCGCCATGGCTTCCACCTGCATGACGCCAGGCATCACGGGGTGACCGGGGAAATGTCCTTGGAAGAACGGCTCATTAATCGTAACCGTTTTAACGCCGATACATTTGGTTTCCGTTTCGAAGCTGATGATGCGATCGACCATAAGAAACGGGAACCGATGCGGCAAAATCTGCATTACTTGATCAGTATCGAGTCCTCCGTCGCCGCTGGGCATTGTTCGCGGCGTGGCAACGGCGCTTCTTCGCCTCTGCTCGCGGGTGATTGCGCGCGCCAGCTCCGCGTTCGCGGCATGACCAGGTTTTACCGCTACTACATGACCGCGAATGCGCCGGCCGACCAAAGCGAGGTCGCCGATAATATCGAGGATTTTATGCCTGACAAATTCGTCAGGGAAGCGTAATGGTTCCTTGCTCAGCACCGCCTCGCCGCGCACTACGATGGCATTTTCAAGGCTGCCGCCCTTGATGAGATTTTTGTCCATCAGCGGCTTTACGTCTTCGTAAAAAACAAATGTCCGGGCCGAAGCGATCTCACGCTCGAAAACTGCGGGCGCGACTTCCATCGACAAAAACTGTGCGAACCGATTGTTTGGTCCGGCTTGCGTGCAGGAAATGCGAAACTTGTCATCTGGCAACAGAATGAGAAGCGCGCCCGTTTTCGATTCCACGTGCATCGTGTCGCGCACATTGAAAAATTTTCGCGGCTCTTCCTGCGCGGTCACGCCGGCTTTCTTGATAAGATCGACATAGGCTTGCGCGCTACCGTCGCCGATCGGCGGTTCGTTTGCGTCCATTTCCACGACGGCGTTGTCCACGCCCATCGCCCAGAGCGCCGCCAACACGTGCTCGACTGTGTGTACGCGCACTGCGCCTTCACCGATGGTCGTGGCGCGCTCGACCATCTTCAGGTTCTCGATCTTGGCGTCGACGGTGGGCTCTTCCTGCAAATCTTTGCGTTTGAATTTGATTCCGTGGTCCGCCGGCGCGGGCTGAAGTTTGAGCGTAACCTTTTCGCCTGTATGCAGTGCGGTGCCGCTAAAGCTAGCAGTCTTACTAACGGTTTGTTGTAGCTCGAGAGAGGCCATGTGTAATCAGCAATCGCTTGCGTTGTAGCGGTGCTTGTGTCAAGCACCGTTCTTTAATCACGACAGATCATTTCAATTCAAATTCGCCGCAATCAAAAGCCATCATTTTGTCAACGTTGGAGATGCGGAATTGACGCACCGTTGTGCCGTCATCCTGCCATACATTGACCGCATTTTCGCTTTTCTTTGTGATGCCTGCGCGAATCAAATTCGGCGTCTCACTCACCGTAACCAGCGGCAGTTCGTCACTCGTTTTCAAATAGCTTCCATCGCTATCAAATCCGATGCCGATATCAACGATCGATCTTTTATCATTGCGCAAGGGATTTGGAATGAGTCGCACTTTGGCGGTGCGAGCTGCGTTATTTTCTGTTACCGCTGCCGAAGCTTGGCCGAGATCGTCCACCTTAAGCGAGCCCACTACATAGCCGTGCGCGTGATATTTTCCACCGGGCACGTCTTCATCCTCATCGTTCTTGCCATCCCATTGCGTTACGAGCGCGTCCGCGCCGATTGCGAATTCGTTTAATTTCGCTTCCTGATGCAAAACGCGCACCAGCTTGCCGTTCGCATTGTAAATGCCCAGGCTGATAGTCCCCTCCATGGGCGGTGGAACGAAGCTGATTCGCACACTTCTCCCGGGAGGAACTGAAGGCGTTTGTTCCGAGACGGGCGACGGAGTGGGAGATCCTTCGGGCGGGATTGAGAGAGCCGGTGATTCTCCCAGTGGCGCCGAAGGCGTTGGCATTGGCGACTCTTGCGCGATCGCGGCGAAAGAAGTCAAAATAACAACGACCAGCGCAAAACTGCTCTTTGCTGTCATGTCGAGCGTGAGTCGAGACATCTCTTATTTTTTCAGAAAATATCGAGAGATTCCTCGACTTCGCTCGGAATGACAAACATTAAGCATAGTAACGCCAGTTCACGTTGGGAAAAAGATTGTCGCGCCATTCGCAGTCACGCAGAAATTCTTCATCGGCATCACCTGTGACAAACTGATCGTGTAAACGGTTGAAGCGAGCAAGATGGTCGGTGGTGCGTTTCGTGGCGTACTCGCGTGCGGTTCCGGTTTTTATTAAGAATGCCCAATCGCTCGTCTGGGCGAGCAAAAGTTCGCGGGCAAGTTGTTTGAGGACGCGATCGCTAAATTGTAAGGCTGGCGCTTCGCATGCCGATCCTTGGCACGGCAACGCCGAATGCTTTCGGGGTTGCCCTACAACAGAAGAAGCATGTTGAGCCAGCGCGATCATCTTTTGCGCTGCGGCGTGTAGATGCGGATAGATCCAGGCGTTACTCGGGTCGAGCCAGACGCCGAGGTGGCCGTTCTCGCCCCAGGTCGAAGCAGCGGGTTTAATGATCTGCTGTGTCGGATGCGCCGCCAGATAATCACTCGGCGTAGTGAGCGAAAACTCCCGTTGGTTTGCAGCCTGCCGAATAAATTCTTCAAGAAAGCGCGGCCCTTCGAACCACCAATGCCCGAACAATTCCGCATCGAAGGGAGCGACAACAATTGGATTGAATCCCAGTTCGCGGATTTCGCGGGCTTGCTGGCAGCGCTGTTCCAGAAAGTGACTCGCATGTTTCGCCGCTGCATTTTCCGCTCCCGCCCGATCATACAACTGTTTCTCATCACTGCTCCCGGTGATCCGATGATATTTTACGCCGGAGAATTTTCTGCTCCCGGGCGCGATCGGTCCCAGATGTTCCATGGGAAGATCGAAACCAATGTCGCGATAAAATTCCCGGTAAGCTGGATCGCCCGGATAACCTTCGTGCGTGCTCCAGACTTGCCGGCTTGTGTCAGGGTCCCGCGCAAACGCCGCCGGCCCCGCAGGCGTATAACAGGGCGCATAAATCGATCGACGCGGGCAGGGTTTCCCAAATAGCAGGCCGTGTGCGTCCAGAACGAACCAGCGAATATTCGCTTCCTGGAAGATTGCTTCCAAACCCGGCGCGTACGCACATTCTGGCAGCCAAAATCCGAACGGCTCGGCACCGAAGAGATCGACATACGTATCGTGGCCGATTAGAAGCTGTGCGCGCGCCGCTTGAGATGCTTGCTGTTGAAGAATGGGGAGCACGCCGTGCGTGGCGGCGCTGGCGATGATTTCAAGCGCGCCCGTTTCGCGTAGCTCGCGAAAAACTGAGAGCAAGTCGCATTTCCATTCATCAACAAAAAGACGGCGGTTCTCCGAGAACAGCTCGAAATAAAAGTCAGCAAGATCGCGAAGCTGGGGATGCTTACGGTTCCGCCTTCGTTCGCGCGCAGTGAGATCGATCAAAGCATCGAGGTGCCGCACATAACGCTCGCGCAGAAGCTGATCCTCGAGCATCGCGCACAGCGTTGGCGTGAACGACATCGTGAGTTTGAACGGCACTGAGTCGTCCATCAAGCGCTGCATCATGCGCAGCAGCGGAATGTAACTTTCCGTTATCGCTTCGAAGAACCAGTCCTCTTCGAGGAAATGCTCGTGTTCCGGATGGCGAACGAACGGAAGATGTGCGTGGAGAATGAGCGCGAGATGGCCAGGCATTGCGAAACACTTAGCGTGTCATTCCGAGCGAAGCGAGGAACCTCTCAAAAGCTGTTTGGTCACACAAACGACAACGCGCGAAGCTTGCTCGTGCGCGCCACCATTTTGACGCAAGTTCCCCAAGGCTACGACTGCGAGGTCCGTCGTCGTCTGCGCGACTCGGGATGACAGATCAGAGCGTGCGGCAAAAGTCTTGGAAGCGATCCAGACCTTTTTTGATTACGTCGAGGCTGGTGGCGTAGCTTAGCCGGATAGTGCGATCGTCGCCGAAAGCAGCCCCCGGAACGACGGCGACGCTGGCTTTACTTAGCAAACGGTCGGCAAAATTTTGGGACGTCAGCCCCAGCTGGCTGATGTTCACCAGCACGTAAAATGCGCCCTGCGGTTTCACCGCAGTGACATTCGAGATTTTCGAGAGGCGGTCGAACATGTAATTGCGACGCATATCGAATTCTTCGCGCATGTCGGCGATTGGCTGTTGATCGCCTCTTAGCGCCGCAAGCGCGCCATACTGCGAAAAGGAAGACGGATTCGAGGTGGTATGGCTCTGGATTGAATCGACTGCTTTGGCCACCGCTTCCGGCGCCGCCAAATAACCGAGGCGCCAGCCGGTCATGGCGTATGTTTTGCTAAAGCCATTCACAGTGATTGTGAGATCGTACGCTTCCTTCGAGAGCGACCCGATGCTCACATGTTTGGCGTCGTCATAAACGAGTTTCTCGTAAATTTCGTCGGATAAAATGTAAATGTCTTCCTCGGCGGCGACATCGACGATGGCCTGCAATTCTTCACGCGTATAAACAGAGCCAGTCGGATTGCACGGGCTATTCATGATCAGCATCTTGGTGCGCGGGGTCATGGCATTTTCAAAATCTTCGGCGCGCATTTTCCAGGAGTTGCGTTCACTGGTGGGCACAATCACCGGTTCGGCGCCGACTAATCGGACCATCTCCGGGTAGCTGACCCAATACGGCGCCGGGATGATGACCTCGTCACCGGGCTGGCACGTTGCGAGAATCGTATTGTAACACGAATGTTTCGCGCCATTGCTTACAATGATTTGGGCCGCGCGATAATTTAGCTCGTTATCGGCAGCCAATTTTTCTGCAATCGCCTGGCGAAGCTCCGGAATGCCAGCGCTGGGCGTATATTTTGTAAAACCAGTCTCCAGCGCCTCGATTGCCGCCTTTTTAATATGTTCCGGCGTATCGAAATCCGGTTCGCCTGCGCCGAAGCCGCACACATCAATGCCTTCAGCTTTCATGGCTTTGGCTTTGCTATCGATCGAGAGAGTGAGCGAGGGAGTCAGTTGAGCGGCGCGTTCGGAAATTTCCATGGGTGTAAGCTTATTCAAAGTGGGAGCGCAAACTATTGGCGACGGTAGAAGTTTTCAATCAAAGGTTTGAAATTATTCTCCTCAATTTGAATGATTGCCATTTCGCGTTTCGCGTTCTCAATGGAATCCGAAGCATGCGCGGCGTTGATCATGATCGTCTGGCCAAATTCTCGGCGAATTGATCCTGGTGGAGCTTTGGCCGGATCAGTTGGGCCAAGCACGTCGCGAATCTTGCGCACCGCATCCACACCTTGATAAACAACGGCGATTGATTTTTCCGTTCCCGGAGCGTCGCGTTCCGACGGGCGGCATTCACTTGGTTTTCGACCGGCCATGAATTCGATAATGCCTTCCCAGTTTTCGCGGCCGCTTTTCGGGCCGAGTTTTTTCTCAAGGACTGGGAGCACAGGCCCGTAGAACTCCTCCGCCTGGGCGACGCTCATCTGATGGACTTTGAATCCAATGATCGTGAGTCCCGAGCGCGAAAACACTTCGATAACCCCGCCTGGCCGGAGATTTGGGAACTTGAAGTTGTCAGGCTTGATCAGGACGAGTGTCTTTTCGATTTGCGCGTTCGGGGGAAAATGAACGGTGCGATCCAGGATTCCGCCGTCGGAATCAGAAAATTCCGCCCAGAGTTTCAAATCGCACTCAACTACTTTCGGATCGAAAGCTGCCAGCACGCCGGGCTCAAAATAAGTTACGTTGCCTGAATCATCCGTGACGTAATCGCCATAGGTGTCGCGAATTGTTTCGCCACTCGTGCGCTCATGCACGATGTGGCCTACGGTGCGATGAATCTTTTCCACGGCATCTGGTCCGCGAAAGATGAGGAACAAAACACGCGCGTGCTCGCCGTTCTTTTCGCCGGTGAAATTTTTCAGGACATACTCGCGAATCAACTGCTGGGTCGCGCGATGACGCGGATCGGTTTCCGTCACGACCGTTTCGGCGTAGCGCTTGGTTAACTCTGCACCCGGCGCAAACATTCGTCCGCCGACCAGGTCGAGGCCCGTCCGGGAAATCAGCCGGCCAACAATACCGCCGGTGCGCGATTTGCGCATCGAGTACGGCGTGACGATGGCGTAGGCAAGCTCTTCAGTTTGCATTCATGTTTACTTTAGCGGCGGTCGATGAGCGCCGCAAAATTCTTCTCCCAGTGCAACGCTGCGGGTCAATAGACAGAACGTGCACTTGGCGGCGTCTTGAATATAAGGAATGCCTATGGTGAAGCGATTTTATGTTTGCGCGCTTTTTCTGGTATTTTGTTCTGTACAAGCCGGGTTACCGCCCCTTGTCCCGAGGGAAATCTTGTTCAGCAACCCGGCGCGGACGGATCCTAAAATTTCGCCCGATGGTTCGCAGCTGAGCTGGCTGGCACCGGACAAGAATAATACGCTGAATGTCTGGACGAGCACGCTCGATGGCGGAAACGCCCGTTGCGTGACGAACGAAACAGGAGATCCGATTGAATGGTACACGTGGGCGGCAGATGGGAAACACGTCCTCTATCTCCACGACAACGCCGGCGACGAGATTCCGCATCTTTTCTCAGCTGACTTAACGAGCGGCAACGTGCGCGATCTCACACCGTTCCGCGGTGTGCGCGCGCAAAACTTGCTCACCGATTCGCGACATCCAGATTCTGCCTTGGTCGCGCTCAATTTGCGCGATCGAAACGTCTTCGACATGTACCGGGTGAATTTACAAACGGGCGCAATCGCCCTCGAAGCTCAGAATCCCGGTGACGTCCTCACATGGAAGGCCGATAACAATTTCGTTCTTCGCGCCGCCACGGCATTTGATGGAAAAACTGGCCGCACAATCATCCGCGTACGCGATGCAGCTGACAAACCGTGGCGTGACCTCGTGGTAATGCCGTTTGAGCGGGCACTCTTTGCCGGCCAGGTGGTGAACGGCTCGCTCATCGCCGCTTTCGATCCTGATGGCAAAAGCTTGTTGGTCGATTCGGCATTGCATTCAGATAAAGGCAGATTGGTGCGCGTTGATTTACAGGACGGTCACGAGATCGAAGTTGTGGCCGAAGATCGACAATGCGATGTCGCGTTTGCAGATGTTGGCCGCTTGGGGATGGAGCCGAGCGCCATATCAAATCCAGTTACTAATGAGCCGCAGGCGGTTCAGTTCAATTACCAAACGCCGCACTGGTTTTTTATCGACCCAAAATTAAAGACGGATTTTGAGAGCATCGCTCGCCAGGCGTCGGGTTTTATCGATCTCGTTAGCCGCGACCACGCCGATCGAATTTGGATCGTGGCGATCCGCCGAAGCGATGCGCCAGGTAAGTTTTATACTTTTGAGCGGGACACAAAAAAGTTGACGCCGCTCTTCGATGAAAATCCCAATCTGGCGAAATTTAGACTCGCGGCGAAAAAACCCGTCGTCATCAAAGCGCGTGATGGGTTACAGTTGGTCAGCTACCTTTCGACTCCTCCCGGAGCAGAGCCGAAAAACTTGCCTTTGGTTCTGCTGATTCACGGCGGCCCGTGGGATCGTGATACGGATGATTACGATCCGGAAGCGCAATTTCTCGCAAATCGCGGCTACGCAGTTCTGCAAGTAAACTACCGTGGCTCAACTGGGTTTGGGCTTAAGTTCTTCAACGCAGGAGACCTTCAAGTCGGACTCGGGATGATCGAAGATCTCTTTGATGCCGCGCGTTGGGCCATAGAGCAAGGCATCGCTGATCCGAGGCGAATTGCCGCGATGGGCGGATCGATGGGCGGGTTTGCCACGCTGCGCGCATTGGAAATGCGGCCTGATCTCTTTGCCTGTGGCGTTGATGAATTTGGGCCGGCCGACGAGGCAATGGGCATGCGTATGTTTCCCAAATACTGGTCAAACATCGCGGCGCGTTGGCGTCGGCGTGAGGGGGATGTCGATCACGACGAGAACTGGAACCGAAAAATCTCGCCGCTTTACCATGTCGATGCGATCCGCGCTCCGCTTCTCATCGGCCAGGGCAAAAACGATCCGCGAGTCACGCTCGGCAACGCCGACGCGATGGTCGCCGCGTTGCGCAAAGCAAAGAGGGAAGTGACTTACATTGTCTATCCGGACGAGGGACACGGCTTCGCTCGGCCGGAAAACCAGTTCGATTTCTATGGCCGTGTTGAAGAATTCCTCGCCAAACACCTCAGCGGCCGCGCTGAACCGTGGAAGAAAATCACCGGCGCGACCGCGGAAGTAAAGTAGGGCGTCCGGCAGCTGCCGGACCGGGCTCGCCGCAAACTTTCGGGTACCGAGGACGCGTGGCAGCCCGCTTAGTCTTTTCGCAAAATCACTCTTGTTTTTTCTCGGGCGCTTTTTCTTCCTTCATCTCCACCATCTTCTGCGCCAGGCCCGCGGCGAATTTTTCGTATTGGATATTGTCTACCGTGAAGCTGCCCAACATGTAGTTCGAGTTGCTCCACGACCAATTCTGGTCCGCATCATTGTAAGTCATTTTCGAAGTGCGCCCCTGCGCGTACTCGCGATGGATGGGGTCAGCGCCTGGTGGATTCACAATTTTCGGAGAACCGCCCATGCCGCCCTCGGTCAAGTGGCCATGGAACGTGCCGTATTGTCCGATTGTGATTTGATGCTCTTTGCCTTCGATCTTTCGGGTGATCGGCACGTAACGCGTCTCAGTCTTCTTTGAGACACCTGGCGTTAACACCGCGCCGGCGATGGCTTCCAGAGCCTTGCGCTGTTCCGGCGTTGCCTTCTCATCGATGTAATTGTAGGAAAAGTTCCAGTTGCCGTACGATTCCATCATCGTCTGGCCTTCTGGACTCTGGCCCATTGTCGCGACTGCTAAACCGTCGAGCTTAACTTTTCCGTAATTGCCTTTCTCGATGAAGAGCACCTGGCCACCGCCGCAGGTCATTTTCGTCGGTTTGGAATTAAACCAGCATGGACACGCCGCGTCACACGAGCACGCTTCTTCAAGCTGACCGGTAATCTTCCATGGCGTTTTATCTTTTGGTTCGTTCGCGGCCCGCGCAGGCGCGTTAAGGATAAGCAGGCACGCGGCGAGCGTAGAGGCAAAAGGAAATCTTGTTTTCATGACGCCAAATTTTACGGCTACGCGTCGCATGGACAAATCGTTTTCATCCGATTCACGAGAGGTACCTATTTGGCTGCGTTGTCATGTTGAGCGAAGCGAAACATCTCAGACTATTGCTTTTCCTGCTGGATGTATCGAAATGACCAGAGATTCTTCGCTCGGCTCAGAATGACAATGATGGCGGTCCGCCTTCGCTCAAGCCACCCCGAAAGCTTTTCGGGGCTTCAGCCCTCGCTGTGCGCTACGCCCCAAGCGAAGGCTGGAGCGGGTGACGAGGCTCGAACTCGCGACGTCCTCCTTGGCAAGGAGGTGCTCTACCACTGAGCTACACCCGCAGTTTCAGAGGGGAAACAATAATGTCCAGCGGCCCGCGTGGTGCAACCTTTTAATTGCTTCCGCAGGCCTCAAATTGTTGAATCCAAATTGGGCGCCCAATGCATCCTATGAACAAAGCACCTCTATGAAAAAGTTGATCCTCCTCTGCATTTGCGTCACGGCCCTGGCGACAAGCTTGTTCGCGCAGGCCCCGACGGCATCGCCGATCGCTAGCCCGGCAGCAATAACACCAACAGCAACCACAGCCGCAGCCGCCAGCGTCTCTCCATCGGATCTCGCCGACAGGATTCATCAGAAGCTGGAGAAAAAGTTTCGCGGCCAACACGGAATCATCATTGAAGGCAACGATCATGAAAGCTCGAAGGGCGAAATTCCTGCGATGGTAATTCCGTTGGTTGGAATTGTTTTCCTAACAATTTTTGGTGCGCCAGTGCTGATCGTGATTGCCATAGGGATTTTTGCTCTTTTACTGAGCCGCTCGCGGCAGCGCACCATCCGAATGATGGTGGAGAAAGGTCAGCCGGTACCCGCAGAGCTGCTTGCACCGCACACGAAAGCAGTGCGGCAGCGGTCGGATGTGCGCCGTGGCGTTATTTGGACCATGATCGGATTCGGGGCGATGATCTTCTTGGGCGCCGTGAACGATTGGGAAGGCGGCGCATGGTCGATCGGGCTTATTCCGTTTCTGATCGGGCTTGGCTATCTCATGATATGGAAATTGGAAGGCAAAAAGAGCGTTCCTCCTCCTCCTCCGGAACCTTAATATTGAGACCGTGGAGCTCACTGATGCGGACCTTATCGCGCGAGTTCTTGTCGATGACGATCAGCACGCGTTCGGCGAACTGGTGCGGCGGCATCAATCGAGTGTGCGCGGCCTGCTTCGACAACTCACACGCACAGACGTTTCCCTGGCCGATGATCTCGCGCAGGAAACTTTTATTCGCGTTTACAAGAACATCCGCAGCTTTCGCGGCGAAGCGCGATTTTCCACATGGCTTTACCGAATCGCTTACAATTGTTTTCGCGAGGATGCGCGTAAACGCAAAGAGCTTGTCGGCGTGGACGAGGAACTGTTGCAAGCGGAGCACGATCCGCAGACTGTCGATCCCGGTTTGAAACACGATCTTATGCACGCGCTGAATCTCCTTCCCTTGCACGAGCGCACGGCCGTTGTGCTTTGCTGTCAAAACGGTTTGTCGCATGATGAAGCTGCGCGTGTCCTCGACATTCCGCTCGGCACGGTGAAGACGAACGTCTTGCGCGGTCGCGAAAAACTGAAACGAACGCTGGCCGCGTGGGGACCGAATTGATACAATGAACGCAATGATTGACGACGAAATACTGGACCGGCAACTCCGCGAAGCGACGCCGTATATCGACGACGACGGCTTTACCGCGCGCGTTATGGCCAATTTGCCCGTGGCGCAGCGCGAACCGCAGTGGCTGCGCGCAATGATTCTGCTCGGCCTGGCAATACTCGGAAGCGGGATCGCTTACTTGCTTTCCGGCGGATTCGTCCGTGAAGGCGTGATCCAGTTGTCGAACTTCCCGATTTGGCTGTTGCTCGTGTTCGCGTTCGGTTGCGGCCTGGTGGTCGGCGCCTTTGCTATCATCTTTGCCATCCGCCAAACACCTGAAGTGCGCGATCTTGCCCGGCTGCGGTTTTGAAACCAGCGGTTCAGTTACGCTTCGAGCAGCTCGCGCGCCTGCTGCACATCGCGTTCGATTTGGCACACGAGCGCATCGACATTTTCGAATTTCTTCTCCGGCCTGAGATAGCGGATGAATCGCACCTCGAGGTCCTTGCCGTAAATGTCGCGGTCGAAGTCGAGCAGATGTATCTCGAGCACTCGCTCGGTTTTGCTGCTGCTGACGGTGGGCCGATAACCGAGATTCACGACACCCGGGTAAGCAACTTCCTCCAATCTCGCTTCGGCACAATAGACGCCGTTTGGCGGGAACTGTTCGTTGTGGGCGCTCAGGTTTGCCGTTGGAAATCCAATCTTTTTTCCGAGATCGTCGCCGCGGACAATGGTTCCCAGGATCGTGTATTCGCGGCCAAGCATCGCTTCAGCCTTTGCGAGATCACCTGCTTCCACCGCCCGACGAATCATCGTGCTGCTTACGAGTTTGCCGTTGATCGTTACCGGCGGAATTCCGATGACGTTGAAGTCGAACTGTGCCCCGAGCTTTTTGAGGAGTTCGAGATTGCCACGGCGATTTTTTCCAAATGCCCATTCGTGACCAACGCAAATTTCACTAAGCGGCCTCGAATACTTCAGTAATTGTTGCACGAAGTCTTCCGGCTCGGTCGCAGCAAATTTTTTATCGAAGGTGATGATCAGAAGATGGGCTACGCCAAGATTGCGAATCAAAGCGATCTTGTGCGGCGTGGCAGTGAGCAAATGCAGCGCTCTTTCCGGTCGCAATACCTTCTCCGGATGCGGATCGAATGTGACAACGACAGGCGTTCCATTGGCCGCTTTGGCGTGTTCGGCAGAAGTGGAAATGACTGCCTGATGACCACGGTGCACGCCGTCAAAGACGCCGATGGCCAGGAAGAGCGGACCGCGCAATTGCGAGAGCTCTGGGATCGAGCGCAGGATTTGCATCATAAGAATGACGAATGACGAATGACGAAATAATGACGAAGCACGAATAAACAAGACGCGGTGCGCGTGAAATCATTCGGGCTTCGATATTCGGATTTCCTTCGAGCTTCGACATTCGGATTTCGTCATTCTCCTCACGCTCCGCGCATCCTGGAAACTTCGGGCAGACTGAGCATCCGGTTCAGAATTTCTTCGCGGGTTGCGTTTTTGATCTGATCGACCGTGATCGCGTTCGCCACATCGAACCGGCCGGATTTTGTCCGGCGCAACGATTTCAAGTGCGCGCCGCAGCCTAATACCTCGCCGATATCGTGGACATACGTGCGAACGTAAAAACCCTTACTGCAAAGGACGCTGAAGTCGATTTCGGGCAACGCGATCCGGTCGATTGTGTAGCGATAGACATGCACCAGACGCGGCTCCCGTTCCACGACTTTTCCCTGCCGGGCTAGCTTGTAAAGCGGGACGCCACCATGTTTTTTCGCGGAGACCATCGGCGGGAGTTGATAAAAATCGCCACGGAACTTTTCAAATGCAGCGCGAATTTGATTTTCATCCAAAGCGGGGACCGGCCGCTGCTGCATGACTTCACCTTCTCGGTCTTGCGTGTCGGTGGTCACGCCGAGCACAAATGTGCCGGCATATTCCTTGTCTTCGCTCATTAGCAAATCTTGAACCTTTGTGCCGCGCCCAATAGTAAGCAGCAACAAACCGGTAGCGATCGGATCAAGCGTGCCGCAATGACCGATTTTCTTGGTGGCCAGTTTTCGCCGCGTCAGCGCAACGACGTCGTGCGACGTCATTCCTTCCGCTTTATCGACAAGCAGTACGCCGTCAGGATTTGCGCTCAAGGACTCCACGAATTTCCTCCAGAACCTTTCCTTCGACCTCGGCGAGGCTTCCGCGAACACGCGCGCCAGCGGCCAGTGTGTGCCCGCCGCCGCCGAATTTCTGGCAAATCGCGCAGACGTCGACTGCTTCATCTTTCGAACGCATGCTGACGCGTACTTTGCCGTCAGCCAATTCTTCAAAGAAAACTGCGACAACCACGCCACGAATTGCCCGGAGATGATCGATCAATCCTTCGTTGTGTTCGGGAAGAACAGCCAAGTCTGCGGCGGTTTTTAAGGTAAGGCTGAAGCTTGCCGCTTGGCCGCCGACGGCGAAACGCATGGTTCGCAGCAGTTCGCGCAACAGTTCCAGCCTGCGCCGGGGATAGTTCTCGTACAATTGCCGGCTAATTTGCCCAACATCGAGACTACCAACGCGCACTAGCTCCGCAGCGATCTCGAACGTGCGCGCGCTCGTCTTCGGATATTGAAACGAGCCGGTGTCGGTGGAGATCGCGGCATAAAGATTCTCCGCGATGTCGTGATTGAGAGGCAGGCCCTGGCTTTTGATCAGGCTGAAAATGATTTCTCCCGTGGCCGGCGCACTTTCATCGACGAAAACCAAATCGCCATAGCCGGGGTTACTGCGATGATGATCGATGTTGATCCAAATTTTTGATGAGCCAACAGCGGCAAACGTGGTTCCTAATCGGTTTTGAATTGCCGTATCGAGCGCGATGGCGACATCAACATCGTCGGCGGTGGAGGGCGGCTTGGTCAACAATTCCGCGCGCGGCAAAAAGGAATATTTCTCAAGCATACCGTCTTCGTTCCAAACGCGAACATCCTTTCCGAGTTGCTGAAGCGACAGCGCCAGCGCGAGCTGGCTGCCCAGCGCGTCGCCATCGGGTCGAACATGACTCAAGATCGCGAAGCGCTGATGCTCCCGCAAGACGCGGCCGATTTGCTCGAACGTGGTGTTGCTCACTCGTTCTGGCCGCGGGGTTTTTCGAGATCCTGCAAAATCTCAAGGACACGCGTGCCGCGCTTGATGGAATCGTCGATATGAAAAATTAGATGCGGCGTGTATTTCAAAACGACGTGGCGGGACAGTTCAGCTTGCAGCAAGGGACGATGCGCTTCCAGTTTATCGATCACACTCGCCCCCGTTGCCGCGCCAAGGATGCTTACAAAGACGTGGGCGTTCTTGAGGTCGGGCGTAACATCGACAGCATTGATGCTCACCAGCACGCCTTCGAAGTTAATCTGACGCGCAATGAGTGCGCTCAGCTCGCGTTTTACCAGTTCGTTTAAACGGAGTTGCCGATGTTTCATGGTCGTTGAACCGTTGAAGATTGAAGCGGCCAGAAGAATTCCGTTGTAACGCTTCAACGCTTTAACGTCTTAACGAATCAAAGTTTCTGCGCAAACTGTTCGAGTTGATAGCACTCGATCACGTCGCCCACTTGATACTCGTTGAAGTCGCCGAGCTTGATCCCGCATTCCAAGCCGGAGCGCACTTCCTTTACGTCGTCCTGGAAACGGCGCAGCGTCGAAATTCCGCCGTCGTAAACTGGCTGGCGCTTTCGCACGACGCGGGCGCGCGCAACGCGGGCGATGCGACCATCAGTGACCAAACAGCCGGCGACAATGCCTCTGCTGAGTTGGAAAACCTGCTTTACCTCGGCGTGCCCGATAACTGTTTCGCGAAACTCGGGTTCGAGTAGTCCGGCCATGGCGTCTTTGATCTGATCGAGCAACTCGTAAATGATGCTGTAAAGCTTGATTTGGACGCCTTCGCGTTTCGCGGCCGGGACGGCCATGGCCTCGACCTTTACGCTAAAACCGATCACGACCGCCTCCGACGCGCTTGCGAGCAAAATGTCCGATTCGGAAATCGGTCCAACGGCAGAGTGAATAATTTCGAGATTAATCTTTTTGCTTTCGATTTGTTTCAACGCGCCGACGATCGCTTCGAGCGAGCCTTGCGTGTCGCATTTCAAGACGATGCGCAGGATCTTTTGGCCTTCCGCCGTTTCGAGCAGGCTTTCGAGCGTAGCGCGTTGCGGAACGAACAACTTGCTCGCACGCTTTGCCTCGAGCCGTTCATCGCTTAATTGTTTCGCCTCGCGCTCCGATTCCATGACAAGAAATTCGTCACCGGCATTCGGCAGGCCGCTAAAACCAAGCACTTTCACTGGCGTCGAAGGTCCGGCTTCTTTGACCGGCTGGCCGTGATCGTCTAGCAGTGATTTTACTTTGCCGTTGTAATCACCGCAGATGAACGGGTCGCCGATCTTTAATGTGCCCATCTGCACGATCACAGTGGCAGTAGGGCCGCGCCCTGCTTCTACTTGCGCTTCGATGACCGTGCCACGTGGTCTGGCGCTGGGCGAGGCCTTGAGTTCCATCACCTCGGCTTGCAGCGTCATCATCTCAAGCAATCGATCAATTCCAGTGCCTTTTGTCGCAGAGACCGGACAAATAATCGTTTCACCGCCCCAGTCTTCCGGGGTCAGCCCTTGCTCCTGAAGCTGTTTCTTAACCCGATCCAAATTCGCGCCCGGAAGATCCATTTTGTTGACGGCGACCAGGATCTTCACATGCGACGCGGCCTTGGCGTGATTAATCGCTTCACCTGTTTGCGGCATGATCCCATCATCCGCCGCGACCACCAGCACGACGATATCGGTGACATTGGCGCCGCGTGCGCGCATGGCTGTGAAGGCGGCGTGGCCTGGTGTGTCGATGAAAGTAAGTATCGCGCCATTGTGAGTGACGCTGTAAGCGCCGATGTGCTGGGTGATTCCTCCCGCTTCGCCAGCCGCTACGCGTGTCTTGCGAATCGCGTCCAGGAGCGTGGTCTTCCCATGATCGACATGGCCCATAAAGGTGATGATGGGGCCGCGCGGCTTGAGCTCCTCTGGTTCTTTAATAACCGGCGGAGGCGGCGCGACGACTACCTGTTCTACCTTGTGAACGCCGGCGCCTTTTTCGCGGCGCTCCTTTTCTAGAACGAACCCGTGGTTCTCCGCAATCTTCGCCGCAATATCGGGCTCGATTGTCTGGTTGATGTTGGCGAAAATGTTGTGCGTCATCAATTCGGCGATGATTTGATGCGGTTTTAAGCCAAGCTCAGCTGCTAAGTGCTTAACAACAATTGGAGGCTTGATAAGGATGATCTTCTGTGGCTCAGCTTCTGCCTCAGCAGAAGGCAACGCGGCCTCGGTCGGCGCTTGAGTCGGAGGCGTCTGCTCCGGCGCCTCCAGCGGTGCTGCGGGTTTTGGCGGAGCACCAGTTCCCTCCAGCGACGCTCGGATGCGCGAGATTGGAGGTAAAACATCGCGCTTGGGTTTTACCTCGCCACCTTCTGCCTTCTTTCGCGGTTTTTTTCTGTCGATGAGCGAGACGCTCTCGTGTTCGTGGCTTGGCGCTGGAGTAGTTCGCGATTCCGGCTTTGGCGAAAGCGTGCGCGATTTAGCCGGGGCTGCCGCATCGGCATGCTCTGGCGCGACATCCCGCTTTGGTTCTTTCTTGAGAACTTTTGTTTTCGGCGCGGCTACTGGCTGACGAGCAGTAGTTTTGTGTGCGGCCGGTTTAGGCGTTGCAGTTTTGCTGCTCGTCTTCGTTGCCATTGTTGTTCCTTCAAAATTTCACTCATGGCTCAAGCCCTTAAAGCAGAGCCACGTTATTGTACGAGTTCCTGCCGGTGCACTGCCTCGTAAATCTCGCTCGCCTTTGTTTCATCGACTGCGAGAATATCCACCAAATCCTGCACATCCGCATCGCGTAATCCTTCTAAATTGGTAAAGCCGGATTTTACCAGGGCCAGCGCTTGCTCTTCGGTGACGGGAAGCGCGCCGGCAAGTGTCTGCGCAGCTTGCGCAACCTTTTGTTCCACCACGGTTGTCGCAGACGTATCCTTACCGATATTGATTTCCCAACCTGTCAATCGCGAGGTTAATCGCGCGTTCTGGCCCTTTTTCCCAATCGCGAGCGAAAGCTGATCTTCATCGACGGAAATCTGCACGCTCTTTTTTTCTGTATCGAAAGCCAGGTTTTTCACTTTCGCCGGCTTGAGCGCTTCCAAAACGTAATCCTTTGGATCGGAGCTCCAGCGGATGATATCGACCTTTTCGTTATTAAGCTCCCGCACGATGTTTTTGACCCGCGAGCCGCGCATGCCGACACACGCGCCTACGGGGTCCACTTTCTCGTTCGCGCTCCAGACTGCGATTTTGGTGCGATAACCGGCTTCTCGCGCGATGCCCCGAATCTCCACCGTGCCATCGGCGATCTCGCTTACTTCCAGTTCGAAAAGGCGGCGCACGAAATTGGGATGGCTGCGTGAGACGATGATCTCGGGACCGCGGACGCCGTTCTCGACCGCGACCACATACGCCCGCAAGCGGTCGCCGACGTTGTAATCTTCAACGACGACTCGCTCTCTTTGCGGCATTATGGCTTCAAATTTTCCAAGATCGAGAATCACATCGGACCGATCGAAGCGCCGCACGGTTCCACTCACGATTTCGCCGGCGCGATCCTTAAACTCCTCGTAAATCATTTCTTTCTCGGCTTGGCGAATCCGCTGCATCATGGCTTGTTTTGCCGTCTGCGCCGCGATGCGCCCAAAATTTTTCGGTGTGACTTCTATTTCCACAGCGTCACCAATGTTCGCGTCCGGTTTGATCTTGCGTGCTTTCGAGAGCTCAATCTCATCCTGTGGATTCGTTACATCCTCGACTACCAGCAGGTTGGCCAGCGCCCGGATTTCGCCGCTCTTGGGATTAATATCGATGCGCAGATCGCGCGACGCGCCGACGCTCTTCTTGGAGGCGGAGAGCAGCGCGTTCGAAACGGCCTCGAGCAGGATATCGCGTTTGATCCCGCGCTCCCGCTCCAGGTAATCGAGCATGGCAATGAATTCTGCGTTCATAAAAACATGCAGCCCGCAGACTAAAAAGAGTGGGACGCCAGTTCCCACTCCGATCAGCGCGCGGACTAGACACTAAGGATAACTTTGTGACGTCTATTCGTCAAGCTGCGCGGCGGTTTAATTTGACGTCAAACTCACAATGTCCAACATCCAGCATCCGATGAATTCACGGCTCCAAGCTTTGGCGATTGTGCTCCTGGTGTGGTCGGTAGTTTATCTTCCAGCGCTCGGCGGTCTGGCCGTCAAAGGAGAAGAAGGGCGCCGGATTTTGCCGGCCATCCAGATGCTCAAGACGGGCGATTATGTTGTGCCGCAAGTGGGCAGCAATCCTTATTTCCAAAAGCCGCCGTTGGTAAACTGGCTGGTGGCGGCATCGTTTAAATTCTTTGGCGCGCGAAATGAATGGACGGCGCGCTTGCCTTCCGCGCTTGCTGTGCTCGGGGTGGCGATCGCGTTTGTCACCGTCGCCCGCGCGAGTCTCGGCCCCAAGGGATCAATGATCGCAGCGCTCATCTGGATGACGAATATCGGCATGATTGAAAAGGGCCGCCTGATCGAGATCGAGGGGCTCTACGTTTCTCTGTGCGGGCTTGCCATCATTTTTTGGCTGAGTTTTTGGATTCAAAAGAAGTCAGCATGGCTCATTTGGGTTCCTGCCTCGATTTTTCTCGGGCTTGGGATTCTCACAAAGGGGCCGACACTTCTTGTGTTTTTCTATGCGATTGTGCTGGCTGTCGTTTGGCAGCACAAGAATTGGCGACTTCTAATTCACCCCGCGCATTTCATTGGGCTTGCAATCATGCTCGGCATTTTTGCAGCTTGGGCCATTCCCTTCGCCAAGATTGCAACAACACAACTGGCAATATACAGATGGTCGATTCAGTACACCGAGCGGCTCAAAGGCACTGAGTTCAAATTTGCGAACTGGATCCTGAATATCCCGCGCGGGCTCATATATTTCCTGCCGTGGCTCATTCTGTTTCCGTTTCTGCGGTTTTCAAAATTTCGGAATCACAATCAGCGGCAACTTGCTCATGCGCTCGTCTGGGGGGCGGTGCTGCCATTTCTTATTGTAAACCTCGTACCCGGAGGAGTCGCCCGTTACAGCATGCCGTACTTGGTCCCGGCGTCGTGGCTGCTGGCAATGAGTTATGTCGATGACGCGCTGCATTGGCCCGGGAAAATACGTGTCGCGAGCGAGAACCCGTTTGCCAGAGCGGTGACCGCTTTTGTTGGACTTGGGCTCGTGATTGGCGGAATCGGCTATCCGCTGACCGCGCTTGCTCTACACGGCAGGCAGAAGGTGACAAAGGCTGCCGCTACAATTAACGCCGCCTTGCCGAGCGACGAAATAGTTTATTCAGTCAATCCACGCTATGTGCCGGTGCTTTTCTATATAAAAGCGCCGCTCGTGTACGTAAGCAGCGTCGCGGACCTGCCCGAGAAAACACATTATTTCCTCGTCCGAGCCGATAACGAAGCGGAAGCAGCCTCCACGCAAAAGTGGGCGCCAGGCAAAGCGCGTCCAATTGCTCGAGCCGCGGATTATACCAAGCGCGAGATGATTCTCTTTGAGGTCGGACCTTGAAGCGGTATTAGCCTAGTCAGTTCCATGGGAATCTAAAACTGATTGCTTTCGCAGCCGACCCCGGTTGCTTTGTTTGGTGACTGCGGTCAAGTCGAGATTGTTCTTTGCGACGTTGGGGTTGTGGTTTCTTTCCGTAGCAACCATTTGCGTTCGGATCCATGGGCACCCCGGCTGGCATTCTGTCTTTCCGACATACCGCAACGCCGGTGCAGCTTGGATTCACCAAGCGCAACTTTATGGGGCTCCGGGGATATTTCTTTATAGCCCGCTCGTCGCTGCACTTTTTTCGCCCTTTGCACTTATCCCCCAAAATGTAGCCGAAGTGCTTTGGAGGTTGCTCCTGGGCCTTGCCCTGCCGCTGTCGCTCTGGTTTAGCGCGAGGACGCTGTTCGACTTCTCAAAAGACCAATTCGCCTGGCTTTTTCTACTTATTGTGCCCTTGACGTTGAGTAGCTTGAACAATGGACAGGCAAATATCATCATCATCGTGCTGTTTCTCATCGCCGCCGGCGCTGCATCGCAATCTCGCTGGTTCATCTGTGCTTTTTGCGCGGCGTTCGTGGCTTACTGGAAAATATACCCGATCGCATTTGCCTTGTTGCTCGCTGTTGTTTTCCCGAAGAAACTAATTTTTCGAATCCTTTTGATGCTGGTCGGCCTCTTCGTTGTTTCGCTCTTCCTTCAGAAGCCGTCTTATATGCTGCAGCAGTATAGCGATTGGTTGGTGAATCTCGCGTCCGATCGCCGTCGAGCGCATGAGTACTACGGGAGATGGCGTGATTTTTATCTATTGCTGCGGCTGCTGGGAATCCCCATCTCCGCAATGTGGTGGACTGTTATGGAAGTGACTGCGGGAGCTGTCGCCGCGGCGATTTGCCTTCTGGGGACCGTTCGACACTGGCCACGGGCGACTGTCCTTTTGGGCGCGATGTCTCTGGCCATTGTGTGGATGTTGCTTTTCGGCCCGGCGACCGAAGCCGCGACTTATGTACTGATCGCTGTTCCGTCCGCGTATTTGGTGATTGCCGGCTGGTCTGACATTTCTCAGTTGGCGTTGCGAGTTGTCAGCACGCTGACCTATCTCGGGTTCGTCGGCGCGCATATTCTCAATTCGTGGTTCCCGATCAAAAAGAATGTTTACTTCGTCCACGCGATCCAGCCTTGCTTGACTCTTTGTTTTTGCGCGGCGCTCTTTTTGTGGTGGAAGCGACAGCTGCTGATGAAGCAGAGCAGCCTTGCAGCGTGAGCGAGCCATCGAACATGCAGTATTGAGTCTTGGCACTGCCCGGTCGCAGGCTTTTTCTTTCAGGCTTGCGGCGAACAAAGATTGACAGAATCGAAAACCAGAATTGGTTAGTATGCTAACTAATTGATCTGCACCATGTCCGATAACGAGACATTTGGCCAATTGCTTCATGGTAGCGCCCGTGCATGGCGACAAAAGCTGGATGAGCGCCTCAAGCCCGTTGGTCTAAGCCAGGCAAAATGGCGCACGCTAATGCATCTCTCCGTAGCGCAGGACGCGCTTACGCAGGCCGAGATTGCAGCGCGTCTGGGCGTGGAGGAGCCCACGGTGGTGACGCTGTTGCACCGCCTGGAGCGGGAGGCTTGGATCACGCGCACAAATTCTCCACACGATCGCCGCTGCAAAATGGTGCTCCTAGGCCGGCGCGCCCAGCGGGTAATCACAGAGATCAACGCAACTGCCGACAAACTTCGTCACGAACTATTGGCTGATATCACCGCGGCCGATCTCAAGACGTGCATGAAAGTGTTGGCGCGGATTCGGGAGCGGGCAGAGGAAAGCGACAACCGCCAGTCTGCCACACGCCAGCGTCTGGCTCGTGTTTTCGCTGAACCCAACGGCCAGGCGAAACAGGGAAATTCGATTCCAAGAAAGAACCCAATTTCCCGGCGCACCGGAGGCTTCAAATGAAAGTTAACACGGAAATCAGCGATGTTACGACACTGGATCACAGCGGTTCCAAGCAATCGACGAGGCCTCAATTGAAACGCACCCGTGCCAGCAATCAGAGGATTCCCAAGTGGGCATACTTGCTTTTCATTATTCTGGCAGCGTTTGTCACGTACCGGATCCTTCAACACAGGGCTGCAGAAATCAAAACTGCCCAGCCGCCGGCGCGTCCGGTGACTGTAGCCAAAGTCATCGCAAAAGATGTGCCGGTTTACCTCGATGAAATCGGTACATGCGCAGCTTACGAAACCGTGCAGGTGCAGGCGCAGGTGAGCGGCAAGATCATTTCGCGCGATTTTCAAGACGGCTCTGACGTGAAGAAAGGAGATCTGCTGTTCACGATCGACCCGCGTCCGTATCAGGCCGCTCTCGACCAGGCGAAAGCGCAAGCCGCACTGGACCAGGCGACACTGAAGCGACAGGAAGACCTGCGCGCGAGAAAGGTTATATCGCCGCAGGACTACGATATTGCGGTGGCGAATGCGCAGAAATCCACGGCCGCGGCGGAGGCTGCCCAAGTAAACCTCGATTATTGTTACATCAAGTCGCCTATCAACGGACGAGTCGGTCTGCGCAATGTTGACGTGGGTAACCTGGTTGGACCGACCAGTCCGCCTCTCGTCGCGATCCAGGGCTTGGACCCGATTTACACCGATTTCACAGTGGCAGAGACAGACTTACCATTGGTTCGACGTTATCTCGGAGGGCCAAACGTAAAAGTGCAGACGAGCTCGCCGGACTCAAACGTGGCCCCGCGCCTCGGCGATCTTTATTTCATTGATAATGCTGTACAGCCGGGCTCCGGTACTGTGAAAGCGCGTGCGGAGACACCCAATCCGGACCATGCTTTCTGGCCCTCGGAATTTGTGCGGGTGCGTTTCATTCTTGATATGATTAAGAACGCCACGCTTGTGCCGTCGCAGGCCGTGCAGGTCAGCCAGCGCGGCCGATTCGTTTTTGTGGTGAAACCGGATAACACGGTGGATCTTCGGATGGTGAAGCCGGGGCAGCGGCAGGATGGAGATCTGATTGTGGTCGAGAGCGGCGTCAAACCAGGCGAGACCGTCGTGGTGACCGGCCAGTTGGCGCTTTCGCCGGACGCAAAAGTGGAACCTAAACCATATTCCGCGCCGGCTGCAGGCAACCCGCAGCAGGCGTCGGCACAAAACACGTTCTAAGTTTCCTTTATGGATCGATCCGACGAGCATGACGGAGCCTCCGGGCACAACGGAGGCTCCGAAGAGAGATATCAGGAGCGATCGACGGCCACTTCGCGAGCGGAGCCAGGCGGGCTCGCCAGCAAGTTGATCCAGGTCCAAGGCTCAGGGGTTTCAGGACCGTTCATTCGCCGCCCGGTGATGACGGTGCTGCTGACTCTTTCGGTGATTGTCGCCGGGGTTTCGACTTACAACAAACTGGCCGTAAACGACCTCCCGGCTGTGGATTATCCGATCATTCAAGTGAGTTGCTCGTATCCGGGGGCGAATCCCGAAACGATGGCGAACAACATTGCCACACCGCTTGAGAAACAGTTTCTGCAAATCCCCGGGCTCGACCTGATCACCAGCTCAAGCTCGCAGAGCAACACCTCGTTCACGTTGCAATTCGATCTTAGCAAGAGCATCACCGACGCGGCCACGGACGTGCAGGCGGCGATCCAAAGCGCGACCGGAAAACTGCCTGTCGATTTGCCTAGCCCACCGACGTTCAAGAAAACGAATCCGAACGACCAGCCGGTCCTCTACATTGGCCTGTTGTCGGACACGCTTACGGATGGCGATCTATATAAGTACGCTTCCACCGCCGTCGCACAAAAGATTTCGATCCTGCCAGGGGTATCGCAGGTGAATATCTATGGCGTCCAGGGCGCGATTCGCATCAAGGCTGACCCTGCTGCGTTAGCCGCTCGCGGGCTGACCATGGACGACCTCGCTAGCGCGATTAAAGCGGGAACAGTTTACTCAGGCGCCGGGCAATTCGACGGCGCGCATCGCACGTTCGTGTTGCAGCCGAACGGGCAGATTGCTGACGCCGAAGGTTATCGCGACCTGATTGTCGCGAAAAACAAGGATGGCTCGCCCGTTTATCTGCGCGATGTGGCGGACGTCTACGAGGGCGTGCAGGACGAACGAATGTCGCGAACGTTTTGGGTGCGTGGATTCAATCCGCCGGGATCTGTTGTCGTGTTGGCGGTTACACGACAAGCGGGTGCCAATGCGGTTGAAGTTGCCAACTCGGTGAAAGCGCTTTTTCCCGAGCTGCGCGCAAGTTTGCCCGGCTCAATCAAACTTCTGTTAGTGCACGACCGATCGGAAACCATAGTCAATTCGGTCGACGATGTGGAATACACGCTGATGATCGCGTTCGTGCTGGTTGTGCTCGTTATTTACGTGTTTCTCGGCCGCGCAACGGACACGCTGATTCCGGCTGTTGCGCTGCCACTTTCCCTGCTGATCACGGTGACGGTGATGTACGCGCTGAATTACTCCATCAACAATCTCACGTTGATGGCGCTGATGCTGGCCATTGGGTTTCTGGTGGATGACGCGATCGTGTTTCTGGAAAACGTGGTGCGCCGTGCTGAGCACGGCGAATCGATTCTGCGGGCGACGTACAACAGCGCCGGCGAGATTTCTTACACCATCGTCTCGATGACCCTGTCTCTGGCGGCGGTCTTTATCCCGCTCGTTTTTCTGCCGGGATTGCTGGGTCGCATTTTCCGTGAGTTTTCGGCCACCATCATCGTCGTGATTCTTTCCTCTGGACTCGTTTCACTGACGCTGACTCCGCTGATGTGCGCCCGTATTCTTGGCGAGCGGAAGGCCGGTCATAAACGCGCCCGCATGGAGAAATGGACCGGCGACTTCATCAAGCGCGTGATCGCGATTTATGGTCGGGCGCTGGATAAATTTCTGGATCGCGCCTGGCTGACTGTTCCGATTCTCTTGGGATGCATTCTTGGTCTTTGGTTCTTCTTCACGCATCTGCCATTCACTTTGTTGCCGGTCGGCGACAGCGGCTTTGCCCGCGGTGTGTTCATTGCCCAGGAAGGTTCGTCGCCAGCGCAAATGCGCGCCTATCAACAACAGGTAAACGCTGAACTCAAGGCCGATCCGAATATCGCGGAGTTTTTTACACTGGCCGGCTTTGCCTCACGGATTGCTTCATCACAGGGGATAGTTTTCGTAATTTTCAAATCGCGGAATGAGCGCCCTCCGATCGAACAGTGCGCCTTGCAAATCCAAAAAAAGCTCGCGACGATTCCCGGCATCGCGGCGGTGTTGTCGCCGCAGCCGGTTCTGCAAATCAATGTCGGTGCGACGAACCAGACGCAGGGACAGTACGCCTATACGATCAGCGGGATTGTGCCCGATGACGTTTATGGCGCGGCCGACGAGCTGATGGAAAAACTGCAGCAGTTCAAAGGATTCGCCACCGTTCGTTCCGATTACTATCACGACACCCCGAATCTCACGGTTGATATCGATCGGGAGCGCGCAGCGCTGTACGGAGTTTCCACCTCAGCCGTTCAAAGTCTGCTGCGCAACGCCTACTCTCAAAACTACGTCTACCTCATCAAGGAACCGGACGACCAGTATCAAGTCATTCTCGAGGTAAAAGACAAAGAGCGGGCGAATCCGAGAGATCTCGATAATCTTTATGTTCGCAGCAACAGTGGCACGACCGGTGCGGGTAGCCCAACCGGCGGCGGAATTGTCACCACGAGCGGGCTCGGCACGAATCTCGTTCCGCTGCGAGCCGTGACATCGATGAAAGAAGTCCTTGGCCCGCAGGCAGTCAATCACCTCAACCAATTCACGAGTGTCACGATCAATTTCAACCTGCTGCCAGATGTCGCGATCGGCGATGCTACCAAGTACATCGAAGACTCGTTCGCGCAGGTGCATCGAAAATATCCCGGGGTGCAAGCGACATTTCAGGGTGAAGCGCTCGTGTTCCGGCAATTGTTCCGCTCGCTGCCACTACTTTTGATCGGCGCCATCTTCGTCATGTACGTGATTCTCGGGATTCTCTACGAGAGCTACGTGCATCCTGTCACCGTGTTGTTTCCCGCCATCGTTCCCGCAGTCGTCGGCGGTCTCTTCACCCTGTGGATTTTTCACTCCACACTGTCGCTGTACAGCGTGATCGGCCTTTTCCTCCTGCTCGGTATCGTCAAGAAAAACGGAATCCTCGTCGTCGATTTCGCATTGAAACGAATTGATGAAGGCCTTGGGTTACGGGAGGCGATTCATGAAGCCAGCCTGGAGCGTTTTCGACCGATCATGATGACTACGCTCGCTGCGCTGATGGGCGCGGTGCCTTTGGCCATCGGTTTCGGATCGGACGCTTCCTCGCGCCGCCCACTCGGCCTGGTGATTGTCGGGGGCTTGATTTTCTCGCAAATGGTTACGCTTTTTGTGACGCCGGTGATTTATCTCTGGCTCGAATGGTTCCAGGAACACGTGCTCGACAGGGTGCCCTTTCTGCGCAGCGCGCATATGCACCACGAAGGCGAATCGGCAGACACGGGGGACGGCCGTGTCGAACCGGAGCCGGTCGCAGCGCATTAACCAGGAAGAAACGCGGCGGTAATCGGCAGATTCGCTTTCAACTTCACGCCTTGGAAAGGAGGCCGGGCCGTTGGGAAGAAGCGCACCGGGCGGGGTAGATGGATCGCCGCGAAGCAGCAGGTGAAGGCGAAGTCGCCCGCAATTGGTCGTCGAAAACCGGTAGCCGATGGGTCGGTCTTGGTTGGATAAGACAGATGTAACCGGCCAGGACGGCCAGCGCCCCAAAGATGAAGCTGCCGAGAAATGTGAAGAAACCTATGCTTGACGTTTGCGTCCGATCCAAAGTGGTCAGGTCCTCCTGTTCGACCTGCGGCTCGAAGCGCGAAGGTGCTTCGTGCTGCAAAGTTTCTTCTGGTTCGTGCGGCTGATTTCATACGCAGCTCTTCATCCTGAAGGTCTGCAGGATCGGTCGTTGTCAAAGGGTGATTGTCGGTCAAAGAGTCCACGTTCGGGTGCAGTTGTTACTGTCAACGGAAGCGACTTGGATGCCAGGTACCGGGTGATTTACGCTTAGATTTCAAAATCAGAACCGCTATCGTACGTTTCATGCGGGCAATGGTTCTCGAAAAGGTCGGCGATCCGCTCGTGTTGCGTGATCTGCCCAGGCCGAAGCCGGGCAGGGGACAATTGCTCGTGCGCACTAGCGGGTGCGCTGTTTGTCGCACGGATCTTCACGTAGTCGATGGCGAACTGCCGAATCCGAAGCTGCCGCTCATCCTCGGCCATCAAATCGTTGGGCATGTGGAAGAGGTGGGCGGGGAAATGTGGGAGGGACCTGAGCGTCCCGACAGTCGCGGCACTAAGGCCGCTCCCACATTCGCGATTGGAGATCGCGTCGGCATTCCGTGGCTCGGCTGGACGGATGGCGACTGCACTTATTGCCGATCGAACCGCGAAAATCTCTGCGATAACGCGCGCTTCACCGGCTACACCATCGACGGCGGTTACGCCGAGTTCACCGTCGCCGATGCGCGATACTGTTTTCATCTACCCGAGAGTTATGATGACGTCGCGGTTGCGCCGCTGCTTTGCGCGGGGCTAATCGGCTATCGTTCCTATCGCAAAACAGGGAATGCGCGCCGGCTCGGCATCTACGGTTTTGGCAACGCCGCGCACTTGATTGCGCAGATTGCGCTTTACGAAGGACGCGAGCTTTTCGTCTTTACGCGACCCAGCGAC
>DASYDT010000124.1:0-2829 GCA_036499425.1 Candidatus Udaeobacter sp. | reverse complement strand
CATGCACGCAGCCGTTCTTTTTCGCGCGATGGTGCCGCTGGTTCCGGACAAATTGCCTGACCTGTCATCCATGCGCGTCTGGATGGGCGCAGGTGATCAGGATCCGATTATTGCTTCATCGGAGACTCAACGTCTTGTCGAACTTCTTCGCCGCGCCGGCGCCGAGGTGACAATTCGTTTCTTCCATGCCGGCCACGGCCTAACGAACACCGAGATAGAAGCAGCGGGCCAGTGGCTCGGGCTCATTTAGGCTTAGAGAAAAAGCTAGGTAGGATGAAAACAACCAGGCTCGAAGCGTTCAGTGACGGCGTTCTCGCCATCATTATCACAATTATGGTGTTGGAAATGAAAGTTCCCCACACGGTTGACCTTGTTGCATTGAAACCGGTCTTGCCAGTGCTGTTGAGCTACGTGCTGAGCTTCATTTACATCGGCATCTATTGGAACAACCATCATCATCTGTTCCAAGCGACGGAGCAGGTTAGCGGTGGGATTCTCTGGGCAAACCTTCACCTGCTCTTTTGGTTGTCGCTCTTTCCCTTTACGACAGGTTGGCTGGGCGAGAACGGTCTGGCTTCCACGCCTAGCGCCGTATACGGTTTTGTTCTACTGATGGCAGGTATCGCTTATTATATTTTGGAGCGCGCCATCATCGCCAAGCAAGGTCGCGACTCCCTTCTAGCCCAGGCTGTTGGGACCGATTGGAAGGCCAAACTGTCCGTCGCGTTTTATTGCGCGGCTATTCCGCTCGCGTTTGTCAGTCCCTGGATCTCGAGTGGGCTGTACGTTTTCGCTGCGGCCTTTTGGTTAATTCCCGATCCTCGAATCGAAAAGGAGATCGAAAAACGCGAAGTGTAAAAAGAGCCGAAATCCGGTCTCGATAACAAAGCACAACGATTGACCAATGGATCAACCTAAGAATTCAGTGGCGTTTGGCGCGCCTGGAATTGAGCCTCGGTGGACTTCCAGCGCCAAAGAAGGCGTGGGAACAGCGTATCACACTAGTTGCCGCGTTTGGTTCACACTCAGCCACGGCATCGTGAACGAGATTTACTATCCGCATGTCGACCAACCCAACACGCGAGATTTTCAGTTCCTCATAAGCGACGGAGAAACGTTTTGCCATGAGGAAAAACGCGACCTGACTCATGCCATCGATTACCCGGAACGCGATTGCCTTCTATATCGCCTAACGAATACGGCGCCGGACGACCGCTACCGGATTGTAAAACACGTCTTTGCCGATCCGCATCAGTCAGTCTTAGTCGTGCGCACCAAAGTGGAAGTATTCGACGAATCGCTACGTCGGAAACTGCGACTTTATGCATTGCTGGCTCCTCACATCGCTGGCGTAGGGGCCGGCAACTCCGGGTGGTGGGCTGAAGTGGGCGGCATCAAGCTCCTCCGTGCTCAACGCAAAGACGTTAACCTGATTCTGGCATGCAGCACCGGCTTCTCCCGTCGCTCGGTAGGCTATGTCGGTTTCAGCGATGGCTGGCAGGACCTTATGCACAATTTCAAAATGGACTGGCAGTTTGAGTCCGCCGTGAACGGCAATATCGCGTTAACCGGCGAAATCAATCTTCCGCACGACGGTGAATTCACCATGGCCGTCGCATTTGGCCGTAGCTTCCAGAGCACGACGGCTAAGTTGTTCCAATCGCTGGCTGAGCCTTTCGAGTCACACCTCCGGGCGTATGTCCGCCAGTGGCAACGAGCAGTCGTAAATCCAAAATTCGACTTTAGCGCTGACACATCCGACGGCGGAGGAATGTATCGACTAAGCCGCTGCGTGCTGCTGACGCATGAGGACAAGGTTTTTCAAGGCGCAATCGTTGCATCCTTGAGTATCCCCTGGGGAGAGACCAAGGCAGATAACGATTTCGGTGGTTATCACTTGGTGTGGACCCGAGACCTCGTGCAAAGCGCGACAGCACTTCTCGCTACAGGCCAGACAAGTACGCCACTGCGGGCGCTGACCTGGTTGGCGTCGATTCAACGGCCGGATGGCAGTTTCCCTCAAAATAGTTGGATTGATGGGACCGCTTATTGGTCTGGACAACAACTCGACCAGATTGCAGCGCCGATACTTTTGGCATGGCGATTACACAAACGAGAAGCACTCGGTTTGTTTAATCCGCGTGTAATGATCGTGCGCGCGGCAGCCCATTTGATCTTGCAAGGCCCAGTCACGAGTCAGGATCGGTGGGAGGAGAACGCCGGTTACTCACCTTCCACTCTCGCCACAGTGATTGCTGCCCTTGTCTGCGCGGCGGAGTGGGCCAGGGAATACCGCGAAACTAAAGCAGCGAATTTTGTTCTGGCGTACGCCGATTGGCTCGCGGCGCACCTCGAGGAGTGGATGGTCACAACCAAGGGTGATCTGGTCGAAGGAATTCCTCGTCATTACATCCGCATCAATCCGACTGACCCCAACAATCCTGATCCTCATCCCGATCCAAACACAACAATGATTCAAATCGCCAACGGCGGCGGCCTGCATCCGGCGCGGAATGTGGTCGGTGGCGACTTTCTGCATCTGGAGCGATTTGGGATCCGCAGCGCGACCGATCCAATCATTCGCGATTCAATCGAGGTCATAGATCGCGTGATCAAATATGATCTGCCGCAGGGCCCTGGCTGGCGTCGCTACAATCACGATGGCTATGGCCAAAAGGCGGACGGAGCTGCTTACGACGGTACGGGCGTTGGACGTTGCTGGCCAATCTTGACGGGAGAACGCGGTCATTACGAGCTAGCCGCAGGTCGCGATCCGAGGCCATTCATCGCAACCATCGAGAACTTTGCGAATCAGGGTGGTATGCTCAC
>DASYDT010000123.1:0-10041 GCA_036499425.1 Candidatus Udaeobacter sp. | reverse complement strand
GGACCTGATAAAACGGAGAAATAATCTGGCTGGGTAGTAGTAGTAACGCCTCGCCCTCGTAGCCGTAATACAGATAGTACGGATAATAATCCGGCCCGTGGTCGACGGCTCAGCGAAACAGAGCCAAAAGAAAAAACGCATCGGCGCATCCGGCATCTGCCGGACGGCGCCGATGCGTCAACCAAGCGCGCGTCACAAATCAATACCCGTAATTGTAGCTGTTATAGCCCCGGCCGTAGTTTACGTAGGTCCGCTGAGCCATTGCCCCGTCCCCGTAATAGTATGAAGACGGGTAACCGTTGTAATAGTCGTATGAGTACGGCGTATAATACGTGGTTGGATAAGTATAACCGGTGTCATACGCAGTCATGTAAGGCCCCTCTGCACATCCGCCCAGAAAAGTTGCAACGACGCCTGCGCAAAGGATCGACAGCAGCAATGCTCGACTGTGATGCTTGGATTTCATTGTCGTGTTCATCAGATCTTCCCCTTTCTTGAATTCTGAATTTTCCCTTTTTTCTGTCGTGGAGCCGCGCATGCGACTCTGTCTCGCCTGTTGGTTCGTCAGGCACAACGACAGTGTTTATCAGTTGAACCTTTATTGTACAATTCGCACCGCGTCGCTCGATCGGCTGTGTGTCGGGGTCGGTTAAAGAATCGTGGCTTAGTCTCGAAGACGAAGTGAGACGAGCCGGTCTCCGCAAAAATTGTCGGCGAGCCATGCCTGCGCGGATGCGCAATCAAACTCGCAATGGATGTGCCGCCCAGCGCAAGCACTGACTCGTGCTGCGCTGCGAAGTCGCAACCGCGGCACGCCGCCTTAGGAATCGTCACTCGGCTGGAACACCAACCGTAGCATAACCTGAAACGGCGGGAGTCGCATTACCGCCGTAGTAGTACGGCTCGTAAACGTGCATGCCATCGACGATGCGATAACGCGGGCCATTAGGCGCATCCGAGAATGGATAGGCCTGGTAGTAGCCGTCGTAGTCACGCCAATAGCTCCCGGTCGGAACCCAATAACCCGCGTCATACGCGGTCACAGGAGGCGCTTCCGCGCACCCCGTGATCAAGACGGCTACGGCGCCCGCGCAAAGCAACGACAGCAACACACCTAGCCCACGAGATTTGCTTTCGGATTTCGTTGTTCTTTTCATCAGCTAATATAACACCCTTTCAGTGAATCTGTTTCAGTGAATCTGAATTGCTTTTTCGCTTCTTGACGCGCGCGACGGAGCGTTCATTTTGCACGCGCGATGAAGAGAGTTCTTTTTTGCCTGAGTGTTTTGCTGGTAATTCCTTGGTCACTGTTTGCGCAAAAGCCGCCGAACTTCGATGTGATAATCAAGGGCGGCACGGTTTACGACGGCACGGGCGCCGAACCGTCCCGCAGTCGCGGGATTGATGTTGCGATTCGCGGCGACCGGATCGCAGGCGTCGGCGATTTCAAGAACGCAACAGCGAAAACAATCATCGATGCGAAGGGGCTCGCCGTCGCGCCCGGGTTCATCAACATGCTTTCCTGGTCAACGGAGTCGCTAATTCAGGATGGCCGATCCCAAAGTGAAATTCGCCAGGGCGTCACCACCGAGATCATGGGCGAAGGCGAATCGATGGGCCCGGTGAACGACCGCGTGCGCGAGCACATGCTGCGTGAACAGAGTGACATCAAATACGACATCAAATGGAACACGCTCGCGGAATATCTGCGTTATCTGGAGAATCGCGGCATTTCCTGCAACGTCGCGTCGTTCATCGGCGCGACCACGATCCGCGAGAACGTGATCGGTTTCGAAGATAAACAGCCGACGCCGGAACAGCTCGATCAAATGCGTGAACTGGTTCGCAAAGAGATGGAGGCGGGCGCGCTCGGCATTGGCACCTCGCTGATCTATCCGCCAGCATTTTATGCGAAGACGGAGGAACTGATCGAGCTGTGCAGAGTCGCCGCGAAATATCAGGGCAAATACATCTCGCATATGCGCAGTGAAGGGAATCGATTGCTTGAAGCGCTGGATGAACTGATCCGAATCAGCCGGGAAGCAGGAATTCCGGCTGAAGTTTATCACATCAAAGCGGCGGGCCAGCCGAATTGGGGCAAGATCGATGATCTTCTTTCGCGAATTGAAGCAGCGCAGAAGGAAGGCCTGAAAATTACGGCAGACATGTACACTTACACGGCCGGCGGGACTGGGCTCGACGCGTGTCTTCCGCCTTGGACCGAGGACGGCGGATACCCGGCGTTATTTAAGCGACTGCGTGATCCGGCGACGCGCGAGAAAATCAAAGCGCAAGTGCAAGCGCCAAGTGACGAGTGGGAGAATATGTATCTCGCTGCGGGCGGTCCGGAGCACATTCTTCTTAGCCAGTTCAAATCTGACAAATTGAAACCACTCACTGGCAAAACGCTCGCCGAAGTCGCGAAAATGCGCGGCAGAGATCCGATCGATACGGCGATGGATTTGATCGCTGAGGACGGATCGCGCATCGGGACGATTTATTTCATGATCTCGGAAGCGAACATCAAGAAAGAGCTCGCTAAGCCGTGGATTTCGTTCGGCTCCGATGAAGCCTCTCAGGCACCGGAAGGCGTTTTCCTGAAATCGAACCCGCACCCGCGCGCCTACGGAAATTTCGCGCGCGTGCTTGGCAAATATGTGCGCGACGAAAAGGTTCTTCACATGAGCGACGCGATCCATCGACTGAGCGCATTGCCTGCTACGAATCTCGGCCTCGATCATCGCGGATTTCTCAAGGAGGGAATGTTTGCCGACGTGGTGGTATTTGATCCTGCGACCATTGCGGATCGCGCGACATTCGAAAAGCCGCACCAATACGCGGTTGGAGTAAGACACGTTTTCGTCAATGGCGTGCAAGTGCTCAAAGATGGCGAGCATACCGGCGCAAAACCCGGCCGCGCCTTGTGGGGCCCGGGAAAAACGAAATAAGCACAAGGTAGCTTGGCGATGAGTTCTCCTGTAGCTGCCGCCCTATGGGCGACGCATCGTGCGCGTGTGGAATTGGGAGCTTTCGGTTTCGGCGTTTGAACATCGAAACACGCGAGACGATGTTTAGTCTCCAACATGGATCCAATCAGGAACGTCAAGTTGCGCTGGCTGCATGGCGCGCTGCACGACATCAGCCACGAACTGTCGCACTTGCAATTTTCCAGGTTTGCGCCGCACGCCTGGGAGCCGGCAATCAACGCCTACCGCTGCGAAACATGCATTCGCATTTGCGTCGATCTGGCAGGCGTTGATCGCTCGCTGATCGATCTCATCGTTGAACCGCGCCGCGTTGTGATTCGCGGCGCCCGCGAGCTGCCCGAGCCGACTCACGAAGAGGGAAACGCAGTGCAATTACTGGCAATGGAGATCGATTACGGGCCGTTCATGCGGGAAGTGCCGTTGCCGGCCGAAGTGGAAATCGACCAGGCGCACGCGGAACAGCGGAACGGTCTGCTTTGGATTTCGCTTCCGTTGAAACAGTCATGAGCGACAAACAAATCAGCGCGTTACAGCCGGGCCCCGAGCTCAAGCCGGGGACGGAGAGCACGATCGCTGCACCGACTGGCGAAACCCACACGCCGCGAATCCCGGAGGAAATATCGATTTTGCCCGTGCGCGGGTTCGTGGTGTTTCCGGGCACAGTGATTCCGCTCAACGTCCAGCGTCCGGCGTCGCTCAAACTGCTGGATGACACCTTGTCACGAACCAAAGTCATCGGATTACTGACGCAGCGCGACGAGAAAAAAGAAGACCCGACACCGCAAGATCTCTACTCCGTCGGCACCGGCGCGCTTGTGCTGAAGCTGATTCGGCAGTCGGAGGACCATGTGCTGGTCATCGCGCAGGGACTTCGCCGTTTTTCTCTCCGCAAAATCATCGCGACTTCGCCGTTCCTGCGCGCGGAAGTCGATCTGCCGAACTCGATGTTGCCGGAAGAAACCAAGGAGTGGGAAGCCACATTCAGGAATCTACGCGACTCCGCGGCGAGATTGTTCGAACTGACGCCCGAGGCGCCGGAGCAGTCGCGCTTGATGATCCTGAACATCGATGATCCCGAGCAGCTCGCTGATTTTCTCGCGCCGAACTTGAATATCGGCGTGGCGGAAAAGCAGGCCATTCTCGAAGAGCTCGATGTCGAAAAACGTGTTCGCGCCGTCCAAAAACACGTCTCAGCCCAGCTCGAGATTGCCGAAATTCAACAGAGACTGCAAAAAGACGTCGCCTCGCAATTTTCCGATGCGCAGCGCCGCGCTTATCTGCGCTCCCAAATTAAGGCAATCCAGCGCGAGTTAGGCGAGGCCGAAGGTGGCAGTGAGGAGCAGGCGCAACAATTGCGCGCGCGACTGCAGGAAGCGAATCCGCCGGAGGAAGTGATGAAACAGGCGGAGCGCGAGTTGAAGCGGCTCGATTTCATTCCATCCGCCAGCCCGGAATTCTCGGTGATTGTCAGTTACATCGAGATCATCGCCGATTTGCCATGGAACAAATTGAGCAAGGACAACCTCGATCTCGATCAGGCGCAGCAGATCCTCGATCGCGATCACTACGACCTGGAAAAAGTAAAAAAACGGCTGATCGAATATCTGGCGGTCCGGAAACTTAATCCCCGGGGACACGGCGCGATCCTTTGTTTTCTCGGCCCGCCCGGCGTCGGTAAGACTAGTCTCGGGCAGTCGATCGCCGACGCGCTCGGCCGCAAATTTGTGAGGATCAGCCTCGGCGGAATGCGCGACGAAGCAGAAATCCGCGGTCATCGCCGCACGTACATTGGCTCGATGCCCGGACGCATCATCCAGGAATTGCGTCGGGCAGGTACGCGCAATCCGGTTTTCATGCTCGATGAGATTGATAAGCTCGGCGCGGATTTTCGGGGCGACCCGGCCAGCGCGTTGCTCGAAGTGCTCGACCCGCGGCAAAACAACGCGTTTGTCGATCGTTACCTCGACGTGCCGTTCGACCTGTCCGATGTGATTTTCATCGGCACTGCGAATTACATCGGCGGCGTGCCCGAGCCGTTGCGCGACCGGATCGAAGTGATCTCACTGCCTGGTTACACCGAGCGCGAGAAACTCGAGATTGCCAAGCGATACCTCGTGAAACGGCAATTGCAGGAAAACGGACTCAAGCCCGAGCAAATCGAATGGGAGGAGGAAGCGCTCCGCCGCATCATTAACGATTACACGCACGAAGCCGGCGTGCGCGAGCTGGAGCGCCAGATCGCATCCGTTTGTCGTGGCATTGCGGCGCAGGTCGCGCGCGGAAAAGCCGAGCACGTAATCGTCACGCCGGAAGTCGTAGCGGAAATGCTCGGACCGGCAAATTACGTTCGCGAGACAAAACTCAAGACGAGTCAACCGGGCGTTGTCACTGGACTAGCTTACACCCCCGCTGGTGGCGAGGTGTTGCACATCGAAGCGACGCGTTATCCGGGCAAAGGGAATGTCATGCTCACCGGGCACATTGGCGAAGTGATGAAAGAATCGGTGCAGGCCGCGCTCAGTCTCCTTCGCAGCCGCGACGGTCAACTCGGCGTGAATTCAGAAGATTTTCGAAAGCTTGACATCCACGTGCACGTGCCGGCTGGTGCTGTGCCAAAGGACGGCCCGTCCGCGGGCATCGCCATGTTCACCGCGCTCGCGTCGCTTTTTAGCAACCGACCGGTGCGTCCCGATGTGGCCATGACCGGCGAAATCACCTTGCGCGGACTGGTTCTACCGATTGGCGGGCTAAAGGAAAAAAGCCTGGCCGCGATGCGTGCTGGGATTACCACAGTCATCATTCCCAAGCTCAACGAAAAAGATCTGGTCGATGTTCCCGAGGAAGAGAAACAAAAACTCAAATTCGTTCCGGTCGAAAACGTCGATGAAGTTTTGGCCGTCGCGCTGGAGAAAAACGGGGCTGCACAGCAGTGAACAGCTGGGGCAGTGTGGTTAGGTGGCGCTATTGCTTGCAACTATTCGACAATAGTGCTCCCAAAAGGTGGACGCTAAGTCCAGCAACCGGATCGGCCTAACCTTCACGCCCTCACGAAATTCGTATTCGACGCCGCGGAAGACATACCGCCGCACCCTCTTCCCCGAGTATATACCTCCCTGATGTAAGCTGTTTCGAGTAAGCCGTGCCAGGTTGAACTCTGTAATCATCTGATCGTACTCTTTCGCTTTGATTGAGCGAGATTTCAGGATGGCCTTATAAGCATCTTCGATCGCAGACGGAACTGAAGTGGAGAGCGTACCGTGAGTGTTGCGAACGAACTTCTCGAATATGTTCCAAAGAACAAATAGCCCCGCGATGTTTTGCCAGCGGATAAATTCTTCGAGCACGGGACGCTGCGCGAACAGCTCGTAGTATTTCGCAACTGCCGGTGATCTGCCTAGGGAAATTGAAGCCTGCGCCTTAGCCAAGCAGTGGTGCGACAGCCAACTGAAATATAGAATTATCGTGAAATTGAGAAGATCTGCTACAAATGCGTCCTGACGAATAGTTCCTTGTCGCAAGCGACACTCAATTTCAGTTTGGAGGCGCTCAATATCAGTGAGCGTGTCGGCGACAGTTGGCATGGCTGTTGCCAGGTAGTGAAACGGAGCTCAGCCCGCACTGCCGACGGCGAGCTTTGCGTTTCCTTTCATAAATTTATCATCCAACTTTGAGTACGCCGGCCAGCAGTTCGCTGCATCGCGAGACTGTGTGAAAAGTTTTTCATACGTCGGATGATTTCTCGTACCCAAAGGCGCGCCCTTTTGGCAAGCTCCGTTTCCATGAATTAATTACCATCCGTGGGAGCGATCGGCAGGAATTGCTCCCGCTTCCCGAGGCGCTGGAGGATTACATCGGTCCGGAGAACCCAGTGCGCAGAACGCGAAGAGACGCAAGTACAGCGCGGCCCTCGCCAGAGTTTCGCGATCCGCGCCCCAAATCGCCCTCGGGTGCCCGTTTTGGCGCTCTCGCCGAACACTTCCTTTGGCGTTGATTGACGGAGATAAGGAAGACAAAAAAGTTCGCGATCGCGAGGGCGCGATCGCCAGCGCGCGAGGCGCGCGCGCTCCCCGGAATACCGTGCTTCACGGGTCGTTGTTGCAAATCGAGGACCTCAGGGCGCGACGGTGTCCCTTCCGGTGCTTACTGCTTGTTCTCCCGTTCCCAGGACTGGAGAATGTAGCCATTTTCGGGTGTGGAAGTGAATTGGGTAGGGCGTGGCTTGCCGGGCAGTGCGAAACAAACCTTGTAACCGTTCTCTTCCAGCGCGTAGATGCCGAGCATCACTTCTTTACCGGTCGAGATGGCGTCCATTTGCTTTGGGGTTTTCGACTCATCGAGCTTGATCGTTCCCGCCCTGCTGGTGGCGTACTCCGCCGAGCCGGGGAAGCGGAAGGTGTCACCTTTAAACACGATCGTGGTCTGCTTCACCTTGTCCTTTGGCAAGGCCTTTCCGTCTTGCATCGCCATGATGAGAGACCAAGTGCCCTGCAGCCTGTCCAAGTCCGTCTTTGGCGCCGGCGCCTGCGCCTGACGGTTGCACGCCGCCAGCAACAGGCCGAGCGCCGCGATGATCAGCAATCGCGCTTTCATGGTGAACGCTCAGAAAATTGGACGCCTGCGTGCCCGAGCGCAAGCTCGAAAGAGAATTGTGGCTTCGCAGACGAAGGCATTGCCACGAATAGGCGCGTTCCACCAGGTCACTTCCCCGCTTCTCTTCTACGTGATCGCATTGACCAGATGGTCAGCAAGCCGGACGGATAGTAGTGCGACCACTGAACATAATCCCCCGGCGTGGGTTACACTGAAGAGGAAGCGCTCTAAGCCAACACCAACCCTCACCCACCTATGAAGTAATCGACCTATCGCACTTGACTCCCCTCATAGGGGCTAGGCGATAGGATGATTTCATCCTGTGCTCAATCGCGTACAATACGGGCATCTGTGACTCGCTGATCTGGTCCGATCCAAATGGCGAGCCACTCAGAGTCAATGCTGATAAAGCCGCGCTCAGGTCCGAGCCAATAGACAATCTGGTAATCAGAGAAATAATCTGTTTTGGGTGGCTCTCCGAGCAACGCGATCAACTCGTCTTGGCGCATACCGCGCAGTCGATATTGGCGTAAGAGATCATCTACCATGCGAAGACGAATCGGGTCATCTTGAGTGGATAAACTCGCTTTCCAGACTGCGGAATCGAAAGCGACGCGCTGTCTGCGCTCCTCGATGTCGCCCGCGGCTAAGACGCCGAATAAAATAAGAAATGGGCTCGCGATAACGAGCGAAGTAGCCGCTACAACTAGCACGGTGTGCCAGCCGGTGGGCTTGCGGCGATAGCGCCGGATCGCGAGAACCAGGGGGATTATGGTAACAAACGGCGCAATACAGAGGAAATATTCCCAAGCCGTCATGTCCACAATTGCCTAACTATGGTTAGACGAATATTTGTAAAGCAAAGCGAACGTTTTTTCGCCTATCGCAGCGATTGGATGTTAGCGGTGGCCAAATTTGCCCGGGAGAATTACGGAACCGCCTGAAGGCGGAACTCCAAACCACAGCTGTCGAATCGTCCGCTGCTGCTGGCTACTTCCATTCCCAGTATTCGGAGTGCGTGTTGCCCTCTGCGTCCACCTCGTATTCGAATAGCACCGCGACCTTGTTCAAGCGGGACCATTTTGGCGGCATGGTTTGAAGATAGATGGCGCCGCGATAAGTCGCGCTCCCATCTTTCTTCATCGTGCCAACACCCTGTCCTGTCCACGTAGCCATTTTCCCGTCCTTGGTTATCATCACCCCTTGGCCTTCGCCGTAGTGTGTGCCGTCTGGACGGACAACGGTCGAGTAGGTGCCCGTGTCCTTTAGGTTTGTGCCCAGCAACGTTCCGTTTGCCTGAAACGAGGTTTCCATCTTTAGACCTCCGCCCGGGTTCGGTAGTACGCGCTGCATCGTAATCTTGCCCGATATTTCACCAATCTTTTCGCCGAGCATAAATGTCCTTTCGTTAAAGTTTCTCTTGTCGAGTCTGTCGGATTCGGTTTCGAAACAATAGCGAGAGAAACTCAAGCGTCCACGCAGACAAGTTCAGCGAGCCGGCCAGCGGTTAGCTCTAGGTGGATCGGCTTCTCCGAAGACGATGGCAAAATAATCGGGGCCAAGCCGCCTAGGTATGACAACGCATTGAGGACAACGCGTTCCACGCTTAGTGCGTCTCGGCGTTCGCTCGTTGCTCGATCTGCTCGAGACTGGGATCAGTGTTGCTGATCCAACCGCGGGCGTCGTTGATCTGAACCGGGTTCACCGGAATGGCGCGCGGGATTTCTTCGCCTCTTGCCACGAGCGCGCCCTCATACTTCACCGGTTTGCCGCGTTTGATTGGAAACTTCCAGTGATGCCCGAATTTGTAGAGCGCGTAATACATGGTCTTGGCTTCGACCGCGCTGACGCCGCTGCAACGCATCGCGTTGTAGAACATGCGATCGCAATCCGACCATGGCCGGTTGTGTTCCCCGTAAGCAACGTCGTGCAGCACAGAAGCGTTGCGATATTTCCCTTCGAACGGCCCGCCCATGACGGACCAGAGATAGCGCGGGATGGATGCGCCATCGACAACCGAACCGGCAGGCGCATCCCAGATGAGACCGTGCGGATCGGTGTAACTCAATTCAGTTAACAGTGTCATTGTTCGCCCATCCGGATTCCATTTCGTCACCGGCTCGCCACTGTAGTAACCCCATTTGGTTCCGCCTGAGGGAGGCTGCGTAGCACCAGACGGCGCGCCCGCGTTCTTATGTGATGCGCATGCAGCCAAAACGGTGGTTAGGCTAATGAGCGCGAACAATTGAATTCCCTTTTCCGTTCCCATGCGAGACTGAAACGTTCAATGCTTAACCCTCAAGATTCAACCCTCACCTGGCGCTGTAGCGGCGATGTCCGCTGGCCGATCTGATCAATGGCTTTCTCGCGGTTGGATGAATAGATGTTCAGAGCAGTTTGCGAAATGTTGTAGCCACCGGCCTGCGGCCGGTCCGCCTCGGCGCTGCGTTTCAAAACGGCCCAC
>DASYDT010000122.1:0-10203 GCA_036499425.1 Candidatus Udaeobacter sp. | reverse complement strand
AAGAATGAGTTGTATGTGGTCGGACCCGACAGGGTGTTACCGCTTTTGTCAAAGATCTTGAACGTTTCGTTGATCGCTTCGATGTAATAGGCTGCGCCGACATCGCCCTCGCTGTCACTCGGCTGACAACCGCATGTATTGCCTATTCCCTCAAATGTCAGCAACGGAGGCGGCATGGCGGCCGGACGCCAAACATTCTTGAGGAGTCTCTGGACGTTCGGGAGGCCGGAGGTGCCCGATCTTGCTGGCGCGTCTGCACCCGCGAGCGGGAACGGATAACGCGTCAGTCGTCTCTCCTCTTCGGACTTTTCCTTTGGTGCGACGTACGGAAGATTTCTCAAGCTCTGGTTTTGACGGACAGGACCAACCATGCGTACGACGTCCGGCGTTTGTGTGCCCGGAGCTGCCTGGTTGGTTTTTGTCCCTTTTGCCTGGGCGAGCGCGCTCGAGAACGCGCCCATACTGAGCAACGCCACAGCGATGCCGATGAAGCAAAAGAGAGCAGCAATTACGGTTCGAAGGTTAAAGAAGGCTGATTTTGAAGTGGATTTCTTTTTCATAGATGAAGTGAAGTGCAGTTTTCCCGCTGCGGTGAACCCGAAGACGGCAGGCGAAATGCTAGGTGAGATGATGGAAGTGTGTCAACAATTATTTTTAATCTTTTCGTGGATTTTTTCTGTGGAGGCAGCCGTGCAAGCTGCGTGATTCCAATTTCGCAGGCGACACGCCTGGCCACTACAGTTCAGTGTGACTTCGCAGAGCGCGAACTAGCGAGTTCCCGCACAACCAGCCTAATAACGTAGCGCTTATCAGCGCGGCCGTGGCGTCGGGCGAGGTCGCGGCGGCGGAGGAATCCGTGGCTGTGGGAAAGTGAATTTGCCGACGCGCGTCGACCAAATTGAGCCAATTACCGCGTAATACTCGTTCGTATGCCAGAAGCTCGTGCCATCGGTATCAAGCGTGGTCATGCTGTAATCGCCCCAGCGCCCGCTGGCGGAAGTCTGGGCACCGGTGCCGGAGGTCATTACAGCTTCACCTTGTCCGAGGTTATTTAGCGGATCGGTGGCAAAACGTCCGGCGTAACGAATACCTGGGAAGACGTCGCCGCTCGACACGGAATAGCCAATGGCCGTGTTACCGTTGTTATCCACGGCGATGCTGGGCATCCAGCGCCACAAACCGTCGTTGCCGTTTGCCCAGTCTTGTTGTTGAACCGCCGTGGCGGGAAAATTGCCGCCAGTAACATCGAATTGATACCAACGAACAGCAGTCGGCCCATCCGGGTAATTCAGGAGGATCGTCTGATCAGCCCACAACGATTCGGTGCCGTTGCGACTCTGGTAAACGACCGGCGTCATGATTTTATCGCCCAGGGTATCCAGTGGTGGCTCGCTGTCCGGCTGTGGCACAAGGAGGGTTCCCGAGTCTGTGAATGCGTCAACGAACGGGTTGACCGTGATCTCGGCGTTCGGCAGATGGCTTGGGCCCACGCCGAAAACTGAATTCGACGGCGTGACAAAATCGACGTGGAAGAACCGGGCGTGGACCTGAGTCAGTGGCACGCCGCCACTGCTCGGGCTGTCAACGGCCAGCACCATTTCATCCCTGCCCGCGGGCGGCGGGGTGCCGGTGCGAAAGGTCGCGGCGACAAAGCTGTAGGAAGCGCCTACATCGGCTGCGCTAAGAGTGAAGCCGATCGCGTTGGCGGGCCCGCCAGCGAGCATCGAACCGCGATCCAGTGCGAATGCGGCCACGCCTTCGAAGGCCTCGCTGGTGCCATTAAACAAATTGGTTGTGAGGAAATAGGCGCCCCCGGGCTGGGGATTATTCCACATCGCCATCTTGGGGTAATCGTCGAGGTCGGTTGCGCTCACCTGCACAGCGTAGAGGTTGTAGGCGCCCGTTGGGTCTGGGGTTTGCGATACACCGATGCATTCATCGAATGGGCCCGGGCCGGGAAACCCGGGAAAGGCAAAGTCGCTCACCACCCAGCGATCAGCGACCTGATCGTAGAATGCAAAAGGATCACCGTCATTTGAAACGCCATCGCCACAGGGAGTGCTGTTACCCAATGGAGAAAAGAACGAGTTGTACGTGATGAAAGGGGTGAGTGGATTGCCCGACTTATCAAAAACTCTGAAGCCTGTGTTGACAGTTTGCAGATAATGGTTCGGGCCCACATCGCCGTTTGTATCAGGTGGCCGACAATTGCAGCCGCTCCCATTCCGATCGGTTCCGTCAAATGTAAGCTCTGGCGGCGGCATGTTTGGGGTCGGTGGAAGGATTTGTTTCAACAGCGACCGGACGTGCGGCAAAGAAGAGGTTTCCGATTTTCCCGGCCGGCCTGACAACGGAAACGGGTGTCGCGTCAGTCGAGGTCCCTCCTCGTGCCCGTTCGCGGGTATGTAAGGCAGGCTCAACAAATCGTGCATGACAGCGGGACCGACCATACGCACGACTGTCGGCCCGCCAGGAGCGTTCGCCGTTGGTTGAGTCTTTGCCGGGGCGGAGTACAGCCGCGCCGCGCCCAGCGCAATAAAGACGGCGGTGATGCAAAAAACGGACGCAATTAGAACGCGAAGGTTAAAGAAGGCAGATTGTGGAGTGGATTTCTTTTTCATAGATGAAGTGGAGTCGTTTCCCTCAACGGTAAACCCGCAGACGGTGACAGGAATCTTGGGTGAGATGATGGAACAGTGTCAACATCTTTTTTTTGGAGTTTTTAACTGGCGATGACACCGATCACACGGACGAAACAGATGGCGTCGCATCGTTTTTCAATGCCTGAACCGTTACGCTGCGCATGCTCGACTGATTAAGATGGTAAGTTCCTCGCCGGCGGACCGTCGTAGCCGTGATTGATGGGATCGATGCGGCGCATCGGTTTCTCGCGGGTTTGTTCTTCAATGACATGCGCGACGAGTCCGGGCGCGCGCGCGATCATGAAAATGCCATTGAACGTGGCGGGGTTCATTCCCAGATCGGCGAGAATCGCGCCAATCGCGCCGTCCACGTTGATGGGAAGCGATTTTTTCGCGGCGGCGAACGCTTTCTCGACCGCGCGCGCCGCCTGCATGTGCACGCCATCCACGCCGGCGTCGCGCGCCAGCTCGAACAAACGAGCCGTGCGCGGGTCTTTGGTGTGCAGACGGTGACCAAATCCCGGCATGCGTTCGCCCGCTTCTCTCATCGCCGCGAGCCTGCGCGCAGCAGCTTCATCCATCGAAATCGATTCGCGCGTGGCGCGATCGGCAATTGCTTTGAGTTGGCGGACGCAATCTTCAATGGCGCCGCCGTGATGGCGATTGATCGACATGATTCCAGCCGCGACTGACGCGCTCAACGTCGCGCCAGTGGACGCGACGCTTCGCGCAGCTAATGCGCTGGGAGGCGTCGCGCCGTGATCAATCGACGACACTAAAATCGCGTCCATCAAACGCGCTACGGACGTCGATGGCAATTCACCGGTCAAAGTTAAATAAACCGCCGCGCCGAATGAGACGCGCCCCATGAGCTCGGCGATATTATAGCCCCGCACCGCTACTTTGTTCGGTTCCACGCGGGTGATGGCGGTATTCCACACGGCGTTTTTGTCGGCTTCGCTCATAAGACTTTCTCCTTTCATTTTCTTGAGAATCTGGACGACTGCATCCGGCAACTCTCCAAATGCATCGACCACGGTGGCGCCTGCTTCGCGCAATGCTTTTACTTTGCCGGCATGCGTGCCGCGGCCGCCTTCGATGATCGCCCCCGCATGACTGAAGCGTGTGCCTTCGCGCGCCGCCTTGCCACCGATGTAAGCGATCAGGGGTTTCGTGATTTTTTGATCGACGATCAATTGTGCAAGTTCTTCTTCCTGTGACGAACCGATTTCGCCAAAGATCACGATTGCTTCCGTGAGCGGATCTTCTTCGAACATGAGCGCCGCGTCTGGCAGACGAATTCCAATCACTGCGTCGCCGCCGATGTGCACGATGGTTGAGATGCGCACGCCGGCTTGCCCAAGATAATAACCGGTGCTCGAAGCCATGCCGCCGGAGCGACTAATCACTCCCACGCCCTTCGGCACACCAGGCTTAAACCATTGCCGCGCGCTCTCCGCGCGCCCGCCGATCATGCCGACCACGCCCTTGCCCGGACTTAACGCTCCGAGCGTGTTCGGTCCAAGGAACATCGCGCCGTTTGCTTTCGCTGCCGCCGCGATCTCCATCCCGTCCCAGACCGGCACGCGATCGGGCACCAGCACGGCGAGTTTGATTCCTGCATCAATCGCGGAAATCGCTGCGTCCTTCACGCCAGCTGCAGGCACAAAAACAACGGAGATATCGATCTGGCCTAACGAGAGAACAGCTTCTTGCGGCGTATTAAACACCGGCACGCCGAGCACGCTCTGGCCACCTTTGCCCGGTGTCACACCGGCAACAACATTGGTTCCATAATCACGCATCAGCCGAGTGCGCACCCGACCTTCACGGCCCGTGATACCTTGCACTGCAACGCGCTTTTTCTCGTCGATCAAAATTGCCATTAACGCGCGCCTCCAATCAGTTCATTCAGTCCGGGGATATCAAGTTCCAAATAGAAGCCTTCGATTCCGGCAAGGTGGCATTCCACTTCGCAGGCGAGCAGCTCGGAATCTTTGGTGGCAAATTCTTCGGCTGCCACTGACGGCGTTGGCGCACCGGCAAGATCGACAATCAAGCCGCACGATTGCTCTTGGACAGCGGAACGAATCTTCGCCCATCGCTCCCTGTCGATCCAAACGCGGCCGTTCTTAACAGCAAGTGCGATCGCAGAGTCGTCGTTGATGAATTCCGGTACACGCGGCGCGCGCGGTTTCCATTTTTTTGCGCCCGCAGTTGCGACCAATTCGGCAAAGCGCGCCGCAATGAACGCGGGCGTGTCACTCTTGCGATAAGCTTCCACTGGCGCGCCAAGCAATTTGGACGTGCGATGCAAAACGTCCACCGCGCGATCTTCGGTGTTACCGCCCAATCGAATTACCGCGGGAATATCCAGATCGAGTTCCCAAAATGCTTTGGCCAATCCGTAGGCAGACCAATATTGTTCCTGGCTCGCGACCCCGGAGCCGGAACCGAAATAGCCGACCAGATCTCGCTGGGCCAAGATAATTCGCGTAGCGCGATAAACTTTTGACGCAGATGGATTGCCGCTGGTGTCGGTGAAATTCGCGATGGTGAATCCTGTGTTCACGATGGCGTCCATCGACATCATCGAGCCGCCGCCGCCTGCGCCGTGGAAACCAACCAGACCTTTGGAGCCTTTCGACGCGGCGGTGGCCAACTGCGCAAAATAAAATGTGCCCCGATGATCATTCTGTTCGACGGCGTAAGCGATGCGCTCGAGCGACGTCGGCGGATGATCAAACTCGCGCGCGATTTCAATTCCGAGTTCTGGATGTCGCGCGACAGCGTAATCATCAATCGTGATCCGGCAATCGGCGGCAACGAACTCACCGCTTCCGGTCAGTACCAGCGGATTAATTTCAAGCGAGCGCGCTTCAACGCTGCGCGCTGCGGCAAATAATTTCCGAATCGACTCGGCGAGTTGATTCGCGTGCGCGGGCGAAAGTCCACACGAACCCACAGCATCATCGACGGCCGAATTCAGCGGACCGCGATTCACATCACAAGGAATGCGCCGCGTTGATGCAGCGCGGTCTTCAATTCCTGTGCCGCCGCCTGTCGCGAAAATAATCACGGGTGCGCGAGCGGCGTCCTCGATCGCGAAGGAAAGAAAAAATTCACGATCGATATCGACCTTCTGTTCGACCAGCACGGCTTCAACGGGAAACTCTCCCACTTTCATTGCCAGCATTCGCTCCGCGTGCGCGTGCACATCCTCCGGCTTTTTGGCAAAGGCGACTCCACCTATCCCCGCACGCCCGGTAGTCCAAGCTTGAATCTTGATTACCACTTCACCGACTAATTCTTTCGCTGCCGCCACAGCTTTATTGGCGCTCGAGACGGCGCGGCCGCGTGGAATCTTGAATCCGTTCGCAGCGAGAATGGCTTTACCCTGATACTCGTGGAGTCGCGCCATGGCGTTGAGGGTAGCGAGATTTCTGGGTAGCGCACGCGTCTCGCGGGCTGGTTCGGCGTCGCGCCGAAACAATCTTTTCCTACGTCTCGTTGCTCCAGGACATTTGAGAGTCCACAAGAAAAGTTTGCGATCGCGAGGACGCGCTTGCCAGCACGCGAGACGCGCGCGCTACCCTATCCGCCGACGGCTTGGTAATGGCCGAGGCCGCGTTGCCACATGAAGCGCGCCCAAGCCCACGCGAGCAGGAGCCAGCCGGATTGGATCGCCAGCGCTTGCACGAGGTCGGCTCCTTTCAATCGGCCGAGAAAGATCGCGACCGGACAAAATAACTCATAGTAAAACGGCAGCCACTTCATCACGGCCTGAACAGCAGCCGGCATGATATCGATGGGAAACATCTGGCCGCCCAGAAAATATTCGAACGAATAAACGATGAACACGATGGTGGAGATTTCCAGAATCCAAAACGCCATCATGGCGAGGCTGTAGGTGATAAAGAATTGAATGAATGCCGCCATCACGATCGAGATGGCTGTAAACAGGTAGATCAACGGATCGCTCGGCAGCACGATGTAGTCCCGGAAATACACAAAGATCAGCGCGATCGGCGGCAACGTGACGAAGCTATAAACAAGGCGGCCACTCAAAAAAATGCTGAGCCGATAAGCCAGATAACTCAGCGGCTTGGTGAGCAGCGCGTTGATCTGGCCTTCGCGAATATCTGCGGCAATCTGCCATTCATCCTCTGTTGGCACGACCAGATTGCTGACCAAAAGGGTGAGCAAATAATAGTAAATCATGGAGCTGTAGTCGTAGCCGTGCAGGCTGCCACCGCGCTCCTTGAACACCGCGCTCCAGAGAAACACTGTGCCAGCCAACGGAATCAGGCCAAAGAGCGCGCGCAGGAAATAATTCCAGCGATACACGAAGGTGTTTTGCAGGCCGATGTTAAAAACGGAGCCGTACTTGGCGATTCGACTCGTGCTCATGCTCTTGCTCATGCTCGTAGTCGTCGAAGATCAGAGCAAATGACGAAATCCGAATGACCAGAACTTGCTTCGCGGACTGCTTCGTCATTTGAAAATTCGGGTTTCCTTCGACATTCGGCATTCGCCTGGCACGCCGTAGCCTTGGCGTAGGCGGGTGCTTCGTCATTAATTGATACGGGATCCTTTCGACTCCGCTGCGCTCCGCTCACGATGGCCTGGCGGCCAATCCCACCGCGAGGTTGATCGCGGCGATCAGGCTGTCGGGTCGCGCGATTCCTTTTCCAGCAATTTCAAATGCAGTGCCGTGATCTGGACTGGTGCGAGGAAATGGAAGGCCCAGCGTGACGTTCACGCCTTCGTGAAATGCATGCAGCTTCAGCGGGATTAAGCCCTGATCGTGGTACATGCAAAGCACCGCGTCGAATTCGCCTTCGATCATGCGATGGAAAACTGTGTCTGGGGAATGCGGGCCGAAAAAGACGAGTGACGAGTGACGAGTGACAAGTGACGAGTTCAATTCTTCAATCGCTGGCGCGATGATTTCGATTTCTTCGCGCCCGAGTTTGCCCGACTCGCCGGCGTGCGGATTGAATCCCGCAATGGCAATGCGCGGCGCGCGCTTGGATCGGGCTCGCAAAAAATCCGCGAGCAACAGACCGACACGGACGATCTCGCTTTGCTTGAGCGCGCGCGCGACTTTGCGCAGGGGAATGTGCGCAGTGACCAGCGCGACGGTGATTTTTCCGCCGGTCAAGCACATCGCGAAATTTTTGACGCCGCAGCGTTCAGCAAAAAATTCCGTTTGTCCGGGGAACCTGAAGCCGACGCCGTACATGCGCGCTTTGTGAACCGGCCCGGTTACAATTGCATCGAGCTCGCCTCGCCGCGCGAGTGTGACAGCTTCTTCGAGCGCAGCCGCAGCGGCACACGCAGTTTTCGCAGTGGGATGTCCCAGCGTGCAATCAGGATATTTGCCGATGATCTGGTAATCGGTTGCACGCGCAATGCGATCAGACTTCAGAGCAAGATCGACAATCTCCGGCCCGATCCCGGCGCAATCGCCCAGCGTGATGCCGATGCGCGGCTTCGTCCTTCTCCTGCTCATGCTCGTGATCGTAATCGAATTTGCTCAATCGAGCACGAGCACGATTACGAGCAGGAGCAGGATTCAAGCAAACACCGAACGTCCAACGGCCGACACCTAACGCTCAATCAGAACGTTTTGATGTAGGCCTTTTCGCGCAGGCTGGCGATCCAGCGTTCCTGAATTTGCTGCGCTTCCTCTTGGATCAGTTTTTTCTCGATATCAGCCCGCACCTCGGCGAGTGATTTCGTCGTGCCGCCCTGCTTGTCTTCAACTTTGAGAATATAATAATTTCCAGCGTAATCGATGATGTTACTGACCCTGCCGATTGGCATGTTGAAGGCGAACTTTTCCAGCGGCTCGGCGAGAGTTTTGCGTTCGATCCAGCCCCAGTCGCCGCCATTGTCCCGAGTGCTATCCTCTGAATAAACCTGCGCCGTCTTGTCAAAGTCTTCGCCGCTGGCCAATCTGCCCAGCACTTCTTCGGCCAGCGCTTTTTGCGCCGGGGCAGTGGCGGTATCTTTTTGGCCGGGAATCATGATCATGCGCAGCTTGATCGTCTCCTTGCTGGTAAATTCGTCGCGATGCTTTCTGTAGTAATCCTCTATTTTCGTGGGTGAGATAATGTTTTTCGTCTTGACGTTATGGCTGCGCATCGCCTGGACGATCATTTGGTCCATCTCCTTTTGCTTGAACTCGTCCAACGTGTAATTCTGCGCCTCAAGCGTTTTGATAAACGTATTGCGGTCGCCGCCAAAATTTTCCCGGATGATCTCGTGCAGCCGCTCCTGCACGAAATGATCGGGAATTTCGAACTTCTCTTTTTTGAACGCCTGAAGGACAAGTTGCCGATCGATCAGGTCTTTCAGCGCAAGCTCTCGCGCTGCTTTCAATTGTTTTTCTAATTCTTCTCCGGTGAATTGCGTCCGCAGCTGCTTTTCCCGCGGTGCGGATAGAGAGCGCACTTGCGATATTGTGATCACTTCGCCATTCACAACCGCTGCGATCCCGTCCACCTCCATCGGTTCCTGGGCAAACGCAGCGCAACAGATGGGCAATAGAACAAGCCCGCAGACCGCCAGCAAAGCGACTGCAAATGGGCGCGCAAGGTATCTCATAGTTTGTTAATCAGTTCCAAGATTTCCCCAAGGTGTTGCTCGATTTTTGCTGCAACTAAACGAGGGAATTTGCCCGCGACAAGTATAAAATCCCCGTGCCGCGTGAGCATTACTTTGCGGTCGCGCACCTCCACCCGGGTCACCCCTGATCTTGCCGCGGCCAACTTGATTTCGATCAGTGCAAACAAATTGTCAACTGCCGGCGGGAACGGACCGAAGCGGTCACGCCAGTCGCGGCGCAACCGATCCAGTTGCTCGTGCGAAGTGATTTCCGCAATATCGCGGTATGCTCGAATGCGCAGGGCAGAGTCGCTGACATAGGTGACTGGAATGAACGCCGGAATTTTGCCGGGGAAGCTGGCAGCTTCCCCTACAGCAGATTTTGGCGGCGCAACAAATTCCGCTTCGTTGGTCACGACAAAATCGAGTTGCAAATCAACATCCATTCGAAACCGCGGCTTGTCGCCTTTCAGCTGTGCCACTGCCTGCTTGAGCAACTGGCAATACAAATCGAAACCAACCGCCACGATGTGACCGCTCTGAGCTGTGCCCAAAAGGCTGCCGGCGCCGCGAATCTCCAAGTCGCGCATGGCAACGCGAAAACCCGCGCCCAGCGAGCTGTACTGTTTTATGGCGCTGATCCGCTTGCGCGCGGCGCCGATTGTCATCATTTCGCGCGGAAGAAGCAGATACGCATACGCCTTGTGCTCGGCTCGGCCGACGCGACCACGCAATTGATACAGGTCGGCGAGACCAAACTGATCTGCCCGATCAATGATGATGGTGTTTGCATTCGGAATATCGAGACCGCTTTCGATGATTGTAGTGCAAACGAGCACGTCGATTTTCCCCGCGATGAATCGTGACATCACCGCTTCCAGCTCGTCGGCGTCCATCTGGCCATGCCCGATTTCAACTCTGGCCTGCGGGCAAAGATGGACGATTCGAT
>DASYDT010000121.1:0-22222 GCA_036499425.1 Candidatus Udaeobacter sp. | reverse complement strand
CTGGGACCCGGAGCGGCGTATCGAGGAATGCGACCGCGACGGCGTTTCCATGCAGGTGCTTTCGACCGTGCCGGTGATGTTCAGCTATTGGGCGAAACCGGCCGATGCCCTTGATCTTTCTCGGCGACTAAACGATCACATCGCCGGGATCGTTCGTGATCATCCAAAACGGTTCGCGGGATTGGCGACCATTCCGATGCAGGATCCGGACCTCGCAGCAGGTGAACTGGAACGATGCGTCCGAGAACTTGGCTTGCGCGGCGCGGAGATCGGCACGCACGTCGATCCGAATCCGCATTTCGGTCGCATCGACGCTTTGAATCTCGATAATGCGTCTCTTCAACCCGTCTGGAGCGCCGCGGAAGAATTGGACGCAGCGATCTTTGTTCATCCCTGGGACATGCTCGGCAAGGAGCGCATGCCGAAATATTGGTTGCCGTGGCTGGTCGGTATGCCCGCTGAAACGTCTCTTGCGATTTGTTCCCTGATTTTCGGCGGCGTCTTCGAGAGATTCCCAAAACTCCGTGTCGCGTTCGCTCATGGCGGCGGCGCATTCCCGGGCACCATCGGCCGCATCGAGCGCGGGTTTCATGTGCGACCGGATCTGGTCGCGACGGAGAACAACACGAATCCACGCAACTATCTCGCTCATGACAACGCACCAGCGCGGTTTTATGTGGATTCACTCGTGCATGATGCCGATGCGTTGAGAATGTTGCTCAAGCTTTTCGGCGCGCAACGCGTCGCGCTCGGTTCCGATTATCCTTTTCCGCTAGGAGAAACGAAACCCGGTCAGCTTATCGAATCGATGAAACTTTCCGCTAAGGACAAGGTGCAGGTGCTTTCCGGCGCCGCGCGCGAGTTTCTCGGACTCTGACTTCGATGTTGGGCGTTGGACGTTGGGCGTTCGGTGTTTCTCTACAATTCATGCCGGATCGCCCACAAATCATGGAACACCGGCTTAAACAATGATTCTTTCAGAAACGGCACGCCGGGTGATCCACCAGTACCTTTTTTAGCGCCGATTGTCCGCTCCACCAGCTTGATGTGCCGATAACGCCACTCCTGCAGCCCCTCATCGAAATCGGTCATTAGTTCGAACAGGATCGAAACTTCGGGCGAAGATTTATAAAGCTTCAGGATTTCTTGCTGGATCTGCTCGTTCGGTCCGTTCGGTTGGGTGAGGTCGCGATTTTTCAATTCTGCCGGAATCTTCGCGCCGCGCGTTTCGAGGAAATCGTAGAAATGATCCACCACGCTGCGTTCATGGAGCAATTTTTGCAGCCGATCGTAACCCGGAAAATCCGGCTTCAGATAGTGAACCGTTGACGCGCGTTTGTATCCCAACACGAATTCCATTTCCCGAAACTGTACAGACTGAAACCCCGATGCGGTCTCAAGCCGGTCGCGAAAACTTGAGAACGACGACGGCGTCATTGTTTCGAGGATGTCCACCTGCGCCACGAGCACCTTCATGATTGTGCGCACCCGCTTGAACGTGTGGATCGCGCCGAAAAGATCGCCGGCCGAAAAATCTCTCTTTATTTTCTCAAACTCATGAAGCAATTGCTTGAACCAGAGCTCGTAGGTTTGATGGATGATGATGAATAGCGTCTCGTCGTGCTCGGGCGGACTTGAGCGCGGCTTCTGAAGCGAAAGCAGTTTCTCCAGATCGAGATAGCTGGCGTATGTCAGCGGCGGCGGCATGGCTCCAAATACTAGATGCTAGATGCTAGATGCTAGATGACAAAATCCGATTCCGGCCGCGCTGCGAATCGAGCATCCAGTATCAAGCATCGGATCGAGCCTGCGTCTGACTTCGACGTTCGCGTTAGAGATTGTGAATCGCAAACACGGGTCTTTGGCGTCATACTGTAAAGGCCGTCATGATATCCCCATCGAATCCAAAGAATGCGACGGCTTAGGACCATTCGATCTGTTTGCGGCTCCGCGGCGATTCGGACGAGCATCATGCTGGCCGTGTTCGCCTTTCTCTGCCTGGCCGCGCGGGCGTCGTCTCACATCGTGCCGGGCAGCATGGACGTCCGCTGGCACGAGGGCGCTCAGGACTGCAACGCCACTCCGGAAGAACCCCTGCAGGTTCATGCTTACAACGCGCAAACGTATATCCTACGTCAGAGTCTGTGCGCGAGTTTTGAAGGTAACTTCCTCTATCTGCTCGTCGGATCAGATAAGGCGCTTTTGATCGACACCGGAGCAATCGCCGATCCTCAAAAGATGCCGCTGGCGAAGACGATCTTGGAACTCTTGCCAGATAAGGACCACAAAAAGCTTCCACTTCTGGTGGCGCATACTCACCGACATCTGGATCATCGCGCCGGCGATCCGCAGTTCGCGTCTCTGCCATCGGTCCAGATCGTGCCCATAGATTTAGATGGAGTTCGAGCCTTCTTCGGTTTCACTAACTGGCCCAACGGGATTGCCCATCTGGATTTGGGTGGCCGAACCGTGGACGTGATTCCGACGCCCGGGCACAACCAGACCCACCTGGTTTTTTACGACGACAGCACCGGGATTCTCTTTTCCGGAGATTTTCTGATGCCGGGCCGATTGCTGATTGAAGATGCCGCCGCTTACCACGAAAGCGCGTTGCGAGTTGTCGACTTTCTGAAGACGCGGCCGCTTACTCATATCCTAGGCGGGCACATCGAATTGAACACAGCAGGACGTGCCTATCGATTCGGATCTCACTACCATCCCAATGAGCATCGGCTCGATCTGGCGAGAGAAGACTTAACCGCGTTGCCCGCCGCCTTTAAACGCTTCAACGGCTTCTACGCGCGATATCCGAATTACATTCTTACGAATCCCATTCACAACCTTGTGGCGCTGGCGATTCTCGTAGTTGCAGTATTGATTCTCATCGTGTGGGGAGTGCGCCAGTTGCTGCGTCGGCGCCGACGAAGTCGTTCGGCCGGGTTGAGCGGAGGTTCTGAAGAGTGACCAGTTTCTCCAGGCGTGCGAGTGCGCCACGTCAGCGCATCTGTCGCAGATAATACTCGTCCCACGCCGCTGGGATACTTTCCCGTGCTGAGTACGGGCCCGGTTCATACGCGCGCGAGGAAATACCTTGCTGGCTCAATTCGCACACGTGCCAGTCCTGTTTGTTAACCATGTCCCAGAATTCGATCGCGTCGTCCGGATCAAACCTGTAGCCGGGGGCGCTGACCCCGGCCGCGTCCGGATGAAAAAACCAATCGCACAAGATCAGTGTCCGCTCTGGCGACTCCGGCCGAAGCTGATGCACCATCACGTAATCGGGATGCAAACTCAGCAGCATGTTTGGAAAGATCGAGTAGTAAAACACTCGGTCTTTCGCTTCCTCTCCCTCTTCCTCTTTGTCTGCTATCGGCAAAGCGCACGCGTTCCCGCTCAAGGTGAGGCTCCGGCCTTTCGCGATCCGCATGAATCCACCGAGGAAAGGTCCTTCGGTCAGATCATTCTCTGCTGAATCATGCGGCGAGATTTTCGAAAGCTCCGGATGGACTCCCAGGCAGTGATAACACTCCGAATAATTTTGAAAGATCAATTTCCAATTGGCTCGCACATCGTACTCGATCCGTCTCGCTGAGCGCAGCGACGGCAAATTCCAGCGCGAAAATTTTCCGGCTAACGGCGCGAACCATTCTTCCAACGATTGATCGCCCATCGCCGGCAACTTATTCCGCTTCTCCCGTTGGGAGAGGATTGAGGTGAGGGTGCCCGAGTCCGCCAGATTCACAAAAATAAATCCCTCCCACAGGGCGATGTTCACCGGGCGCAACGAATAATCGGCCTTATTAAAGCCCGGCACATCATCCATGTGCGGCGCGCCGAGTAATCGTCCATCCAGTCCGTACGTCCATGCGTGATACGGACACTGAATCGCAGCGGACAATTGTCCGTCCCTGTTTTCAATGAGGCGACTCGCGCGGTGTCGACACACGTTGTAGAATCCGTGAATCTCTCTGCTCTTATCACGAACCACGATCAACGATTCACCAATCATCTCTTGAACGAAATAATCCCCCGGCTTCGCGATCTGACTCTGATGGCCGACCAACAACCATTGCTTGGAAAAGATTTTCTCTTCCTCCTCCGCAAGGATCTCCGGCGAAACAAAATACTCTTGCGGGAGTGACCTCGCACTAGGAGCAAGCATCTCGGCCGTTTTGCGAAACATTGGCTTTACTTTTGTTTGCGCCAGCGGGGTCATCTTGCATGCTCCTCTTCGCGCGCCAACGCGTCAACGGACAAGAAAATGATGACATCAAGCTGGCAGCGATAGCTCAAGCGTTTTTTCTGATAGACGCATCGTTAAATCACTTCCAGCGGATCTGCCCGCACCCGCATTGAAACGATTTGCCGGTTTCGGCGAACCAAACATTTTTGCCACACGCTGAGCACTTGAAGAATTCGAGAGCACTCTCGCAAGCATCAATCAATTTTATCGCCTCCGGACCGACCAAATTGAAGCTGTGCGATGCACGGTTAGCCCATGAACTAAGAAGTCGATCGGCATTCTCCCACGCTGTGATCGCATCACCGTGTTCTAGATAATCCGCTCCCATCTCTTTCCTTTTCTTGAACGACGTCTTTCCGTCCGCAATCAATCGCTCTAGGAACTCATGAGCCAGACGTTTGTCATTCTTGTCACCGCGAAGGTATGGCAATCGCATCCGAAGGCGTTCTCCGATCAGCGCGAGTTCTACGTCCATGATTTTTCTTGCATCGTTCCCCGCTGAATCCGGGCGAGAGGCGACATGCGCGCGCGCGTCATCGAACGTGGTTGTGTTGTGTGACCAACGGATCCCGATCGCCGGGCTCTCCCAAGGCAGTAGCACTTTGAAGCCCCAATGTTTGGCATCTAATTGTTGTCTTAACTCTGCGTACCACTCGCGGTCATGAGTGAGCACGATGACTTGTCGTGCGTCGAATTCCTTCACCAGCAGGTCTTGTATCATGCCGCGATGATTACGATCCAAGCTCACGACGACATCGTCTAAAAACAACGGGCGATCGCTTTCAGCGTCTTGTTTCGCCAAGGCCAAAAAAATGCAAAGGCCGAGACTATTTCGATATCCTTCGGAAAGAGTAAGCCGAGGCGAGTCCTGCTCGACCCCGTAAAACTTCAAGCGAATGTCGATTGCCTTATCTATGTTCCCGGAAAGATATAGACTGACTCCTTCGATTGCCTCACCTGGATGCAGGATCTCCCACATCCTCTGTATATCGGACGAGATATCATCTATTACCGCTTGCGATCGCCGGCGGATCTCGTCGCGTGCCCCTTGCTCTAATGAATTGATGAGGGCAATGAGTGCATCGGCTTGCTGTAGGGCGACGGCTTGATTGTTCGCCTTGAGCAGTCCCCTAGCTGCTTCTGTCGTCCGCTTCGCCGTTGAAAGTGCTCGGGCGTCGGGCGGGACATCCCTAGAGGCATCGGCGACCGCAGCGACGACTGCCAACAGATTGTCTTCGAGTCCTATTAGGTCTCCTTCATTGCAAGACGCGCGCAATGTCTCGGCATTTGAGCCATCTGCATATGCAAGGTTTCTCGCGAGATCTCCCATAGCGACCCCATCTCGCCAAGACTTTAGCTCGGGTTTGCCCAAATTGTTTTTCAGCGTGTTGACTGTGTTGCAAAGCAGCCCGAGTGCTGCTTTCCGGTCGTTGAAAATGTTAATGATTTCTTGAAGGCGTTCGCGCTCCGCCGCGATGTGCGCTCGGAATTCAGCGGCCGGAATCGACCGGCCGCAAGCAGGACAGTTCACTTTCTTCGTATCCTCCAACTTATCTACGAACGGAACCGCCCTTAGAAGAACATCGAGTTTCTCAGTAACTAGCGGCTCCGCCTCGCTGGCAAGCCTCAAACTATACGCGCGCACCGCACTAATCTGTGCCTTAAGGTCAAGCTCAGCCAAAGTCTGGATAATAAAGTGCCGCCTTTGCTCGGCCGAAGATTGTGCCATCCGGGCATCAACAGCTGCTTCGAGTTCGATACACCGCGACAGCGTGTCTTTAGTAGCAGGGTTGTCAGCGCAGTAGCACGTGTGCAGGCGTTCGATGGTGTTGAAAATCTCATCATCACTCTGCATGCCGAAGACGGTCTTCCTCGTTTCTGCAATTTGCCGCAACGTGATTCTTTTCCGTTGTAGATTCGCTTCGTTCTCAATCGACTTTGCAAGTTGTCGCAGGTTCTCTGCGGCTACCTCCATCCGCCCGAGTCCTAGAAGGGATAGAAGTGCTGAGTATTTGTTTCCTTTGGTGTCGTGAATAAAACTGGATACTTCGTCTTGCCTGAGGATCGTCCGCCGATAATCCCAAGTGGCTACGGCGGCTGAATGGCTTTCTAGTGTCGTGAAGGATCCATCCTCGTTTATCTTGGCCTCGAGTTTGGAATCGTCCTTAAATCTAATTCGAACACCAGTCGTAACATCTGCGGGCTTATGCGTGTTTGGGATTGCTTTTTCTTGGTGTCTACCGCTGTACTCGTGGGAGAGGTGGCCGATCTTTCCTTTGTGCATTAGATACTCGAAGCCATCAACAAATGACGACTTGCCCGAACCGTTCGCTCCGTAAATAACCAAGGATTTGCAATCTGGATCTAGAGCGATGCGATCAGCAGCACCGCGAAACCACTCTAACTCAATAGTTTTTATCCTCACTGAGCGGTATCTATTTTCGGCCGCGACATATCTGCGATTAGTTTCTTGGCAATCGCGGCGAGCCGACCAGCGCTGGCAGGCTTCTCGCTTAGTTCTCCCGTCAGTAGCTGTTCTATGCTTTCAGAAACAACTTTAGTCACCAACAGCTGCTGCTCACATGCTTGCGCGATTCGAACTGCGATCCACTCATCGTTCTTTGTCGCACCTTGCTTATTCTGGGGTTCTGGCAGCACGGGATTAGCTATGGTAAACGAAGCAGCAGGATCGACAATGCTAATATCGAGCTCAACGGAGGTTCAGCCTCCTTCACCAGCGCTACGGCGCGTCAGGAAATCTACCCAGATCTCTACTTCAATACCGCCTGATGAAACTCGTACCAGTCGTCGAGATTATTCAGGTTCACCGCGTCTTTCGGGGCAGAAGCGTCGTCGTCGATGCCGCACGCGCTCAGAATGCCCATGCGCGTTTCGCCATCGTGATCGTAACCGCGCACTGCGGCGTTGTGCTTTTCGACTGCGTCGCGGTTTAACGATTTCGCATTCTTCTTCACCCACGCCTCAAACTGCGGGTAGGTCGGCTTCTTTTGTTTGATGAAATCTCGCACCGCCTGCTCTTCGAGGCCGAGTGCGGCGAGCGTCATCGCATCGAAACCTTTGCCGACGCCTGGGTAACCCGAAGCAAGTTTACCCTTCTCCTCCAGAGAGACCTTCTGCCAAAGACGCGGGAGATGGGCAACGCCAAGTGGACCGGCAATGCCGGAACTGATCAATGGAACATATGTGTCTGCCATAATAATAATTTTGTTAATCTGAGCGTGGAAGAATTGCAAATTCCTGCCGTGACCGGAATCGAAGCCGCCTCATAGATATGCGACGCTGTAGCCACGGCGCTGTGCGCCGTTAGGAATGTCGGATTCCCGCGAGTAACGCCCCACAGGGGCATGGCTACACTATTGGCAAAGCGCATTCGGCTTTTTCCGAACACGTTCTATTCGCTTCCGATCTCTGGTTTGGGCAACGGCGATGAAATTTCTACCTGAGTAATTTTGCTGCCTGGCTCTCGGGAGGCTTCGAGTTTTACCTCCTGCACGGGATCTGTGCGTGTGCTGAGAAACATGATCGTGGTCAGCTTGCCATTAACCTCGATGTTGTTTCGGCCGTGGTTGAGATTGTTCGCAGCGACCGCCGCTGCCTCCCAACTGTCAGCCAGTTCCTTCGGTGTAAGCGACGACGTGCCGGTCTGGATGATTTTCACTTCCTCATCAACGATCTTTTTCGTCGGCGCGCCATTTGCTTTGAACTGCGGTGTAGCCGGTGTCCAATCGGGCAACGTGACAGGGCCGGGCGCTTCGAGTTGTTTCTGCAGCGCGGCCTGCAATTTCTCTTTCTCGTGTTTTTCCTCCTGCTCCTGTCGCGCTTCCTCTGCTCTTGCCTGCGCTTCCAGTTCCGCGAGTTTCTTCTTTGCGTTCGGCGACGTCGGGTTGTGTTTCTGGAGTTCGCCGGCCTCCTTTTGCATTTCCTGCGCCTGCTTCAACGCCGCCTTGAGGTCAGGATCGTCCAACGGATTGCCGTCTTGCGCACGGGTGGACAAGGCGAAAAGGAGCGATATGCCGACGACGACGAGGTATTTCGAATACATGCCGCGAGGATAATCACCTTGCCTGATTTCCTGCAATGCAATTCCAGCTCCGGCGTCGGCGGAGCGCGATTACCGTGCGAGGAACCAGAGTATCGAGGCAACTGAAATCGCCGCCAGCACGAACAGGCTCGCATACACCAATGCGTCTTGCACCCGCGCGTGTTTGGCCGCGGTTTTGTCTCGCAGCTTGATGAAATTGTGAACGGCGAGGCCAGTGCGCCCGAACGCTTTCTTCCTCAAGCTGCGATGGGTTCTTCGACGATGTGGCCGTCGAATAAATGGACAGTGCGGTCGGCGTGCTGGGCGAAGCGCTCGTCGTGCGTAACCATGCAAATCGTGGCGCCACCCTTGTGCAGTTCTCTGAGCAGATTCATCACTGCTTCGCCGTTGCGCGAATCGAGATTGCCGGTCGGTTCGTCGGCCAGCAGAATTGCTGGTCTGCCAGCAAGTGCGCGTGCGACCGCGACACGCTGTTGTTGGCCACCTGAGAGCTGGCTGGGCAAATGTTTTGCACGGTGCGCCATGCCAACGCGCTCTAATGCTTTCGTGACAAGTGATTGGCGCTCACTAGCCGCCGTTCCTCGATAGGTGAGCGGCAATTCGACGTTCTCAAAGACGGTGAGATCGCCGATCAAATTAAAACTTTGGAAAATAAAACCAATCTCGCGATTGCGAATTCGCGCGCGGTCGGCAAAGGAAAGATTGGCAACCTCGTTTCCTTTTAGTGAGTAGCTGCCGTCGGAAGGAGTATCGAGGAGGCCGAGGATCGATAACAAAGTCGTCTTGCCGCAACCGGACGGTCCGGCGATCGAAACGTATTCGCCGTCGCGGATATCCAAATGGATTCCGGAAAGGGCGTGCGTCTCGACTTCGTCGGTCAGGAAGACTTTCGTGACGTCATTGAGTCGGATCAACGGTGTCGAACCGTTTGTGCGAGATGTAGTTTGAGGATGTGGTGAGGTTGTGGTCATGGTTGGTTTAGTTAAGTCGAATTCGTTCGTTTGAATCCCAGGCGCTGGTATCGGAAAGGATGACCTGGTCGCCCGGGTTCAGGCCGCTGATAATTTCAACGGTGTTGACGGAACTCCTGCCCAGTTTCACCGGCGTGCGGACGGCTTCGTTGCTGCCCCGCATGAGTTTGAACATCCCTGCAGTGGTATTTTCCTGGCCAAACGCCGGACGCCCGACAAACACAACATTGTCGAGACGCTCGAGCTCGATCGTTCCATCGACACTCAAGTCCGGCCGCGCGCCTTTCGGCAATTCTTCGTCGAACGCGACGTCCACCGTCACAGTTCCCTGCTCCACCGCTGGATCCACTCGTTTCACGTGGCCTTTGACGACACCGTTCCGCGTGTCGATCGTCGCCGCTTGATTGGGCTGAATATCTTTCGCCTGAGTTTCGGCGATCTTGATCTGCGCTTTGAGTTTCGACGGATCCGCCACCCGCGCGAGATTGTCGCCGACTTTCAGGCGCTGGCCTATCTGCACCGGCAACTGTTGCAACACGCCCGCCATTCCGGCCTTCACGTGCAAGGCTTCCACTTGGTCGAGTTTTAATTTCGCGAGCTGATTCGTCTGATCGACCGCCGCCTGTTTCGATGCCAGCTGCGGTTCAATCGAATCGCGCGCAAAATTCAATCGCTTCTGTTCGATCTCATCGCTCTTCGCGCATTCCGTTTCTTTGATCTTCGATGTTTTGTAAACGAGGTCGGCGACCAAACCATTCTTTGCCAATTGATCGTTGGTTTCGCGCTCCATTTTAGCTTGCTCATAGGCCGCGTGCGCAGCCGTCGTTTTCGATTCCTGGTCAAGCAATTCGCGCTGCAACGTCGCCCGCATCGTAGCGAGCTCCGCCTCTGCAGCTTTCGCCTGCAATTCTGCGTCGCGCGCGCTTTGTTCCAATTCCGGACTGGTCAACTCCAATATAACATCGCCGGGTTCGACTTTTGTTCCTGGCCAAATCAGAATTCTCTCAACGCTTCCTTCCGTGTTCGCCGGAATCCATCGAATCTCTTCCGGAACGAGCGTGCCGAGACCGCGCACTTGCCGCACCATCGACCCGCGCTTCACCGTGTCGATCCAAACTGTCGAACGATCCATGGTTGGCACAGCCGGCTTCAGGCGCGAAAGAACAATGGTCGTGAGGACCAGGCCAACTGCGGCGGCGGCAATCGTGATGACCCGGCGTTTTCGTTTTTTCGCGACGAGATCCGGTCGGGCGACGTCCATTGCGGAGAGCGCAGGGCTGAAGCTGCTTGGCGCTGCGATTACCGTTTTCCGATCTGTTGCGCTTCTTGTCATTTTCAAATCAACGCGCTTCCATTATTTGTTCTCTTCACGTGCATCACACTCGTAAAGCCTGGACCGGATCGATTCGCGTGGCACGACGCGCGGGCAGGAAACAGGCGAGAAGCGCGACGGCGATAAGAACCACCAACGCCGATCCGAACGAGACCGGGTCGCGCGGACTCACTTTATAGAGCAAGTTGCCCATCAAGCGCGTCAGCATGAGGGCTGCAATCGCGCCTATGGCAATTCCCGCTGTGGTTAGGCGAAGGCCGCGGGAAATGACGAGTCTCAAGACGTCGCCAGCGCGAGCGCCAAGCGCCATACGCATACCAAGCTCTCGCGTACTTTGGGAGACGGAGTAGGACATGACCGCGTAAAGTCCAATCGCGGCGAGAAAGAGGGCCATCCCACCGAAAATTGCCAGCAATGCTACTGCTAATCGTTGCGTGTAACTCATGAAATCGACTTGCTCCTGCAAACTAATTGCGTCAAACGGCGCGAGATTCGGATCGAGCGCGTGGATTTCGCGGATGAGCGCGTTCCTGATCGCGGCCGGGCTTTGGTCTGTCCGAATGATGAAGTTGTTTTGGACGAAAAAGTTTTGACGAACTGGGACGTAAAAAAATGGCATCGGCTGCTCAAGTTTGTTTCGGTAGTGCGCATTTTTCGCCACGCCGACGACTTCCATCCATTTGTCTTTGACCTTGAGGCGTTGACCTACCGCGTCTTTTCCTGGCCAGTATTTTGCCGCCATCGTTTCATTGACGATCGCGACCGGCGGTGCGCTTTCGTCGTCGTTTCGGGTAAACTCGCGGCCGGCGAGAATCGGAATTCCGATTGTCGCAAAGTATCCTTCGCCAACTTCATTGTAATCCGCCGCCACCTGCTCGTTGCGCGGCGGCTGATAACCTTCGACCTCCAGCGGTGCGGACGAGTAAGTGCCATAGCTGAATGGCCTGGTCCGCGCCAGTGTTGCCGATTGAATGCCGGGCAATGCCCGAATACGCTCGAATAATTGGTCATAAAAAATTCTCGCTCGATCACGCTTGTAGCCGGCAGAAAAGAGATCTGCCGCCGACACGACAACGTTTCGTGTCGAAAATCCCGGATCGGAGTTTTGCATTCGCACCAGGCTTCGAAGCAGTAATCCAGTTCCGGCGATAAGCACAAAACTCAACGCCACTTGAACGAACACAAGCACTGAGCGCAGTCGGGATCGGCCGCTGCCGCCGATCATTCCGCTACCTTCGCTTTTGAGCGCGCCCGAAAGATCGACATGGCTGGCTTGAATCGCCGGCACCAACGCGAACAGCATGGTCGATCCGATGCAAACGGCGACACTCAGAAGCAGAACACGCCAGTCGAGCTGTCCGGGATAATCAATTGTGATTCCCGGAGTGCGGGACGGAGCCACCAGCACCAGAGCGTTACGGCACCAGTAGGCAACCATGACTCCACCTGCGGCTGCGATTAGAGAAAGAAGCAGGCCTTCGGTGAAAAGTTGTTTGATCAGCCGCCGACGCCCGGCGCCGAGCGCGAGCCGCATTGTCATTTCGTGGCGGCGCAGTAAAGATCGAGCGAGAAGCAGATTACTGACATTCGCACAGGCGATTAAAAGAACGAAAACTGCGACCCCAGATGTGATCGCCAGGATAGGAGACAGGTTTGCGACAGCATTGAACGGCGTTTTCGATAACGGCAAAATCTCAAAGCCGTGCCCGCGGTTTGTCTCTGGATAATCATTCTCGAGGCGTTGTGCGATTGCGTTCAACTCGGCCTCCGCCTGTTGACGCGTGACGCCCGGTTTTAAAAACGCGTAGCCTTCAATCCACCGCGCCCCTCGGTCTTCGAGTTTGTAGCCAGTTGAATCGAACGTCTCCTGCATCGACGTCGGCACCCAGAAGTTAAACGAGTATCCGATGAAAGTGCCGTGAAATTTTTCCGGTGCGACGCCGATGATCGTGTGTTGAACGCCGTCCAGGAATTGTGTTTTGCCGATGATGTCCGGGTCGCCTTTGTAGCGATCCTGCCAGGTGAGGTAACTAATTACCGTGACCGGATGGGCGTTGCGGCCCTCGCCTTCTTCCGGTCGAAACCCGCGGCCAAGCATTGGGCGAACACCGAGTGCGTCGAAATAATTTGCCGAAACGATTCCGCCCGAAGCCCGCTCCGCCCGGTCGCCGATGCTAAGTGTGGTGCCAGTGATTCGATCGACAATGAACGACTCGAACAAAGTTGAGTGTTTTTGGAGATCGAGAAAGTCAGGGTAGGAGAGGCCTTCCCTTTCCGTAGTTCCCTGTCGGATACCAAAGAGCGCGACCATTCGGTCCTGGTGCGCGACCAGTGGATATGGGCGAATTAAAATTCCTTCGATCCAGCTCATGACGGCGGCACTGGTTCCGATTCCCAGCGTTAAACAGAGAATCGCCAGGGTCGAGAATCCCGGACTGCGCAAGAGCATGCGCGCGCCGAAACGCACGTCCTGAACAAATTCATCGGCCCATCGCCAAACGCGCTGCTCGCGTGCAATCTCTTTGATTTGTGCGACGCCGCCGAATTCGCGCAACGCTGCATTGCGTGCGTCCGTTGGGGACATTCCGGCGGCGATATTCCGCTCCGTCAAAAGATCGACATGCGCTTCGATTTCTTCCGCCATCTCAGCGTCACGGCGGTTTTTGCGAAATAATCCCACTAATCGACAAAACCAGGCGCGAACTCGCGGCATAATTTTTTACGCTCCGGACAAAACCAAATCAATTCCTTTGGTGATGCGCGACCAGTGCTCCTGTTCCGCGGCCAATTGTTTCCTCCCGGCCGCGGTCAGTTTGTAATAGCGCGCTTTGCGATTGTTATCCGAAAGGCCCCATTCGGCTTTGATCAGCCCCTGAGCTTCGAGCCGATACAGCGCAGGATAAAGTGATCCTTGCTCGACGTGCAGAATGTCCTTTGACATTTGGTGGATCCGATCGGCAATCGCTAATCCGTGCCGCGGATCGTGCTGGAGCGCCTTCAAGATCAACATGTCAAGCGTTCCGTAAACGAGGTCTGGTTTTTCCTTTGCCATAAATTCCTTTGTGACCTAGACAGTCTTGGTAAGGAATTGTTCAACCTTTCACCTAGACTGTCAAGGGAAGGGAAAGGACTCAGCTACCGAAACAGCAAGAGAAACAATGCTAAGATCGACATCATCAGGACGATGAGACCGGCGTAAACAATCGCATCCTGAACCCGCGCACGGCGCGCGGCTTCGGCGTAGGGAATGCGCGTGAAGGTGACCATGGTGTAGAGCGGGAGATAGCTTCCAGGCAGCGCCGCTTCGAGCGCGTGATCGAGTTTCTTTTTTGCCCGGAATGTCTTCGACGCTGTTTTATCCCGCATCTCGACGAAATTACCGATCGCGAGATCGGCTAGCGCATCCGAGTTTTCTTTTCGGCGACGAAAGTATTCGGCGAATGCGTGCTCGCGGTTGCCTGAGAATTCTTCCAGGCATTCGTCCAGCACCACGCAATCTTCGAACGCAGCGTTCATGCCCTGACCATAGAATGGCACAACCGCGTGCGCGGCGTCGCCGACGAGGCAAACTTTGTCCCGGTAAAACCACGGCGCGCAGCGAATCGTGACGAGTGAACCGGTCGGATTTTCGCGGAAGTCTTCGAGCAACGTTGGCATCAGTGGCAGAGCATCGGGAAATTCCTGATCGAAAAATCGGAGCACATCATCATCAGTTTTCGTCGTGGCGAAGCTCCGCGGTCCTTCAAATTCCCAGAAGAGTGTGCAGGTGAACGAGCCATCGGGATTCGGCAGCGCGATCATCATGAAACTTTTCCGCGGCCAAATGTGAAGGGCGTTCTTTTCCATGCGCCACGAGCCACCCGGCCCGGGCGGGATGGTCAATTCTTTGTAGCCGTGAGCGAGATAACTTTCGTCGTACTCGAAGCCATGGATATGCATCTGCATCGACTGCCGCACTGCGGAAAAAGCGCCATCGACACCGATCACTGCGTCGCTGCGCGCGGCCAATTGGCCGTGTTCTGTTTCAAACTGAGCGGTTGCCGTGTCGAGATCAACATCGGTGCATTTGTGATTGAAGTGAGCGCGCACGTTCGAATACCGCTGCGCAGCTTCAATGACCGTTGTGTTGAGCGCAGCGCGCCCGATTGAGTTGATGCAATTTTTCGGATCGACGTCGTAAGGAGTAAAATGCAGCGCCCCAGATTTATCGTGAATCATCCGGCCGCGCATCGGGATCGCGTGTTGCAACGCTTCATGCGCGATCCCGATCTGTTCGAGCGCATGAATGCCCCGCGTCGAAATCGCCAGATTAATCGACCGTCCGCCGACGATGTTGCCTTCGCGCGGATCAGCGCGGCGCTCGTAAAGATCGACATCGTATCCGCGCCGGCCCAGGTAGGCCGCCAGCAATCCGCCCGCGAGACCGCTGCCAATGAGAACAAACTTTGCCACTGAGTAAGAATCTACGAATCAGGAAACCAGGAAAGCAGGAAAACCGAACTCGCCGCTTCGATTCATTTCGCTAGTCCAATCGGACTCCGTTTGATAAATCGTGTCCAAATGAAGTTTTCCTTGCTTGATGTTTTTATCGCGACGGCCGGTGTCTTGGTGCTCGTTCAGCCGTTGCCAGCGCAGGAATCCCAGCCCGAAAAGCCAAAGCAATTCATCTATGTGCTGCGTCTCGTGCCGCGGCTGCATGCGGATGCGAATTGGACGCCCGAAGACAAGAAGGTGCTGCAGCGCCACTTTGTTCGATTCCAAGAGGCGATCAAAGCTGGCCAGCTGATCCTTGCCGGGCGCACATCCGAATCCGGCGACAAGACGTTCGGCATAGCGGTATTCCAAGCGAAAGATGAAGTCGCGGCGCGGAAGTTCATGGAAGAAGATCCCGCGGTCGCTGGCGGCTTGATGACGGCGGAGCTGCACCCGTTCACGGTCGCGCTCGAGCGCAAGAATCTTTGAATATTACGTGTACGGGAGATTTCTGTGAATTGGCACCTCGCTTGGTTGCTTGCCGTTGCAAATCGGAGTCTCTCGTTGGCAATAGGGGAGCAACCTCAGCCAAAAAATCAACGCTGCGGCGACCGTTCCCGTGGAGCACACGTGAGTGATCTCTGCACGCGCGGCTAGTCTTTATGCCGAATTGAGCCGGCGCCAGTGATGTGTTTCTCCACTGTTTTCGGATTTCCGAAGTAGGTCACGTCGCCTGCGCCGGTGATGGCGACACGCAGTATGTCGGCTGCATTGACCTGCGCGCTCCCCGCTCCGGTTATGGACATTTGCACAACGCGCGCCTGCAAGCCGCGCGCCTTTAAATCAGTCGCGCCGCTCATATCGGCGAGCAGTTCATCCAGCGTACCTTCAAGTGTGATGTCGGCTGCGCCGGATGACTGCACCGCGAATTTCCCTCCGGCGAGCGCAGGCACATTCAAATCACCCGCGCCGCTGAGTTTTGCGCCCATCCGTTGCGAGCTGGAAGCGACCACTTTGATGTGACGCGTGGGACGAAGCTGCTCTCGGGTGCGCAGCTCGAGGTAATTGTCGATCTTCCGAGACTCGATCTCAGGAAGAAGATTTTCGTCCGTGGTGATGCTGAGCGCGGGCGACCCTGCTCGCCATTCGATGTCGAACGCGCCGCTTGAGTGAATTTCCGAGAACTCTCCGATCGTGCGCTGATCGGTGACGATGTGACCGTTGCCTCGAATTCCAATCCACCGGCACCCGGCGACGAAAACGACGCACGCCGCAAGCAAAACAAACGAGATATTCTTCATATGATTTTCTCCAGTTACGATGCGGTAACCCCCCGCTTTGGATTCAAAAATCTCTGCTTATGTTGGATCGTTAAACCGTGGAAGCGGTGTAGCGACGGCGCTGTATCGCCATGTCTGTTTGCAACGCATCAGCGCCTAGACACAGCGAGGCGGCTACAACGAATCGCGTAGCCGAGCTGCGCATTCACTTCACAATCTTTAGTTTGACTGCGTCCACTAAAACGTCATCGACATAAAATTCCACGCGGTAATCGCCAGGCGCCCAGCCGTCTTCAGGTCGTGCCAATGTAAACGCGCCATGAGCGGTCGGGCTTTCAGCGACGGCGGAGGCTTGGTCCACCTTGTAATCTTGAGGAAAATCTTCACCGATGTTCTCTGCGATCCAGACGGCCTTCACCTTTGCGCCTTTTCGCAACCGTTGGCCCTGCCAGCGCGCATAGATCTCGGGCGTGCTCGATAAAAAAGTCGTCACCGGGTTTCCGAATTGCTCCTTTGCAATGCTCACTGAGAGCTGCTTCGGGAGTGCATCGGATTTCACTTCGGGGCGAGCGATGATTTTCGGCGCTTCCGCTAGCTCGAGAGAAATGCGCTGGAGCAAATCGCCATTGGCAGCCCGCATTGCCGTCACATCCTTTAAAATGCCAACGCCTATTGCGAACCAACGATCAATCGTCATGCTGCTCGGTGATGTCTGCTCCCCGTAAATGCGGAATGCATGAAATTTGCCAGCCGGTACGCCAATATCTTCCTCGTCGATGACCTCGTAATGCTGACGAACTGATACTTCACCTGTCTGTCCGTTGAAATCCCACTTAGCACCCTTCTTCAGCGGGATGGCGATCATCGTTTGTGGCGGATCAAACTTAACCAGCTCGCCGTCCAGATTAATCCGTGCCCAACACATGATTCCATGTTCATCTACGGTGAGAAGGTCCGTGTTGGTAATCATGCCGGCTCGGTGCATTTCCAACTTGAGAAGATCTCTTCCATCGACGTTCTCCGTCCCATTGATGCGATACAAAACTGGCAGCCGAATCTTGCCATCGGCGTCAACTTTGGCGTCGGGAATACTAAGACCCTTGCCAATTTCCTCTGTCATGTTGTATCGCCAGCTGGTTCCATCTGCGGTCGGAATCACTGGAGCGGCCAGCATTTTCGCCGTTGATATGAACAGGAACATCGACAACGTGGTTAGATGCAGCGCGCCCAGCGGTCGCGCCCTACCAAAGCTGTGGAATCTGCGTAATCTGCGGCCACACATGTCTCGGAAATATTGCACATCGCTCTCGATGCTCGCCGTAGTTTTTTCGCTGCACGCGATTGGCTTCGCTGCCGCTCCGCCAAAATCCGAGCGACATGTAGTGATTGTCGTCTGGGACGGGATGCGACCGGATTTCGTGAACGAACAAAACACGCCCGCGCTTTCGAAGCTTGGGCGTGAGGGAGTCATTTTTCGTAATCACCATGCCGTTTATCCCAGTGCGACGATGGTAAATGGAACGGCGCTCGTCACCGGTGTTTATCCTGGTAGGAACGGGATCATTGCAAACCATGTGTATCGTCCGGACATGGATCCTCACCACGCGATCGATGTCGAGTTGCCACCGATGGTAAAGAAGGGTGATGAAGTTTCCCGCGGGAAATACATTTCTGTTCCGACGATTGCCGAGCTCGTCCAGCGCGCACGAGGGCGCACGGTAATCGCGGCTGCAAAAAGTGTTGGGCTGTTGCTGGACCGACAGCCCGACGTTGGGACTGCGAAAAATTGCGTCACGCTGTTTGCGGGCAATGCCGGACTACGTGCACGAAGCGGAGCCCCAGACTCGATCCCGCCGGAGATTGTTCCTTCCATTACTGCAACGCTTGGTCCCTTTCCATCTGGTCACCTGCAACAGGACGCCTGGACAACGAAAGCGCTGACCGATTGCCTTTGGAAAGACGGTGTGCCGGCCCTTTCCGTGCTTTGGCTAGGCGAACCGGATCTTACACAACATGAATCTGCGCCGGGCTCGCCAGCATCGATAGCTGCGATCAAGTCCTCCGATGAAAATCTCGCAGCGGTGCTTTCGGCGTTAGATCAACGAGATGCGCGCGGAAGAACAGATGTGTTTGTTGTGTCCGATCATGGCTTCTCTACGATCGAGCGGTCGGTTGATTTAAGGAAAATTTTGAATGACGCCGGTTTCACCGCGAAGACCGAATTTAACGACCAACCAAAACCTGGAGAGATCATGCTGGCAGGAAACGGCGGCAGCGTTCTTTTCTATGTCACCGGACACGATGAGACGGTCACGCGCCGTCTGGTTGAATTCTTGCAGCAATCCGATTTTGCCGGCGTGCTTTTTACGAAAGAACCGATGGAAGGAACGTTCGCTCTCGGGCAAGCGACCATTCAAAATCCTCATGGGCCTGACGTTGAGATGGCCTTCCGCTGGAACGACTCAAAAAATAAGTTCGGTGTTCCGGGAATGATCGATGCCGATTGGCAACGAAAAGCAGGGGAGGGGACGCATGTTACGCTCAGTCGATTCGATATGCACAACACATTGATCGCCGCGGGGCCGGATTTTCGTCGCGGTCAAACCAATGATTTGCCGAGCGGCAATATCGATCTTGCCCCGACGATACTGGGCATCCTGGCAATCACGCCACCGCAGAAAATGGACGGTCGGATTTTATCCGAAGCGATGGCCAATCTCAACGCGTCGGCGGCCAAAGCAGAAACAAAAACAATTGAAGCTACAAAAGATTTTTCATCGGGCACGTGGCGACAATCGCTTCAAACCTCCCGCGTCGGCTCGACGGTTTATTTCAACGAAGGCAACGGCGCGTTTACGCAGAAATAGCATGCGGCGTCTTCCAATCCCGCCGATTTGTGCCGAATGCTGCCAGATTCATGACGATCATAACGAGCGCGAAGAGATACAACCCCATCATTAATCCTATGGCGGCATGCATCGCCAAAATACAGACTAGCCAAACCTGGCGAGTCTTTTTCATCCAAATGAAAACGGGATAACTCACCTCGAGGAGGCAGATCGAGATTCCAAGCGCGGGCAGAGCGTATTTGAAGCGAACAAGAATATCCGGCGAAATCAGACTAAAAGGCGGCCGGATCAGCGAGCGCCAGAGATTGGCGCCATTCCACCAACCGTTGCCGAGACATTTTGCGAGCCCGCCGATGAAGTAAACAAAGCAGAGATGCACCTGCAGAACCCGCTGCCAAAAACCCAAAAGCTGCGGATTTTTCGGTTTTGTTTTAACCACCCACTGATCAAAGGCGTAGCGGTCTGGAAGTGGAGACAACATTAGGTAAAACAACGCCGTCGTCATAAAACTATCTGCGCCGTAAGCCAGTAGCCCTCCGCTTTCAGCGGCGCAGAGGTGGAGAAACCAGGCAACAATCGCGGCTGGCCGGCAGAAGAGTCCCAGCAACAAAAAGCAGCCTGCGGAAAGCAAACAGGCCCATGCAACGCTCAGCACAGTTTCTTCGCTCATGTTGACGCTGCGACCGAGAGCGATCAGCCAGCCGAGCTTCGGAATCAATGGACTGTCGAAAGAGGTAATTGCTTCGCCAACTTCGCGACCGACAAGACCTTTGCCGCTGCTGGCGAACAGATAGTGCCAGTCGCTCCTCAGGAAGAGGGCATAGACAGTCGTTTGCAACCCCAAACCGATCCGTAAGACGGAAAGCCAGCGGTCGTTTTCAGAGGGAAACAGAAATTCCAACACTCGTTCCCACCACCGTCGCCAGAGTCCCATCGGGCTTACTGGATTTTGAAGATTTTTCACAAGAGGCAGCGAAGGAAACAAGGGTCTTAATTCGGTTTGGAACCTCTTCGTTCTCTTCGTTTCCTTCTGTTCAGGAAGTTCTTACTGTTTTCCCTGGTCACGCAGGCTGAAATCGAAGCTGAACATTGGTTGAAATGTTTCTGCTTTGCCTTGCTCGAACTCAGCCATGTCAGGTGGCGTTACGGACCCGAAAACGGCGCGAATCTTCTTCACGTCGGGATGCTCACGCCAGACGGAGAACGCCAGCATTTTGACCAGAACTTCCCGGATCGGCTCGTAACGTTCATCCGCCAACCTGTTCAGCAAACTGGCGAGACGTAATGCAGCGGCGTTGCTGCGCAGACGCGGCGACTCCTGTTCTACGCGGCCATCCTCGTAAAACAGCTCCAAGGTCAACCTGTGATAGCCGGGAACATTCGGCGCAAAAAAAGTGTAGCCCGCTTGGATACCGGCGGCATGAAGATAAGTCGCTATGCCTCGCCGGACCGGACTCGAGGTAGCGGCCTGCTTCCCCAGCAGCCAGGCGGCAGCGACTTCAGCCTTGCGTGCGTACGGTTCGAGCGCTGACGGCAATATGGTAGCGCCCTCGGCGATAAGCGAGAACAGTCCGGCAAAGCAAACCGCCGTTATGAGAAGAAAATGTATTCCGAACCAGGCGGCATAAATGCGCTTGGAAGTCATTTATTATGGAGCAAGTTTGTAACTTGCTCTTTCTTCGAGCGCAACTCACAAAGTCGCGCCATGTTTTAGACGCCGCCCGCAGTTGCTACAGCGTTGCACTCGCTGGCAGAGCTCCGCCTTCCCGTACGGGATACTGCCAACCCCGAAACCTCGGGACTGGCACCCCTCTTCCCTAACTCGCCGGAACGCTTAAAGCGTCGTTGCGATCACTTTCAAGTTCTCAGTCGCCGCCTTGCTCTCGCTGGTTCCTTGCAGGGCCAACTCCCGGAACCAAGTCGTATTCGGCTCGCGATTTGCGTAAAACGATTTGGCTTTGTCAGTTTGAATACTCTTCCAGGAACGAGCCAGGGAGTTTTGGTTCGGAGTGGATGCTTGCATTGCCAGGGCGCTAACCCCGACAACGACTGCTGTTACCAGCATTGCTGCGACGGAACGTACGGTGATTTTAGCTTGGAGTCTTTTCATAACCCGCCCATACAGATTTTGTGGATAACTGTCAAGCCTGAAGGCAAACCCCGCTATCGGTAGATTTGCCGCTGCGTCGTCCAAGTCGGCAGGATGTGAAACCCCGCTATCAACCAGGCGTTCGCCGCGGCGGACGCCCTACAAATTCCGCGACGCATACGTATTGATGCCCGAGGAAAAACCACCACGTTTGTGCCTGGGGCTTCGCGAATCCTTTTGAGTACGCTGTCCGGCAGTGCCCGAATGTTATTTCGGTGCGAGCGAAGCCGCAATCGCTTCAAAGCGCGGGTCGCCCCGCAGCGGGTCCCACACCGGGTGCAGACGCAAATAACCGTAGGTCACATGGCTCCCTGGCAGCTTAGCTGCTTCTGTCAATCGTTCGATAGCGCGATCCTTATCACCCGTCCACGCATAAATGACGGCGAGATATTGAATCATCCTCGCACCATCGATGGCGTTTTTGCTGACGGGGATCAACTCGATCGCGCGATGGCCTTCCCGGATGGCGTCCTCTTTGTTTCCCAGAGCAGCATCAACGACACCGATCGCGCAAAGAGCCGCTGCGTAGTCAGGTTGGTCGCGCACGATCCGCTCAAGTTCTCTTCGAGCGCTTGTGAACGCTGCGCGTGCTGCCGGTTGGTCCCCGCGAAGCCGGGCGACAAGGCCGCGGCACCAACTGTCAGGGAACGGGATGTTTTCGTCGTAGCACCCGCCTGTCGGCATAGCTGATAGCGCGCGGTTGGCGGCAGCCGGGTCACGCTCGCTAAAGGCAAGGTCGAGCCAATGCAAAACGATAAAAGGCGCCGTCTTTGGGTCTTGGGTGAGGGCCGTCTCGATTGTCGTGTGTAGCGGGTTTGGATCAGAACGCCATTGAAGATCAACCCAGGCGCGCCACACTTT
>DASYDT010000120.1:0-3758 GCA_036499425.1 Candidatus Udaeobacter sp. | reverse complement strand
TAATGTTCCAGGAGACGATACGCATCGTTAAAGAAACTCGAACTGACCGATGAAAGGTGTGATTGCTTCCGCATCACGTCACGTATCTACTTGCACGAATTACAATTCTAAATCGACGCCCGGGCTTGGAACTAAGACTTCGGTGTCAGGGAGATCCGTCGAGAGCGTCGTGCGCATCCACTCGACCGCGGATGGATCGCCGTGCACGAGAACAATCTTACCGGGCGAGAGTCGTTTGGCATAATCTATAAGCGCTTCGCGTGCCGCGTGTGCGCTGAACTGAAACTGTTCGATGTTGCAACGGATGCGCTGTTTTGGTTTCTCAGGATTAAGGGCAACCTCGCCGTTTATTCCTGCTTCCCGCAGAACACCTGCAGGTGATTCGGGGCTGGCGTAGCCGACAAAAAAGATCGAATGCTGCGGATTCTCAATTAATCGCTGCGCAAGAACATTAGAAAGTGTCTTGGGTACCATCATACCACTGGAGAGCAGGTAAACCCGTCCCGGCCGGAGCGGGGCGTCACGTATTGTTTCATCATTCAAAATGAATGGTGCGGTTTCTCTCATTATTTGGAGACGTGGCAATTGACGGTGAGCCATGTGCGCGCGTCGGTCGTAAATATCGGTCATTTTCGAGCTGAGGCCGCCAATATAGATGGGAAAGTCAGGCAGAAGTCTTTCGCGCCGGAATTTGTAAAGTATTGCCAGTATCTCCTGGGTTTTTCCAAGCGCGAACACCGGTATAAGGACGCACGATTGGCGTTCAAAAGCGGCGGTGATCGCTGCTACCAGGCGTCGTTCCTCCGCGGGGCGTGTCCAGCCAGCGGGCTTCGCATGGTCGCCTCGCGTACATTCCATGACCAGCACGTCGATATTTTCCCGCGGAAAAACTGCTGCTTGCATGATCGTTTGATCGTCGAAATTGACGTCACCGGTGTAAAAGACTGTTTTACCTTGTGCTCGTATTAGAATTCCGGTTGACCCCAGCACGTGCCCCGCATCGAAGAGTTCAAATGTCAGCGCGTCTTTTTCGCGCTCATGCGCTCGCTCTCCCGTGATCGAGATGCGCTGACGTAGTGGACACAAACGCCAGCGTTCCGAGGCGCGATCGATTTCCCGATGCGTGAAAAGTGGATATAAACCCGCGATCGCGCGACCGATCTCCTCGCGTTGCCTGGTCATGACATTGACCGAATTGTGCAAAAGCACATTGCCAATGTCAGCCGTTGCTTCGGTCATGAAAATGCGTGCGCCTGGAAAGCGCCGCATCAGCACCGGCAATGTCCCGATGTGATCTTGATGTGCGTGCGAGATCAGAATTGCTTCGATCTCGCGGCCAGCGATCGCTTTGAAGTCTGGCAACGCCTCTTCACCCGTCTCCTTCGGATGCATGCCGGAATCGAGCACCAGTCGATGGCGACCGATTTCCAGGAAATATGAATTCGCACCAATCTCGGTGCGGCGCGTCAAATTAATGAATTTCAAATGCAGGTTTCCGTTAGTGCACCTTTCCTTTTTCTATCAGTCGCCCAATTCTCTGAACAGTCGCTTTCATGACCAGTCTAAGTAATGATCGAATGAAAAGAGACAGGCAGCTTCGACGCGAGGAAGACAATCATCTCGAGCAGGATATTTGTATCCATATCTTCAGTGTCTCTTCCGCGATGGTTGGCGTTTGCTTGACCGTTATTGGATTGATCCGCGTTGTTATCACCCTTGGAACCGCGGATACATTGGCGGACGATTTCCTGGCGGCGGACGCACTCCTTTTTCTAGTCTCTTGTTTGCTTTCTTACTGGGCGCTTCGCTCACGTGGCCTGGGCAGAATGCATCGACTCGAAAGAATTGCGGATGTCACATTTATTATCGCCATGATCGGGATGGTCGTAGTTTGCGCCCTGATCACTTACACGATTTCAATTCCGCCCCGGCGCGTCACGGCCCAACCGGTCGGTTGTTTGTTACAGCAAGCGTATAAGTTGCCTTCTCAGTGCGGGGGGGTTGGCCGCGGCACTGGCGTCGGACGGGGTCTGGGTGTTGGGCTAGGCCTCGGTGGAGATGCGGCGCAAACCTTAAAAAAGATTGGGTCATGATTGGCAAAAGGCCGGCCAAAGGGGACGCCGTTTGCCGTGAAAGCTCCATAGAAGCAATTATCTACTGCTTTCATCTGCATATAATCTCCGAGGACCCGCTGCCTCGCGTTACCGTTGTCAGTAGCAGAAGATAGGAAGGTCAACAGCACCTGATGGCTGAATGTAACACCCTGATCTGTGCTCTGTGCCAGACGCGCCGAAAAGATTGGGATGTTATCAGGCGACATGCCGTCAAAGGTGTAAAAGAAAACTCCGACTGTTCCGTCCCTCGCCACGGCGACTGACGGAATAGCGGCTTCTACCTGACCTGTCACGAAATGCTCTGGACCGACGGTCACTCCTCCTCCTCCATCGTCCTGGATCCGCCGGATCGCGAGGCGATCGTTGCCAGTGCCTGTATCGCGACTGCCGTAAACGTAATAGACGTCGCCGTCGTTTGGATCTACCGCTGCGTGATCCACACCGCCAAGAAGAGCGTTCACGGTCCCGAACTTGGGAGTTGGCTGGGTGCTGTCGCCATTTCCAACGATGATACCACCGGGCATTCCATTCAGAGTCCAGGTGGCTCCGCCATCTGTGGAGCGATTTAGCATGTAGTCGATGTTCTTCGACCCGCCAGCACCCGGAGCGATATTCCGCTGGAATAGGCTATAAACGAAACCGTTCCGCGGGTCCGTGGCAAGCCGATGGCCCGGATTGATGCTGCCGGTGGCCGTGCCGGATTGATTATCAACTGTGAAGTTCGGCGGGTTGGCGCCGAAAGAGACTGACACTCGCTCGTTGCAGGCGTCACCGACGCAATTATTTCCGTTAGAAAAGTCATCGTAGCCGTCATACACATTATCCTGGATTGGGATCAGCGGGTCCGCGTTTACAAGCAGCCATGGTTGGTCTACGCCGCCCGGTGGAGGTGAATTATTGAAATTTGTGGACTGTGTGATACCACCTATAACCAGCCAGTTCCAAGCCGCCGCGTTTCCCGGGTTCGTAGTTATGCCACTAAAGATGTCGGTGATAAGAAAGGTGGCCGCCATCTGATTCCCCGTACCGTAATCGATGGTCTGATCACAGGGGCAACCGGATGCTGCTATGCCGGGGGTAGCAGGGATTGTAAATCGCTTAGTCCAAAGATTGCCTCCATCGGTGGAGTGCCACAGAGGAGCGTTTGCTCCCCAACTGCCGGAAAAGGCCGTGATAACAATTTCGTTTGGGTTCGCTGGATTCACCGTTATGGACGTTTCCCCGTCGTTAAATGTATCAGTGTTCGTCAGATTGGGGTCCGTATTGCTCACGACCGTATCCACGATGAAGATACTGGGGACGAGTGGGATTGCTCTTGTGCCCCGGGGAGCATGGTCCGCAGGAATCGCCGGTCGCCAGTAAGGCGTGGTATCCGGTGGTGCGTCCCGGGTTGACTCGTTCGCCGGTCCCTTCGCGTTGGTCCGACCTTGGCCAGCTGCTTTCGTTACCAAGGGCGAACTTCCTGCTAAGAATACCAAACTCGTAATTAATAGAGCTACGCATGTTTTTGTTATTTGTGTCATAATCCTAATCTCATGTTGTGTATTGTTCAGTTATCTCAAAGCCATGTTATTCCAGTTATTTCCCTTTTTTTGGGAAATAACCGGAACGGGAAGTGCCCGAGCGCCGGGCAATGATTGTAGC
>DASYDT010000119.1:0-5065 GCA_036499425.1 Candidatus Udaeobacter sp. | reverse complement strand
GCATACTCGGCTTCTTTCATCGCGAAAAAGACTCCAAACGAAAAGACCGGATCAATGAAGCGATGGGAATCGCCCACGCAGAGAAATCCCTTTCCGGTGAAATTCGATATACGATAGGAGTAGTTGGAAATACCACGGACTTCCTCGACAAATTCAACTTCCGGAAGGCGACGCGTGAGTTCCGAGTTCAGTTGGTGAAGCTCGCGCGACAGGAACTGATGTTTGCTCTCATTGTTCGCGCGGTAGTAATCGGCAGGCACCACAACCCCAACGCTGGTGATTTCGTCATCCAGTGGAATCAACCAGGCCCAATGATGTTTTTGGCGATAAAAGATCAGCGTATTCCCGCTCGCCGCACCAGGGTCGCGGATCGCTCCGGTGATCTGCGAGAAAATCGCTACTTGCCGATCGTAACTGCCGCGCACTTTTGCACCAAGCATGCGGGCATTGGAAAGGAAAGTACCCTGCCCTGAAGCATCGATCAATACTTCCGACGCGATGTCCTCGACCGTGCCGCCGTTGGTGCGGACCCGCACTCCGCGAATAGTGTCGCCGTTCAACAACGGCGCGACGGCCTCTGCTTGTATCACCGAGACACCGCGCGCCTCGGCGCCCATGAAAAGCATATGGTCAAAATCACTCCGTCGCACCGACCACGTATGCGTATCGAAAAGGCCCGACTCCGGATGCCATCCTTTGACGGGAACCCAGAAGGCATTCTTTCCCTTGGGCCCATAGACCGTGACGCCGTACTTCACGGGATGCCGGCGCGCAGTCATTTCTTCCTCGAGCCCGAGGGTTCGCAGGCAATTACCGCACTCGCCGGTGAGGGATTCGCCGATATGGTAACGAGGCGATTGTGCTTTCTCGATTATCGTTATGCGCAGGCCGGTTGGAGAAAGGAACATGGCAGCGGCGCTTCCGCCGGGCCCGCCACCAATAATCGCGACATCGGTTTTCATCCAACCCCCGTGCTAAGAACAACTCCCGGATGCAATTGGTTCCATTTGACGCTTGGGGGATTATCCGCTGAAAGGCTCATATCTTTGAGCTTATGTGCGGCGATTTCTTCGACGTCTCGTGGGTGTCATCCAAGCCTAACGATTCGTGCGCGTAGAGATGAAGAAGGTGCGGTCGCTCATCCACCCAGCCATTGAACCCATTCGGGATGAGTTTTGTCAACAAAAAAGCTGGTAAGCGCGTCTCAGCGCGTAGTGCCAGCAAATCGGCAGTTCGGTGACACGCGGTGCGCTTGCACGCACAAGGGTCGCCTCTCCCTTCCTAGGTGCGGGTTGAACCCGGCCTAATGCGCACGTCCGATCCTGACACCGATAACGACTCGACTGGGAGACATGACAGGCCTCGGTTGGCTACGGTTCGACCATCGCTTTATCGCGATTGCATGTCCAATCGTCGTTTGAAAGCGGCTCATTTTACGGTTTATCGGTCGAACTTACCAAGCATTAGCTGTAACAAGGAATTTCACTCCTGCGATGTGAAGAGAAATGAGCGCCTCCTGATCCATCTAAGGTCGAGTGTTACCGAATATGCGTTGATAAGAAGCAATGCGCAAATGTCCGCGACTTATCGCGAGTTACTCGAGTAAGAGAAGCTTACGGCCAAATAAGAGCGGCCATCATGGATATTTGGCTCCCAAATATCCATCGATTCGTCCGATGCCAAGCGACGGTTTAGCGCTACCAGATGTTGGAATCACCTTCACTGTCCTTTCTTGAGATGTTTGTCGAAAAACGCCTTAACAATCGGTAGCAACGTTGGGCCTCCCAAGCCCACGCTGTGTCCTCGTGGAGTTATCTCCAGGGTTGTCTCCACCCCGGCTGTTTTGAGCGCGGCGGCTAATAACTCGCCTTGACTGGCCGGCACCGAAAAGTCGTTCTCCCCGTGGATGATGAGAAAAGGCGGATCATCTTTGGAAACGTAAGTAATTGGGCTCGCCGCGATCGCCTTCGTTTTATTTTGCTCGGCCGGCCCGCCCAGCAGCGCATCGATGTCAGATATGTCTTTGCGTCTCGTCCGGGTCGACGGGTCCGATGCATCATGGTAGAGACGCAGAAGATCTGACGGGCCGGACACATCGCAAACCGCTTGCACGCGGCTCGAATAAGACATGTTATCTCCACTGCCCTCCAGCTCCTGTACTCCGCCAGAAGTGCCAAGCAGCGCAGCGAGATGTCCGCCTCCGGAGTGTCCCGCCGCGCCGATCCGGTCGGCATCGAGATTATACTTGGCCGCGTTAGCCCGAAGCCATCGCACTGCCGCCTTGCAGTCCTCGATCTGCGCGGGGAAAGGCGCCTCGCCAGAAAGACGCAATTCGATGCTCGTCACCGCGTAACCGTCGCTCACAAAACTGATAACCGGAATGTGTTGCTCTTTTCGGCCATGGCTCCAGCCTGCAGCATGGATCCAAAGGATAACAGGGGCTGGGCCGGAGGCCTTCTGAGGACAATAGAGGTCAAGCGTAAGGGCTCTACCGTTGATGCGTTTGTAAACCAAATCTCGCTGAATCGCGGCATTGGCAACCTCCATCATAGGCCAACGCCTTGCCATGACCCGTTGCGCCGCCAACCCACACAGGGCCACGACGGCGAGTATGTAGGTTGGCCATCCATGTCGCTGTCGCATAAGCCGAAGCATCTGATATCGCGGTGTCATAGTGCAGATGCAATCTTGCTCAATAAAAATCGGCCGGCACCCGCGCGCTCAATTGTTCAAAGTTTTTCAACATTCCCGGCATCGGGATTGGTACGCAGAGCCCTCAAACCTTTTCTAACTGCGTCCGTCTTTTTGCATCGGCTTTGTTCAAACAGCTTCTTCCCTTACGAGGTCGACCATCTTCCCAAAAGAGACGCTGCTCCGTAACACGCGGCTCTCTGGAGGCTGTCGCGATCTTCGCCTGCAAAGTAGTCAAGTTGCGACAAATTGTCAAGAATCATCCGTCCATTCCGCAAGATCCTGGATCGGTGCGGCATGCTAGACCCCGAACGCGGAACATGCACCAATAGATGATGCTTCTTCTTGGACGTGGCTGAGCAAGGTGTTTGGCGGCTGGCAATACGTAACGGATCTATCACCAAGTTCTCCTTGCGCGGGGCCGCGGCTTCGTCTTTATCGGCCACAGTGACTACAGGCGCCGTCAACGCAGCATCAGAATGCCGGCCCGCGTGGAGCGAAACCTCTACCACCTCCGGTTCCTGAGAGATTCGGGTCCCCCAAAAATCTTGAGGGCGGTCACGTTGGTGCCGTCGCATGGCTGGGCACGCAGCGAAAATGGGAACCGACAGCGGCCGTGGGTTGGAGGACCAAAACGTAACAAAGCCGTTACTTTCTTTGGTCGCAAGTTCGAAGGAAAATCCAAAAATGCATTTGACTGGTTTCGCTATCACCACTAAACGACAAGGCACAATCCACTAAAAACATCAGCTCAAACTCCAACTATGAAAAAAAGATCCACTTCACAATCCGCCTTCTTTAATCTGCGTGTCTTAATCGGCCTGTTTATAGTCCTGGCCGGCGTCTTTCTGGCGCTGATAGGCTTTGGGACGTTCTCAGGGCTTACTGCCAACTCCGTACAAGCGCAGCAAAACCACAAAATTATCAACGTCCAGGGCCTTCCTCCGGGATTTGACTGTGCCACGATTCACGAGAAGGGGATCGACCGGCAAGAGAACTTGCTGGCCGGCTCCATCATGATTGCTTGCGGCGAGGCACAGGGAGGTTCTTCGTTTTACGGGCCCTTCTCTCAACTCCTCTATAATAGAGTGACAGCCCCCTTGGCGTATGGCGGCGCGGACATCGATCTAGTCACCGGTGCGGACAGCATTTCCCACCCGACCCAGTCTGAGACGTACACCCTCGCCAACCCGGATAACCCCAACCAAATCGTCGTGACCTACAATGACTCACGAACTGCCTCTGTTAACTACTCCGGAGCATCGTATTCCAGTGACGGTGGCACCACCTTCACCCGCCTCAACCCGAGCCCGTTCGCAAGTGGACACGGCACTAACTTTGGCGACCCGGTTACTCTCTACAACAAACCTACCAGCAGTTTCTTCGCAATTTTTCTGGCTACAGGCTGCGGCGGACAGGGCGTCGGCGCCTGGAAGTCCACTGACGGCGGCGTCACTTGGGCTACTGGCGCTTGCGCTCACAACGGCAGCAGCGACGATCGCGAGTCGGGTTGGTCTGACAACAATCCGTCATCTCCCTTTTACGGGCGAATGTATGTTTCTTGGAATAACTTCGCCGTTGGCAGCGGCGCTCTCCAAGTTACCTTTTCAACTGATAACGGCGCAACGTGGCACGCCCCGATAAATGTGAGCAACATCAGCACTTTCATCCGCGACGTACAAATCACCGGTGACATGTCCGGCAATGGGACCATGTACATTGCGGGTATGGACGAAGGCGGCGGCGGCTTCCCGCACAACAATGTTAATCACATTTACAGGTCCACCGATGGTGGCAACACTTGGACGAATACTTACACCGGTCCCAGCTTTGCCGGACCAGGCATTTCAGCATCGGGTTACTTTGCCTGCATGTTTAATGGCGGCTCGGCGGGTGTTTATTGGCGACACGAGGGCTGGGGTGAGCCTGCGGCCTTCAACAATGTGGTTCACCTGGTTTATGCCCAGCACGGCGCGGGCGCTGACGCTGGCGATGTCTATTACATCCGCTCCACCGATAGTGGCGCCACCTTCGGCGCACCTTTCAAATTGAACAGCGATACCACAACGCGTCCTCAGTGGCAGCCTAACATCTCGGTAAGCCCGGGTGGCACGCTCTTCGCAACGTGGTATGATGGTCGCGAGTTCACAACCTGCACATATGGTAATCCAGGCGTTCCCTGCTATCGCATGTGGTCGCGCAAGTCTATCGATAACGGCGCGACTTGGTTGGCTGACGATTCTTTATCCGACGTAGCCAGCCCGCTCCCTGCGCAACCTGATACTACAGTTCAAGCGACTTATGCGGGTGACTATGACTACGGCACGGCGACAGCCAGCAAGCACTATACTTCATGGGATGACGGACGCGTGAC
>DASYDT010000118.1:0-44677 GCA_036499425.1 Candidatus Udaeobacter sp. | reverse complement strand
TTGTCCAATCGCTGGCATGCTCTCGGATCACCGACATCGAGTAACCGGTGTCAGTCATCTCCGGAAAAACGATCAGCTCCGCGCCCGCCTCGTCTTTGGCGCGGCGAGAAAAGTCGCGAACCTTAAGAAGATTCGCTTCCGGATCGCCGAGCGAACATGAAATCTGAGCGACAGCAATTCTCATACACCTGGCTTCTCCGAAACACCTTCTCCTTACTGCTTTGTCATGTCGAGCGAAGTCGAGACATCTCTGGACTTTTATTGCTGCGTTTAAGATCAGAGATTCCTCGACTTCGCTCGGAATGACACTGATAGGTGGGCTACGCGGCAATCGATCTGCGGTAGCCGAAAAATTCACGCTTCTTGATGATGTGCACGACTTCCGATGGGACCATTCGCTCCCAGTTGCTGTCTCCAGATTGCAACTTAATTAAGACATCCGGCGGATGAATTCGCAAATACTCAGGATGATAATCGGTGATTTCCTGGACGTATCGATTGTCGATCAAATATTGAAACAGCGAGCGAAGATTGCGCGCGACTTCGATCTGCGTTGCGGTGATGAGTTTCCCGCTCGCCTCATCAACCATCGGATAAACATAAAGTTTTAACCCTCCCTTAAACATCCTGCCCAGCGCCTCCAAAATTCCACCTTCCAGGTTCGTGTAATATTTTTCGTTGAAAATCTCGATCAAGCTTGGCACGCCCATGACAAGGCCGATTGCCCTGTTGGTGTAACGAAACAGATACGCCGCGAGCCGATAATATTCGCCAAACTTCGAGATCAGGACGGTTCGTCCCAATGCACGGAGAATATCGACGCGAGCGAGAAAATCGGCGTGATCAACCTGGCCGTCGGCGAGCAAATTTTCCAGCGTCATCTCCATGAGCACGACAACCTCGCCCTCCGAACAATCGCAGTGCTTCATAAACACGCGGCGCGCGCCATCCAGCATGTCGTTTGTGGCACAGGTTACAGGCCGGAAACTCCCGCGCTCAACCAGGATCGCCTTTTTGTAGAACACTTCGGCGGGCTGAACCGTCTCGCCATCCGCCTTAAACATCACGGCATTCGTGAGACCCTGGCTGACAAGCTGCAAACTCATCAATCGGTTATCGACGCTTTGAAAGACGGGTCCGGAAAATTTAATCATGTCCACCTCGATCCGCCCCGAATCGAGATTTTCGTGAAGCGACGAAATTAATTTCTCCGGCTGGCGATTGTAGAACGCCCCGTAAAGGAGATTCACTCCGATCACGCCAAGGGCTTCCTGTTGTTCGACGTTGGTTTGGTCGAGCAACCGCACGTGGATGATGATCTGGCTCGGTTGCGCGCGCGGCTCTGATTGAAAGCGCATGCCCAGCCAGCCGTGCGATTCGCTGCGCTGTTTAAAACTGCGCGCTGCTACCGTGTCTGCAAAGACGAAGAAGGTTTTTTCCACCCCGAATTTCGCGTCGAGCCGCTCGATGAGAAGATTATATTCGTGATCGAGCATTGTCTGGAGACGGACCCGACTGACGTAGCGGTCCGCCGGTCCATAGATCGCATCGCTAAATGTCATGTCGTAGGCAGACATGGTCTTGGCGATGGTGCCGGCGGCGCCGCCGATGCGGAAAAACCGCCGCGCGACTTCTTGGCCCGCTCCAATCTCTGCAAACGTCCCGTACTTGGCCGGATCCAGATTGATTTGCAGCGCCTTTCTATCGGTGCCGATTTCCATCTCTGGAGTCATACAATTTCTCTACCGGTGATTCGGAATCGCCGCAAACTCCGGCCTTTTGTAGGGCGTCTGTGTCAGACGCCTACTGCGGGAATTTGCTGGCGTCTGGCACAGACGCCCTACAGGAACCGCTACAATCGCACTTGCTCGGCGTTCTTCGCCGGAATCCAGCCGCGCAGATTATTCGGCAGCGCTGCGTAGATCCAATCACCGCGCGTACTCAGAATTTTAACTTCACTACCGGGAGGCAACGCCAAAACAGCGTTCGCTGTGTCCGCAGTCGCGAGACGTGCCTGGACATCTTTGCCTGTCACAATAGCCAGTGCGTCGCCTTCGCTTCCGCGGTCGAGTTGCCAGATTGCAAACATCGCTCCGGCAAAAATCAGAAGCATTACAACTAGCAGGCTTTTCATGGCGGCTGATCGGCGAGGCGTGAAAATCAGCACGGCCAAACAAAACGCGGCGACCCAGAAAGCGACAGCTGCGGTAACACTGTACTGATTGACGCTTGCAAATTGCAGGTGACGCTCCGGCCAGCTTCGCCGGAGCTCCAGCGCGTGCGCCTCGTCGCGTGCGATCTGCAAATTCGCCATTGCTTCGGGATGATGCGGCTCCAAGGCGCGCGCACGCTCGTAATTCAAAATGGCGCGTCCAAAATCACCGGCGCGAAAATAAGCGTTGCCAAGGTCGTAAAATACATTTGCACTCCATTGCCCGTCGCGAATGAGCCCCTCGTAAGCAGAGATCGCTTCCTTGAAATGGCCTTGGGCGTACTCCTGGTTTGCTTTTGCAAACTCGACGTCTCCTTGGGCAAACGCGGATGAAATCCAAAAGGCGCAAACGAACACGCAGGTTGAAACATAGACTTTGAGTCTGTGCGCCCAGCGGGTTTGTAACCCGCTGGATCGCGCGCAGCGGAGAAAATCTCCACTGGCCGCACAGGCCACAGGCCTATATTCCGACGCTTGTTGAAAACGTTTCATCCGCGCAGATTTTCAATCAACTCCAGAACCTCGCGGCGGTTTTCCGGGGAAATTCTTCCCGGGCCGTTATGCGCTCCGCTGTATTGCCACTCGTCGCTTTGCTCGAATAAGCGGCGTAGCCGGTCGCGCCCGTCGCTGTTCAGCTTGAAAGTGTCCGCCGCGGTTTCCGCGTCCACGATGTTCGGATCGATCCCGCGACCGGCGGATGCCAGCGCGGTTTTTACCCGGACGACTCTGGAGGCTTCGGCATAATATTCTCGTGGCGACACATCTTTACGACGCAAGTTGTGCATGAGCTCGGCCGCTTCATGATGCAGCGCAGCGATTCGTTGTGCCTGGCGATTGTTGATCCTCGTTCTTCGAATTTTCCAGACCGCAAATCCAATCAGAGCGAGTAAGGGAATTAATTGCGCACTCCAGAAGACGCGACGTGTATAAATTGGTGCAAACGATTCCGTTGCGCGCGGTCGTTCCGTGAGTTGATAAAGAATATCCTGCGGCTTGGTTGCAGCTGCGGCCGCCGGTACGACGCGCGTCGCTGTAGCGGGGGTCGGCGACCCCGGCTGTGACGTCGCGACATTCTGCGTAGCAGCCGTCCCGCCCTGCACGGTGATCGGCATCGCTTCGCTGCGCAGTGTTACATATTGTTCCTTCACCGGATCGAAATAAGAAAATGCGAGCAACGGCAGGCTTTGCTTCTTCTCGTTAGGCGAAAGCACAGTCTCGAAAGTTTTTGTGCCGCTGATGCCGACCTCGTCGTCCTGCTTAAACTTGGAAGACGGCGGATATTTGTGCCAGCCGCGCTCGTCCTCCACCACTGGGGCATTGACGCGATCGAAATTGCCGCGCCCCGCGATTTCAGTTGTGACGGTGATGGGATCGCCCACTTGCACGCTCTTGGGCTTGGCATCGGTAGTCATCGCAAAATTCCCAATCGCGCCTGAAAAACTCGGGGGCGCGTTTGGCGGCAGCGGTTTGACTTCCAGCGCTACAGGTTCGCTTTTGATCTCTACCTCGCGGCGCTCACCCATTTGAGCGAACGGATTGCTAAAGAATGGATCCGAGAACGGATCATCCAGATCGAACAGATCGAATGGCGAACGCGATCGGGTTCGCGGCGCGCTTCGCGCACGCGGAACCAGAACTTGTGCTTTGGCTTTCACCGGGCCGAGCTCAAATTTTCCAGCACGCGCCGCTGTGATTGCAGTCTTATATGTGACTACGTCGTAAGGTCTGCCATTGATGGTTTCTGAATTTTGGCCGGATTCCTGTAATTTCTGCGCGGTAAATCCTTGGCCGGTGATTTCAGGTGGCTCGATCAATCTTGGACGCACCCGCGGGTCAAATCCCATCTGGATCTGCACAGGCACGATTTCTCCGACGTAGGCAGTTTTTTTTGGCACAATCAATTCGGCGAAAACCAGATCGCTTGCGCGGACTGCTTGACTCTGCGTGCCACGACTCGGCCTCGCGTTAGACGAACGACCTGGTGAGTCCGCGACGTTTAATGTCAGCTCCGGCGTCCTGAGCAAGCTGCCGCCGGCGTGAACTATTTGCGGCGGGATCGTGAATTTGCCCGCCCGGAGTGGGAGGATCGTGTAATTGTACATCACACTCGAGCTAGTACTGAAATTGTGGATCTCGAATTGTCGCGATTGTCCGGTGGAGTGAATTTCCAACCCGTCGATTGAAATCTCTTCAGGTGGCGCGGCATCGCCGGGGCCGGTTACTTTGATTTGCAATTCAACTGTTTCGCCGACAACGGTCTCCGAGCTACTTAGCACCGCGGTGACAGCAGGCGAATCGGCAAATGCGAAACCGGTCGCGAGAATTCCCGCCGTAATTCCAATCAAGAATGCGCGTCCCATCTTCAATCAAATGTCAACCATTCGAATCCCAAACCTCGGCTACCAATCGTTATAGACATGGCGCTTTACTCTGCGTTCATCAAGTCGAACTCGCGCCTCTTCGTCTTTCATTGATTCAAGAAGCGCCAGGGCCTGGCGCTCGCTCATCTGGCCCTCTTTTTCCAATTCAGCCTCGGCAATCTGCGCGCTTTTATCAGGCGGCTTCTGCGACTTGTCTTCTCCTGCGCCTTTCACTTCACCGGCGAATTTTTTCTGCGGCGATTCTGCGGGCGTAGCTGATGGTTCCGCGCCTTCGCCTTCACCTTCTCCTGGCGAGGGCGAGGGCATCTCATTTTCACCTTCACCTGGGCTCGGAGATTCTTCAGCTTGTCGTTCCCCTGGTGATGGTGAAGGCTGGTTCGCCTGCTGATTTTCCGCGCCTGGCGACGGCGATGGAGACGGGATCTCGCCCGGTTGTTGCTGCTGTTTCTTTTGTGGCTCGTTCTTCGCCTGGGCTTGATCGTTTTTCTTTTGGTCTTTGTCGTTAGCCGATTTGTTTTGCGATTGCTGAGCTGGTGATTGCTGCTGCTGATCCTTTTTCTCTTGCTGGCTCTGACCTTGCTGCTGCTGTTGGTTCTGCTGGTTTTGCTGCTGGTTCTGCTGTTGCTGTTGTTGGTCCTTCTGTTGCTGTTGATTCTGCTGTTGCTGATCTTGCTTGTTCTGTTGTTGGTTCTGTTGGTTCTTTTGCGGCGGGGACGGGGAAGGGGAGGGCTGTTGTTGCGATTTCTTGTTCTTTAACTCCTCGATCTTCTTTTTGACGTACTCGTAGTTATCTTTGGCGTCCTTATCTTGCGGATCGAGCTTGAGCGTTTGTTGATAATGGTCTAGGGCGTTTGTCCAATCGCTCAGTTTTTTATCGTCGCTTTTTTCCGCTTCGCCGCGTTGGTAAAGCGTGTTGCCGAGATTGTAATGACCGCGGCTCTGCAAACCGGTATCTCGCGAAAGCAATGCCTGACTAAACGATTCCAGTGCCCTGGTGTAATCCTTCAATTTGTAAGCCGCGGCGCCTGAATCGAACTGGAGCTTGTCCTCGGCAGGCGATTCCGGATGCGATTTCAGCGTCTGCTGAAACTGGGTGTAAGCATCTTCGAATTTCCCGTCACGATAGGAATCAATTCCCGGGGCGGAAGCAAACACAAATGAAGAAAGAAAGATTAGAAGACCAACCGTCGCACCCGCAGCCCTGGCGGCCGCAGGAACATGAGCTTTCGCGCGCATGCGTTCGCTACGGCGAATCCGTACGGTGGCGGATTTTCGCTCGGGAATGAGGATCGACAACGCGAGAGCGATTAACGCCGCTCCCAGCGGCCACTCGTAGCGCTCAATTGGACGCCGCGACAAACGCACGTCCATTTCAGCAGCCTGCATTTTTGCCAATCCTTCAGTTTGAACTTGCTGCATCGTACGTGGTCCACTTTCCAAATGAATATAAAACCCACCTGTGGCCTGCGCGATTTCGCGCAAACGTTTGTCGTCCAGCTTCGATTTGACGACTTGACCGGCTGAGTCCTTTACAAAAGCTGTTTGGCCATCTTCGCCGGTGATGGGAATCAGCGAGCCCTGCGGTGTTCCGACGCCCACGGTGAAAATTCGCACACCCGCATCGGCCGCTTCTTTTGCCATCTTTACGGCATCACCGCTCAATTCTTCTCCGTCCGTAAAGATGACGAGCGCGCGATTTCCTGTTGCGCTCTTGCCAAAACTCTGCGTGGCAAGAGCAATGGCGCTGGAAATGTTGGTCCCGCCTTCGGGAATCGTCTTCGTGTCCAGATCGTTGATGGCCTCGACAGCGGCGTCGTAATCAATTGTAAGTGGTGCTTGTAAAAAAGCGCGCCCGGCAAAAGCAATCAGGCCAACACGATCGCCTTGGAGGTCATTGATCAAATCCTGCATCGCGAGCTTCACGCGTTCGAGCCGGTTCGGTTGGACGTCGTTAGAAAGCATGCTGCGCGATGTGTCCACGGCGATCAGCAAATCGAGCCCTTTACGTTTTACATCCTGAAACGTGTAACCCCAGCGCGGTTGCGCAAGACTGATGACGGCCAGAGAAAGTCCCAGCAACTGGAGCGCAAACTTTATGATGCGCCGCGGCCGATTCAGAGTTCCCGCAAGCTGCGGCAGCAAACGCGCGGAAACGAACTCCTGCAGCCGCCGGTGCCCGCGACGCTCCGCGCGGATAAAGAGCGCAATGAGGAGTGGCATCAGCCACAATCCCCAAAGCCATTCTGGTGCGCCAAAGGTCATATGATTGCCAATTGCCAATTGCCAATCGCGTAACAGATCCACAATTGGACGTTGGACGTTGGAAGTTCGCTTCTCACGGTAGTTTTTTCCACACGGTGTGTGCCAAAAGCATTTGCGCGACCAGCAGCCCGCATCCACCCATAAGGCACAGCGGAAACAGATCGCGGTATTGCTGATATTTCTTCACGCTGACTGTCGATTTCTCCAGCTTGTCGATGTCGCCATAAATTTGTTCGAGCGATTTCGTGTCAGTCGCTCGGAAAAATTTCCCGTCCGCAATTTTCGCGACCTCTCTCAGACCGGTCTCGTTAAACTCCACGCGCTGGTTTTCGTAGAGAATATTGCCCAGCGCATCGGTTAAGGGGCCTCGGTTAGTGAAAATTGGCGCTGGCGCAATTCCGTTGATGCCGGCGCCAATGGCATAGAAGTGAATCTTTAACGCTTTCACCGCCTCGGCGGCGGTGTTTGGTGGAATTTTGCCGGCATTATTTTCTCCATCGGTCAACAGGACGAGCACGCGACTCTTGGAACGTTTATCATTTAGCCGATTGGCTGCTGCTGCCATGGCCGATCCAATCGCAGTGCCATCTTCGACGAGACCTATCCGCACGCGATCCAGATTTTGTAAAAGCCAATCATGGTCGAGCGTCATCGGGCTGACGACATAAGGGCGACCGGCGAATGCAATAATGCCGATTCGATCGTTCGGCCGTTCTTCAATAAATTTGCGTGTGACTTCACGGATTGTATCGACACGCGTCGCTTCTTGTCCGCCGATCGTGAAATCCTTTGTCAGCATCGAGCCGGAGACATCCAGTACGAGCATGATGTCGATCCCGCTCGCCTCGATCTGGGTAAGGCTCTTGCCGAGCTGAGGACGCGCAAGCGCAACCACGAAGATCGCGAGCGAAGCCAGTAGCAGTGTTCTCAGAATTTTTCCCGCGCGTGCGGCACTTTGTTTTCCGATTGCCCGAAGGGTCGCTGTGGATGAATACGTCAGCGCCGCAGCTGGCCCGCGTTTGCCTCGCAAGTACGCCAGCAATGGGATCGCCAGTAGTAACAAAAGCAGCCACGGGCGCGCAAATGTCAGCGCGCTGTTTGCCGGCCACCAATCAAACAACTTCGTCATGTCGAGCGAATTTGAGATATCTCTGACCCAGCCGTCTCAAGCTCGCCTCCTTTTACGAAACGGATCGCTTCTCCCAGCAGCAATTCGCTGTCCGACGTTGTTGCTTCGTAGCGTGCGAACTTAATCAGATCGCATCGGTTCAAGAAGTCCTCCAGTAACGATTTTTCTTCGGTGGAGAACGGCGAGACCTTTGCCAGCGCGGTCAGAAATTCGATCGAGGTTTGTCGCGTCGCCGGCAGTCCGTACTGCTGCGTCACGTATTTTCGCAAAATATCGGACACACGAATACTAAACTGATACGGGCTCATCTTTTCAATTTCGCGGCTAATTCGTTCGAGTTCTTCCAGCGCGATCTCGCGCGGCAACTTTGGGGGCAGCGCCGGTTTGCGGCGCTTCGCGAACAACCACACCACCAGGCCTAGAAGCGAGAGCGCCACAAATACGATCACAAACACCAGCCAGGGCGGAATCAGTGAATAATCCACCGGCGGCGTAATGTCGTGGAATTCTTCGGCGAGAAAGCTCAACATTTTCATTTTCCACCCGCTTCAATGCTTCAATGGTTTAACGCTTTAACGATCCAATTCATCGAACACCGAGCCGATGCCCTCGTTGTTTGAAAAACGAGCGCAGCGGCGGCAGATAATCTTTTCCTGTCTGCAACGCGATCGAATCGATGTTGTTCCGCCGCAGCGTGCGGGAAAGTTCCGTGTCGCGCCCACGAACAACGTCCATAAAGAGAGAGCGCGTTTTGCGATCAGCCGTGTTGATCTCGATCTGTTCTCCAGTCTCGGCATCTTCTAATGTAATCATGCCGATATTCGGCAATACGCTTTCTCGTTCGTCACGAATGTGCACGGCTATGAAATCATGCCGCCGCCCACTTACTGCGAGCGCTCGCGAGAAGTCAGGCGCCTGAAAATCCGAGATGAAGAAAACCACCGCGCGTCGTGTGACAATCTTATTCAGGTAATCCAGCGCCAACGTCGGCTCCGTCCCTCGCCCCTGCGGTTTGAAAAACAGAATCTCGCGGATGAGTCGCAGCGTGTGAGACCGGCCTTTTTTTGGCGGAATAAAAAGTTCGACGCGATCGGTGAAAAGGATCAGGCCGACTTTGTCATTGTTTCTGATGGCACTAAAGGCGAGTAAACAGGCGACCTCCGCTGCCAACTCGCGTTTGGATTGCGTTGTGCTTCCAAAATTCCCTGAGGCGCTGACATCGACAACCAGCATTACAGTTAGCTCGCGTTCCTCGGTAAACTTTTTTATAAACGCGTTGCCCATTCGCGCTGTGACGTTCCAATCGATTGAACGAATTTCATCGCCCGGCTGATATTCGCGCACGTCTTCAAAGTTCATCCCGCGTCCTTTGAAAACGCTGCGGTAGTCGCCGGCGAATGCGGTTTCGACCAGGCCGCGGGTCTTGATTTCGAGCGTCCTGATTTTTTTTAGGATCTCAGCGGCTTCCATCACTCGGCATCAAGGAACAGGCAGGCCCGCAAAAATCCGCTCGATGATTGTCTCGCTGGTCACCGCTTCGGCTTCGGCTTCGTAGCTAACGATGATCCGATGCCGTAACACATCGGGGCCGATGCTCTTTACGTCCTGCGGCGTGACGTACCCGCGTCCGTTCAGGAACGCATGGGCGCGCGCGCCCAGCGCCAGATAAATCGTCGCGCGTGGCGAAGCGCCGTAACGAATCAGTCCTTCCAGTCGCAAATTATATGAGGCAGGCTCGCGCGTCGCCCAGACCACATCGACGATATAATCTTTTACTCGATCATCGATGTAGATTTCGTTTACCACATTGCGCGCGGCAATGATCTGCTTCGGTTCGATTACGGAATCGACTCGCAAATCAGGTGCCGAAGTCGCCATCAAATCGAGGATGGTTCGCTCCTCGCGTTTGTGCGGATAGCCAATGTTTAATTTGAACATGAATCGGTCGAGTTGCGCCTCGGGCAGTTGATACGTTCCTTCCTGTTCAATCGGGTTTTGCGTCGCTAAAACAAGAAAGGGATCTGAGAGGGGATACGTTTGTTCGCCGATCGTGACCTGTCGCTCCTGCATCGCTTCCAGTAACGCGCTTTGTACTTTGGCCGGCGCACGATTGATTTCATCGGCCAGGATCAAATTTGAAAAAATCGGGCCAAGCTTTGTCGTAAACTCGCCGGTGCGCGGGTTGTAAATGAGTGTGCCGATCAAATCCGCCGGCAAAAGGTCGGGCGTGAATTGCAATCTTTGAAAACCGGTCTGAATGCAGGCGGCCATCGTTTTCACCGTGAGCGTCTTGGCCAACCCGGGCACGCCTTCGAGCAGGATATGGCCATTGGCGAGCAGACCCAGCAGAAGACGGTCCACCAAATATTTCTGACCCACTACAACGTGAGCGACTTGCTGGCGGAGCGCTGGAATCCATTGCCCCAGTTCCCTCACTTCCTGCGTAATTTCCTGCGTCGATTTCATACGGTCTGGTCAGACATATTCCGCTGGGAGAACGTTCGATTAAACCCGATGCAAATGCCTCCTTGGTGACGCTTTCGCAGAGGAACGCAATCTGCGCCTTGTTTCTGGCATATTTTGCGCCCGGGGGCGCAGGGTCAGGATGATCGGCAAGCCGGGATAAGGTTCGGCTTTGCGAATGCGAGCTTCGAGATAACGACGATAAGTTTCGTTCATCAGCCGGGGATCATTCACGAAGAGAACGAATTCCGGAGGCCGGAGCGGTTTTTCACGGCGTTGCGTGCGCTCAAGCACTCCTTCGACGGACTGGCCGCCTTCGCCGAGGCTACGGCGCCCGAGGAAACCGCCGCTCCTTGTTTGCGCTACGTAAAATAATTTCAAGCGTTTCCCTTTCACCATCGGGGGCGGATGTGCCTCGAAAGCCTGTCGCAGCAATCGGTTCAAGACTCCGGTGCCTATGTGTTGCCGGGCCGCGCGTTGGATTTTTTCGATGAGCGCAAATAGTCGGTCGATGTTTTCGCCGGTGAGCGCAGATGCAATAAGCACCGGAGAAAATTCCAGAAAGAAAATTCTCGCGCGTGTTTCATCGACGAGCCGCGAGATCATTTGCTTTTGGTTCCGTTGCGGCCGGATCAAGTCCCATTTGTTCAAAACAAGAATGGCGGCCGTGCGCTCTCTTTGGATCAATCCCGCGATCCGTTTGTCCTGGGCGGTTACGCCCATCGTAAGATCGACAATCAAAACACAGACGTCGGCGCGGCGAATACTTCGCTCCGCGCGCATGACGCTGAAAACCTCGACCGAACTCGAATGTTTCCCACGCCGACGAATTCCAGCGGTATCAATGAAAACGAACTTCCGTCCGCTGCGCTCGTAAAGAATGTCAACGGCGTCGCGGGTGGTTCCGGGCAATTCGCTCACAATCGCGCGCTCGCCGCGCACGATGGAATTAATGAGCGAGGATTTGCCCACGTTTGGGCGACCGACAATCGCTATGGCCAGCGGATACTGGATGCTCGATGGATGCTCGATATGAGAGGCTGCCGGGAGGCGTCGATCGATTTCTCGGAGCAAGTTCGAAATTCTGCGATCGTGTTCCGCGCTGATCGCAAAGCTCGGCTCGAAACCCAACGAATCGAACTCTGCTGCCAGCGGCTCGTGCTTTTCATTGTCGATTTTGTTGATCACGAGCAAGACAGGTTTTTGGGACTTGCGCAGCATGCGCGCCAGCTCTTCATCGATGGGCGATAACCCGTCCTTCGCATCGACAACAAAAAGAAGTAGATCGCTCTCGCTCAGCGCTTCCTCTGCAGCACAGCGTACTTGCGCGCTCAGTTCACGTTCGCCGACGCCGAAAATCCCGCCGGTGTCCCACAGGGTGAACGGCCGCGCACCGCGAGTGCAAATCGCAGAAATCCGGTCGCGTGTGATTCCGGGTTGATCATGAACGATGGCAATCTTCCGACCGACAAGACGATTGAACAGCGCCGATTTGCCTACGTTTGGCCGGCCGACGATTGCGACATTCGGCAGGATGTTCGCGTCATTCACCGGAGCAGGCCGAATCTATGATTTCGACGGGTGGGCATGGCCCGCAGCCTGTAATTGCCGGACGCCGTCTGTGACGTAAATGATTCCGGAGACTAAAGTGAAAAAGCCTGCTGCAATTACGACATAGATAAGGGGAAACAGGCGTAGTTGCAGCATCACCCAGCCGATGGCGACCATTTGTAAAACAGTCGCCACTTTGCCTGTCCAGCTCGGTTTCACGTGCAGCTTGCCAATAAGCGAATACAAGACGGCCGCGCCGACGAAAAGGATGGCATCGCGCGAGATCACGAGAACGGGGAACCAGACTGGAAATCTGCCGTAGTAGGGCTCGACCTCACTCCAATTGCTAATGCTTAATGTAATGATGCCGCTGAGCAGCAATCCTTTGTCGGCAATAGGGTCGAGGATAACTCCCAGCGAACTCCGCTGGTGATATCGACGTGCAACGTATCCATCCAAGCCATCACTTAACGAAGCAATTAGGAAAATACCGATGGCCGTGAAGCGTTCCCACTCGAGCGGCGCGCCGCGCTGAACACTTTGGCCATAATAAATCGCCATCGCGACAAAAGCGGGAATCATCAGAATCCGAACGACGGTGATTTTGTTGGCCGTAGTCATGGCATGCGCGTTGACAAATTGTAGGTCGTTTGATTCGCTCGCGCCAGCTCGCTCACCCATTCGGGCTTCCCGTCTATGTCGCTCGGCTCCCGCCAGCTTTGTGCTGTGAAACGCCGGTCGTTGATCGGCGTCCGCCGCTGGCGGACGCTCTACAATTGGACGGCGATTTGGTCGCGCGCTTCGCGACAAGGCGTTCATCCTGAACGGAGCGGAGGATCACACCTATGAAGTTTGCAACGCGCCCGGGGCACAGCGGAGTCCATCACGCTCTCAGAGCTGCGCTCGAAATGAGACTGCTTCGGTCACGCGGCAGCGGCTGCCTTATGGCGGCCTTCGGCAAATTCTTCGATCATCTTTCTGTTGAATGCTGGGATGTCGTCGGGTTTCCGGCTGGAAACCAAACCATTGTCGACGACCACTTCCTCATCCACCCAGCGCGCTCCCGCGTTGCGCATATCAACCTGGATCGCCGGCCAAGAAGTCATTTTACGGCCGCGCACAAGGTCCGCGCTAATCAAGACCTGCGGGCCGTGACAGATTGCCGCGACCGGTTTGTGTTCTCGGAAAAAGTGCCGCGTGAATTCAAGCGCATTCTGATCTAGGCGAAGCGCATCCGGATTTAACAGCCCGCCTGGGACCATGAGCGCGTCGAATTCCTCCGGATGCGCGTCTTTCACTGTAAGATCGACATCAAATTTGTCGCCTTTATCTGCGTGGTTCATCCCCTGGATTTTGCCCGTCTTCAGCGAAACGATTTTTGTCTCTGCGCCGGCTTCATCGAGTGCCTCGCGCGGTTTTGTCATTTCCACCTGCTCAAAGCCATCCGCCACAAGGATGGCCACTTTCTTCCCATCGAGTTTTCGTGCCATAAGAATTCCCTCCTGTTGATGTTGATTAAGTCAGTCGATGAAAATCGACCGTACTAATGCTACGAAGCGCATCGAAAGGTTGGATGTAAATCCAGAAAAACGCTCAGCGCTTACGTGCGGATTCGGCAGGTATTTTCTCAGACGGGATCTTAAATCCTTCGATTTGTTTTTTGACTTCGTTGGCGAAAGCCGCCGCCCCTGCGCCGTTTACAACCCGGTGGTCGAATGTGAGCGAGAGCGTAATTACTTCCGCGCTTTCGTTTCTGTTTTTGTTAGGAATTAATTCGCGGTGAGCCGTGCCGACGAAAATCGTGCCGACTGATGGCGGCACGACAATCGGCGCGCCAGCTTTGACTCCAAACGCGCCCAGACTCGTGATTACCACTGGAGCATTCATGGCGTCAACGCGACCGCTGCGAGTAGCAGCAACAGCCTCGTCGTAAATGTTTACGAAGTCCGGCCAGCTTTTTTTATTTGCATTTGGGATTACCGCAGTCGCCAGGCGATCGTCCTCTAGCGCAACCGCAACGCCAAGATCGAAATCGTCATTCTGAACAATCTGATCGTCTTCGAGAATCAGCCGTCGGAAAGGCGCATGTTTTTCCATCGCGCGAACGACTGACCACGCGGTCATCACGGAAGGGGAGGGGGCATGCTGCGGGTCTTTCTTTTTCGCTGCCTCGCGCGCTTCTCGAATTACGTCCCATCGCGCATCGATCTGCAGGTTTGCAGGAATAACATGGCTGAGCTTGCGCGTGATGGTGGGCGAAAGCGCAGGCTCGATTGCTGGAACTGGGATCGGTGATCCTGGCTTCCTCAACGCAGCTTCAGGTGCTACGCGGCCGCGATCAGCGATCGCGGCTACAGCTCCATGCTTCACGGAAACTTCAGTGGCCGCCTGAAACTGATCTGCAAGCGATGTTTCCTCCGTCCAAAGTGTGCCAAGCTTCTGCCCGATCTCAACGTTGTCACCGACTTTCGTTTTCCATTCGCCCATCATTCCTGCAAACGACGACTGGATCGGATAAACGGCTTTGTCGGTTTCTACTTCGCATAGTTCATCATCGAGCGCGACGGGGTCGCCCGGTTTTTTCAACAGCGAAACAATTTTCGCGTTACGAATTCCTTCGCCCATTACGGGAACGGTGATGCTTTGCACGCGCCGTTTGCTGTGATCGACTGCAGCCGGGGGCGCTGACCCCGGCTGAGCAAACACAGATTCTGCTTCGGCACGGCCGGAATCATCCCGACCAGTCGGGACTACAGCTGCCCGTTCATGTTTGGTTGCGACTGAACGGCGAATTGCGGCCGTAATCCGCTCTACGTCCGGTAATGCAGCGTATTCGTAGATCGGATTGTAACCGATCATGACGTTGGCTTTGCTGACGAGAATCGGGGGACTGATCAGTTCATTCCAGAGTTCAGGTGTGCTCGAGACGTGGGAAATAATCATTTGCCCTACGCTGCAGTTCTCCGTGTCTTCTTGCACCACAACGAGCCGGCGAGTTTTGCGCACTGAATCTTCGACTGCAACCTTGTCCCACGGAACGATCGACCGCAGATCAATCAGCTCGATGCTGATTTCATTGTCGATTTTCGCAATTGCTTCGAGAGATTTTTCGACTGTGTTTCCCCACGCGGCCAGCGTCACGTCGGAGCCGTTTGTGCATTGACGCGCCCGTCCAAGTGGGACGGCTCGAATCGGCTCCGGATATTCGTGTTCAGCCCAGAGCAAATGCTTTGGAATTAGAAAAATCACCGGGTCCTCACCGTGCATCGCCGTCCACAGCAATCCTGCGGCGTCTGCTGGTGTGCTGGGAATGACGACATTTAGGCCGGGATAATGTGCGAGGGCTGATTCGTTTGCCTGGCTGTGCCACAAGCTTCCACCGGGCAAGTACGCGCCATACGGCGCGTAGATCACGGCCGGGCATTTCCAATTGCCAAATGAGCGCCAGCGCAAATTCGACATGTTGGTGACGAGTTGATTGAATCCGGGATAAATGAAATCGATGAATTGCACCTCAAACACGGGACGCTTTCCGTACGCAGCCAAGCCGCAGGCGACACCGAGAATGGTCGATTCAGCTAGGGGCGAATTGAAGACCTGCTTCGGGAACTCGCTAGAAAGTTTCTGGGTGAGACGGAACACGCCGCCTTTTGGATCTTCGATGTCTTCCCCGAACAAAATTCGTCGCGGATCTTCCTCCAGGCCCGCGCGCAAGGTCTTGTTCACGGTGTCGCCGATCCGATATTTCCCGGGCGGGAGGATTTCCCTGTCGAGCTTTGGCGGCGGCTTGGTGACGTTGGCGAGAAGCTCGTTAGGCGATGGGTCTTCGGCTTTTTCGGCCTCGGCATACTCGCGACGAATGCGCTCCTTAATTTCGCTGTCGAGCTTGGCAAACTCCTCTCCGGTAATAATGCTTTCCTCGATTAGTTGATCCTTCCAGCACTTGAGCGGATCGAATTTTTCGAGCTCCCGCAGTTCCTCTGCGGTACGATAAAGTTTCTGGTCATCGGAACTAGTGTGACTGGAGAGCCGCTCCATCTTGATCCAGAAAAAGCACGGCCCGCCGCCGGCGCGAATCTTGCCGAACGCTTCTGCCGTGGCGTCATAGACCTGTTGCACGTTTTGCCCGTCGATTCGGCGCCAGTCCTCGGACTGGAGCACATTCAACGCGAGCGGATTAGTTTTGCGCGTGGGCATGCTGATGCCGTACGCGTTGTCTTCGACGAGAAAGAGCAAGGGGAGTTTCTTCTCTTTAGCAAAACAGAGCGCTTCAAAAAAATCTCCCTGCCGAGTCGCGGCATCACCTACTGTGGTCACAACGAGATCTTTTTTGCCATCGAGCTGAATGCCCCAGGCGATGCCGCACGCAGGAAGCAGCTGCGCTCCGGTTGGCGTGGGCACACTCCAAATGTGCAGGTCTGCATTGCTGTAATGCGACGGCATCTGACGCCCACCGCTCCCGGTGTTTCTCTTTGCGAAATATTCAAGACCGAGCTGACGCGTCGTCATGCCGCGCCCGAGCACGAGTCCGCGGTCGCGATAATACGAAACGATGTAATCGCCCGGTTCCATTTGGATCGAGACTGCCGCCAGCCCTTCATGACCCATTCCGGAAACGTGAAAATGTCCCTTGCCTTGCCGGATTAGATTCTGCTCGCGCAAATCCGCATGGCGACTCTCCAGCATCGTGGTCAAGAGCCGCAGCTTATCTTCTTTGCTAAGGGCACGCATACGGTTGACTTTACATCGCGCTTTTAGATCGACAATCGGACGGATTTGCTTCGCATAAGAAATCTAGATGGACTCGGCAACAGCAAAATCGCGGCGGAGCAGGGGAGTGATCGAACATTACCGCGAATTTCTTCCAATCTCTGACTCGACACCGATTGTCTCTCTGGGCGAGGGGGGTACTCCACTGGTTTATTGTGCCCAATTAAGCGAGCGGGTTGGGCGCGGCTGTGAAGTCTTTGTCAAAAACGAGGGAGTCAATCCGACGGGGTCGTTTAAGGATCGCGGCATGACCGTGGCCGTGTCCAAAGCGCTGGAGCGCGGCACAAGGGCGATCATCTGCGCGTCAACGGGGAATACTTCCGCGTCGGCATCCGCTTATGCAGCACGCGCAGGAATTTCGTGCGTCGTGATTCTGCCCGCGGGAAAAATCGCGACGGGCAAATTGCTGCAGGCCTTTGTTTACGGAGCAAAGATCGTCGCGATCGATGGCAATTTTGATGACGCCCTGCGAATCGTGCGCGAGCTCGGCGAGAGCGGCGATTTCGCAATTGTAAATTCCATCAATCCGGACCGTATCGCAGGACAGAAGACCGCGGCGTTCGAGATTGTCGATGAAATGGGCGATGCGCCCGATTTTCATTTACTGCCAGTCGGCAACGCCGGAAACATCACTGCGTACTGGGCGGGTTACCGTGAGTATCAAGCACAGGAAAGATCAACCAAACTGCCGGCGATGATTGGATTTCAGGCGGCTGGCGCGGCGCCGATCTTTCACAACAGGGTTATTAAAAAACCGGAAACGATCGCGTCCGCAATTCGAATCGGGAATCCGGCAAGCTGGAAACAGGCCGGCGCCGCCATCGCTGAATCGCGCGGAGCGATTGATTTGGTGAGCGACGAAGAAATTGTCGCAGCGCAGAGTTGGCTGGCTCGGAATGAAGGAATTTTCGTGGAACCGGCAAGCGCAGCAGCAATCGCCGGGCTTTTCAAATGCTGCGATTCACATGAAGCGATGTACTCATTTCAAAAAATTCCGGAGGCGAGTCGGATAGTTTGCACAGTCACAGGGCACGGCTTGAAGGACCCCGACGCGATAATTCAGCAAATGGAAGAATTGAAACCAGTAGCAGCGACAGTGAATGATGTGCGACGCGCAATTGGACTGTAGCGCGCCGACCACCTGTCATGTCGAGCGAAGTCGAGATATCCCGTGAACCTTCCGGTGAGTTAGGCAACGGGATTGAAAGCCTGGCCTCGCCGCCTTCAACGGCTGCGTTGCAGCCTCGACTCTGCTCGCAATGGCAGTTATGAAAAACGTGGAATTAAGCTTTATCTGACATGCCTCTTATAGTTCAAAAATATGGCGGCACGTCTGTTGGGACTCCCAAGCGTATCCAGAGCGTAGCACGCCGGCTCGTTGAAACACAACGCCAGGGCTGTCAGGTCGTGGCGGTGATCTCTGCCATGGCCGGCGACACTGACAACTTGCTCAAACTCGCGCGCAAGGTATCGCCGCATCCTACCGAACGCGAGCTCGATATTCTGCTATCGACTGGCGAGCATGCCGCCACTGCTTTGACCGCTATCGCTGTGAACGCATTCGGCGGACGAGCCATTTCGCTAACAGGTGCGCAGGCGGGAATTTTAACTGACCGTAACCACGCCGCGGCACGAATCGCGAACATCAGTCCGAAGCAAATTCACGAACTTCTCGCGGACGATTACATCGTGATCGTCGCAGGTTTTCAGGGACAGACTCCGGAAGGAGAAACGACTACGCTGGGACGCGGCGGCTCGGACTTAACGGCAATTGCCCTGGCCGGCGCCTTGAACGCGGACGCGTGTCAGATTTTCACCGATGTCGATGGAGTTTTTACCTGCGACCCTCGAATTGTGAAAGAGGCGAAAAAACTGGACGAAATCGCGTACGACGAGCTGCTCGAAATGGCCAGTGGCGGCGCAAAGGTAATGCAATCGCGTGCCGTGGAATTTGCCAAAAAGTTCGGCGTGGAATTTGAGGTGCGCTCGAGCTTCAACAAGAGCAGGGGAACAACCGCGAAAGAAGAAAGCCCCAGCATGGAAGACATAGTGATTCGCGGGATCAGCCTCGATCGCAATCAGGCGAAACTTACCATCGCTGGAGTGCCCGACGAACCGGGAATTGCGGGGCGAATTTTCTTCAACGTCGCCGCGGCGCACATCGTCGTGGACATGATTGTGCAAAATGCGTCGATCAGCGGAACGACCGACGTTTCATTCACGATTCACGAGGATGAACTGGAGAATGCTCGTAAAATCCTGATGCCGGTGGTCGGGGAGATCGGCGCGAAACGCCTGAATACTTCAAGTGGCATGGCGAAATTGAGTGTCGTTGGAATTGGGATGCGATCGCACTCGGGGGTCGCGGCACGAATGTTCGAGTGCCTGGGCCGCGCCGAAATCAACATTCAACTGGTTTCCACTTCGGAGATCAAGATCGCGGTCGTGATTGACGAAAAAGATGCGGAGCGCGCAGCTCGCCTGATGCACAGCGAGTTTGGCCTAGCTCGACTGATGTCCACCGCGGCCGCAACGCAGGTGCTGGCGTAAATCACACTGGCGTAAAATCATTTAGGTGTTTTCACCGGATTAACATAGAATTCCGCCACGCCCTGAATCCGCATTTTGTAACCAAGACCCGTCCACACCACAGCCGCTCCGGGATGATCGATCGGGCTTGGATCCGCGTGATCGTCGAGGTTGGCTTGTTTCCAAAGCGTTCCGTCTTCCAGCTTGATTAGTGTGTGACCCTTAAGGCCGGCAAATGAACCATCGACTCGACTCACAATCGGGTCGTGGTGGAAGAACGATTGCTGCGAAGCAACCTTCTTTTCCGTCTTCTTCTCAGTGACTTTCTCGGTAGCCTCCCGGTATCCCTGCAACCACGCATTCAGCTTTTCCAGCTGTTCGGACGAGAGTTTATTTAAGCCTGCCGCCTTAAATTCCTCCGGAGACATCATCTCCTGAATGCTTCCAGTGAGAACCTCCTGAGCTGCCTGAGTTGGTCCTGCGGAGCCAAGAATGAAAAGCGCGCCGATTACCAGGCAAAGAATCGAACGGCTGCGGCAAGTCTTCATCATATCTGCGTCACGGAAATTTCGCGACGCTAACACCGGCCACAGGAAGGTCAAGGTAGCGAATAGGCGATTCGATTTATCGGGTTTGGCCACAATTTCAACGGCGTTCGCAAACGCGTTCCCGGCGCGCTGAGGTGAAGCCTCGGCTAATTCGAAAGAGCTCTGCGTAAGGCGAACTCAGCGGAGCGGGTTGTGAAAAAGCGATCAGACCAATATGGCCTTGCTCAGTTATAACATCAGACAATATATGTCATATAAAATCGCTAGGTGTTGGTGCCGATTTCCCTCAGCCGTTAAAGCGTCGGCTCGATCTTTGCCGTGCGTGTTTCGGCGAGATACGCCCAGACCCGCCTTGCGCCTTCGCCTTGCTTAAGCCTGAGAATCGAGCTGGCACCAGCGTCACCTGCGCCAGTGAAATGCAAGATCACATACTCGCCTGTGCGCTCTGCGTATGTGAGGTGTTCAAGGTTTATGATGCGGCCATCCGGCGTGCTCACAAGATTCATGGCCAATACGGACTATCAGGTCCGCAGCACGCACACCAAGAAAAAGAACGTGTAATTTTTGATAAATACAGACAAGACCGGTCGCCGGATGAGAAGGGCAACGAAACCTTCCTCTCCCTGTCAACGCAGCTGAATAGAAATAGGCTCCGCCGCGTAAATCTAAGGTCGCACTATTTCAACGACCCACTCGGTTCACCTGAGGCTTGAATTGCGATTGTTGCACGGCGGTTCCACTGACGTTCGTGACATTGCTGCTAGATCCGGTGTTACCTCCTACGGGGTTGCCGTTCTCATCGACCTCAACCCATTTACCACCGCCGCCAATATGTGTGTCTACGTCAGGACGGATATAAACCATGTGTGTCTTTTTCTTGGCCGGCGCTGTCGCCGCGGCCAGATTGAGGTTGAGTTGGGTAGCCTTGCCGGCTTGCGTCTTGGCGTCGAGCGACTGTTTGACTTGTCCATTTTGAACAAGAGTGACTTTATAAGTGCCCACTCCTAAGCCATCGAAGATGTAATGGCCGCGGGCATCGGTCTTGACCACTTTGGCAAATTTTTTCGTTTCAATCCGGACATCGGCGCCTTTGATTGGACGGCCGGCGGGATCTTTAACGACCCCTTCAACCGATGTGCCGGCAGACGCGGTGAACGTTATAAGTAGTAAACCGACGAAGCTAAGAATGAATGACTTTGAGAGCATGGTTGCGCATTTTAGCGCGTTTTGCCGAAAATTCAAATGCGTATCTTGCCGCCGAACGACATTGCTGCTCAGACGTTACTCCCGCTCCACTTGAGTTTTTGCCGGACTACGCTGAAGAACGAGGCTTCCGGCAGCGACGCCAGCGGAAGCGTTCTCTTTGCTTTGCGAATCGTGACAATTGATCCTCGCTCGACGAGGGTCGGCTTGCGCCCATCCACCGTCAGAAAGACCGGATACTCGGGATCGCTCGCTTCGATTTCGATTATGGATCCTTCTGCAACAATGATTGATCGATTTGTGAGGACGTGTGGACAAATCGGCGTGATCACGAAAACGCCCGACTCAGGATCGAGAATCGGTCCGCCAGCCGATAACGAGTAAGCCGTCGAACCGGTCGGCGTCGCGACAATCAAACCGTCGGCGTTGAACTCAGTGAGCGCTTCACCATTAACTCGTGTGCGCAATAGAACCAGGCGCGAAAGTTCGCCGCGGCTCAACACTGCATCGTTCAGCGCAATCATTTTGCCTGTCCTTTTGTCGCCCAAGCTAACTCGCGTCTCGATTAGCGCGCGCTGACTAAAATTAATCCGGTCTCCCGCGATGCATTCCACCGCTTCACGATAGGTCAAAGAACTCGCACAGGTCAGGAAGCCGAGCGAACCGATATTGATGCCAAAGATTGGCTTGATGACCTCGCCAAGTTGGCCAACCACATGCAGAATCGTTCCGTCACCCCCAGCTACGACGAGAAGATCTGCTGCTGCGCCCAATTCGGCTAGCGAGAGGCCCGATTTCTTGCCGGCAATTTGAGCCGTTTCCTTTTCGAACAGCGTCGAGATTGAAAAACGGTCGAACTCCCGGGCGATTGCGCCGATCAACTCAGCAACGCCTGGCTTCCCCGTGTGGGCTATTAAGCCGATCGTTTTGGCATGCATGCAAAAAATTCCTGATTCCCGTCCGCGCCTGTAATCGCAGACGGAACAATCCCAGTCACCACGTGGCCAAGGCGCGTCACAAAGGTGACAATCTTGTCTTGTGCCTTTTGGTGCAAGCCCTGATCGCGGACAATTCCGCCTTTGCCGACCTCAGAGCGTTGCAGCTCGAACTGCGGTTTGATCAACGCGAGAATCACTCCTGTTAGGGTTATCAAGTCGAATGCGTTCGAGAGGATTAAAGTCAGCGAAATGAAGGAAACATCAATCGCACAAAGATCGACAAGTTCCGGAATGTGCTCGCGCGAGAGAGATCGTGCATTCACTTTTTCGAGAACAATCACGCGTGGATCGTTGCGCAGCGTCCAATCCAATTGCCCGTGGCCAACGTCAACCGCATAAACTTTTTTGGCGCCGCGTTGCAACATGCAATCGGTAAACCCGCCGGTTGAGGCGCCAATATCCAGCGCCGTCTTTCTGTTTACGTCGATGTTAAAATGATCGAGCGCGGCTTCCAGCTTCAGAGCGCCGCGGCCGACGTATCTTCGCGCCGGCTTCACCGTGATCGCCGCTTGTTCTTCAAGAAGCTCTGATGGCTTCGCTGCGATCCGAGTGCCGACCATTACGTCGCCGGCCATTATTGCTCGTCGCGCCTGCTCGCGGCTGGCGAACAACCTCTTCCCCACGAGAAGTTGATCAAGCCGTAACTTCTTCGGCATCTTTCCTCGCAGAAGCATTGCTGGATCGCCAGACCTCGCTGGTTGACGCGCGAAGGGCTTCCACGGCTTTGGTTAACTGAGCGAACCCTTTGAATACGGCAAATAATTTTTCAGAGATTAAAGTAATAGCGAGCGGAACTTTACATCCAGTGAAGCCTTTAACCAGGATCGTGATGTCAGGAGCTATGTTCCATTCATCCATTGTGGCCTACCTTCATTCACCGGCCTTTTCCTCTTGAATCAGCTTTTCCACAGATCCGACATCTTCGCTCGACGCGCGTCGTCGCTGGTATTTTCGCACCAGGATATCTTTTAACGCTAACAAGTCGTCTAACAACGGGTGCTCATAATAGGTCCAGTCAAGATCGCCGGCAGTTTTCGCTTGGAACCGCCACGCGCCACCGAACTTTGTGGCTCGCACCTCGCGTTTCTGCCCATGTTGATTCCTGTCCGTCCATATATGTTGACTCCGCATTGCGTTAAGACCTTACATTAGCCGCCTTGAAAGACGTAGCTAAATTGGCCGTCTATTTTATTGGAATCGTTATCGTAGCAGCGCTGCTCGCTCCAATTCTTTTTTGGTCGGCTCAGTGGCTTGCCGCGCACGATAGGTTTTCCTTTCTGGCAAAGTACGGTTTCGAAACGTTCTTTCATCGGTCTGTCCTGATCGCGGCTGCGCTCCTGCTCTGGCCGCTTTTGCGCTTCAGCCATGTGCGTTCCATGGATGACCTTGGCCTTGCACACAATCCACGTTGGGGCCGCGATCTATGCGCCGGAATTCTTCTCTCGTTAATTCCCCTGCTCTGCTGCAGCGCTTTGCTCGTTGCATTTCACGTTTACTCATTTCGGCACACCTTTGCTTGGACGCGACTTGGCAAGGTGCTTGTTGCTTCAATCATCGTTCCGTTCATCGAAGAGACGTTTTTTCGCGGCATTGTTTTGGGCGTTTTACTTAGGACAGGTCGAAAGTATTTTGCCATCCTTGCCGTCTCCGCGGTCTTTGCAGCAGTTCATTTTTTGAAGGCGCCGGAACGAACATCCGCCATAGTGACATGGACCTCGGGCTTGAATTCGATCGCCCATTCGTTTGGACGAGTTGGCGACCCCATGATGCTGGCGTCCGCCTTTGCGACATTATTTCTTTTCGGCTGCATCCTTGCGGTGGCTCGTGTGCATACCCATTCGTTGTGGCTGCCAATCGGCTTCCATGCTGGATTAATTTTCGGGGGCGGCGCTTTCAGCTGGCTAACGCATCGGCAAATGGTTGCGCTTCCCTGGGTGGGAAAAAATCTGCTTGTTGGAATTGTGCCGTTGGGCGTAGCGGCAATAACGTGGATAATAGTGCGAACCTGGCTGAAATATGATCGCGCTTCATCAGTTTGAACCATTGGAAGCGGTGGTTTCGCTTCTTTACCCGCCAGTTTGTACAATGTGCGAGAAAAACGTTCGAGCTGGCGAGTATCTCTGCAATCAGTGCGAAGCAAAGGCCGTCCGCATTGTCGCGCCATTTTGCCAGAAATGCTCCGAGCCATTCGAAGGCTCCATTACCAGCAAGTTTACCTGCGCCAACTGCGCCCATCGCACGATTCACTTTGACGCAGCGGTGTCCGCATACCGGGGTCGCGGTATCGTTCGCGAAATCATCCACAAATTTAAATACGGACGCCAAATTTACCTGCGTCATCTTGTAGGGCGCTGGCTCCATGCTGCGCTGGATGACGAACGGCTTCGTGGCAGCCGATTCGACATCATCGTTCCAGTGCCCCTGCACGCTACGCGGCTACGAGAACGGGGCTTTAATCAAGCGAGCTTGCTTGCAGCATTGCTGAGCGCGCAGACATCGATTCGTTCCAAGCGGGTGCTCGAGCGCATTCGCTACACCACCACACAAACCGCGCTAGATCGATCCGAGCGCATGGAAAATTTGCACAACGCATTCCGTTTACGAAAAAACGCAGACGTGCGAGATTTGCGGGTGCTGTTAATCGATGATGTTCTGACAACTGGCTCCACGCTGAGCGAATGCGCGCGGGTTTTGAAACGCGCTGGTGCGCTCTCCGTTCACGCGGCTACGGCAGCACGCGCATAAATCTCATGGCAATTTTCAAAAAGCCAGCAATTAAGGCAGAGGGCGGCAGGAAGCGGGACATTCCACGTGGTCTTTTCCAGAAGTGCCCCGGTTGTTCGGAAGTCGTGCCTGAAATCGAGCTCGCGCAAAATCAACGAGTCTGTCCCCGCTGCGACTATCACTTTGCGCAACCTGCTAAGGAGCGGATTCAGAATCTGCTCGACCCGGACACCTTTGTAGAAACGGATGCTGATTTGAAATCGGTGGACGTGTTGCGGTTTACGGGAATGTCCACATATAAAGATCGGCTCAAGAAATACCAGGGGAGCACTGGCCTCCTCGATGCTGTGATCAGTGGGTATGGCATTCTCGATGGATACCAGGTGGCCATCGCGGTGATGGATTTCGGTTTTCTCGCCGCAACCATGGGATCGGTTGTTGGTGAGAAAATTACGCGCACGATTGAATATGGAACGGCCGAGCGCTGCGCCGTCGTCATCGTTGCTGCTTCAGGCGGGGCGCGGATGCACGAAGGAATGTTGAGCCTGATGCAGATGGCAAAAACAAGCGGCGCGCTCGCGCAACATGCACAGGAACGACTCCCGTACATTTCTGTTCTCACAAACCCGACCACGGCTGGAGTAATGGCCAGCTTCGCTTCGCTGGGCGACGTTATTATCGCCGAGCCTAAGAGCATGATCGGTTTCGCCGGACCGCGAGTGATCAAGGAAACCACTCATCAGGAGTTGCCGGAAAGATTTCAGACCGCTGAATTTCTCCAGGAACACGGTTTGATCGACATGATCGTGCATCGCAAAAAACTGCGCGAAGAAATCAGCCGATTGCTCAGTTACTTTGCTATCACGCCGTGAAAGTGGGAGGGGCCTCCTTGGCACGCCCTAGCAAAGCGAAGGAGGCGGTGCCGCAACCACCTTTGACCTACAAAGAGGCGCTCGCCTGGCTCTACAGCCTTCAGCGTTTCGGCATCAAGCTTGGCTTGGAAAACATCCGGCGTTTACTCGCTGAATGTTGTGGCGGCATTTGTGTCAAACGCCCGGCGCTTGGCACAAGCGCCTCTACAGCCAAGGTTATCCACGTCGCGGGCACGAATGGCAAAGGCTCCGTTTGCGCTATGATCGATTCGATCTGTCGCGCGCAAGGATATCGCACCGGCCTGTTCATATCCCCTCACCTCGTCACGTTCCGCGAACGGATTCGTGTAAATGGCGAAATGATTTCCAAAGAAGCAGTTGCCAGCGGCTTGACCACGATTCGCGATTTAGTCGCCGATTGGGATCCGCATCCGACATTTTTCGAAGTGACGACCGCGCTTGCGATGAAATGTTTTTCCGAAGCGAATATCGACGTGGTCATTCTTGAAACTGGCATAGGCGGACGGCTCGATGCGACGAACGCCGTCCAATCTGATGTCTCAGTAATTACACAAATTGACTTTGATCATGAGGAATGGCTGGGAAACACGCTTGCTCAGATCGCGGGAGAAAAAGCGGGAATCATTAAGCGCGGAGTCCCTGTTGTTACTGCGCCGCTGCGACCCAAGGCCATAAAAGTCATTCACGCACGCGCCACCGAATGCGCAGCGCCACTGCAAATTGTAACTCAACCTTACGAACGGTCACCAATTGCGCTGCGTGGTGTTCATCAAAAGCAAAATGCCGCCGTGGCAATTGCAGCAATTCATGCCGCAAAGATCGAGATCGATGACAAAACGATTGCGAGTGGACTTGCCACTATCAATTGGCCCGCTCGTTTTCAGATGTGGGACAAACGCACAATCATTGATGGCGCGCATAATCCTGCTGCTGCGCGCGTGCTTGCCGATACGTGGTGCGAAATTTTGGGCGATCAGAAGGCAACACTTATCCTTGCCGTTCTCTCGGATAAAAATTTGCGCGGCATTTGTGAAGCGCTCGCGCCAATTGCCGACTCAATTCTTCTCCCGAAAATCCGCAGCGAACGCGCTGCAGATCCAGAAGTGTTGGCAAAAATTCTAACTAGCATTTCTCGTATTTGTAGGGCAGGCGCTTCGCCTGCCAGCGACCGGAGCGGTCGCTCTTCAATCTCCACTACTCCATCTGTCGGTGACGCACTGGATGTCGCACGCGCGAAACCAAATCCAATTTTGATTACTGGCTCTCTCCATTTTGCCGGCGAAGTTCTCGCTCATCTGCGGGGAGAACCCGCTGCCTTTGAAGAATGCGCACAATGAGGAAGCCGGATGGGTTGCACGGGAGCGCCGATTCTGCAGAACTGGTGAGCCGAAATCCGAAGCGGTTATCCCCAAGGGCAGGTGCACGAGCTACTCTTGTCCTTGCAAAAACCCGATGATCTCCAAGTCTGCGAAAACCATCGCGAACAAGGCCAAAGATGCGGCAGTACAACTCTTCACGTCCCGGGTGATTAATAACTTCAACCTTGAGAAATTCGGACTCGATGTTGACCTTAAGAAATTCGGACGAATGACGAAATTAAAAATCAACAGCGACAAACAAGAAATCTACGTGGCGTTCGATTTGCACGGTGAACAGTCGCCAATCGAGTTGACGATTCAGTATCGTGTGTTGACCCCTACTCAGATTGAAATTGTCAGCCTCGCGTCATCCCGTGAGTGGATTGCAACTTTCGTCAACGAAGTGCTTCCCGGGAAACGCAAGCAAATCACAGTTCCAGCAGCAGTGACAGCGGCTCTATCGAAGATGCTCGACTGATGACCAGAGGAATCTGGCCGTCGTCAGATCGTCGCCGGAACTCCTATAAATCCCACGCCGTTGCTTGAAAGGCGCGTGTGATTAGGACCGTCAACCAAAGCTCACGTTTCAATCCGCGGGAACAAAGGTGTTGGTTTTCCGACCAGATGCCCATCTGGCAACCTCCCCCACTCTGCGTCTGCGAGTGAGAACCGCTCTTCTTTTCCGCTCAGTTCCATCTTCCAACTCAGTTGATCGAAAATTCCGTGCGCAGCTCGCGACAACATCGGCGAAATCAAAATCGCAATAATCCGGAGAGAGTCTGCGCAGTCATACAGCAATTCTTCCAAGGTTTTACTATCTTCTGGCGTCACTGACTTTGCGAGCTTCCAGGGTGATTCGAATTCGATAAATCCGTTGAAGACAGACGCGAGATATAGCGAACGTTCAATGGCTACATCGGGCCGGATCGCAGCCATTGCCGCCGTGTATTCGCCAAGTAACTGCTTGTATCCGTCGACAACGTCAGGCGGCCGTTTTCTACTGGCAGCAGACTTCCTTATGTTCCCCTGGCGATATCGGTGGATCATATTGAGGGTGCGATTAAGTAGGTTCCCCAGATTGTTTGCCAGATCGGCATTGTAGCGTTCGACGAGGCGTTCCTCAGAAAAGTCGGCGTCTTGGCCGGTGGCAATGTCGCTCATCAAGTAATAACGCAGCGCTTCGGCGCAGTATTTATCTGCGAGCACGAACGGATCGACGATGTTGCCCGCGCTCTTGCTCATCTTTGCACCGCCAAGGTTCCACCAACCGTGGACGAGCAACTGCGGCATTTGATCGTCGGGAAATCTAATCGCGTGCAGCATGATGAGCCAGTAGATGCCGTGCGCTGGAACGAGAATGTCTTTGCCGATAATCTGTAACGCAGGCCAACGGTCCCGGAATTCCTGCGGCTGAGAATTGTAGGGGAAGCTGTCAGCTTCCCGTACAGTGTAACCGGCGAAGCTGATGTAGTTCGTCAGGGCATCGAACCAGACATAGGTAACGAAATCTTTGTCGAACGGCAGTTCGATTCCCCAATTGAGTCGTGATTTCGGACGCGAGATGCACAAGTCTCCGCTGAGTTTCTCGACTGCATTGCGCAATTCTTTCTGACGAAAGTCGGGAATGACTGCGTCATTGCGATTATCGAGATACCGAAGCAACCAGTCTTTGTGCTGTGAGAGCTTGAAGTAATAATTTTCTTCCTCTCGAAATTCGACCTGTCCCCACTCGGGACCGAACTGACCATCGGCTCCGCGCTCCTTGTCTGTCAGGAATTGTTCCTGGCGAACTGAATAATAGCCGGCTTGTTTATCCTTATAGATTTCGCCTTCGTTGAATAGCCGCTGTAAAATTCTTTGAACGACTTTCTTGTGACGGTCGCTCGTCGTCTCTGCCCACTCGTCGTATTTCACATCCAGTTTTTTCCAGAGGTCGATGAATTTTTGCGTAATGCCCTTCACGAATTCAGCTGGAGGAATGCCGGCTTTCGCAGCGGATTGTTGAACCTTCTGGCCGTGTTGATCCACGCCGGTCAGAAAGAAAACTTTTTCACCTTTAAGCCGATGATAGCGCGCGATTACATCGGCCAGCACTTTCTCGTAGGCGTGGCCAACGTGCGGCGGCGAGTTTGTGTAATCGATCGCCGTGGTGATGAAAAGGATCTTCGGCATTGGGAAGAAACTGGCGGACGAACCCTTGTAGGGCAAGCGCGTCGCTTGTGGGTTGCTCGGAAGTCAGGCATCTTGCCCGTTGTGCCCGCGGAATCGACAGGCTGGAAGCCTGTCTGGCGAGACAGCCAAGATGGCTATCTTCCATCTAGCGCGCTTACGAAACCCGCACTTTCTTCCAAACGCCGCCTTGTTCTTTCCAATTGTAGAGTGGCTTGCCGTTGATTTTGTGAACGGAGGTTTCCGTGACGCTCATGCTGCCCGGTTGTCCGGTCATGAAAAAATCAATGTCGTAAATTTTGCCGTCTGCACCTTTCATATCGACGCAGGCAAAATATTTGCCGCCGCCGACATTGGCAAGGCGATCATCGTGGACCTTGATCAAATCGAGCGCCAGATTTCTGCCTCGGTAATTGATATGAAACTTTTTGTCGGCGGCTCTTCTCCGCTCGTTATTGATGTGACTTTTGATTCCGGCAGAGATATCGGCCTTGCTCACTTCTCTCGTCAGGGTGTTGACCTGCGGAGAACTCGTTGTTGTTGCTGGCGGGACCTGTATTGTGGGTTGCCGCAGAGGCACAGGGTGTTGCAATTGCCCGAAAACAAGAAGCGGCAAAACGGATACGAGGAATAGCGAAACGCATAGAATGACGATGAGTCGAACTATCATGACTGTGAGTTGTCGAGGATTACTGTAACGCTGCGCAGTTTACCGTGTGTTTTATGTTATCGGAAAGCAAAATAAGTGCGCACTCAATTCGATCGAAAGACAAGTCGATTTACTCCATGTGGGCCAGCATCCTCGGTCCGCCGGTTCTAAAAAATCGCACAAGAAGAAGTGCGGCAATGACAAGGAAGATGATATTCAGAAAAGTCGTGTAATTGAAACTGATGGACATCTCGACGACTTGAGCGCTGCGCTGAGAAGGAACCAGCCCCAGCAATTCGAAAAGGAACTCGATCAGCAGCGCCGCGAGAGCCATGGCGACATAAAAAACGCCGACGATAAGGCCTGCCATTTTCCAACCGTAATACTTACGATAGATATCGATGATGGGCAGCACGATCAGATCCGCGTAAATAAATGCGATCACGCCGCCGAAGCTGATGCCGCCGTTCCAAAGCACAGCAGCGAGCGGAACGTTGCCCACGGAACAAACGAACGAACTGGCAGCAACGAGCGGTCCGACGAGTGGTCCCCAGAACTTTGCAGCGACTGGATGCGACACAAGGAAAAATTCCTTCCAAAAGTCGGTCGGCACCCATGCCGCTAATGCTCCCGCGATTAATAAACCGCCGGCGATATCCTTCCATACGGCGGCCAAGTCCATGACGAAGTAGTGACTGGTCGCGGTAAAGCCATCTTTCGATGCGATGCGCTGCCACAGCGAACCTCCCGTCACGCTCATGTCCATTTCGGCGTGACCTTCCATCTTGCCTTTGAGGCCCTTGTCCGCCTGTGTGCGCGCCTGAGCAACGAGCTTGCGCGACAAGAATCTTCTGAACAGCAGCGCGATGAGAACAACCATCAACGGCCCACCCACAAATTCAGCAGCTGCAAATTGCCACCCCATTAGCACAATGATGATAATCGTCAGCTCAGCGACCAAATTTGTAGAGGCAAGCTGAAACGCCAGCGCCGCGGTAAAATTGGCGCCTTTGCGAAAGATCGAGCGCGCCAGAGCTACCGCCGCATAGGAACAGGAGGACGACGCTGCGCCCAGACCGCAGGCAATCGCGAGGGATCTTGGGGAATCATTTGGCAACAATTTCGTCATTTCGCTTTTAGAAACGACCGCCTGCACCAGCGCCGACAAACCGAAGCCGAGAATGAGCGGCCACAAGATTTCCAACAGCATGGCGAACGCCATCCAGAGCGCGTGGCCAAGAGCGGTAATGACGATCATATCACGGCGACGAGCGCGCCGTGGCTATAGCGTTGCACATTTATCAAATGGCTTGAAGCGTTATGCCGCTTTCGCGGTTTCCATCTCTTCGGTGTATTTGCCGAAGCGCGCTTTGCTGTTACACCAAGCGCGATGATGAAATGCCTGTTGCGCAGCAGCGACATTTGCCGCCTCGCCTTTCCACGCTTTGAGGACCGGCGCTTGCAACGCGCGCCCGAAGGAAAAACTCAACTGCCACGGCAGACTCTCAATTCGGTTCATGGCGTTGAGATTTTCAGTGGCTTGCAAATCCGTTTGCCCGCCCGAAAGAAAAACCAGACCCGGAACAGCCGCCGGCACGACACGCTTCATGCAACGCACGGTGGCTTCCGCTACTTCCTGCACCGACGCTTGGTGCGGACATTCTTTGCCCGAAAGAACCATGTTCGGTTTCAGCAGCATTTCTTCCAACACAACGCGATGCTCAGCCAACGCATTGAAGACACTTCGCAGCGTTTGCTCGGTCACTTCGAAATACCGTTCGATCGTGTGTGTGCCATCCATGAGCACCTCCGGCTCGACGATCGGCACCAAGTCCGCTTCCTGACAAAGTGCTGCATAGCGCGCCAACGCCTCGGCGTTCGCGTCAATGCATGCGCGTGTTGGAATTTTGTCCCCGATCGCGATGACGGCGCGCCATTTGGCAAAGCGTGCACCTAGCTGTCGATAGTCCCTCAGCCGTTCGCGCAAGCCGTCTAGGCCCTCGGTAATTTTCTCGCCCGGGAAATTGGCCATCGCCTTGGCGCCTTTATCCACCTTGATCCCCGGAATGATCCCTTGCTGCTCCAGCGCTTCGACGAAGGCGCGACCGTCGCGAGTCTTCTGCCGAATGGTTTCGTCAAACAAGATCACGCCGCTGATAAATTCCCCCACTCCCTTGGTCGTGAACAAAATTTCCCGATACGCGCGACGGTTTTCCTCCGTCGAAGGAACGTTGATGCTTTTCAATCGCTTCTCGATCGTCCCGGAACTTTCATCGGCTGCCAGGATCCCCTTCCCCGGAGCGACCAGTTTTTTTGCTACAGTTTCCAAAGTTTCAGTTTTCATGGTTCTCTCCTCAAGATTCTGGATGAAATATCATCTTCTTCCTCGCAAAATGCTCGGAGAAATGCAAACGAAAACCGCCGGCAAGATGGTAGGACAGCGCGCTGCGCTGTCCGGACGCCGCGGCGCGGCGTCCCTACCACTAGAAAAGCCATGAACACTTTCCTCGACGCGCGGTCTCACTTGTGATATAGCCAGATTCAATGCTGCGCAGGATCTTGATTTCGGTGGCGGTGGCTGTCGCGCTGGTCGCGGCTCCAATAGGATCTGCCGCTCGATCGTGCATGCTCGTCAACGCGCCAAGTCAAAAGGCTTGCCAACCAAGCTGCTGCGCTAACAAAACCTGTTGTGCGACATCGCCAAAGAACACAGCTGCGCCCTCGCAGCCGCTTGCGAAAGCTGATTCCGCTCAGCAACTGAGCGTAATCTGTTTTGTACCTGTCGCGCTGCCTTTCTCAAGTTATGAAGCCGGAGCTGAGCAGTTCCGCTTCCACGTTACATCACTGTCGGCGCATTCACCGCCGCAGCTCGCGCTGCTCTGCACGTTTCTCATCTGATCCAAGAACGCTGATCGCTCGGGGTGTGCCCATTTACCGGCATGCCTGGACTTCAACCGTTCTCTTGGATCAATGAAAACAACTTACCCCTTACTCTTTAATTTAATTTTAGCTTTAGCGTTTCGGACTGCACAGGCCGGAGATAACGAAAGTGCAGTTCGACAAGGCCGCCTTTCGCTTAATGAGGTGACCGGCGCGGTCCTCGCGAATAATCCGGCAATCAAAGCGGCGCAGGAGAAGTGGCAAGCGATGAAGGCGCGCGTGCCGCAAGCCGCCGCGTGGGAAGACCTGACAGCGCAGGCAAGGTCGCGCGTTGCGCGCTACGTCTCGATCCCGCCGAACGCGTTCACGGATCAAAGCTTCATGCTCCAGCAAGAAGTTCCAATGTCTGGAAAAAATTTGAGCCGCGCGCGAGCAGCGACGGCAGAAGCCGGAGCGACCTTTGAGGATTTTCGGAGGACCCAACTCGATGTACTCGCGCGCGCCCGCACGGCCTTTCATCGGCTTGCGAACGAATATGTGCAGCTCGAGGTAAACCAACGAAACGTCGACCTGCTTAATCAATTCGCCGAAGTAAGCCGCCAACGCTACGAAGTCGGTAACGCCAGTCAGGCCGATGTGCTCACTGCGCAAACCGACGCGGCCAAGCTGCTCGAAGCACAGTCCGATATTTTCCGCCGAATTTCAGACGCGCAATCGCAGCTCAACGTGTTGATGAATCGGCCAGCGCAGACGCCACTCGGCGAGCCGACGCAGATTTCTTTTCAACCACGGCCTTTGTCATTGCAAGCGTTGCAAGCCATTGCGCTGAGCGCGCGACCCGAAATGCAGCGTGCCCAAAATCGGGTCGAAGCCGAAAGATTCCGGGTCCAGCTTGCGAAGCGCGAGTGGTTCCCCGATCCGACACTCGATGTTCAAGCGCAGCGATACAACGATGCGGGACAAGCAGTGAGCGAACTTGATGTCGGCGCCTCCATTCCTCTGCCTTTTGCAAATCCGAGGAAATATTCCGCCGGAGTAACCGAAGCGCGGCGGAATTTCGAAAGCGCGCAACATGATCTCGAGACCGCGCGCAGCGAAACGCTCGGCCTGGTCCGCGATCAGCTCAAGAAAATCGAAACGGCGGCTCATCACTATGAGCTTTACCGTGACAAAATTCTGCCGTTGGCGCGGCAGGCGGTGCAGTCGAATCAAGCCGCCTACGAGACAAGCAGCGCGAACTTTCTTGCGTTAATCACTGCTCAGCGGGTCTTGCAAGACGTTGAATCGGCGCATGTAAATCATCTTGCCGACTACCAGGTCGCGGTCGCAGAGCTCGACGCCATCGTCGGCATCGAAGATTGGCTTTCACCGCAAAATTCCGCCGAAAGGAGGAACTCAAAATGAAACAACTTTTTCACAATCCCGTTTTCCGTTTGGCAATTGCCGTATTGCTGTTTGCGATCACGCCTGCCGCGTGCTCGAAACTTGGTGGCGCAGGGGGTAAAGACAGCAACATCGATTACTGGACATGCACGATGCATCCTTCGGTGCATTCGAAGGATCCCGGTAAATGCCCCATTTGCTCGATGAATCTTGTGCCGGTGATGAAAGACAGCGTGACGCCGGCAAGCTCCACTAAAAACGCGCCTCACCACGATCACGCGGCAATGCTGGCTGGAAAGCCCACCGGCAGCAGCGCGACTTCATCGCCGTCGCACGAATTCGTCGTGCCGGTCGAGCGCCAGCAACAGATCGGCGTGACTTTCGCCACCGTGGCAACGAAGCCGCTCAGTCACAGCATTCGCGCGGTGGGTCGTGTCGTGCCGGAAACACAACGAGTCTGGCGCGTTGTCTCACGAACGGCTGCCTATGTGCAGGAGCTTGGTGTCAATGCTCCCGGCGAGCTGGTTAAGAAAAATCAAACATTGATGAAACTTTACAGCCCTGAGTTGCTCACTACGCAACGCGAACTGATCGATTTGCTGCGCTCGCGCGACCGCACACCGAAGAGCACGCACTCGGCACGCGAAGATTTCCAGCGTTTGATCGAATCGGCGGAACGCCGGCTCAGGCTCTGGAACGTCACTGACGAACAGATCGCGAAAATTGAACAAACACGGCAGGCGGAGGAGTCGCTCCCGATCCTCTCGAAAGTTGATGGCGTCGTTCAAAACCTTCCTGTCACGCAAGGGGCGAACGTTGCGATGGGCACTCCGCTTGTAGAGGTGGCTGATCTCTCTGTGGTGTGGGTTTGGGGCGAGTTCTATCAGGACGAATTACCGATGCTTCAAACCGGACAGGAGGTGACGGTGACTTCGTCCTCTTACCCCGGCGAAAAATTTCGGGGCCAAATCACGCTCATTGATCCCTTCATTGACAACGTGAAACGAACCGGCCGAGTGCGACTGGATATTCAGAATCCGGAATTAAAACTCAAGCCCGACATGTATGTCGATCTTGTGCTCGACATGGACATGGGGAGATCACTGGTCGTGCCGGTGAGCGCGATCATCCCCACAGGCAAGCGCAACATCGCCTTTGTCGACAAAGGCAACGGCAAACTCGAGCCGCGTGTTCTCGAGCTCGGCGGAAAGTTCGGCGACGTTTACGCCGTCAACAATGGCTTGAACGAAGGCGAACGCGTCGTGGCAAGCGCGAATTTTTTGATCGACGCCGAATCGAAAATTCAAGGCGCACTTAAAGATTTTCAGCAATAAACGGAGCCAATTGTGATCGAGCGACTGATTGAGGCGAGCGCGCGGAATAAATTTCTCGTCCTCATTTTCGTCATCTTTGGCGTTGCGGCCGGCGTTTACGGACTTCTCAAAGTTCCACTCGATGCGATTCCCGACCTGAGCGACGTACAGGTGATCGTCTATACAGGTTGGGAGGGACGTTCGCCCGATCTGGTTGAGGACCAAATCACTTATCCGATTTCCACCGTCTTCATCGCCGCCCCAAAAGTAAAATTCGTGCGTGGCGAATCGATGTTCGGCAAATCGTTCGTTTACGTCATCTTCGAGGACGGCACCGACATTTATTGGGCGCGATCGCGAGTCATTGAATATTTGAATTCAGTGCGCGGCTCGCTGCCGGAGGGCGTGAACCCGACGATCGGCCCCGACGCGACGGGCGTGGGCTGGGTTTACGAATACGCGCTGGTTGACGATAGCGGAAAACATGATCTGGCCGAGCTGCGTTCCATTCAGGATTGGAACCTGCGTTACGCACTCGAGTCGGTGAAAGGTGTCGCGGAAGTTGCGCCCGTCGGTGGCTTCGTAAAGCAATACCAAGTCGATCTCGATCCCAACGCGCTCGTCGCCTACAACATCCCGCTCAGCGATGTCGTCAGTGCGATCAAAACGAGTAACGCCGACGTAGGCGGCAAGACTTTCGAGATCGCCACCACGGAATATTTCGTGCGTGGCCGCGGCTACATCAAAAGCGTCGCCGACATCGAAAACATTGTGCTGAAAGTCGATAAAGGCACGCCAGTTTACGTGAAGAATGTCGGCACCGTGCATCTCGGCGGCGATATCCGGCGCGGGATCGCGGAACTGGACGGCAAAGGCGAGACCGTTGGCGGCATTGTTGTGATGCGTTACGGCGAGAACGCGCTCAATGTCATCGGTGGCATCAAAAAGAAAATCGACGAGATCAAATCGTCCCTGCCGGCCGGTGTGCGCATCGTGCCGACTTACGATCGCAGCGAGTTGATCCGGCGCGCAATTACGACATTGCGCGAAAAGCTAATTGAAGAAAGCATCGTGGTCGCGCTCGTCTGCGTTGTTTTTCTCTGGCACGTGCGCTCCTCGCTGGTGGCGATTATCACGCTGCCCATCGCGATCGTTTTGGCGTTCATCCCGATGTGGTGGATGAATCTGACTTCGAACATCATGTCGCTCGGCGGCATCGCCATTGCCATCGGAGCGATGGTCGATTCGGCGATCATCATGATCGAGAATGCGCACAAGGCGCTCGAACAATTCCGTGACGAACACAGACGCGAGCCGAACACCGGTGAGCGCGCGGGGATAATCATCGGCGCTGCGAAAAGCGTCGGTCGCTCACTGTTTTTCGCGCTGCTCGTCATCACGGTGAGCTTCATTCCGGTATTCTCGCTCACTGCACAGGAAGGCCGGCTCTTCAAGCCACTCGCATTCACTAAAACTTTTTCAATGTTCTTCGCGGCATTCCTCGGTGTGACACTGGTGCCCGTGCTGATGGTGCTTTTGATCCGCGGCAAAATCACACCCGAGATCAAAAATCCAGTCAATCGATTCTTGATCTGGGCGTATCAACCGGTCGCGAATTTCGTGCTGCGCTATCGCCTGTTTACGCTCGCCTGTGCCGCGCTCCTTCTAGCGCTCACGATCTTTCCGTTCAAGAAACTTGGCAGCGAATTCATGCCGCCCCTCAACGAAGGCACGCTGCTTTACATGCCCACAGCTGTGCCGGGAATATCCATTGCCGAGGCTGCAAAAATTTTGCAAATCCAGGATCGCCAGCTCAAAAAACTTCCCGAAGCAGTGACTGTGTTTGGCAAAGCGGGCCAAGCAGACACGCCAACCGATCCCGCGCCGTTGTCGATGTTCGAAACCGTTGTCGCGTTGAAGCCTCCTGGCCAGTGGCGAAAGGGAATGACCTGGGACAAGCTGCTCGCTGAGCTAGACACCAACATCAAGACGCCTGGCATGGCGAACATTTTCTGGATGCCGATCCAGACGCGCACCGAAATGCTTGCCACCGGCTTCCGCAGCATGCTTGGTGTAAAAGTTTTTGGCCCCGATCTCGGCCAAATCCAAAAGCTGGCCGTGCAAATCGAGAAAGAACTCACCGATTTGCCAAACACCCGCAGTGCTTTCGCTGAGCGGACCGTGGGCGGCTATTTCCTCGACTTCATTGTCAACCGTGAAGCCGCGGCGCGCTATGGTCTAAGAGTTGGCGACGTGAATGATATCGTCGAGTCAGCTATCGGTGGAAAAAACATTACGACCACCGTTGAGGGGCGCGAGCGTTACCCGGTCAACGCGCGCTACGCGCGGGATTTTCGGCAAGACATCGATGCACTCAAACGCGTGCTCGTCGCCACGCCTACCGGTGCACAAGTGCCTATCGAATCCCTTGCCGATATTCGTTACAAAACCGGTCCTCCCTCCGTGCGCAGTGAGAACGGAAAATTGGTCGGGTTCGTTTTTGTGGACATCACCACGAGTGACATCGACGGCTACGTTCGCCAGGCATCGCAACAGCTGAGCCAGCGCATTCAGTATCCGCCTGGATATTACATTGAATGGGCCGGTCAGTTTCAATATTTGCAGGCGGCGAAGGAGCGCCTCAAGATCGTGATCCCCTTCACGCTGCTGATCATTTTCGTGCTCCTCTACATGAACACGAAATCGTTGGTGAAAACTGCAATTGTGTTACTCGCCGTACCGTTCTCGCTCATCGGCGCTTTCTGGCTGCTTTTTATCCTCGGCTACAACATGAGCGTGGCAGTTTGGGTAGGACTCATCGCCCTCGCCGGGCTCGATGCCGAGACCGGTGTCGTCATGCTGCTTTATCTAGATCATGCATGGGAAAAATTTCGTGGTGAAGATCGGATGAACAACATGCGCGACTTACACAACGCCGTGATCGAAGGCGCTGTCGGTCGCGTCCGGCCTAAGATCATGACGGTTTGCGCAATTCTCTTCGGACTGCTGCCCATCATGTGGTCGCCCGTTATGCAAGCTGGCGCCGACGTCATGAAACGCATCGCCGCACCGATGATCGGCGGAGTGATCACTTCAGCGGTGTTGGAATTGTTGATTTATCCGGTCATCTACGTCATCTGGCGACGACGCGAGCTCCCAGACAAAACCGAAGAAGAGCCTGTGCCCCTTCTTCCGCCCGCGCTCGTGCCTTCGCGCGAAACGCGCCGCCGTTTATCGAGGTGGATCGCGTCAATTATTCCGCCGTGAACTGTCAGCGCTCCGACGTCGGTGTGCGCAACTGGCAATCGCGCCACGTCGGCGAGTCAGGCGCATTTAGCGGGCTCATCGGTGCGGGGACCGGCACGGCCGGATCGAGCACGCCAATGCGTTTGTTCACCCACTGCACCTGGTACGCCCAGGCGGGGAGCGGCGCAGCCTTCGAAGTGCACGACCAGTTGTTGAAGTGGAGGTTCACGAGATAAAAGTTCCGCTTCAGCTTCCGGATTACCTTGAGAATCTTTGGATTGTTGTAGCCGTGCATCTCCATCGAGATCTGCGGAATCGACGCGAGCAGCTCGTTAGCCGCAGCCAGGAGCGAATCCCATTCCGCGCCCTCGATGTCCATCTTGATGATCAAGCGCCGACCGCTGTCGCCGTTTTTCTTGATCTGGTTTTCCAGCGTATCGAAGAAACGCGATTTCCTGTAGCCGGTATGATCGCCGACGCATTCGTTGTGAAACACGAACGTGCCGCCGTCGCAGGTTGGCCGCGCCGGATCAAAACAGTCGTACTGATGCACCGGAACGTGATACCGGCGCGACACCTCGCATCCCCAATCGTCGTTCGGGCCGACGCCGTACGAGTAGGCTGCGTCGAGCGGCTCAATCAGGTTCTCGCACATCAGATATCCGCCGTCGTTGGCGCTGCCGAAGCGCTTTAACGCACAATTCTTCAAGGAGACCGGCTGAAGCTCGGCAAGAATCGCCTCGCGCAGCTTGCGGCCGGCCGCCTCACGCGCGAGATCGCTAATCACGACGGCGACGCCAGCTGCGAGAGCGATGATGACGAATGCGATGCGGATGTACGGTCGTTTCATAAACGTGCGTTGAATGGATCGCGGGCTTTTAAGACCATTACAACCCACTCAATTTTTCCTCCGCGGAAATGCCTAACGAATAACCCGAAAGGTAAAGCTTCCATTCGTCACGTGTGAATCGATAGAGACCACGCGCCAGACCACCTTGTAGGTTCCCGCCTTCAGCGGCGGCAGAGAAACATGCAGCAACGCGTGGTTGGAGCGATCCAGGCGCACATCGTGTTTGTCCACTTCTTTGCCGGACGCGTCGAAGACCTGGATCGTGCTGAAAGCAAGTTCGATGTTTTCCGTAAACGAAATCCGAACCTCGTTAGGTGATGTCTGCACCGTGCTGCCGACGGCGGGCTCCGCGCGTTTAAGAAAAGCATGCGCTTCAAGCCGGGCTGAACCGGTCACAACAATTAGCAGGAAGCTAAGGATTATATATTTCATTTGTTTCCTCCGAAAAGCGGGCGACCGATGCTGTGCGGAAAAAGGTCGTCCAGATAAAAATGCAACTGCGCGATGAATCCAACATCGTTGCCTGAGCGAGAGTTGATCGGGATTATTGCCTCGGCGCCAATTTGGAAGTATTTGCCAGACCAGATGACGCCGGGATTTACAGTGCCAGTAACTAGACCGTTCTGTCCGCGGTTGAGTGGATCATCAATGGCAACTTCCACCAGTGGAATCAAGCGGTCCAACGGCGCGCGCAGCCCGATGTCTTTGACCTGCTCCTGCAAGTAAATAAGACTGTATTCGAACGCAAAGCCCAGTTGGAGCGCCGCGGGATTTGGCTCTCTCTCGGTACTGGCGCTACTAGGAATCGCGACGGCAACTACGCCGGTGACCGCCAGTGGTTTCATCAACGAGAATTGCTGCGGCAAATCGCCAAAGCCTTTGCCGAAAAAAATTCCTGGCGTCCATGTAGTAAACGAGTCTGCTACTTGCTTGCTTCCCGTTCCGCCGACATCAACGTCGAGGCCGAGGGATATTACAGCTTCGTGTTCGTCATTTTCGAAGAACTCGTATTTTGATCCGATGGAGAGATTGTCGAAGTCGTTCGCCGCCTTGCCATGCGCGGGATTAAGCGTGATGAACGCCTCGCCAAACTCGATGTCCCATTTTGGCGTGATGCGCAGAGCGATATCGGAAGAAATCTCCGTGTCGCGGGTGCCGCCATCGTCCGGCGTCACAATGCTGGAAACCGTTGGCAACGAAAGCTCATCGGCGACAAAGGGATCGTCGGTCGAGAGCGTGGCCGGAAAAAAGCGCGCGCCGGCAAAACCGTGGCCGTAGGTCCAGCCCGTTCCTAGCAAGATGAATAACAACAATAGGTGTGAAATCTTCACTCCGGCAATAATTGTAGGGCAAGCGCATCGCTTGCCGTCTAAATGGCTGGCAGGCGGAGCGCCTGCCCTACAACTGCTCTCGCAAAAAGAGCGCCGTTGCGAATTAGACCAGGATCGCCCGTGGCGGCGGAACCGGTGGAGACTGCTCGATTTCGGAGAAAGAAAAATCGCTAGTCGCGTAATCGAAATGGATGAATGGCCGGACGAGAGTGATCGCGCGCTTTGTGCAGATGATGTCGATCTTCGGCGTGAGAAGTTGCAGCTCTGATTTCTTTTCGGTCGTCTTTCCCCTGTCAACGATGTGACAGAGAGAACATGGATGCGCGCCATTGAACGTTTGCGCAATCGCCTCGCACAGCGAGCCGTGTTTTGAATAATCAACAATCATCGCTGTCCATGCGATGGATTGAAGCGCCAGCCATTGGAGACCGATCGCGCAGCAAAGCGCGAAAATCGTGACCGCTCGAGCAATGCAATGAAGCACGCTCACGAGACTAGCTACCGATTGCCCATACGTCAATCCATCAAGCCAGGAGGTAATAAGACTCGGGCGAAGAAAAATTACTGGCTCTCAATTGTGGGTTGAGATCACCAGCATTGATGCGCCTCCATTGTCGAGACTCTTTGGTAGAAATGATTTTCACGGATTCTGTGCTTGCGGCTGCGCTTGGCGCTGCCATGGCAATCTCCCCTCGATTTCCAATTGCAGTGACAAACTCAGGAACGTGCGGATTAGAACGATCAGTCCCAGGACGGCCACGTTTTGCATTGTTGGCGCGACAACAACAGTTCGGATAAGGTCACCGGCGATCAGAAATTCCAAGCCCAGCAAAATCGCGCGTCCCACATCCTGGCGGTAAGCCACGTAATAGTTGCCCGCGCCGTGTAGCCGACGAAGCGCAAGGCGCACCGTGGCAAAAAGCGCGCCGCCTACAACGATAAACACGCCAACGCCATCCACGCTGGTGCCAACCACGTCCATGATGTGCCGGTACTGTTCCATGGTCATCCCAGTGGGCGTAACGCTCATTGATATTGCTCGTCAAGCACAATGCAGCGACGGCGTGGTGTCCAGCTTTCGACACGAGCAGACGAGGCTGTCGCCTCGTCTCACACGACCCATCGTAAATCTCGCAAACTCATAGCGTGCGTAAGCACAAATGATGTTTGGGCAGCGGGCGAAAGCACCACCGGCGGCGAGGAGCATAACCTGATCGAGCACCGGGACGGCACTGCCTGGAGCGTGATTCCGAGCCCGCCCTTCCCGAACACAAATGTTGATTTCATGCAGTCTATCTCTGCCATCTCGGCCACCGATATCTGGGCTGTAGGTGCTTTCACGATTCCGAATCCGGAAGGCTCGCCACTTCAGACCGCCACTTTGCACTGGGATGGGACGAACTGGACTATCGTGCCTAGCCCGAGCGCGAGTACGAACTTCGACGTGCTCAATGGCGTTGCTGCGATCAGCTCCGACGACGTCTCGGCGGTGGGTGGTTATACCACTACCGCCGGGCCTCTCAACCCACTCATCGAGCACTGGGATGGAGTGAGCTGGACCGTCTTCCCCAGCCCGACGGGCCAACCAGACTCGGAGCTTACAGCAGTGGCGGCTGTTTCATCGACCGATGTGTGGAGCGCGGGCGGGCAGGCTAACTTCAGCCAGACTCTGATCGAGCACTTTACCTGTCAGTAACTTCAGTCGGCACAATTGCAACGCGCAACCGGAACGTCTCGAAACCTGCGACGATCTCTGGCCTATTCGTACGCGACTTGGTCTTGCGGTTTACAGCGTTTTCTCCGGTTAGCGATTGGCTGATGCGTCGCTACGTAGCCGATCGATTCGAACTGCCGGACTATCCGGGCTGAGAGGACGAATCTTCCAGGACAACAGATGCCATCGCGTGATGCTCGGTGTGACTAAGAGTAATGAAAGCGGAAGTCACGCCGCGTTTTGTTGCGAGCCTTTGCGCCGGCCCGGAGAAGACGAGAAATGGCTCACCGCTCGGTTTCTTGCGAATGTCGATGTTGCGCCAGCCCATTGCTTTGCCGATTCCGGTGCCGAATGCTTTCGAAACGGCTTCCTTCGCTGCAAAGCGCGCAGCCAGATGGCGCGCCGGGAATTTCATCGACATCGAATATTCAATCTCACCATCGGTAAAAACGCGGTGCAGAAAACGATTCCCAAATCGATCCATCGAATGCTGAATGCGCGCGCACTCGACAAGATCCACACCTATACCGATTACGCTCATTTCGCTACGCGGACCGAGCGACCCGTATTGTAGGGCAGGCGCTTCGCCTGCCGGGTCTTGGGGTTGGCAACCGGAGCGGTTGCCCTAAAGTTTTGAGCCAACGTTTGACACTCATCCGGTATACTTTGCCATCGCGACGAGCATTTCTTTCACGGCGGTTTCCAGTCCAACCCGCATCGCATGTGAGACGATGGCGTGGCCAATGTTGAGCTCCGTCAAACACGGAACCTGGTTGATGAGAGCGATGTTTTTGTAATTGATGCCGTGGCCGGCATTGACCTGCAGATGTGATTCTGATGCTGCACGCGCAGCCGCGCGTAACTGTTCCAGTTCTTCTTTTTGAATTTTTTCGGTAAATGCATTCGCCAGTCTGCCGGTATGTAGCTCGACCATTTCCACGCCGAGCGCGGCCGCGGCATCTACCTGTTCCAAACTAGGATCGATAAACAGGCTCACCCGAATTCCGGCTAGTTGCAGGCGTTTGATAGTTGGTTCGAGTTCCTTGCGTAGAGCAATGACATCGAGACCGCCCTCTGTCGTAACTTCTTCACGTTTTTCCGGAACGAGGCACACCTCATCTGGCACCACGCGCAACGCAATGTCGATGATTTGCTCCGTGTTGCCCATCTCCAGATTCAGTTTGGTCATGATGTTTTGGCGCAGACGCTCCACGTCTCGATCTTGGATGTGGCGCCGATCAGTGCGCAAATGGGTAACGATCCCGCCGGCGCCGGCTCGCTCGCAAATTGACGCCGCTAAAATCGGATCGGGCTCTGCGTTCTTTGATTCCGGCATGGTGGCATAACGCGCCTGCCGCAACGTCGCCACATGATCGATGTTCACTCCCAAGCGCAAACTACTCATTTAACCGCGCCAAATAGGGCTCACTCAATGAGCTTGAGCAAGTCCGAACGTTTAGCCGCGCCAAATGCCGTAGGTGAGGCGCGACGCCAATTACACGTCGAAAAGTTTAGAATTCCGCCTTTAGGCGACGTCTGGCGGAGCGCAACCCGACCGCGTAAACGCGGGATTCCAAACGATCATTGAACCCGCCTTAGCGACCGCTAGGCGTCGGTCCAGGTGAATTGGACTTCTGATTTGTTGATTGCTCCTCAGTGGTTTGCGCCTTGGATGTCTTCCTAGATTTTCGGTGAGTTGTTCTGGTGGTCTCTTTCGTTTTCTCGCCTGTACTTTCGACGGTTTCCTTGGTCTTTTTAGCTACGGTCTTAGCTGCCTCCTTGGTTTTCTCTCCGACCGTTTCTGCGGCCTCCTTGGTTTTCTCGCCTACGGTCTCGGCTCCTTCTTTAATTTTCTCGCCTGCTTTCTTTGCCCCCTGCTTTACGTCCTGGGCCGTCCCTTCCTGGCCGAACGCGGCGAGCGCTCCGGCCGCGACTAAAGCGAGAACCAGACTTGTTATCTTCATGGTTTCCTCCTTTCCATTTTGCACGCTTTCAAAAAAGAAAACGGATCAGGCGTCGCAATCGCGCGTATCGCGCCGGGTTAGTGAAGATCGCGTACCGGTGGTACGCGATTGCGCCGCGCAGCACGTGTGTTGGTAAATCGACGCCAGCATCGAGGGT
>DASYDT010000117.1:0-2410 GCA_036499425.1 Candidatus Udaeobacter sp. | reverse complement strand
TTCATCGAGGTACTGGAACAGATCTTGTCCGGGCAAGTCCTGGCACTTCGCAATGACTTTCGCCACTCGACGATCGGTAATGTCCACTTCGTGAGGACGCCCACTCTTGCCGCGAAATCGAAAGCGCACCTGCGCGCCTTTGACCCTGACATGACGACTTTTCATGGTAGTCAAACCAAATGATTTGTTTTCGCGGGCGTATTCCTCGTTTCCGATTCGTATGAACGTTCGCTCCAGGAGCCGCACGATTGTCGCCATCACCTTTCGCCGTGGCAGACCCTGCAACTTCAGGTCCTGAGCAACTTGCCGCCGGATATTTGGCAGGGCTTTGGCAAATTGGGCCAGTCGATCGAACTTGTTTTCATCGCGCACCTCGCGCCAGCGTTCGTGATAACGGTATTGTTTACGGCGGCGTGCATCGCGGCCAGTTGCCTGGATATGGCCGTTCGGCGAGGGACAAATCCAGACGTCGGTCCACGCGGGTGGAATCGCCAGACGTTTGATTCGGAGCAGCCGCTGCTCATCGCGAATTGGTTTTCCATGGCTATCGAAATAGCCGAAATGCTTGCCCTTCGCCTTTCGCCGGTAACCGGGGCGTTCGTCGCTTACGTACTGCAACCCGGCTTCCTTCGCGGCCTTGGCTGCCTCCGCAGAATTCGCATCAAAGGCGGCTTCGATTCGCTTCTGTTTACGGGATTTTTTGATACGCGAGAACATCGAGAAGCTCAATCTTCACGAGATACATTCGCAACCGCCTGCTGTGCCGCTCGCCTTCGTGGAGATTTCTCCAGGGGGGAATGAGCTCCAGCGCGCTGACTGAGCCGGACAGATGATCCGCGGCTCTGTCCAAAAGCTGGCGCTGAAGCGCCGTTTAGGCGCAACATGTTTATAGAACCTGGGCCAATAAATCAATCCAAGCTCCGTAGGATTCAGATTTGAGGCAGCGGTTCTTCAGCCGGACCAGCGATGACTTCACCGGTAGGTTTGAAACGTGAGCCATGACAAGGACAATCCCATGTTGATTCGGCGCGGTTCCACCTGACAAGACAACCCAGGTGCGTGCAAACCGCCGACAGTTTGCAGATATTTCCATTCTTATCGCGAAAAACGGCGACCTTCTTGCCGCGCGAGCCGATAACCATGCCCTCACCACGTTTCACGTCGCGCACAGAATCCGCTTCAGGACGGGCGAGTCGATCTTTGATCATGTAGTACGGATAATCCTTGTTTTCCCGGAGGTAATTCCACGCAGCGCCCTTCAGTTTCTTCCGGTCCACGGCCAACAGGCCTGTCCATGGATTTTTTTGCCCCGCGACCCAGTCGCGCGCCATCATTGCCGCCAGTGTTCCGAAGGTGATGCCATTGCCGCAGAACCCCGTCGCAATGAATTGGCTCGTAGCGTTCTCGCCGATATAAGGCAAGCCATCGGGAGTGGAAATAATCTGCCCCGACCAGCGATGGTCGACGCGCGCCTCAGAGATGATTTTTTTCAATCGTCGCCACAAGCGGACATAGGCCTTTTGAGTCCTGCTCTTTTGTCCGGTCTTATGATCTTCACCTCCATAGACCAGGTAATCGAATCCGCGATGTCGATCGATTCGCAGGTAATCGTAAGGTTCGCGCGTGTCCCAGAAAAGCGCTTCCGGAATTGTATCCGATGGGAGTCGTCCGCCGAATGCATAGCTCGTGTAGAGAGAAAGTTTTGTCTGTAAAAGTGTTGCATCAACAATCCCGGCAAGTCCGACAAGGGGATTGTTTGTTGCGAGTACCACGCGATCGAAGCTGATCCAGTTGCGGTTAACCTTCACGCGGCGCTTCTTCGCATCGAACTCACTGGCAGCGCTGTGTTCGAAAACCTGCGAACCGCTGCCAGGAATTTCCTCAACCAAAGATCGAAGATATTTCCTGGGGTGGAGCTTCGCCTGATCGGCAAAACACACCGCTGGCAAATTGAAATACGGGGCAGAGTCCAGGTAAGCGGCGTCAAATCCAAGCTTTGCAGCGAGATCAGCTTCTTTTTTGAGTGATGAAGCTTCCTTTTTAGAAAAACCATCCACACGCACGTGCAAGTAAGACGGCACGCGTGTGAACTCGCACTCGCTTTGTTCTTGTTCGACAATTCTCTCGATCTCGTCGATGGCCGCTACGCCGGCGTCCCAGGCGGCTTGGGCATGGTCATTCCCAAAATTGCGTGTCAGCTCTTGCAGTTTGACGTCAGTAACATAGGTGAGGTGAGCAGTTGTATGGCCAGTATCAATCGAGGCGACGCGCTCGCGCTCGATGAGTGCCACCTTCAATCCGGCCTCTTTCAGGAGATAGGCAGTCGTGATGCCCGTGACGCCGCCTCCGAACACAAGAAGGTCCACGTTTATGTTCTTTTTTAGGCTCGGGAACTTCTGGATACGCGCGG
>DASYDT010000116.1:0-16277 GCA_036499425.1 Candidatus Udaeobacter sp. | reverse complement strand
TCCTTCGGTTGCCGCAGTTTTTACGTCAGTGGCAAATTGGTCCACGAGTGGGTTGAAAGATATTTCGTGGCGTGGCCAGAAATACCTTTGGAGCAAGTCGCGCGAATTTCTTCGGTTCATCGCCGCGCCAAAAAAAGCAGGCGAAACATTTGAACTGGCGACAAATATCGAACACCCCGCGACCCGTCGAACATTTGAGCGCAACGGCTGGTGCCTTTGCTGTCCGCTGCAAATGAGCGTCGATTACTGGCTCTATCGCGATTACATTCAGCGTTCCAAAGGCGAGTTCACGGTGGCCAAGGACCAGTACGTCCGACTCAACACCGGCTGGTTCAGCGACCGAAGCGCCTGTTATCTCGCGGCAGGACGTCCGGTCATCATCCAGGAGACAGGCTTCACTAAAACTTATGGCGGGGAAGCAGGTCTCTTATCCTTTCGATCCACGAGTGAAATCGCGGAGGCCGTGAAAAGAATCAACGCCGATTACGCTAAACATTCCCGAGCTGCGTACGAGGTTGCCCGCGAATTCTTCGAAGCGGAAAAGGTGCTTAAATCAATTCTCAATCGCGCGAACATTTGACTGCTGACAAGGTGCAATTGGTCATTTTCTCGACTTAAATTGCGTCGCCAAGGAACCAAACCGCAGCGGTGCTCCGAATCTCATGCAAAACCGCCTTGTGCCAATGGGTGATTGTCAATCCACTGAGTCCGCATTACGCGATACAGCCGAACAGTTCCACATTCTTGTGGATAGCGTTGAAGAATACGCGATCTACCTGCTCGATCCGAGCGGCAACGTCGTGACGTGGAACAAAGGCGCACAGAAAATCAAAGGGTACACGGCGAAGGAAATTATCGGCAAAAACTTTGCATGCTTCTATACGGCAGAGGACGTCGCTGCTGACAGGCCACAGCACAATCTGCGCGAATCGGCGCGGCGCGGCCACATTCGCGACCAAGGGGTGCGCGTCCGTAAAGATGGATCGACTTTTGAAGCTGAAGTGGTGTTAACGGCGCTGCGGGGCGCCGACGGTAGCATTCGCGGCTATTCCAAGGTCACGCGCGACATCACCGATCAGGTTCGTAGTCGGGAATTTGAAGCGGAAAAAATCGCGGCTGAAAAAGCAAGCAAGGCTAAGGACGACTTTCTTGCAGCGCTCAGCCACGAGCTGCGCACGCCGCTGACCCCTGCTCTGGCGGCAGCTACATACTTGGAAGACAACGCAGCAAAACTTCCGCCCGAGTTCGCAGAAGACGTAAAGATAATAAAACGCAACGTGCGATTGCAGGCACGGTTGATTGATGATCTCCTCGATCTCACCCGGATTGCCCGCGGCAAGTTTCACCTCGATCTGGAAAGTTGCGAAGCGCACTCGATTATTCGGAACGCAATTGAAACGGCAAGTTCCGCCATCGCCTCGAAGAAATTGAAAGTTTCGACCAAGTTGCACGCAAAAGAATATTTCATTTGGGCTGATTGCATTCGACTTCAGCAAATCTTTTGGAACTTGATCAACAACGCGGTGAAATTTACGTCACCGGGTGGACAGATCGCCATCAGCACGTACAACGATGAGCGTGGCCGATTCCATTTCGACATTGCGGACAACGGCATTGGAATCGAACCGGATCGGCTGGCTTCGCTATTTGCGCCTTTTGAGCAGGCGGATCCGTCTGTAAGCCGACAGTTTGGCGGGCTGGGCCTGGGCCTCGCGATTTCAAAGCATCTGGTTGAACTTCACCACGGCAAGATCGAGGCAGAGAGCCGTGGCCGGAGTTTCGGCGCGACGTTCAAGGTGACGCTCGACGCAATGCCGGAAGGAGGACAACAAATGGATGTTGGATCCAAGGCTCTCCACAATGCGCGAAAGCCTTTACGCATCTTGCTGGTAGAAGATCACCGAGACACGCAACGTACATTGTCGCGGCTGCTGACTCATTTCGGACATGAAGTTCTAACGGCAAGCAACAAACAAGGAGCACTGGAGGCACTTGGCTCAGGAAATATCGATGTGCTCTTGTGCGACATTGGGCTTCCGGATGGGAGCGGTTACGAAGTGGTCTCGCAAGCCAAGCGAAAGCTGTCTATCAAGGCAATCGCAATTACTGGCTTCGGGACCGAGGAAGACATCCGCCGCTCGAACGAAGCGGGATTCGATTCTCATCTCGTCAAGCCAGTGGATCTTCACAAGCTGCAAACTGTTCTGGAAGAGGTAGCCTGAGCAAGGCGCCGTTTCTCTCAAACGCAAGTCGCCGCCTTCAGCGCAAATCTTCCGTCTGGCGATTCCTTTGCAGTGATGCGACATTGCAGCTACGTCAGTTTTGAACGCACGAAGCATGCGGCGTGTCAGTGTGTGCTACAAAGCCGATTGCAAATTCAAATCCAAATCTTCATTTTCGATTACTCGGTTTAAGTTTCCAGCCTTTGCGCCCATGAAGCGTCTTGTTGTTATTGTTTACCTTGGCTTTTTGCTTGCGCCGGTTTTGCATGCGCAGGAAAGCACGCCAGCGCCGCCCCCTGTTGAACCACAAGTCCCTGGGCAGCAGCCAGGAGCATCGAGATCGAGTCCGCCTGGCCAGGCGGTCGTGCCGGTTCCTGTTCCGATTGTCCCGCCAAAACCAAATGGACCGGTTCAGAAAAGTCTTGTCCGAGTCACAGCGACATCGGTGGAGCCTGATTACAGGGCGCCATGGAATGCAGGAGCGCTTCAGCGCGGCGTCGGCGCCGGGTTTGTGATAAGTGGCAATCGCATTCTGACAAACGCGCATGTGGTCGCCAATAGCCGGTATCTCACTGTGGAACGCGACGGCGACCCCAACAAATATCCGGCCAAGGTGCAATTCATAGCGAACGATTGCGATCTGGCCACGATCACCGTGCCGGCTCCAGGTTTTTTCAAAAATATGATACCGCTAAAATTTGGCGGCATTCCCGCGCTGGAATCCACCGTGTCGGCGTACGGTTACCCAATTGGCGGTGAACGCATGTCAGTCACGACCGGGATCGTGTCACGAGTTGATTTTCAACTCTATACCCATTCCTCTATTGATCAGCACCTGGCGATCCAGATAAGCGCGCAGATCAACCCGGGCAACAGCGGTGGCCCGGTGATGGAGGACGGCAAGGTGGTTGGCGTTGCGTTCCAAGGTTACAGCGGCGATGTCGCCCAAGGTGTGGCCTACATGATTCCGACACCGGTGATCAATCGGTTTTTGAAAGACATCAGCAATGGGCACTACGACGAATATCCCGATCTCGCGATCACGTATGCGAAATTGCAGAATCCCGCTCAAAGAAGGTTCCTTGGATTAACGGATGACGATCACGGCGTGCTCGTGAGTTCTGTGGTCGCGGCGGGGCCGTCAGATGGCATTCTTCGATCGGGTGACGTTCTTCTTGCGATCGACGGTCATCCCATCGCAAGCGATGCGAATGTCGAACTGGAAGGCGAGCGTGCGCAGTTCGAGGAAGTTGTCGAGAGGAAGTTCAAGGGTGATTCCGTCAAGTTCGATATTTTGCGGGACAAGCAACCGATGACGGTGACAATCAAACTCTACAAACCCTGGCCGTACTCGGTTCAAGGCCATAGCTACGACGTGCAACCGCGCTATGTTCTTTACGGCGGCTTACTTTTTCAACCGTTGAACCTGGACATGCTGGAAGCGTATCGCTTTTCGGATCTTCGCCTCCGACATTTCTTTGAATATTTCATTCTGGAACAAATTTATTTGCAGCATCCCGATGTTATTGTGTTGAGCAATATTTTGTCGGATCCGATCAACACTTATCTTGCCCCCTATCGCGGCGCGATTGTAGATGAAGTGAACGGCAAGAAAATTCGGAGTCTCAATGAATTAGCGAATGCTTTTGCTGAAGCGCCGAAGCAGTTGGTTATCCGGATGATTGGCGAGGGCCCTCCTCTGGTGCTCGATCGCAATAAAGTGGAAGCTGCGCGCGAACGCATCAAGACGCGCTACAATGTAGTGAAAGAGCAGAATCTTCAGGAACGACCCGAATCAGCCGCGGCGAAGCAGGCGAACAAAACCTAAAATGTTAAGACGCTTATTTATTGCTTTTAGCATCGTTCTTGTCGCAGCTAGCGGGACGCTGGCGAAAAAGCAAACTGCTATTCCGCCCGCAGCGGCTAAACAAAAACAGCTGGCGCTCGTCCGCGTAAACGTGACTGGCCAGTCGTACGATTATTTTCGGCCGTGGCAAAAGAAAGCGCCGTTTTCAAAGCGAGCGCTTGGCGCGGTTTTGTCCAAAGGCCGTGTCCTCGTCACCGCCGATCTCGTTGCAAACCAAAATTACGTCGAACTTGAGCGCGCCGAGTCTGGCGAAAAAACGGCGGCCAACGTGCAGGTGATCGATTATGAAGCCAACCTGGCGCTGCTCGAACCGGCAGAGAAAACATTCCTAAACGGAATTACGCCGCTCGAAATCGCACCTGATACGGTGATCGGTGACCGTCTCGCCGCCTGGCAATTGGAACCGACCGGCGCCTTGCTGGCGACAGAAGGTTTGGTGACAACGGTGCAAATGATGCCGTACCCGATCGACGTTGGCCAATTCCTCACTTACCGCATCAGCATTCCGATGCAGTATCGGGAAAACAGTTACACAGTTCCCCTGGTCAAGAAAAACAAGCTTGCCGGACTGCTACTACGTTACGATTCGCGCTCGCAACTGCTGGACGCTATCCCGGCCCCGGTCATTACACATTTTTTGAAGGAAGCCGATAGCCAGCACTATCGTGGCTTTCCTTCTGCCGGATTTTCATTCTTCCCGACCCGCGATCCGGAGCTGCGTGAGTTCGCCGGGGAAAAAGGTAAGGACGGCGGCGTTTACGTGACCAACGTGGAACCAAATACACCAGCCATGAAAGCCGGACTCCAAGTTGGCGACACCGTGACAGCCGTGGCAAATCACGACATCGATCAAAACGGCAACTATGTCGATCCGCTCTACGGCAAGATTGAGTTCACCAATTTGCTGACCGCTCATGCTTACGCCGGGGACGTTGTCCCGTTCCAGATTCAGCGCCACGGCAAGCCGATGCAGTTGAATGTGACTCTCGAACATCGCGACGCGAAGGATTATGTGAGTCCGCCCTATAATCTGGATCAGCCGCCGCGATATTTTGTTTTGGGCGGCCTTATTTTTCAGGAGCTATCACGCCAATATCTCAAGGAATGGGGCCCGAACTGGCAACGAGAAGCTCCCCAGCGTTTGGTTTACCTCGACCATTTCCAATCCGAGCTCTTTCCACAGCGCAATCGGCGCGTGGTGATTCTGAGCCAGGTTCTCCCCGCGAACAGCACAATCGGCTATGACGATCTCGCGTATCTGACAGTCAAGAAAGTGAACGGGAAAGAAATCAAATCGTTAGACGATCTGGCCGAAGCGGCAAAACAACCCATCAACGGTTTCATCAAAATCGAAACCGAAGAAGATCCAAAACAGATCGAACTGGATGCGGCGCAAGTCGCTGCTGAAGCGCCCGCGCTCCAGGAAAACTACGGCATCTCTTCACTGCAACGGCTGGACTAGTTTCTGTCGCGAGACCAAATAACAGGATTGTTATTCTGAGCGGAGCGAAGAATCTCTGGTTACTGGCTTCGAGCAGCGATAAATGAAGCAAGCGACAAGAACCGTGAAGAAGGGGAATCCCGAAAGCCTTCGAAGGAAAAAAAAAGGAGAGTCTCCCTCCCAGCCCCGAAAGGACTCGGGGCCGCCCGCTGGCAGGCTGATAAATGCGAGAATCAAGGAGCTGAGTGATTGGCGGGGCGAGACGCTCGCTCGGCTCCGAATTCTCATCAAGCAGGCCGACCCCGAAGTCGTCGAGGAAGTGAAGTGGAGGAAGCCATCCAACCCCGCGGGAGTTCCGGTGTGGTCGCACGCCGGAATGATCTGCACCGGTGAGACGTACAAGAATGTCGTGAAGATGACCTTCGCCAAGGGCGCCTCGTTGGAGGACCCTTCAGGCCTCTTCAATTCCAGCCTCGAAGGCAACACCAGGCGTTGCCATCGATTTCCATGAGGGCGACAACATTGATGAGAAGGCGTTGAAGGCGCTCATTCGCGCCGCCGTGGCACTCAACACGTCTTCCGGTCGCTGCGGCAACCCCTAGGGACGAGAGCATAGACGACCGAGAGGGATTTGAGGCGGAGTGGGATGTTCGCCGCTATTGATTTCGTTAGCACTCTACGCAGGCATTCACCGAACCGAGTTTGGTTTTCATCGAAAGCCTGCGGGCCGCTTTCCGTACGCCATCTATTATCGCGCGCTTGAAGGTGAAGCGATTGTCTTCCGCGTGCTCGATTGCCGCGATCCCAAATGAATTCGGAAAACTCTCGAAGCTGAATTCCAAATATTTTCAGCCTTCATGCTTTAGAACATTCCGATCCGCGCCGATGTCGATTTTAATCCCGCAAGCATCATGGCAATAGCGCGACGACAGCCATCATTGATACTGAGAGCTTCAGGACAAATGAAAACAATGATTGGAAGTTTCGACGCAAACACTTTCGCGAATTTTTGCATGTCTCAGATTCGACTGTCCCTGTCCTCGTTACGTCGAAATAGCTCCGCGACGGCTGCGAGATTACCTTCTGCCCAGGGCCGACTCCCCATATGCTTCCATACTTCACAGTTATTGAGATCCACAGTGCCGAATTTCCATTTGGCGCGATTGAAGTAATCACGTCTGACGTTGTCAGTAACTAGCAACTCCAGTTGGTGATTACCTAACGAGCTCACCTCCCGCTTGGATTTGATTATCGTTGCAATTAACACCTGCTCCGAATTAAACGGAGCGGCTATTTTTACTCGATCGGCCACGACAAATACTTCTTTGACTCCGCGCGTCGCGCTTAGGTTCTCGTCCACCTTCGTAATCGCTTACGCTTCAGTAGCGCTCGTCATCGGCCGTGGTTTCGAGAGGAACTTGTCTACCTCGTCGTTGTAGGTCTCGAACGGGTTGCCCATGACGAGAAAATCGCGGCTGTCGCAGGCAATCGAATCCCAGTTGATCACATACGGGAAATTGCAGGTCTGGAAAAAAGCTACTGCGCGCGCGCGACCTGATGCGCGCGTGTTAGCCGGCGGAACATGTTTCGCGCTGGGACGCCGGACACTGTTGTTCCACTCCGCAATTCGCTTGCCCGGTGTCACGCCAAAGAACAAGCCGCGGCGTGGATCGATGTTATGATATTCGAGGTCGATGCTTTGCAGCCATGGGTCGTCCCAGCTTATTGCTTCGGATTCGACAAACGCCTCGAGCAACCATTTCTTTGTAATCCAATCAACACCGCCGATCAGCGCGTGACGGTTATGTGGGATTGCTTCAAGAACGAATCCCCAGTTTTCCAGTAGCCAGTTCGTTTCCGCGCTGCTATTTCGCAGATACTTCTGCGCCAGATGATGAAATTCCCATTGCACGTCGAGTGCACTAATGGTTTTGCCGTTCTCAAGACGTACTATCCATCTCTGGGTGGGATCACGAGAGATATCACGCGTGCTCTGTACCGCATCGGCCAGAACAAGATTTCGCGGCAAACAGCCTTCTTCCAACAAAGACAGAACGCAGGCAGTCGTCCCGATTTTCAGCGCGTTGGCGTAGGGGCTCATGTTGGAATCCCCAATGAGCAAATGCAGCCGGCGATATTTTCGATAATCAGCCAGCGGCTCGTCGCGCGCGTTGATGATGGCGCGATTAAATTGCACCCACTGATAAATGTCGTTCACAATGTGATCGGCGCGCTGACTGAGCTGAAAACTCACTAGGGCCTCCGGTTTCGGCGGCTCGAAATCGAACGCGAGTGGATTTGATTGGCCGACTCGCCCCGCGCCAGTGAAAATCTGCCGCGTCGCTAAGAAAGTCAGCAGCGTTCCTAGAATTGGCGGCGTGAACTGCGCCTCCCGTTTCATCAGATAATTCTCGTGGCAACCAAACGTAGCTCCGGTGTGATGATCCACGTTGTTCTTGATAAACGAAACGCGATCCTCCGCGCCCAGCGCAACAAGCGAAGACTGCAGCAGGTCGTCTCCGGCCAGCTCGTAGGTCACAAGATCGTGCAGATGCAAACACTCCGGCGACGCGTACTCGATGTGTCCCATGTCGAGATAGAGCCGGCCGCCATTGAGGAGAAACCCTCCATTGCCCGGTGGTTCCTCGTAGTCCCGGTAATGCAAATCGATCGTGCCGGCGTCTGCCTTTCGAAACAGATAGTTTTTGACCTTGGCCGGCCATAGCTCCGAATTCACGTGCGGTTCGTCTTCACTCAGAAGACAGCCATATTCGGTTTCGATTCCGGCGACCCGATCCATCGCACCCAATTAACGCACCGAATCGCGCTTTGGCTAGAACCCATCTCGTAAATGGTAGGGAACGGACCGCCGGGCCGTCCGTTCCACTCGGCGCGCCCGGCGGTCGCGCCCTACCAAAACATTGCATGCGTCAAGGTCAGCGCTGCAATGGAAAAAGCCGTTGCCTCTCCCTTTCTCAAAGGGAGAAGATTGAGGTGAGGGATTGTTTTCATGCGCTTGAACGGTGCGCGAGAAGGCTCAACTTCCTTCCATGACAACATTTCCACTGCGCAGCCCGTCCGAAAAAATAGGCGGCCTTTTTTATTTCGGCCGGATGCTCGACAAAATCCGGCTGCACGCTAAGGACGAATTACATTCAGACTATCACGCCAATCTTGGAAAGGGCTTCGACGAGAAATGCGTGAAGTTTCTCCGAGTAAATTACGATCACCTGGTGGAGCGCGTGAAAAAGAGCGGCACCGATGACGAGATTTTGGAGTGGTGCTTCAGCGTTGGGCGCAGACCGTCCGAAAGCGACATTTACGTTTGGAACGAATTCATGCGCAAGCGCGGTTGGAACGACGAAGTGTCCGAGATACTCAAACGGCGCAAACAGGAGGCAGGAATTAGTGACAGGTCGGACATCGAGACATCGTTCCAATTTATCGATGCTGATGAAGGGCGTCTGCCGGGCCATGATTTGCAGAAGTGAACAGTGAACGGTGATCAGAAATGGAGCCTGCAAAATCGTTTCGTGATTTGAAGGTCTATCAGGCCGCGCGAGAAGCAGCTCAACTGATCTTTGAGGTCTCGAAGAGCTTTCCGCCGGAAGAGCGATATCCGCTTACAGATCAGATCCGCGAAGCTCGCGCTCGGTGAAGGCAATGATCGCGGAAGCGTGGGCGCGCCGGCGTTACAAAGCGGCATTCGTGAGCAAGATCGACGAAGGGCTAGGCGAAACATATGAAACGCAGTCGTGGTTGGACGATGCGCTGGATGCCGCGTATTTGTCCGACGAGAAGTTTTCCAATCTCAACCACCGCTACTATGCCAATGGCGGCATGCTCTCTCGCATGATCGACCGGGCTGCCGACTTCTGTAAATACGCTCCAAGCACTGATTACCGATCTGTCGCACGCGAAGAGGAAGAATCCCCGTTCGCAGATCACTGATCACTGATCACTTTTCCTCATTCCGCCAGCGTATCGATTCGCTCGGCCAAACCAAAATCAAGCTCTGTCAGCCCGCCTTTACTGTGCGTCGAGAGAACCAAGTGGACTTTGTTGTAACGAATATCGATGTCGGGATGGTGTTCTTCTTCCTCGGCCAGTTCCGCCACGGCATTTACGAAATCGATCGCATCGGCAAAATCATCAAACTCGAAAGTGCGCTCGATATGCTTCTTCTCCAGCTCCCATTCCGGGATCTTTTTCATGCGGTCTTTCAGGTCCGCAGTTTTGATCAGGTCAGCCATAACGGCACAACGAGTAACACCCGAAAATCGTTTTGCAATGCTAAATCGAGCGGCTTTTTTTAGTAGCGGACGAAGACGCGCGCGGAGCGTTGCGCGCTACCGAATCGCACGCCTAAAGGTAGGGCGGGCCCCGACATGTCGGGACACGCCGCTCATCGCGAACCCGAACACGGCGCGCAGGGAGTGACGCGCCCTACCAGCTAACAATTCCTAGAGATGAAGAATTTTTTTTAGATTTTTTGCTGCGTCGAAAACTTCCATAGCACAAGCGCGCGCTTGTTTTGATAGCGGCGGCCAATCTCGCAATACTCTTTTCACAGCGGCTTCCGCATCATCGGCGTTTCGGATAAAGCTGAATCCATTTTGCGCGGGAAGATAACGTTCGGCCCCCGTGTCCTCGGTAATGACCGGCCGACCCAACGCGAGAAATGCCGCGGCGCGATCGCTGATCCAGCCGGTGCGCCATGCTACGTCAACGCCCTTGATCGCCGTGAATTCACCAAGAGCGCTGGAAAGGTAGCGGCGGTAAGCGGCCGGCGTGCGCGCGACCCGGTGCGGATCGGCAATTTTCCAGCCGCGACGTTGTAGTCGTTGCTTCTCCGGGTCTTCCGCAGCGATATTCATCGCCAGTTCGAACTCCGCTTCCGGTACTCGGCCTGGAAGATTCAAGTAAGGCTCGAAGGCAAATTTTTTTGATAAATCAGGAAATTCACCTGCAACTTCCACGGCGCCGCTCCAATACCATTGCCCAACCGTTGTAAGTTTCGGCGCACTCGGCCGCGGTTGTGGCCGAAACAATTTCGTCTCCACTAACGGATAAAACGTCTTCCACTGTAGCCGCCGCCCTGTGGGCGGCACAGCGGCTTTCGGCAATTGGCAGTCGTTTCCGTGAACATTGAGACCGATCGTCCAGAATTCGTGGTGGGACGATTGACCCATCTCCATCTTCGTCATCCAATAAAAGATTTCGCTCGGATCGAGATCGCAAAAGACGCGGCGCTCGAAGTTCAACAGCAGCGGTGGATGAATTGAATACGCCAGATTGAGCAGAACATTCGGTCCACCGACACGGTCGAGGAGTTCTCGTTTTGAAATTCCGATGCAACGGATCCTGTCTAGATCATGCGTGTCGGATGCAGGTTTCTGATAAAGCAAACCATAGCGCCTGGCCAATCCGTGTGCGCGCAATTGGCTCTGGAAATTTTTGATCCTGTCCTGATCGGCTGCCAGATCGTCTGTCGCCGGCAGTAACTCCAACCAGATCGCATCCAGCTTCAGTCGTTGCAGACCAAGCATCCATTGCAGCGGCACGGAAAAATTTCCGCCGCCTTCGCGATACTTCGCCGCAAAACCGCAGCCGAGGAAAATAGTCATCATGATATGAAACAGGGCAAACGCCCAACGCTCAACGTCCAACATTCAAGTTCCAAAGCTTTCGCGATCGAGAATATAGAACGGATCATCCGAATTCGAGGTTGGGCGTTCGGCGTTGAATGTTCGATGTTCGCCGCGCCTCCTCTGTTGACGCGATTGCGTTCTACCCGCAAATTAACCGCTCTTCACGGGCGCCCGTAGCTCAACTGGATAGAGCATCTGACTACGGATCAGAAGGTTAGTGGTTCGAATCCTCTCGGGCGCGCTTTTTTGTTTGCGTTGGACCTTGGATGTTGAGCGTTGGGCGTTCGACGTTTCTGTTCACTGAAAGTGCTGCCGCAACAGGCGCGCCGAAGTCGCCCCCTTAGTGTAAAGGTCAATCTTAATGGGCCGCGTAGAAATAAATGACGATAAAAACGATGATGAGAACGATAGCAGCAATCCACCAAGCCATTTTTATCCCAGCTGGATTCGGACCTGATCCGAACTCCTCGCGAATAAACTGGTCATAGTTGAAGTCCTGGTCTGGCAAATCCACGGCATCGTAAGCGCCGGCGTCTTCCCGCCAGCCTGAATTGTGATCCGCGCCGCACTCGGGACAAGCCAGCGAACCGCGCAGAACGTCCTCGCCGCAGACCGGACATACATCCGGTGCTTTCAATCTGGTTGGCTTCTTTCTGGCCATTCGTGAGAGGAATCTTCGGTATGTTTGTTCGAGCTATGCTCGCACGGACAAGTTGTATCGGGAAGCTGACAGCTTCCCCTACAGTCCCATTCCGCTCACTGAAAATATGGCCGGATTTGCGCGTATTTTTTATCGCCAATCCCGCTAACTCTCTTCAGATCGTCAGCGCTCTTGAAGGGTCGTGCAGCAATGATTCGCGCAGCGATTACATGCCCGATTCCGGGCACCGTCGTCAGCTCTTTTTCCGTCGCCGTGTTGATGTCGATTCTGCCGAGTGGAGTCTCTTCTTTCGCATGCGACGCTGGATTATGCCGAGGGCTGGTGCTTGGGATCAGCATTGGAGAAGGCCGAGAAAATGGCAGGGGCAGAGGCACCGGCTCCAGCTCAGGGTCGTTAGGCAAAGCGAAAAAACTAAAAACCGCCGGCGTCTGTGCCCGCAAATTCAGTCGTCCGGCATTAATGCCCCAGCCGCCGATTTTCTCGTGTTTAACTTCGCTTTCGAATTGTTGAAGTTTCTGTATTTCTTGTTGCGAATTTTGCAAACTTGGTGGGACTGCTTTGAATCCGTAGATTCGAGCCAGCCCGTTGCGGACCAACTGTTCGCCGAGATCGCCTTCCTTCGTCTGAACATAAGCGTAAAATCGCTCGATCCTGCTCTGGCCCATCGCATCTGACATGTGCGTGAGAACCGTAAATGGCTGAGACAACTTCTCTTGCGTGAAGTCTTTCGCCGCCCGACCAACTTCGATCGCCTGCGGCACAGTAATTGCAAAATATTTCGCCTGATCAAAGAGGCGTCGCGGGACCATTTCGTCCGTTTCGGGCGCATCAACCAAATAAAGGCGAAAGATGTATTCTTTCCCGCCTGCGCTCACGTGAAAACTATCGCCGTCGTTCGCTGGGTTCGCGATCAGATGGCAATTGTTCAGCACAATCCAATCCTTGGATTCCCCGCGTGCGCCAAGATCTACAGCCGCGATCCAAAGAACCGCAACGGCGAATAGTGCGATCTTGTGGCGAACGTGTCTGAGTTCCGCGAGCCAGATCTGGAAATTAGAAAGCTTACGCCACATCACGATTCCGGAAGTGCGAGCCGCCCCAGGTGCGCGGCGTATGTGGCGATGAGTCCGCCTAAAACGCTGCCGGCAATCACGTCGCTGACGAAATGATAATTCATCGCCACGAGGCTCACCAGCATCGGAGCGCAGAGAGCGATCACTACGATTTTTACAGTTCGACTGCGAGGCATTGCAATCATCCACACCGCCGCGAAGCCTAGGATCCTGCAGGCGTGACCTGACGGAAAGCTACCGATATCATCGCCACGCTGAAACGGATGAAAGCCGTACGTCCCCGTGCCGATAAGCGATGGGTTATCATGGGTCCAAGTCTGCGGCCAATAGCGACCGAAAACATCCCCTAACGAGATGCGAAAATCATCCGCAACGATCAAGCTGAGACACGCGACAAGCAGCACCTTTTGCCAGCGCACAAATGGTCCCCACACACGTCGAACCATCAAGGTTGTTAACACCAGAGCCGACCAATTCTGTACCTCTGGCGGCGGGTAAGTGAGCCATCGAAAAATCCGGATTGTGTTGATGTGGTGGCGATAAACAAAGAACGCTACAGGGCGATCAATCCAAAAATAACAGACCAATACCGCAGCAATGCATAGAGCCACGACGATTAATGTGCCGCGCAACAATCTGCCATATTCGTTTTCGCACATCATCATCAAACCGGCGCTTCGAACTGGCTCATGAGTTTGAATGTCTCGTAACGCTTTGCAATCTCCTCCATCGAAAGCTTGCGCAAACGCTCCAGACTGAATGCTTCCACGCAAAAACTGGCCAGCACACTTCCGTAGATCATTGCTTTACGCAGATCATTGAAGTGCACGTTCTTCACTGTGCCCGCGAGATAGCCAGCCATGCCGCCGGCAAACGTGTCCCCTGCCCCGGTTGGATCGTGAATGTCTTCGAGCGGGTAAGCGCCGCAGCTGAAGAACTGGTCCCTCTCGCCAAAGAGCAATGCGCCATGCTCGCCCTTCTTTATGGCAACGTACTCCGGCCCCATTTTTCGAATGCGACGCCCAGCTTTGATGAGACTGGTTTCCTTTGTGATTTCGCGCGCTTCGCTGTCGTTCAAGATAAGAAGATTGACGCGCCGAAGTAGCGCATCTAGGTCCAGTCTTGCTGTTTCAATCCACAGATCCATGGTGTCCGCGACGACGAAACGCGGGCGCTTCATCTGGTCGAGCACATGCGCTTGCAGCGACGGTGCGATGTTGGCAAGCAAAACGAAATCGGTCTGACGATACGTTTCCGGCAATACCGGTCTGAAATTTTCAAAGACATTGAGCGCGATTGAGCGTGTCTCGCGCGTGTTCAGGTCCCACGAATATTCGCCTGACCAGCGGAAAGTCTTTCCGTTCACTTGCTGCACCCCTTTCGCGTCGATCTTGCGCGACTTCCAAAACTGAAATTCCGACTCAGGAAAATCGTCACCCACGACACCGACAAGCCGAACCGGCGAAAAAAAGCTGGCGCCGAGCGCTGCGTAGGAAGCCGAGCCGCCTAACAAATCGGAATGTTCTTCCACCGGTGTCTTAACCGTGTCGATCGCGATGGAGCCAACAACGAGAAGGGACATGGTTAGAATGACGAATGTCGAATGACCCGCCTTCGCCAGGCCACGGCGTGGCAAGCGGACGACGAACTACGCACGAATGAAAAATGAAGAAGCCAGTACTCGCTGTCATGTCGAGCGAAGTCGAGACATCTGTCGATGACAGCATCGAGAGATTCTTCGACTCCGCTCGGAATGATAAAGAGGCCTTGGCGTTTGGATTTTGTCATGCCTTCGTCATTGGTCATTCACGCGAGCATGTCGGTGGCGCAGCGCGCGTAATCAACGATGCTATGCGCCTTGAGCAACGCAGAAACCATCACCACGCGCTTTGCCCCGGCGTCGATCACGCTCTGTAGATTGTCGATGTTGATTCCGCCGATGCAGAAGATGGGCAGACTTATTTCTGCATGGACACGTCTGATGTCCGCAAGCCCGATGGGCGCGTAGTCAGGTTTTGTGGGCGTGGCGAAGATCGGCCCGAATCCAATATAGGCCGCGCCTTCGCGCTGCGCTGCGAGCGCTTGCTCGCGGCTATGCGTGGATTTCCCAATCAAAACAGCGCGTCCCGCTTTGCGCCGGGCGACTTCGATCGAATCATCATCCTGCCCGACGTGTGCGCCTTCCACGGGCACCCGGCTGGCAATTTCCGCGTGATCATTCACGATGAGCGGCGTGGTAGATCTCGCGGTAATTTCGTGCAGCCGCGCGGCGTAACCAGCAAGTTCGTCGAGCGATTTGCCTTTTGCGCGCAGCTGAATCATGTCAACGCAGCCCGCGACCATTTGCTCGGCCACGTGAGTAACATCGGATTCTTCGACGTAGCCCAGATCGATGATCCCGTAGAGACGGCACTCGCTGAGCGCTCTCATGTGCTCAAGGATTACGCCGCAAATTTTTACTCATGCAAACGGATCGTCGGCGAGGCCAGCTCGAGTTTGCCCGCTGAAACGAGGCGGTCGAGCAATCCAGTGTCGTAGTTTCCCTCGCGAAAATCCCCGTTTCGCATCATGGCGGCGTGAAAGGGCACCGTCGTCTTAATGCCGGTAATGTAGTACTCGCCCAGTGCCCGACGCATTCGATCAATCGCATTGATCCGCGTGGCGCCGACCGTGATTATTTTCGCAATCAGCGAGTCGTAGTACGGCGGCACGGTGTAGCCGGTATAAACGTGCGAGTCAATTCGAACTCCGCGGCCGCCAGGCGCGTAATAAAAATCAATTCGGCCCGGCGTTGCCTGAAAATCGTTGGCCGGATCTTCGGCATTGATGCGGCATTGGATCGCGTGCAATCGCGGGACCGCGTGCGCAATATGAGGCGAAAGCGGCTGGCCGGCGGCGATGCGGATCTGCTCCTTGACAAGATCGCACGCGTACACCTCTTCGGTAATCGTGTGTTCCACCTGGATGCGGGTGTTCATCTCCATGAAATAAAAACGCCTGTCTTGATCGACCAAAAACTCGATCGTGCCGGCATTTTCATAGCCGACTGACTTGGCCAGCTTCACTGCGGCGTTGCCCATTTTTTTGCGAAGGCTCGGCGTCATCAGCGGCGACGGACATTCTTCTATCACTTTCTGGTTGCGCCGCTGAATGGAGCAATCGCGCTCGCCGAGATGCACGATGCGACCGCGGCTATCAGCGACGATCTGAAATTCAATGTGGTGCGGATTAGCGATGAGCTTTTCGAGATAGACCTGGTCATTCGCAAACGCTTTCTGCGCCTCGTGACGCGCACTGTGGAAGGCCGACTTAAGGCTGGGTTCGTTATGCGCGGTGCGCATCCCGCGCCCGCCACCGCCAGC
>DASYDT010000115.1:0-5183 GCA_036499425.1 Candidatus Udaeobacter sp. | reverse complement strand
GGAAATCACTAAAACTGGGCCCAGTTCAGATTGAAGTCTGCAACTCGACTTCATGAAGCCGGAATCGCTAGTAATGGCGTATCAGCTACGACGCCGTGAATACGTTCCCGGGCCTTGTACACACCGCCCGTCACATCATGGGAGTCGCTTGTAGCCGAAGCCGGCGTGCCAACCCGCAAGGGAAGCAGCCTTCTACGCTATGAGCGGTAACTGGGATGAAGTCGTAACAAGGTAGCCGTAGGGGAACCTGCGGCTGGATCACCTCCTTTCTAAGGAGTAAGCGCAGAGATTAGAATCGAGATCGCAAGGTCGAGATTCAAATTCTCTTGCGATAGGTCGACGGCTAAATCCAAGAGCCAATCAATTGATAGTTCTTGGACACGCCGTGAAGACTTCGAATCGCGAAAGCGAATCGGAGCTCAAAGAATGAAAGGCGATAACGCACAATTCAGTCTTTGCTGCACATCGACTGCAATGCCGGATGACGACTCGCAAGATCGACATCCGGCATTTTGTTTTTCACTTCTGTCATTTCGAGCGAAGTCGCGGAATCTCTAATTGCCCAAATTTCGCAATGGCCAGCTATGCCACTCGAAATTTAGCTAGAGAAAACCGCACGCGGCGTTCTACCTTCTTCAACGTCGTGGAGGTCGACCCAGGTTTGAATGTCATTTCGATCACTTAAACCTGATCGCTGCTTCGCTGCTTGCAGATCTGCGCTGGCTTCATCTCGCCACCCACGTTTCATAAGAAACGCATTCCAAATCGAAATTTCCTCATCGCTAGGTCTTCTGCCTTGCTCGAAACACCATTCAAGGATTTCCTCGTCCGATCCGCCTTTCAGCGTTCGCTCCACAAGGTCATCGTAATTTACTGCGAGAAATCTTGTGCAACGGGCATCAAACATCGTCGGATCTTCATCGACACCGGTAAAATATCCGGGCGGCAATTTGCCCGCTGCTTTCAGCCGGATCTTGTCCAGCATCCGCGCAAAATAAATCAAGCCTTTCGTCTCGATGTAATCACTACATGGCGTCTGAGTTTGCATTTGAGAAAGCTTCTGATCCGGTGGCAAAGTGTCAACAGACCACTTACACTGAAATGGCCAGACCACTTGGAGAGCGGCTTGCGGAGACCAGCAGTCTCGGTGATTACAATCGCAATTTGTGAAACGATTTATAGATAAAAATTCAAGTGAGACGCGACGACGCCATTCAATCATGAGCTTTGAAATGGTTCGGCTGAATCACACTGCAGCCGAGCCGCTTCATCAACAGCTTTACCGCCAGATTCGGGATGAATTGATTTCCGGAAGCTTCAATGATAGCTCTTCCCGGCTTCCTTCTTCACGCGCACTTGCCATCGGTCTGGGGATATCGCGATTTACTGTAAATCTCGCTCTGTCGAGGCTCCATGCAGAAGGATACGTTCAATCAAAGATTGGATCGGGCACATTCGTCGCCGAGCCTTTACCCGAAACGTTCCTGAGTGCGCGGACAGCAATAATAGCATCACACGTCGAACGCCCGCCCAGGCTCTCTGATCGCGTAAGAAACATTCCAGATCAGCGCGTCGGAAAACAGTTCGATTTTGGAATCGCCGGACCACCCGGCGTCACTTTTGTCCCTGCTGTCGCGGCGCTCGACGAATTTCCGATCGAAATATGGGAACGACTCAGAGCAGAAGTTCTTGCAAAGAAAGGAGCACATCTGCTCCAGTATGCGTCAAGTCGCGGCGACCCCGACCTGCGAAAAGCACTTGCAACTTATTTGTGTGATCACAGGGGTGCCCGCTGTCATCCGGATCAGATCATCATCACCGCTGGAACGCAGCAGGCAATGATGATCAGCGCGATGGCGCTCGTAAACCGAGGTGAGGTAGCCTGGATCGAGGATCCCGGATTCTACCAGGCGCGCCGAACTTTTGGGTTCGCTGGGGCAACCGTTGTTCCGAGATCTGTTGACCGGGAAGGAATCACGATCGCGCGGCCTTCGAAACGGCCCTCACCCAAAATGATTTATGTCACGCCTTCGCATCAATTCCCGCTCGGCATGACGATGAGTCTCCCCCGACGGACTGCTTTAATCGATCTTGCGCGGACCTGCGACGCTTACATCTTCGAGGACGATCACAATTCGGAGTTTCGTTATACCGGTCCCCCACTCCCATGTTTGCAGGGGCTCGATAGTGTCGGCCGTGTTATTTACGCAGGCACACTGAGCAAGGTCCTTTATCCATCCTTGCGCCTGGGTTACATCCTCGCTCCAGAACAATTAGTCGAACCGATGATCAAGATTCGCGCTGTGATGGATCAACATTCACCTGCGATCGATCAGGCAACGCTCGCTCGATTTTTAACCGAGGGATTCTTCCTAAGCCATATAAAGCGGATGCGAAAATTGTATTCGGATCGACGAGACTTTTTTATCGAACAATTCAATAAATTGTTAGGCAGGTACTTCATTCTCGAAATTCCGGAAGCTGGATTACACTTCGTCGCCTGGGTGCGACAGAAAGAACACATGCCTGTGATCACGCGCGTCTGCAGTGACATCGGTATTAGACCGTCTCCTTTGTCGTCGTGCTTTATGAAAGTAGAGCCGAAGTCGGCGCTCACATTTGGATTCGCCGCGTGGTCGCGCGCACAGATTCGTGAGGGTCTTGGCAAGTTCGCCGCGGCGCTTAATTCAAAATTGAATTAAGCAATTGGGCAAACAACGAGGCACTCTTTTCAGGAGCCGCAAATCAATCGTTCCACTGGTCTTGGATTTGCTGGCTGGTACGCCAGATATCTAAAAAATGGTCCGTACCAAATCTGCGAAGTGGCTATGGAAGTGACACCTGGCCAGTTCCTAATGTGTCGTCATGAAAATTCAACAAAGGAGATAAACCAATGACAACACGACTTAAAATCAAGAAAACCAATCAACTTGGTTGCATTGTGCTGTTCGCTGTTTGTTGCGTAGCGCCTTCGCCCGCGCACGCACAGGAACAACGCCCGGCAAGGCATGCAACACAATACCAGGTATCTACCCTCCCCGACCTTGGCGGAACGAGTAGCGGCGGAAACAGTATCAACGACCTGAGCTGGGCGGCGGGGTATTCCAGAATGCTGGATAGAAACCGGCATGCTACGCTGTGGCGAAGCGGTTTGCTTACCGACCTCGGCACACTTGGCGGACCAAACAGCAGTGTCACATGGAACGTGAAAAATACCGTGGGAATCGTGGTGGGTATTTCTCAGACTGCCGATCCAGAGCCTCTGGGGGAGGCTTGGAGCAGCGCGGCGTTCTATAGTACGCCTAACAACGTCGGTTATATCAACCTCGGGTTTGTTTGGGAACAAAGCCTCAACCAAATGAGGGCCCTACCAAATTTTTTGGGTGGAGATAACGGTTTCGCTACCGGCGCTAACAACTTACACCAAGTAGTTGGGTGGGCTGAGAATGGTGTTCACGACGTCGCGTGCGTCTCACCCCAGGTCCTGCAGTTTCGTCCAGCCATTTGGACATTGGGGCCGCCGGATCAGATTCAGGATCTGCCATTAATCTCTGGCGACAGCTCGGGGGCTGCGACGGCGATTAATGATAATGGTCAAATCGTCGGCATCTCCGGTATCTGCGACCAAGCCGTCGGAAGACATACGGCCAAACATGCCGTGCTTTGGGAAAATGGCACCGTCACGGACATTTATCCAAACCCGCCAGCTCCGTGGTGGAATACGCCAACGGCGATCAATCAGCGAGGCGATGTCGTTGGGTTTGCTGGCGATCCCGCGTTTGTAGAAGGTGACATTCTACACGCTTTTATGTGGACTAGAGAAGATGGAATCCGACAACTCAAACCTCTGCAGGGACACACGCCACCGCACGTGGACAGTGAAGCATATGGCATAAACGAAGCCCGGCAGGTAGTCGGGGTTTCTTGCGACGCCGATTTTGTAGATTGTCGTGCAGTTATCTGGGATCACGGCAACACACCAAGAGACCTAAACGATTTCAAAGGCGATTTTTCTGCAATGCTCACAGGTGCAAAGGACATCAATAACAGCGGAACGATTACAGGTAGAGCGACGGACCCAAATACGGGCGTCCTAACGGCGTATTTGGCTGTGCCCGTTTCACACTAAACCCGACAAGGGAAACAACGCGGTGCCGGATGTCGGCCTAAAATCGGCATCCGGCATTCTGCTTTATTCCTTGCAATCGAAAATCGGCAATCGAAATTCGAAAATTCTAACGGGGGCATAGCTCAGTTGGTAGAGCGCCAGCTTTGCAAGCTGGAAGTCAGGGGTTCGAATCCCCTTGCCTCCAAAGCCTAAAAGGCGTGGAGGCAAAATCCAACAGAAGGGCACATTATTGGATGCACTAGCGGGAGCGTAATCCCCTTGCCTCCATTTTCGCGCAGCGAAAAATGTCATGCCATAGCCGCCGGCCACGGGGCGAAGGCGGACCTCCGCAGACGTGAACCGTGAACGGTGAATGGAAATGCGGGCAGGCCGCTTGACCGATCACCGATCACCGATCACTGTTCACTTCCGCGAAGCGGGCCTGTAGCTCAGTTGGTTAGAGCATGCGCTTGATAAGCGCAGGGTCACTGGTTCGAGCCCAGTCAGGCCCAGCCTTCGCTTGGCACAGCGAACGCCAGAGAGCAACGAACGCGAAGGCCATTCGCGTCGCCGCATTTCCAATTTGAGGAGCGCTGCTCAGAACTGGAAGTAAACAAAGGGCACCGGACCTGTTGCAGGAAAAAGTTCGAGCGCCAGAAGCGCCAGCACGTATGCGGGGATTTGAACGCGTGCTGGTTGCAAAGCCAGGCGATCAATGAACTGATTGCGTTCCTGCGCGACCGCCAGGAACAGCGAAATGAAAAGGAGCACGAGCGTCCCGGTCGTCAGCAGGAATTCGCCAGTTACATGCTGGAAGCCGAATAGCGCGCTTAACACATATGCGCTGGTCTGGAGAGTTTTCGGACGAAAGAAAGCAGCGCTCAGCACGAAGGCCGCAAACATCAATCCAACACTGAATGGCACAAACCACCGTTTTTTCATCACTCTGTCGATAACCGTGCCGACCGTTGCCCGATCGAAAAGACGGTAGCCGATTAACAACAGACCGTGGTAGGCGCCCCAGGCTACAAATGTCCAATTAGCTCCATGCCATAGCCCTATGAGTACCATCACA
>DASYDT010000114.1:0-3395 GCA_036499425.1 Candidatus Udaeobacter sp. | reverse complement strand
GCGCGCATGCTACGTTCGATCTAACGGCGGTCGCGATAATCTATTGGAATCTCGAAGCCGCTGTCGCTCACCTCGTGTTCAAATAGCCGCGGGGTTGCCTAACAACACACTCCAGTCCTCTTATCATAAGCCGCTTACGATGGATGAGTGCCGCAGCTGTGGCTTTAAGTGCGAGCGCTTGGACGTGCTGAGTGCGCGCGATGGCTGCTTGATCTTCGACGTCACGGCAGCGTTCGTCGAGTTGGCGGCTGATAAGATCGATTTGCTCAGCGCGAATGGAGCTGATGGGATCAGCAACATAGAAGGTAAAGTCGCGAGGGTAGGAGCGAGTGAACCGAGCCGCGGGGACGCGAGCGAGATAGATGGGCAAACCGAGAGGTCGAAGTGCGCGGGAGCACACGAGTCAACGTGGGGAACGAGCGAGTTTCAATCGACCGTTTCATCGCCGAAGGCGGCAAAGGCCCTTCCCCGGATATGAAGTGAGTAGGTCTCGGGTCTGGGGAGCGCAGGCCGCTGGCCTGTCGGTTTCGGCTGCTAGCCGAAACGAACTTTCCGATACCATTCGAAACGTTCGCCTCAGTTTTTGACACTGCGCTCGAGATGCGACGCAGTCAGTTCAATATCCCTGCGGGTCAGATGAGGCTATTGATCGCGAATGTAACGCAACAATGCATCTGGCGTGAACACTCGCATATCGATATCGCACCATTCGTCTCTTATTTTTCAATCCGTGGTGACCCGTCGTTGTGGTTATCATTTTGTAACGAACGGGGGCGGCGACATGTTCCCGACGCAGCTGATGTCGAGATCGTTCGCGCTTCCTTTGTCCATGAAATCGATAATGATGCGATCAATACAACCCGCATCGCTCAATCCATCCACGCCATGGCCGGCTTCCGGGATGACGACGTGGCGGCTGTTCGGCAAATATTTTGCAACTTCCTCACCGCGTTGCGGTGGCGTGACCGGGTCAAGGTTACCCGAAAAGATCAGCACCGGAAGATTCGACGAAACCGGCTCTCGATAATCGGCCGGAATGTTTCCGCCCTGCCATAAATTGCACGCGCGCGTTTGTTGAAACACGCGATAATTCCCAAAAGGATTCCCCTCGTTCAACTTGGCGGCTTCCGCCTGATCAATGAACGGAACATCTTCCGCGCACGTAACGGAGAGATACATTCCGTCAGCAATGAAGTCGGGAATGCCCGGCGCAATCGCTTCATGGAGAAACGGCGTGAAATCGCCCTGCGCCGCTTCATGCACGATAAATGGAATTTTTCGCGCTTTATCCTGGCCATACATCCAGTTGCGGATTTTTTCCGCGAAAATATCGCGTTGAATTTCCACCGTCACCGGTGCGCTCTTTCCATCTGATGAATACTGAACGCGCGCCGGTTCCCGGCCCAGTTGCGCCAGCACGTTCTGCCAGTCTGCGCGAATCTGTGGAAACGCGTTGTGACAACTCGCGTTTTTCTCACATTCCTGGAGCAACAAATCCATCGCGCGCGTCGCCGCCTGCGAGTGATAAAGCGGCATCCTTAAATAAGTCGGCGCCACACCCATGAGCGTTGCCGTGTGGACGTGTTCCGGATGTTGACGCAAGTAAACCAGCACCGCGCGCGTTCCGTACGACAATCCGAACAGATTAATGCGATCATAACCGAGCCAGCTTCGCACATCATCGAGATCATCCATCGCGATCGACGTCGTGTATTGCGTGAGATCGGCGCGCTCTTCCAATGTTCGCCGCAAATTCTCCACGTAATCCACCGGATACATTTCCTTCAGATAATCCTGAGGTGCTTTCTTTGTCGGTGGCGCCGTCAACGGATTTGATTTCCCCGTGCCTCGTTGATCGACCAGTACGACGTCGTGTTTGCGCCGATATTCTTTGCCCTCTTTCGCATAGAACATTGCGGCATTGCTCGCGGCCACGCCTGGCCCGCCCTCGATATCGAATAACGGTTCACTCTTGTTTTTCTGGTCGAAGGCCGGCAGAACCACCACGTTCAAATCAATCACCCGCCCGGTGCGGGTTTGGCGATTTTCAAAAACAGTGAACTTGCCGCAAAGCAATTCCTCTCTGATTCCCGGCAACTGGCACGGCTTCAGTTTCGTCAGCCCGCCGGAAAATTGAGATCGTTGGCAACTACTGACCGAAGAGACGAACAGCACGATCGCAAACGCGATTAGACCAACAGCACAAAAACGATGCGGCGCGCGCATGACTTGTAATTTCGTCGTGGCGTACGTTTCGACAACAAGTTGGTGCCGACCATTCTTCACGAGGAACGCCGCGTGCTCTTGCAGCGGTTGAACTGGGGAGCGCACACGCCTCCCTGGCTCGCCGTCGCCTCGGCGAATGCGACGCGTGCCGAAGCCTGTCCTGGGCGACGCTGAAGGAGCACTGCGCGGAAATCAACTTTTTGTAAGCTGATTGCGATCTGGACTGCAATTTTTAGTGGCGCATCATAAGCCGGTTACGATGCATGAATTTCATGATGATTTGATCCGGGATTCGCATCACGCTCGAGCGCGGCCGTGCTCGAGGTCGGCTCACCGCGCGGGTCGACCGCTTTATCACTGATGATGGCAAAGGCCGTTACCCGGATATGGACTGAGTAGGTCTCAGGTGTGTAGGAGAGCGATCGAACAATTGCTGGTTTAGCGGCGCATGGATTTGCGCTTTGATTTCCTGTCCGTGTTCGCCCTTAATCGTCGCTATGCAACCGAGCGAAGCTCTCGGCATCGCCGCGCAGGTCGCGGTCACGCTCGCGGGATTTGCCGGTATCGTCGTCGTCTTTCGCCCCGACTCCGTCCATCGATGGTCTCCGCTCGACAAGCTCCGGCTGCAACTCCTGCTCATGAACTCGGCGTTGCCACTGGCTGAGTCGCTCTTTGGCTTGCTCCTTCTAACGTTCGATTCGCCACCGGCCAGCATCTGGCGCTGGTGCAGCGGCGTTAGCTTCTCGGCGCAAGTGCTCGTCTTCGTTTACATGCGCAATCCTCGCCGGCGATCATTTACCCGCGCTGACATGCAGACGGTGAACAAGTTCCTCTTCTACGGATTGGGATTCATTAGCACAGTGGCGATGGCGCTCCAGGCGATCAACTTTGCGGTCTGGAATCGCTTCTGGCCTTTCTTCGCCCTCATATTCGTTCAACTCCTCGCGGCCCTCGCGCAATTTGTCCGCATGGTTCTCCTGCCGCCACACGAGTCCAGTGGCCCTTAGCGAACTCTTCAACCTCTCATGCTGGTCGATCCGGCACGGGAATCCTGTGCTGATTGATGTACTCATTGATTTTCTGACGCCTGGTAAGAGCGAAGCAACTTCTGACAAGCGAACTGCGGTGCTATGGAAGTCGACGACATCATCAGCGGAAGTTCGTTTCAA
>DASYDT010000113.1:0-24630 GCA_036499425.1 Candidatus Udaeobacter sp. | reverse complement strand
CGCGATTTTTGATCGGATAAATACGGACAACAGAGGAGCCTTTTTTTACAGTTGTGACGAAACCGTTATCTCCGGCGGGCGAAGAGCCGTTTTGCTTTGCCATCGGCCAAACTGTCATGCAACTGCCATGCAGTCGAGCCAAAATTCATCAAAAACCCGATTTCCCCAGGAGAAATGAAACCGGAGCCTACGGGGCTCGAACCCGCAACCTCCGCCGTGACAGGGCGGCGCTCTAACCAATTGAGCTAAGGCTCCTCGCGGAAAACAGAGTTTAAAAGCGCCTGTCCTCAGCCGCAACTGTTGGTTGCTCTCTTGTTCTCTCGCTCCGTCGGTGTCGTGTCGAGCGAAGTCTCCCGCTGTTGCGGGATTGCTACTAATTCAAAGATAGAAACTCAGAAGAAGTCAGAGATTCCTCGACTCCGCCGCGCTCCGCTCGGAATGACAAAGAACACGGTAGCGGAGAAGGAAAAGACTTTTTCGCAACACCGAATCGAAATCACGGTTGAACATTTTGTATAATAGTGGCGTCGAAGATTGCGGAATGTGCCTGCTAAAGGTATAATGCCACTCGGTTCGGCGGATTGACCCAAACCATAATGAGCGACGAGCGCAGCGAGGGATTTGAGGGCGGGGAAGGCGACTCTACTCCGCACAATCTCCTCGATTCATTCGATCGAGTGATCGCATCGTTACCTCCTGGCGATCCTGTTCGGAGCGACTTGTTGGATCTGCGGCCGCAGATTTTCGATCAACAGGAGACGATGGTCGAAGCGCGTCGGGTGATTGAGAAACTCGAGGAAGTCATTAAGAAAGTGACCTCACCCGCGAACCGGATCGGAACGTTTCTTGGCGCCACATCGAAAGACACGGCGCACATTGTGGTGGGAGGCGCCGATTATTATTGCAATGTCGATCCGCGCCTTCCGCTTGCGAAATTGAAAAAGGGGACGCGCGTTCTCGTTAATGAAGCTTTCGTGATTGTCGGTGATCTCGGCTTTGAGACGGCCGGTCCGGTGACAAAGATCACCGAGGTATTGGGCAAAGACCGATTACGCGTCGGCTCGGAGCATGGATTGCAATCGATGGTCTTACAGCGTTCCGCTGATCTCGCTCACTCCACCTTAAAATCGGGTGACGAAGTTCGCGTTGACTCGAATTACCGGATGGCGCTGGAGATGCTTTCCAGCACGAAGTCGCACGAACATTATCTCGACGCCGTGCCAGAACTGCCATGGGAAAAGGTCGGTGGCCAGGAGGCAGCGCTCCAAGCCATTAAAGACGCAATCGAGCTGCCGCTCTTGCATGCTGATCTTTTCCAAAAATTTCAGCATGCCACGCCGAAAGGTTTTCTGCTCTACGGTCCGCCGGGTTGCGGGAAAACTCTCATTGGCAAAGCGACCGCGTACAATTTAACCAGGCAGCTTCGGCAGAAGGCCGGTACCGAGATGCGGGAATATTTCATGCATGTCAAAGGTCCCGAGATTCTGAACATGTGGGTGGGCGAATCGGAGCGAATGGTGCGCGAAATTTTTGCCACCGCTCGCGAGAAGAAAAGCGAAGGCTACATGCCGTTTCTATTTATCGATGAGGCCGAATCGATCCTGGGCACGCGCCGGGCATCGCGTTACTCGAACATCCTGTCCACGCTCGTGCCGATGTTTTGCTCTGAGATGGATGGCATCGATTCCCTCAACGACGTGGTGATTATCCTGGCCTCCAATCGCGCCGATCTGATCGATCCGGCCATTCTGCGACCTGGTCGGATCGATCGGAAAATCAAGGTCAATCGGCCGGATAAACAGGGTACGCGTGAAATCTATCGTATCTATCTCACGGACACCCTTCCTTACGACGGTGTGCTCGCCAAAGAAGCCGATGGAATGGCAGCGTCTATCGATCGTTTAGTCGAGCGCTTTGTGGACTGGCAGTTTACGCGCCGCGACGAGAACAAATTTCTGGAGGTAACATTGCGCAGCGGGCGCAAGGAAGCGCTTTACCGCAGCGATCTCATCAGTGGCGCGATCATTGCCTCGATCGTGGAGCGCGCGAAAGCGATAGCGATAAAAAGGGCCATCGCCACTCAACAGGAGGAAGGAATTCGGGAAACGGATTTGCAACTCGCTTTCAATGCCGAGTACAGGGAGAACGATATTTTCCCGACCACGGACATCACCGAAGACTGGCTCAAGCTAATCGATTACGATCCCGAAAACGTCGTGAAAATTTCGCCTGTTAAACCGGTCTCCGATGCGCGCGCGCGCACAGCGTTTGACGTAATCTAAACCTAAAATAGCAGGCTTTGATGAAACGCGTCTTTGGGCTGGAGACGGAGTACGGCATCACTCTAGGCGGTGCGGAAACCGTCGATGTCGTGGCCGAATCGATCGAGTTGGTGCGGCACTACACCGATCACGGCGCATTGATGAAGTGGGATTATGACTTGGAAGATCCGCACCTCGACGCGCGTGGGTTTCGGGCGCGCGAATTACTTCAAGACACAGATGAGTCGGCTTACTACGAGATCGATAAACGTCGCCCACTCAGTTTCGAGGAAATAAAGAGCGACCTCGTCCTTTCAAACGGCGCCCGGTTTTACAATGATCACGCACATCCTGAATATTCCACGCCGGAGTGCACGACGCTTCACCAGATCATAGCACAGGACAAAGCGGGCGAGCGTATCCTCGCCGAGTGCGCGCGGCGTCGAAATCAGAAGTTGCCGCCCGGTTACGAAGTTCGCCTTTACAAGAACAATACCGACTTTGCTGGGCACAGTTACGGTTGTCATGACAATTACCTGATGAGTCGCGATATCGCATGGGACCGAATCGTTGCCGGGATTCTGCCATTCCTCGTCACTCGCCAGATTTTCGCAGGCGCTGGGAAGATGGGCATCGAAGCGGAGAGCGGACAAAGCGACCCGGGTATTTATCAAATTTCGCAGCGCGCGGATTTTTTCAGTGTGGTGGTGTCCATCGACACGATGAATCGCCGACCTCTGATCAACACCCGTGACGAGCCGCATGTGGACGCGAGCCGCTATCGCCGGTTTCACGTTATCCTTGGCGATTCGAACATGAGCGAATGGGCCACGGCCATGAAAATCGGGACCACGGCACTGGTTCTCGATTTGATTGAGCGCGGCGAAGCGCCCCAGCTTGAAATCGCGCAACCGGTTGATACCAACAAATCAATCAGCCGTGACCAAACTTACGATTGGATTATTGAATTGAAAGATGGCCGCAAGATTTCCGCGATCGAAGTGCAACGGATTTATCTGCGCGCCGCCAGCAAGCTGAATGACGACGCGACTGAAGATCAACAATGGGTCCTGCGCGAATGGGAAAGTGTCCTCAACGATCTCGAGCGCGAGGTCATGTCAACGCGAGACCGCCTCGATTGGGTTGCGAAGAAGTTCTTGCTGGACGCGTTGCAGGCAGAAGAGAAACTTTCCTGGAGCGACCCCTGGCTTCAGTCCATCGATCTGGAATATCACAATCTCGATCTGGATCGCGGCTTATACTACGAACTCTTGCGCAAAGGCTTAATGCGCCGCGTTACGAACGAGGATGAAATCAAGAGCGCGATCTTCAACCCGCCGGAAACGACGCGCGCGTTTTTCCGCGGTCGCGCGGTCGCGCGGTTCAACGATGAGATTTCCTCCATCCAGTGGGACGAAATCGTTTTTGAAAATCCAGCGGCCGCGGGACACTCATATCGCGTCGCGCTGCCTGAAGCAGCAAAGGATGCGCGCCTGGACGCACTCAATCACGCCGCGCGCAACGGGAAAGATTTCTCGGAATTCATGAGCGCGATCGCGCAGGTTGATTGATTCGACCGACGTCAATCGAGAATCGAAAATCAAAAGAATAGCAAGAGATTCCTCGACTTCGCTCGGAATGACAATTATTCCCACTCGATCGTGCTCGGCGGTTTGCTGGAGATATCGAACACGACGCGATTGACGCCTTTGACTTCGTTGCTGATGCGGTTTGAGATGCGCGCGAGCAGTTCGTAGGGGATGCGCACCCAATCAGCGGTCATGCCGTCCTGGCTCTCCACGATGCGCAAGGCGGCCGTGTTCTCGTAAGTGCGCTGGTCGCCCATAACGCCGACCGATTGCACCGGAAGCAAAACAGCAAAGGATTGCCAGACTTTGTAATACCAGTCGGCGGCTTCCATTTCGCTTTGCACGATGGTGTCCGCTTCGCGCAGGATCGATAATCGTTCGGGCGTGACCTCACCAAGAATGCGAACAGCGAGGCCCGGCCCCGGAAAAGGCTGGCGATAAACGATCTCTTTTGGCAAACCCAGGTGCAAGCCTGCCTGGCGTACTTCGTCTTTGAACAATTGGCGCACCGGTTCGACGAGCTCGAAATGCATCTTTTCAGGCAAGCCGCCGACGTTATGATGGCTCTTGATCACCTGCGCGGGATTACCCTCAATCGATACGCTCTCAATCACATCAGGGTAAAGCGTCCCTTGCGCGAGAAACTTGTAACCGCCGTGCTTGCGCTCGCCGTTTCTCCGGTCTTCCTCGAGCAATTCCTCGGTCGCCTGTTGAAATACTTTGATGAATTCGTTGCCGATCAGCTTTCGCTTGGTTTCGGGATCGGTCACGCCTTTGAGCAGCGCGAGAAAACGTTCGCTGGCATCCACGTATTTCAAACGCACATGGAAATTCTCGCCGAAAACGCGCTGCACGATTTCTTCCTCGCGCACGCGGAGCAGCCCATTGTTCACGAAAATACAGGTGAGCTGATCGCCGATTGCCTTGTGCAGCAGAGCTGCCGTCACTGAAGAATCAACGCCGCCGCTCAAACCGAGCACGACCTTTTGATCGCCAACCTGTTTTCGGACGCGGGCGCACGCTTCTTCGATGAAAGAGCCCATCGTCCAGTCCATCGCGCAATGGCAGACGTGATATACGAAATTTTGCAGGATCTCTTTACCGCGCGGCGTGTGCGCGACTTCAGGATGAAATTGCAACCCATATAGCTTTCGCTTTGGATCTTCCACTGCGGCGAAGTCGCAGCTTTCGCTCGTCCCGACGACGCGAAAACCTTTCGGCAATGCAGTCACTTCGTCCCCGTGACTGTTCCAAACGTCGAGGTGGCTGCCTAATCCATTGAAGAGTTCAGAACCGCTCTCAATGTGCAATATCCCCGCGCCATACTCGCGTCGCCCGGTGAAAACGACTTTTCCGCCAAGGTGATGCGCCATCAGCATCAGTCCGTAACAAATTCCCAATACGGGAATTTCGAGCGAGAAAATCTCTGGGTCTATTTGCGGAGCCCCTTTGTCATAAACACTAGCTGGTCCGCCAGAGAGGATTAGCCCATTGGGTTTTGCTGCGGCAATTTCAGCGACTGGCGTGTCGAAGCGAACAATTTCCGAATACACCTGGCACTCGCGGATTCGTCGCGCTATGACCTGCGTATACTGCGAACCGAAATCGAGGATGAAAATTTTCGAGTTAGTTGGTATGTCTGCAGTTTTCACGCGCTACGGGTGAGTTTGGGGGACGCTATGCCGCGCAGCTGGATCGTCGGTAGATCCTTCCAGCGGACCAAGTGTTCCCTGACCAGTCAGGCCTCGCTGCAACTGCTCTTGTAGTTCTAGTGTACTGCGCTGTTCGAGAGGGTCCGCGGAGCCGCTCAAGACCAGCCATGCGATCATGAGCAGGATCGGCATGCGTTTCATCTGCATATTTTATGGAGGGCGTATGGCATTGCAATTGCGGATTGCGGAATGCGGATTGCGGATTTAGAGGCACGTTGAAAGCGCATCGGCACAATGTTCAATCCTCACTCCGCAATGCGCGATCATATGATTCCGCCGGAACTTTTGCTTCAAGGCTATCGGCTCGGTGTCTTTCCCATGGCTATGGAGGACGACTCGATCGAATGGTTTTCGCCCGATCCGCGCGCGATCCTGCCACTGGAAGATTTTCACGTCCCTCACGCGTTGCGACGTCTCCTGCGCAGGAGAGTATTTGAAACCACAATCGATAGTGCGTTTCCCAAAGTGATCGCTGCGTGCGCGAAACGGGAAGATACCTGGATCAATCGCGAGATTATCGAAAGCTACACACGATTACATGACCTCGGGCACGCCCACTCTGTCGAGGCCTGGAAGGAAGGCAGACTTGCCGGCGGACTCTACGGTGTCGCGGTTGGCGGAGCTTTCTTTGGTGAATCCATGTTTCATCGCGTGACCGATGCCTCCAAGATTGCGCTCGTGGGGTTGGTGGAGCATTTGCGCACTCGCAAATTCGTGTTGCTCGATACGCAATGGCTCACTCCGCACCTGCAACAATTTGGTGGTATCGAAATTTCACGGAATCATTACCTGCGTTTGTTGCGGAGAGCAGTCGAATTGCCACGAAAATTTCTGTAGGTGCTAAAAAAACGGCGAGGTGGTCACGTATGGCTCGGCGAGCCGTCCCTACCAGATTGATAGTGCGGGAATCTGATTGATATTAGAGGTTCAAATGGTTAGTTGGATTTTAAAGAAAATTCTCGGGTCGAAGAATCAGCGGGAGCTCAGGCGGCTGTCGCCGATTGTCCGCCGGATTAACGAGCTGGACGAGCAGCTCAAGGGCTTGTCTGATGGCGAGTTGCGCGCAAAGAGCGCAGCTTGGAAGGAAGAAGTTTCTAAAATTCCGGCGCTGGAGGAACAATGGAGGAAGCTGGATGAGATTTTGCCGGAAGCATTTGCCGTGGTGAAGAATGCAGCGCGCCGGTTGAAAGAACGGCAGCACACATTCACCGTGTGTGATCAGCCCATGGTCTGGGATATGGTGCACTTCGACGTGCAATTGCTCGGTGGAATCGTTTTGCATCGGGGACGGATCGCGGAGATGGCGACAGGCGAAGGCAAGACATTGGTCGCGACTTTGCCGCTTTATCTGAACGCTCTCACAGGGCGCGGCGCGCATCTGGTGACCGTGAACGATTATCTGGCGCGACGCGACGCGGAATGGATGGGGCAGCTTTACGATTTCCTAGGGCTCACAGTTGGCTGCATTGAACATGATCAGGAGCCCGATGTGCGGCGCGAACAATACGCGATGGACATCACTTACGGGACAAACAGCGAGTTCGGTTTCGATTACCTGCGGGACAACGGCATGGCCACGACGCGCGAGCAACAAGTCCAGCGCGGCTATCATTATGCCATCGTCGACGAGGTTGATTCCATTCTGATCGATGAAGCGCGGACGCCGCTCATCATCAGCGGCCCGGCGACGATTTCCACCCATCAATACGACAAATGGAAGCCACTCATCGAGCAATTGGTTCGGAAGCAAAATATGCTTTGCAACCGGCTGGCCAGCGAGGCCATCGAAAAATTCGAACAGGGCGATGTGGAAACCGGCGGGCGTCTCACGTTCAAGGTGAAACTTGGTCAGCCGCGCAATAAACAGCTTTTGCGGATGATGGAAGACCCGGACAAGCGCCGCGCCATCGATAAGGCCGAGCTTTCGTTTTACCAGGATACGCGCAGGGAGGAACTTTTCGCGCTTAAGGAAGAACTTTTTTTCACCATAGACGAAAAATCGAACGAAGCCGATCTCTCCGAGCAAGGACGCAGCTTTCTGAATCCTGATGATCCGAACGCATTCGTGTTGCCGGACTTGATTAACGAATTTACCGAGATCGATCTTGATCCGGAACTGTCGCAAGAGGAGAAGGACAAGAAAAAAGCGGAACGCCAGCAGCATTGCGACGCGCAAGCAGAGCGCATCCACAACATCTCACAGCTGCTGCGCGCCTACTGCTTGTTTGAGAAAGACGTCCAGTACGTGATCGAGGATAACAAAGTGGTAATTGTCGATGAGTTCACCGGTCGCAAAATGCCGGGGCGCCGGTGGAGCGATGGTTTGCATCAGGCGGTGGAAGCGAAGGAAGGCGTCCAGATCGATCGCGAGACCCAAACTTTGGCGACTATCACGATTCAAAATTATTTTCGGCTTTACCAGAAGCTGGCGGGAATGACCGGCACGGCCGAGACGGAGGCCGCGGAGTTTCACGACATTTACAAACTCGACGTGAACATGATTCCGACGAATCGGCCGGTGCGGCGCACGGATGGCAACGATCGGATTTACAAGACGCGGCGCGAAAAATACAACGCGGTCATTAAGGAGATTAAGGAAGCTCATGCGAAAACCCAGCCCGTGCTGGTCGGCAGCGTGAGCGTTGAAGCCTCGGAGTTGCTCAGTCGAATGCTGAAGCGCGAAAAGATTCCGCACAACGTTTTGAATGCGAAATTTCACATGCAGGAGGCCGAGATTGTGGCGCGCGCCGGTCAACCGGGCACTGTCACGATTTCAACAAACATGGCCGGCCGCGGCACTGACATTAAGCTTGGTCCCGGCGTGACCCAGCTAGGCGGGTTGAAGGTGATTGGCACTGAGCGTCACGAAGCGCGCCGGATCGATCGGCAGTTGCGCGGACGCTGCGCGCGCCAAGGCGACCCGGGCGCATCGCGGTTTTATGTAAGTTTCGAAGACGATCTGATGCGCAATTTCGGCGCAGCTGATCGCATGACGAGAATCATGGAACGCTTCGGCCTCGAAGAAGGGCAGGAGCTCGAGCATCGATGGCTCAATAAATCGGTCGAGACCGCGCAGAAACGCGTGGAGCAGCGCAACTACATGATCCGAAAACGCACGCTCGATTTTGACGACGTGATGAACATGCAGCGCGAGGTGGTTTACACCTGGCGCAACGAAGTGATCGATTCCGAGGAACCGCGTGCGTCCATTTACGAAGTGATCGATGAAGCCGTGCCCGCCAAAGTGAAAGAATATCTCGATGTCGATGAACCGCACTACAACGGCTTCATTCATTGGGTCAACACGACCTTCCCACTCGGCCTGACCAAGGAGAAAGCGCAATTTGAAACGCGCAGCGTCGATGAAAACACGCAATTCCTGATTGAAAAAATCAAGAACGCTTACGAGCGCAAATCGGCTTACGAAGAGCCCACGGCGGTGAAGAGCCTCGAGCGCTACATCATTCTCAACGCGATCGATCGGCTTTGGCAGGAACATCTCTACGCCATGGACGCGCTGCGCGAGGGCGTTTACCTGCGCGGCTACGCGCAAAAAGATCCGCTCATCGAGTACAAGACCGAAGCCTACGACATGTTCGTTGAATTAATGGCGAACATTAAGAACGAAGTGCTGAATAACCTTTTCCGCAGCACCTCAAATCTGCAGGCATTCGAAAATTTCCTGGCGACACTGCCGCAATTCTTGCTGCGCGAACATGCACCAACCGCGCCAACTGCGGGCGCTCCGTCGCGTGTACCTCAGCCTCAACCCGTGGGCGCAATGGCGGGAGTTGCTGGAGACGGCGATGGCGCAGGCGAGGTTTCGATCGACCTACCAATTCGTCGTTCAATTCCAAAAGTCGGTCGCAACGAACCGTGTCCCTGCGGCAGCGGAAAGAAATATAAAAACTGCTGCGGCAGGGTCGCATAAATTTAGCGCGGCGTGGCCTCAGCCTGTCATTCCGAGCGAAGTCGCCTGCCAAGCCGTAGCTTTATGCGAAGGCTGGAGGAATCTCTAGCCGCTCCAGAACCCCGCTCGACATGACAACTCAGGACGATTGAGGCAATTCGTAAGTCGTGATCTCGAGCTGATGGCCATCGGGGTCGCTGAAATAGATGGAGTGCGCGATCTCGTGATCTTGGAATTCGAATTTGATTCCGCGCTTTTCCAGTTCGCGTTGCGCCGCTAGAAAATTTTCTCTGTCCGCGCGAAAGGCGAGGTGAAGAATTCGTATATCGCGGTGCGTTGACGGTGTCGATTTTGAATCCGGGCTTGCAGGGAACAACGCGAGCGCGGTATTTCCTGTGCCGATGAAAGTTGGCACAGCGTTCCACATGCCTTCATGAAGCCGCTCGAACCCGAGGACCTCGATATACCATTTCGCCGAGCGCTCAACATCTCGCACGCCGATAGCTACGTGATCGATCCCTTCAAGCTGCATGGCCAGGCGGAAGTGAGCTTGCGGGCTGCGCCACTCAGGCCGCCCATTCCACGGCGTGCGCGCGAACTGGGCGACCGAAACCTTTCAAGGCAACCTCGCCCAGGTCTTCGAAGCGGAGTCCCTTGCCAATGCAGAGTTCGGCAATCGCGTTTGTCACGACGATTTGTTCCGGTGCGGCATGCTCGCACAACCTGCAGGCGAGTTGAACTGTCGATCCAAACAGATCGTTATGTTGCTCGACGGGTTCCCCTGCTGCTGCACCGACTCGAACCTTGAGAGGACGCTCGGGGTTCGCTTTCGCATGCTTGTCCAACTCGCGTTGAATCTGAATTGCGCAGCGAACCGCGCCCGCCGCTGACACGAATGAAGCCATGATACCGTCGCCAGTGTGCTTCACCTCGCGCCCGCCAAGAGCGGACAACGCGTCCCGCACAATCGTGTCGTGCACGCCGAGCAAGACCATGGCCGCCTCGTCCCCAAGTGTTTGAGTAAACGTCGTTGACTCCACAATGTCCGTGAACAGGATGGTTCGGATGCCTGGATCACGTTCATTGGTTGCGCCAGAGACTAAGGCGGCTCCCGCCTCGTTCACTTCGACGCCGCCAAGAAATCCTTCCGCGAGATCGGGCTGTATCTCGATGAGCTTGTCCGCGACCATGCCGTGCGCCTCGCGATGGACTTGGATGGCGGCTTCGGCGTTTGGCGCGTGGCAGAGACAGAAAATCTTCCCGGCCTTTTCGTTCACCCAATATTTATGATAATGAACGCCGTATTTGTCCTGGACTTTGACATCTTGGGCGTGAGCCTTGGCGACGTCCTCGGCAGGGACGCCTCCGGCAATCTCGTGAATGTCCATGTACAACGGCATACTTAATGAGTTTACCGCGATATCGAGCGATGCAAGGCGTTGATCTTGGTTGGATGACTCAACGTCTGGTAAACAACGCAATATCGCTCAGTCAGACGAATCAACGTAGCGAGCTGTTCTTCGCTAGCGTCGGTATCCAAATCGAATGTTAATCTGATTTCTTTGAAGCCGACGGGCACATCTTTGGAGACGCCGAGGGTACCACGAAAATCAAGATCGCCTTCTGCGCGAATCGTTGCGCCGCGTAATGGAAGGCCGAGAGCCGTAGCGACCGCCCGCAGTGTGACACCCGCGCATCCCACCAGCGCTTCCAGCAACATGTCCGCCGAGCACGCGGTGGCGCCATCACCCCCTGTTGCCGGGTGAAGTCCGGCTTCAGCGCACGCTTTTCCAGTTTCTATTTTGCACGTGATATTTTCGCTGACTCGCCCTTCCGCGCTCAGAGTGACCAGTGCGGTCTCAGGACGCTCCCGATATTGCGCTTTCAGCGGCGCCTGCAATGTCCTTAGCTCGTCAGCTGTCATGGCCTAATATGGGAGCGGCCTTGGCGCCGCGATCGTCGGGACACTAAAGTCCCTCCCACGTTGGCACAAGCGTTCTACACCTTGCTCTGCCTAATGTTCTGGTTCACCCGAAAGAAATTATCGGGATCGTATTTGGTTTTGATTTGGACGAGCCGCTGGTAATTGTCGCCGTAAGTTTTTTTCACGCGTTCTTCGCCTTCGTCGCCCATCAAAAAATTTACGTATGCCCCGCCGGCAGAGTAGGGATGCAGCGCATCGTAGTAACTCTTCGTCCACGAAACGATTTTGTCCTTGTTCGCCGGGTCAGGATCGACGCCCACCATCACCATCGCCCAGTTGGAGTCGCGATAATTCCAGGCAGTCTCGTTCTTGCCGACGCGCGCTGCGGCTCCGTTGATGGGATACATGTGCATGGCGGAATGCATGGTTGGAAGCGTTTCAGCGAAGCGAATATGCTCCGCAATCGCGTCGTCGCTTATCTCATTCACGAAATCGGCGCGCCAATACCATTGCAGGCCCGGAGGATAAAGCGCGTCGAACATGCTTTGTAACGCGGGCTGCGGCAGTGGACCTACGAAATCCAGAGCAGGTTTTTTGAAACCGCGGATCGGCTTGAATGTTTCTTCGGCTTTCTCCTGCGGCCCAGCGTATGCCCAGACCATGCCGCACATTTTCTTCATGTGCAGATGTTCGGGGAAAGGCGGCCCAGGCGGAACAGTCATAAACGCAAAAAAGCCGTTCAGATCGTCGGGCGCTGCGGAAATGAAGCCGCGATACCATTTCATCACGTCAGCCGTCTCGCTTAATTCGTAGAGCATCGGCCCGGCATAGAGTGTGTCGATCGGATGCAGCTTAAATGTAAAAGAGGTTACGACGCCGAAATTGCCGCCGCCACCGCGAAGCGCCCAAAATAGATCGGAATTCTCATCGGCATTCGCTTTGACAAATTTGCCGTTGGCCAACACCACGTCGGCCGAGAGCAGATTATCAATGCTTAATCCGCATTTGCGCGTGAGATGTCCGATTCCGCCGCCTAACGTCAACCCGCCAACGCCGGTGGTGGAAATGATTCCGCTGGGCGTTGCCATGCCGAAGATATGCGTGGCGTGATCGACATCTCCCCAGGTGCATCCGCCGCCGGCGGTGACAGTGCGCGCTGCCGGATCAATGCGCGTATATTTTATAGGACTGAGATCGACGACTAAACCGTCATCACAAATTCCCAAGCCTCCCGCGTTATGACCGCCGCTTCGGATGGCAAGAAGCAGATCGTTTTCGCGCGCGAAATTCACCGAGCGGATTATGTCGGCTACATCTGCGCAACGCGCGATTAGCCGCGGCTTCTTGTGGATCATCCCGTTATACACCTTGCGAGCTTCATCGTAATCCTTGTCTACCGGCTGGATCAGCCGCCCGCGCAGGTTTGCTTTGAAATCGGCGATGGAATTTTCGTTAAGCATGACGAAGTGTCACTGAAACCCTCTTAGGGTCAAGACACTGAGTTTCAGCATTTTCGTTGAGATAACGACCGCTGCGGCGCTAATATGCCTGCGCATTGAAATAGGCGATGTTTGACGCGGAAAGATCCTGGACTCGGCGGGAGTTTTTGAAACTCGCCGGTCGTGCGGGACTTCTAAGCGCGGTTCCAACTCTGGCGAGCGCTTCAGCGGCGATTAACTCCGACACGATTTGCATCTCGATCCTGCACACAACAGACATCCACGGCCATATTTTGCCGACCTCCGATTACGACGGAAACTCTGATCGTGGCGGGCTTGCGCGTTGCGTTACGCAGCTTCGGCGCTGGCGGCGGCAAAATCCAAACTCGATTTTGATCGACGTTGGCGACGTATATCAAGGCACCGAAGTCAGTTTGCGGAACAAAGGGGAATTGATGATCGATCTATTTAATCATCTCGGCTATGACGCCTGGGTCGTTGGCAATCACGAATTTGATTGGGGAATCGAGGCTTTTCACCAAGCATTGCAAAGATCGACAATGCCGGTGCTGGCTGCGAACACGATATTGGAAGGAAAGTCCGCGGGCGAATTTCCGGATGCGAAACATCCGCTCGCAAAAATCCAGCCATTCATCTTGAAGGAAATCGCGGGGCTCAAGCTGGCGATTATCGGGATTACGACGCCCGGCATGTCGTTTTGGCTTGCGCGCGAGTTTACCAGGGGCATCGATTTTCAGCACCCGGTCGAGCCGGTTCGGCGCGCGATAGCAAGAGCAAAGAGTGACGGCGCAGACGCGATTGTGCTGACAGGTCACATGGGATTGAAGCCGCGCACCGGTGGGGATGATTTTGCGAACAGTGTCACTGCATTAACTTTGGAATTTCCGGATGTCGCAGTCTTCATCGCCGGTCACACTCATCAGGCGATTCCAAGTCGCCTCACGAACGGCGTGCTTTTCACGCAGGCCGATCACTTCGGGATTCACGTGGGCCGTGTCGATCTCGTGTTTGATCGGAATTCGAAAAAGTTGCTCGGTCGTCAAGCGATCTGCGAGCTGATGGACAATCGTCTCCATCTCGATGACGTGGTGATTTCCCGAGCAAAATCGCAGCTCGCAGAATCCGATGCCGCTCTTGCACAGCCGATCGGCGAGGTAGCGCAGATGTTGCACGCTCGAGGCCGCCCTGGCCAACCGAGCGATGTCGAGAGGCTGATTGGCACAGCAATCACGGAAGCGTTGCTGGAGCGAGACGTCGCCGTTGATGGCGTGATGCACGGAGTGTTCGATGACAACACCAACCTGCTCGCCGGCCCTAAAACCGTAAACGACATTTGGAATGTGATTCCCTACGAAAACTACATTGTGACCGCGGAGCTCTCGTCCAATGAACTCAAAGCTGTGATGGAAGAAGTCTATGCCAGCCACGAACGAAGAAATTTGCTTGGCTTCGAAGTAAAACTGGAATGTCGCGACGTGAATTGCAGAATCACATCGATGACGTTGCAGGACGGACGCCCACTCGATCGCAGCAAAAAGTACCTTATCGCGTTTAACAGCTTCGACTCGTGCAGCGCCGGCCATCACTTCATGAGACTGCGTGCGCTGCTCGAAACGCCATCCGCCAAACTTGTGATGCATCCCGTGCAAACGCGCGACGCACTCATCGATTATTTCCGGCGTCACAAAATTGTGCATAAAATTGCGACTGCTGGAGAGTTGGCAGCCGTCGCTTAAATCTTTGCAGATTCGTGCTTGAAAAAGCGGCGCGCTCCGCTTGCGTATCTGGCCATGCGCGTATTGGCCTTTTTTCTAATCGCTTTGCTGTCGATTGTCGATCTTGCTTGGTCGCAGGGAAGCGCCACGCCCTCAGGACAGGCAAGCGCGACGCCTTCGGGACCGGCGACCGGACTCCCAATGGTTCGCCCGGCGTTGATTGGGGAAGGTCCAGGTGCGTTGATCAATCGCATCGACGAGCAGGACCTGGTAAGGAAGGGTCAGAAGGATGCGTTGGTCATGTTCCTGTGCGCGGTGAAAAAAGATGGCGAAGTAGATTGGAGCGCCACGTACCGCGGCACACCTGATTCGGATTTTCTCAAGCAGGAATTGCAGAGAAGGATTTCGCCAGCAGCGAATCTCAGATTTATTCCTGCGGTCCATGATCATCAGCTGGTGGACGCGATTTATTACGGCACGGTCACTTTCCGGCTGGTCAATGGAAAACCGCGGCTGCGCATTTTCTCCAACCAGGAAGCCGGCGAGCTGGAGCAGGAACACGACTTCATTGGGCCACAACCTTTTTTCGGAGACGGCTCAGGCTTTACGGGATTCCATTATCCGCCGATGGAAAGCGGGCGGGTTCAAGTGGATGGCAAGGTGGAGCTCAAGGTGAAGATCGATGCCACCGGCAATTTACAGGAGATGAATGTCCTTTCGGAAGAGCCGCCGCTTTTGGGTTTTGGCGATGCGGCTCTAAAGGATTTCAGAGATGCGAAATTCATTCCCGCGTTTCGGGATGGCAAACCAGTCGAATGCGAAGTGACGTTGCCAGTCTTTTACAAAGCGGCAGGCATTTAAGGCGTATGTGAAGACTGCGGCCTCGTTCAGGAAAAAACAACTTGTTCGCCGCTCATTTTTCCAGCGCGACCCGCTCAGTTGCGCGCGGGACCTCGTCGGTACGGAATTGGTCTGGGGCGATTGCTCGGGGATGGTCGTCGAGGTGGAAGCATACGCGGCAATCGACGACGAAGCCGCGCACACGTTTACGCGGCCAAGTGCGCGCAGTTTTATCGAGCGGAACAAAGCGGGTGCCGCCTACGTTTACTTTAGTTACGGCAACCACTGGATGTTGAACGTGCTGGTGAAAGGCGAGGCGAATGGCTTCATTTTGTTCCGTGCCATTGAGCCGCGGCGTGGCATCGAGTTGATGAAGAAACGCCGTGGCGTTGATGATCTCCGTCAACTTTGCTCCGGGCCAGGAAAACTCACGCAAGCACTTGATATCACCGATCGGCATCACGAGATGGATTTATGCGCAGATCCGCGCCACTGTTTTGTGTTGGATGCCCAGGCGATTTTCGATGTTGTCGCGGACAAACGGATCGGCATCAGCCGCTCCGCGCATTTCCCGTGGCGATTTACTTTGCGCGGGAGTCCGTTCGTAAGCCGAAAAGCAAAAGCTTAAAATTCCAAATTCCAACATCCAGAGAAGCACAAAGCTTCAATCTCCAAACAGCGAACGCTGCTTTTTGAGGATTTGGTTATTGAAATTTCTTTGGAGCTTGGATGTTGGAACTTGGTGCTTTAGGTGATGTTGACCGATCCCGCTCCTCGTCGAAATTCTTGCTTCGCATGAATCCAAACAAACAGCGCGTTTTACTTGGCATGAGCGGTGGAGTGGACTCCAGCGTCGCGGGCTATTTGCTGCGCGAGCAGGGCTACGACGTCGTCGGTGTGACCATGAAGGTCTGGCCGCAGGATTGCATCTCGCGCGCGGAAGACAAATGTTGCGGGCCGCAGGCGGTGGCCGATGCGCGGAGCGTGGCGCATGCGCTTGGCATTCCGCATTACGTCGTTGATGAAGCGGACCAGTTTGAGCGACTAGTGATCGATTATTTCGCCAGTGAATACCAGGCCGGCCGAACGCCAAACCCATGCGTGATGTGCAATGAGAAACTCAAGTTTGGCAATCTCTGGAGCAAGGCCAGGGCGCTCGGCTGCGATTACATCGCCACCGGACACTATGCGATTATAGAGCACGTTGTAGTGCCGCAGTCGCGGGATGACCGCGGCCGTGTCGATTCACGGACAGCGTCTGGAGCTTCCGAGGTCGGCCACCCCGGAAGCAGCTACGCAGTGCTCCGCAAAGGCGTCGATCGACACAAGGATCAATCATATTTTTTGTTTAGTCTGCACCAGGCGCAGTTGCGTCGTGCGCTCACGCCGCTGGGCGGAATGACTAAGCCGCAAATCCGTCAGATCGCGCGCTCGTTAGGCCTGAGAGTAGCCGACAAGATCGACAGCCAGGAGATTTGTTTTGTTCCCGGCAACGATTACAAGACTTTCCTGCGCTCCCACCTTGGCGACTCGGCATTTCATCGCGGCGAGATTTACGATGTTAATGGAAATTTCGTTGGCGAGCACGACGGCATCGAGCTTTTCACCATCGGCCAGCGCAAGGGCTTGCCCGGTGGCTCGGTTCGGCCACGCTATGTGGTCGATCTCGACCCTGGAACCAATCGTGTGATCGTGGGCGACGCCGACGACCTGCTCACGGACGAATTCGAGATCGATCGTGTAAACTGGCACGCTGTAGCCGGGATCGATGATTCCGGTTCGTCGTTCTCGGCGACAGTAAAGATCCGTTATAATCATCCCGGCACCCCCGCGACGATTGTTTTAACGGAGGACAATCGCGCTCGCATTCGTCTGCATGAGCCGCAGCGCGCGGTGACGCCCGGACAAGCTGCTGTCATCTACAATGACGATGTTGTCGTAGGCGGCGGCTGGATCTGTCGACGTGAGGTGGCGATCCTGGCGTAGCAGATGGCCGAGAAAATTTTACTCGCACTCAGCACGTTTCCAGACGCCGAAACTGCGCGACAGATTTCGAAACAACTGGTCACAGAAAAGTTCGCTGCGTGCGCAAACATTTTGCCTGGCATGGAATCGATCTATCGTTGGAAAGAAAAAATCGAAACCGGCAATGAGACACTCGTCTTCTTCAAGCTGACCGAAGATCGACAAGCCGCATTTCAGGAAAAACTGCGCTCGCTTCATCCATATGAAGTCCCGGAAATAATCTTGGTTCCGGTTGCGAACGGTTTACCGGATTATTTGCGCTGGGTTGCCGAGAGCTGCGCTAGCTGACCGCTGTTCGTCGTCTTTTCTGTCCGAGCGCGAAAATTGCTGCGCCAATCGCGTTGGCGATCACTGTCACGGCGATGATTTTCGCCGCGAAGATAAAGGGGCTGGGCACGTCGATGATCGGATAGATTGTGAAGAAAATCGCGGATACCGAGACGACAGCGCCGCAGACCGCCGCAATGCGCAACCAGATCGGTGCGCTTGAACGAATCGTGCTCGCGCCAAAGATCGGGATCGCGAACAGCGTGAAGTAAACGATGCCGTAGAAAACATTCGCGGCGTTATCGACAAGTTGAAATGCTTCTTGGATTCCGGCGCCGATCTGGCTGGCGATCGCGATGAGAAGCGTGGTTGCTCCGACGAAAATGATTGAATTGACTGGCGTTTTGTATCGCGGATGCAACCGCGCGAACCAACCCGGGAGCAATTGGTCCCAACCGGCGACCATCGGAAGCCGCGAGCTGCCGGTGACGTGAACACTCGTCGAAGAAATCGTGCGCGCCGTCATCAACAAAATCCCAATTGACGCGATCGCTCCGGCAATTGGAAACGAGCGCAGACCGAGTCGCAGCGTCTGAGGAACCGGCCCGATGAGATCGATCGGATTGTTCCCGATGAAAGCGAGAACCGAGCTCGTACCGAGAATAAACATCAGCGCGATCACCGGCGAAGCGATAAGCACGGAGCGGCCGATGTCGCGCGCGGGCGCGCGCGTTTCGCCTGCAAAAATCGCGACATATTCAAATCCGCTGAGCGCGCCGACGGAAAGCTTCGTGAAGATGTTGAAGCAATAAAAGATCGACATTGCTGGCAAGGCGAGTTGCACCGGGTGATAGGTTTTTAATTCGCCGCGCGCGAGGCCAAAAAGCGGCAGGAAAATTAGCGCCCCATAAACGACGAGCATCGCGAATGCGCCAAGGTTGTGCACCCATTTGCCGACCGAGAGACCGCGGACGCATGTCCAGCCCAGGCCGCCGACTAGTGCTGCGCTAATCAGCGACACACACCATTTGCTGTTCGGCATCCACGCGGCTGCCGTACCGATCGCGTAAGATATATTCGTAGTCGTAAACATTCCGCCTAGGGCGATGACCGTGATTGACAGCAGCCAGAGATTCCACGCCACGATAAATCCGGCGAACTCGTTGAAGCCCAGCTTGGCCCATTGATAAATGCCGCCTTCGAGCGGCATCAGCCGATTTAAATAGATCACGACGGCGGCCTGCGGGATGTAGAAGAATAAAATTGCCAGCAGCCAAAAGAATAGATGCGCTTGTCCGAGCTTTGCAGCGGTGCCGACCCAGGTCGAACCGACCACGAAAAGAATCTGCGTCAGAACAAGATCACGCAGGCCGAGAGGCTTTCGTAATGCGGCACTATGTTCCTGAACGTCGCCCTCTGCGCGATCTAACTGCCTGGTCATCGTTAAAGCGTTGAAGCGTTGAAGCGGCGCCGCGTTTTTCTGTCATGTTGAGCGAAGCGAAACATCTCTGATTGTCAGGTCGCCGCTGCCGGAAAGAATAGTCAGAGATTCTTCTCCCGCGACTGCGGTATCAGAATGACAAATGTGCTTTCCGTTTTAACCCTTCAACCCTTTAACGATTTCACGAGCTTTACTATTCGTGCTCCGGCCTTTTCGGCGGCGCTGGTTCATTGCGAAATTCGCGGTGTCGAATTCTGCCACCTGCATAAGCGATGTAGACACCGGACCCCAAAGCGGCTGCGCCGAGCAAAATTACCGCGATCGCGAGTGGCACAGATGACTTTGGCCATTTGATGGGCACTGCGATCGCTACCGCGCTCAAAACCGCCAGCACGTAGAAAATCCAAATGAGATCCTCGGCGCGATCTTGATGCTCATCGAGCCAGCGTTCTCCATCTTCGTCCGTCATCGACAGAACGCGATCGTATGCTTGCTGGCCAAATTCGTAGACCGGCCACGCGGAGAGTGAACTGAGAAGGACAAGCACTAATGTGACAAGCTGAGCGCGACGGCTCTTTAAGGCGACGGCGATAATCAGTCCGATCCAAGCAATGAGCAACCCATAAACTGGCAGGGGATTGAGCAAGACATGGACGTATTCCGGCTGGCGCAACCCTCTGAGTATGGAATCGATCACAAACTGCCTTCCCACTGAGTCGCTAAAATTTGTCCGGCACCCTTCGTTTTTTCAGGTGGCAAATATTTTTGCCAGTGAGCGATCGTGAAATGCCACCATTCGGTACGCATTCCCAAAAACCCCGCTTTACGCATCGCGTACTCCAGCAAACGCACGTGTCCACCTATTTCAAAAGAGGAACCCGTATAACGCCACATTGCAGCGGGGGTAAAATCGTCGAAGTCAGTTGGCATACGTACGGGACGATTCCATGCATCCACCAGCGTGGCATCGACAGCGATGCCCCAACTGTGCAACGATCCGACGCCGCTTTCAGGATTGGCAACATAATCACTGTTGTGTAATGCCTGCCAAAGCTTGGCCTGCACGGCTTCCGGGCGATATGCATCCCAGATTTTCAGGCCGTATTGGTAGCGTCGCAAACAAGCCTGTGCCACCGCTAAAGCTGACGCGACCTCCCGGCGAACGAGCGCGCGCGTTCCGTGGGGATAAAGCGGTTGCCCCAGCAGATTGTTTCGCCCCGCATAGCGCAACTCGACGATGATTGTCGGATCCACTGAACGAACATCGACAAGAGAGTCGCCGGCATTTGCGTCCATTGACATCAGCGCCATTGCCATTCCAACGAGTAAAGATACGCAAACGTTAAATGGTCGCATTGTGTGTTGTTATGGCTAATACGCTGCCACTGCTTGAGGAGTGTCAGTTTTTGCCAGCCGTTCGAGCAGAAGGCGAGCACTATCTTCAGGAACCGCGAAACGCAATTCCAGATTCGAGCTGCCTTCTCTTTGGATCTCCACCGGCTGCGAGTAAAGTAAGAGTTGCGAGTCCGCCAACCGCAGCCATTGCTGGGGATTGTCCTGCAAATTTCGGGCGAGATCGGCTGCGTTTTTAGTTGAATTTACTTTTATCAGCACTCTGGCTTTTACTGGAGTTTGCAGGTTCACTGCAAGGCCGAGCAATTGTGAAACGTTAAGCAGTTCAGGGGTAAAGATGGGGTGGAAGACCCGTGAGAGGTCCGGTGGATTGCGAGAAATAATTCGCAGTGCGCTGTCACGATCGAGTGCTTGAAAACGATCGAATAATTGACCAGTTATTTTCAGATCCGGTTTCGTTCCGAGGCGCACGAGCACCAATTCATCTACTTCACTCGGCGCTCCGACGGCCAGCGTCGCCGGTCCCAGCCGGGCGACGGCAAAATCAGACGCGCCCGCCGTAGCCCCGGCGGAGATGGGCTGCCGTTCCCAAACTGGCAAGCCGCTAATGGGTCGTTTTTGGAAGGTCTTATCGTCGCTGATTGCACGAATGATTTTGGAAAGGCCACGGCGGGTTTCAACAAGGTTGAACTCTCGAGTCTCTCCGGTTTCATTCGCAGTGAGCGCACGGGTTACGCGCACTGCATCGCGGGACAGCTTCAATCCTGGAACCGATGCGGCTGCGCCGATCAATCCCGGCCAAAGCTTTGGCTGGTCGTTGGGCCAGCGTTTGGCGAGGTTCGCGCGCTCAAACTGGTCGGCGTTAATCGACACGATGGTGTCGGTTTCTTGCGGCAGCCATTCGCGCCCTCGCGGAGACTGGAAAATAACCAGCAGCGTGAGCGCGAGCAGGACGAGCACCGAGAAGACGCTGAAGTAAAACTTCCGTAGCTCCTGTTTGTCGATTTGGCTGGAGAGCGTGTTCAGCTCCGTACGGTGTTGCAAAAGTTGATCCACCGCCTCGCGGCGGCGATGCGCTTGAGCCAGGAGCTGCGGCGCGTTTGGAGGTGCAACCCCCTTTTCAGCAAGATGTCGGCCAATACTCAAATACGCGGGATTCTTTCGCTCCTCGACCGTTTGGTGATGTGTCCGCGCGTCGCGCGCTGCTTCTTGTTGCGCGCCAACGTTATCATTCAATTTTCGGTCGCGCGCTTCGAATTCGCTTCTCGTTCGCGCTACATTTTTTTCTACCGCAGAAAGCTCCGCCTCGACCGCGTTCAGCTTCTCCTTGGCCAGACGCACTGCATCCGCGCTGCCCAAGCGCGCCCGGACAAGTTCTGCACGCTTTTCCGGAAGATGCGCTCGCCGCGCAATAATACTGGCGGATCGCGCTTCCAAGTCCGCGGGCGCCGGATTGAGGGCATGCAGATCGGAGAGCTGTTTCAAGAGATCGCGCTCCGTAGCTTCGCTCTCCTGAATGCGCCGCTCCACCGCGGCAAGCTCGCGCTCGCAGACATCGACATTATTCTTCGCCTGACTGCGCTGCTGGAGAAGCGGCTTCTTCTCCGCTTCCAGCCTTGCAATCGCCGCAGCCTGTTCGCGGACATTTTGTTGCCGCTCTTCTTCGATCCTTTTTATTCCTTCTTCGATCCGTGCTATTCGAAGTGCGACTTCTTTTTGCTCTTGCTCGAGCTTCTTGAGCGCCACGATTTCGTTGCGCAATTCCGGAAAATTGGCCGCTTGCGCAGTGCCTTCGCGTCCGAGGTTGATTTCACTTTTTTGGAGAAGGCGCTTCTCGTGGCGCAGTGCCATGCGCGTTCGCTGGCGCCTGATCTTTAATCCGATCTCGCGAAGGCCTGTCCGGATGAAACTCACAAAATAAAGCTATACGAATGGCGAGCGAGAAAAAGAAAATTTGGTTTCATTCGTCCCATCAGTCCCCAGGGTCATGGGAAAGATGCGGCATACGGTCTAGTCTTCCGGCTCCGCCAATTTGGCCAGAACACTAAAATCCTCCAACGTAGTGGTGTCGCCGGTGACTTTTGCGCCGCTTGCGATCTCCTTGAGCAGTCGCCGCATAATTTTGCCGCTGCGCGTTTTCGGGAGCGCTTCGGCGAAGCGCACTTCATCTGGTTTGGCGATGGCGCCAATATGCGTGCCGACCTGATCGCGTAATTCCTCCTTCAGTTCGCGACTGGCATCAACTCCTGTTTTCAGCGTCACAAACGCGACAACTCCCTGGCCCTTTAATTCGTCCGGCCTTGGAACCACCGCCGCTTCGGCCACTCGTGGATGGCTCACCAGCGCGCTTTCTATTTCCGATGTGCCAAGTCTGTGTCCAGCGACATTCAGAACGTCATCAATTCGTCCAACGATCCAGAAATAGCCGTCCTCATCGCGGCGCGCGCCGTCTCCGGTAAGATAATTGCCTTTGAACTCACCCCAGTATTGCTCGCAATAGCGCGCCTTGTCTCCATAGATCGTGCGCAACATTGAAGGCCAGGGTCGCCGAATAATCAGTTTTCCACCAATATTTGGCCCAACCTCGCGCCCCTTCTCATCGACAACGATTGGATCGACGCCAAAAAATGGGAGCGTCGCGCTGCCGGGCTTTGTTGGAATCGCGCCCGGCAACGGCGCAATCAGGATCGTTCCAGTTTCTGTTTGCCACCACGTATCGACAATCGGACAACGTTCGCCGCCGATATTTTTGTGATACCACATCCATGCCTCCGGATTAATCGGTTCGCCGACGGTACCGAGAAGCCGCAGCGATGAAAGATCATGTTTCGCCACCCAATGCTCGCCCCAGCGAATAAAAGCGCGAATCGCCGTCGGGGCGGTGTAAAGAATGTTGACCCGATATTCTTCGATGATTTTCCAAAATCGATCGGGCTCGGGCCAGTTCGGCGCGCCTTCGTACATGACGACCGTAGCGCCATTCGCCAGCGGGCCATAGACAATATAACTGTGACCGGTGACCCAGCCCACATCGGCCGTGCACCAAAAGATATCTTCATCGCGAATGTCGAAGACGTATTTGGTAGTCGAATAAACCTCCACGAGGTAACCACCGGTCGTGTGCAAAATTCCTTTCGGTTTTCCAGTGGATCCGCTGGTGTAGAGAAGGTAAAGCGGATGCTCGCTATCTAGCGAAGCAGGCGGGCAATTTGCGTTCACATACTCCAGTTCACGATGCCACCAAACATCGCGGCCTTCTTCCATGTGGATGTCGTTTCCGGCCCGGCGAAAAACGATTACGCGCTTCACAGACGTGCGTTCCCGAAGTGCGTCATCGACATTTTTCTTCAACGGCACAATGCCGCCTCGGCGATACGCACCGTCGGCGGTCACAACGGCGATTGCGCCGCTGTCGGCAATCCGGTCGCGAATGCTGTCTGCACTAAAGCCGCCAAAGATGACCGAGTGCACGACGCCAATCCGTGCGCACGCCAGCATGGCAATCGCGGCCTCGGGAATATTCGGGAGATAAATGATCACCCGATCGCCCTTTTTGATGTTGTTCCGTTTGAGCACATTCGCGAAGCGGCAAACCTCCCGATGCAGCTGTTGGTAGGTGAGCGTGCGTTTGTCGCCCGGTTCTCCCTCCCAGATAATTGCTGCCTTGTTTCCCCGAAAGCCTTCGGGGCTCAGATGTCGATCGAGACAATTCTCTGAGATGTTGAGTTTCCCGCCTATGAACCACTTCGCAAATGGCGCTTTCCATTCGAGAACTTTTTTCCACGGCGCGCGCCAGACCAGCTCGCTCGCTTCGCGCGCCCAGAATTTTGCCGGCTGCCGGATCGATTCCCGATACATCCGGCGATATTGACCAAGACTTTTGATTCGCGCTTTTTTCGCGAAGTCCCTTGATGGTTTGAAAACACGCTTCTCAACAAGGTGCGACTCAATGTTGTTTTGCATGAGCAGTCCCTAATTAGCCGAAGAAAGTTTTTCGGCAAGCGCGCTCTACGCTCGCTATTTTGTCATGTCGAGTGAAGTCGACAGCTCTTGGCATCTCTTCTGAGGAACGAGACAATTAGAAGTAGAGATTCCTTCACTACGGTCGGAATGACAGACCGGAACACCGGAGG
>DASYDT010000112.1:0-10815 GCA_036499425.1 Candidatus Udaeobacter sp. | reverse complement strand
AAGTTTTTCTGTAGTTTTCTTCCAGCCGCAGCCGCAATCCACGAACCGCAGCTGAAACGCTATCGTGGAAAACCGATGGTTCGGTGTCGGCCGCAGATTTCACGAGGTCTTCGCATTTTGATCTTTTTGTCCTCGCCGGTGGAATGACGGTAAAAGCGTTCATATATCTTTCTCCCGATTTCCTCGGCAAACATTTCATTACGGCACGATTTCGCTCGACGACCCGCCGCGTTCGCGTCAGGCTGCGTGGCCTCACGAAAGCGATACCCGGAACGTTGCAGGAAGGTGGTGCGCCGTTCGAAACGACGCACTGGACGGTCGTGTTGCAGGCGAGCAAGACCGCTTCTGATGAAGCTGCACGGAAAGCGCTCACCGTCTTTAGCGAGGCGTACTGGCCACCACTTTACACTTTCGTTCGCCGCCGTGGCTACTCGCCGGCTGACGCGCAAGATCTCATCCAGGGATTTTTTGTTCATCTATTTGAACAAAACACTTTGAGCCGGGCGGACAAAGAGAAAGGCCGCCTGCGCACCTTTTTGCTGGGCTCACTGCAAAACTTTTTACTAAAGGACCGCGAACGCATGCGCGCGATTAAACGCGGCGGCAACCAGCAGTTTGTGTCGTTCGACCTGCACTTACCGCAAGCTGAAGCGGCCATGTACGCCACCGCTCATTTGATTGATATCAACGCCTACGATGTTGCCTGGGCGTCTGCAATTGTGACCCGAGCGTGGAAGAACCTGCGGGAAAGGTGTGCCGTTGAAGGCAAACGCGAGTGGATGGATGCGTTACGGCCATTTGTCGCGGGTGGCCCGGCTGTTGCACATGACCAGGAAGAGGTCGCGAGGCGACTCGGCACGTCGGTCGAAAATTTGCGCGTTTGGCTTACCAGGCTGCGGCAACGTTATCGGAACGCGCTGCGCGCTGAGGTGGCGAGCACAGTCTCCAATCCGGCCGAGATCGACGCCGAGCTGCATTATATTTACCAAATTTTGACGTCATGAAGGTTGTTGACCCACACGAGCAACAGATTGGAGTTTGCGCGGCGTGCAAAAAGCCGATTACACATCCCGGCCCTGAGGGCGAATGTATGCGGTGCCTGGTCAGCTTTGGTTTTCTTGCCGAAGACCACGAAGCGGGAGGTACTGGCGACCGACCTGGTCCATTGCGTTACGCTCATTTTGAAGTCGAAATAGACGACAATGGCTTTCCGGTAGTACTCGGCGCTGGGGCAATGGCGGTCACTTACCGCGCTAGAGACACCATTCTTAATTCACACGTCGCACTCAAGGTCATCGGCCGGAAACTGGCCGACAATCCAATCGCACGAGCGCGTTTTCTGCGCGAGGCGCGCGCAGCCGCGAAAATTCACCATCCGAACGTTGCACGCGTGTCGCACTACGGCGAGCAAGACGGTGAATGCTTCTACGCCATGGAGCTTGTCGAAGGTGAAACGCTCGAAGCCCGTGTGCAGCGTGATGGACCGCTGGCCCTGCCGCTCGCGCTTGAAATAATTCAACAAACGGCGCGCGGCTTGGCCGCAGCCGAAGTTTGCGGCGTCGTCCATCGTGACATCAAGCCGTCCAATTTGATGATCGAGTCGCCAGCGAGCGATGAAGTCTTGGTCAAAATAATCGACTACGGCGTGGCCAAAGTAATGGCCTCTGACTCGAGTGCTCAAACGCAAGCTGGATTCATCGGTACACCGGCGTTCGCGAGTCCCGAACAGTTTGATGAAGCCGGTCGACAGCAAATCGATGGACGGTCCGATATTTATTCACTTGGAGTCACTTTTTGGTATCTCCTTACAGGCCATACGCCTTTTGTGGGACGGACCATCGAGGAAATAAGGGCGAAACAGACCGGAGCTCTTCCGCTTCAACAATTAAAGAGGGCGCATGTACCGATACCGGTGATTTCACTTTTGAACTCAATGTTGGCGGTTGATACTGCGAAACGCCCAGAATCGGCGCGCGAACTGCTAGGCGCCGTGCATCGCTGCTACGTACGGTTCGAGCCACGGGCGCGCATGCGACGCAAGCGTTTGGTTCTAGCAACAGCCGCATCAATGCTCATCATCTTGGGGATTGCTTTTCTCACGTTTTTGTACCAGCGCGCGCGGTCTGCTGCCGAGGTGGAACGCTCTATTGCAGTCCTCCCATTCGAAAATCTTAGTCCTGGCAATGGATCGACATTTTTCACCGTCGGCATGCAGGAGGAAATCACAGCTAATCTCGCGCGACTTGCTGACATGAAAGTTATCGGGACCCAGAGTACTCGTTCCTATTTGCCGGGTAAAAATCGCAATCTTCCTGCAATCGCGCACGAACTTGGAGTGGAACATTTGGTCGAAGGCTCGGTCTGGCGGGACAATGGACGGGTGCGCCTATCGTTGCGGCTCGTTAACACGCGCGACCCCAATCATTCATGGATTGAGACGTACGAACGCCCCATCAGCGATGTGTTTGCAATGCAGAGCGAAATCACTCGCGCTGTTGCCGACCGGCTACATGCAAAATTCTCGGGCCCGGAAAAAACTGAGGTTGATCAGTCGCCCACTAGAGATCTTGCTGCCTACGATCTCTACCTTCGCGCGCGCGAAGGCCGCACACTATGGGAGAATGAAGCTGATGTGCGCCGGGATTCAGAACGCAAGATAGCTTTGCTAAACGAGGCAGTTACTCGCGATCCGTCCTTTGCACTCGCATATTGTGAGCTCGCGAAGGCGCACGGAAGAATGTCCTTCTACAAGGCGGGCGCGACGGCCGAGGAGCTATCGGTCGACCATAGGAGCTTCGCCGAAGTTGCGTTGCAGAAGGCGCGCCGGCTGCGACCAGATTTAGGGGAGTTGCACCTGGCGCAGGCCTTCCATTTCCTATACGTCACGAAGGACCTCGACCAGGCACGCATTGAAACGGAGCTTGCGCGCCGTACCCTTCCAAACAATGCCGAAGTCGAAGCTATCGCTGGCCGAGTAGCGCGTCGTCAAGGACGCTGGGACGAAGCGATTCGCTGCTTGGAACGGGCGGTGAGTTTGGATCCGCGCGCCAAGGCCTATCCGTACACGCTGGCCGAGACTTATCGCCTTTTGCGACGCTACGAGGATTTCGACCGGGCGATGGACCGGGTGATAGCTATGCCCACCAGCGTGAAACCGGGTACCTTAACAGTGGAGCGTGCACTAGGAGACTTTGAGGGCCGGGCCGACATCGGATCGCTCTGCACCGCCGTCGCCGCCGCATCTGCCGCGAAAAATTTGGACGAAGAAGATCTAGACTTATATGGCGTCCTTTTGCCGTTGTGGAACCGGGATTTCAATGCCTTGTCTCGTAACCTTAGCGCAATGCATGCGGACGGAGTTACAATTGCCGGCGTCCACTATCCAAGGAGTTGGTTCGAGGCGCTGGCAGGACGCATGCTCGGAGACGCTTCGAAAGCTGAGAGCGCGTTCGCCGCTGCCCGAGTGCAAGCGGCTAGCGCGGTCATCGCTGATTCGACCAGCACTCGCAAGCTCGGACTGTTGGCCATGATCGACGCCGGTCTCGGGCACCACGAAGAAGCTGTCAAGGATGCGCGGCGCGCCTACGATCTGGCCTCTAATGTCGCAATTGATGCACCCATTGCAGCCTGCAATCTGGCGATTGTTTACGCCTGGACAGGCCAATCCGATCTTGCTCTTGATGTTCTCGAGGAATGGACAACCCGGCCGGCCGGAGCGAGCCAGCCGAATCAGCCGACATACGGCGATTTTCAACTAAACCCTGTCTGGGACCCATTGCGAAGCAATGCTCGTTTTCAAGCACTCGTTCAGGGACTATCTCCGTCCATTTCTAAACACTAACTAATGGCACGCTTCACCGCATCTGCGGATAGCACCATGCTACTAGCAGTTTTTTCGAACAAATTTCTCAATTGTTCTGAAATCTCGTGCCTCTAAGTCGGGAAATATACGTAAACAATGAAAGCTAACCAAACTAACAACTACAAGGAAAGCCAACGTGAGTTGGCCGCGGGTGTGCTCAAACAGGCAGAGCAGGATTTACGACGCTTTCATGGCGCAGTCAGTGCAATCGAACGGGAACTTTACGTGGACGCTTATAGATGGGTGATCTCCGACGATTGCAATTGGCCATTTTCTTTTCTTATGGTGTGCCAATTGTTGAATCTCGTCCCGGAAGATGTTCGCAATGATCTGGTAGGCCAACTGCCGCTAGGCACGTTCAGTCGATGGGTCCGGCACTGCGCTCGAGGCGTCCAGCGCCTGCACACCTTCTTAGCCAGCGTTTCGCGAACCGCGCGAAGAGTGAACGCCGCTGAGCCCACCACTTAGGCTATACCTTGCATTAACATGAAAAAGCGCTGTTTCGGTTACAGGCTGTGTAGAATTCTTCGACCAGTTGGTAAACACTCTATCCACAAACATAATCCATTGCTCATCAACAGCCTGGTCGAATTTAACTTTCGCCCGCCGCTCTTGCTCCTATTTCCCGGCGAACACCTCGACAAGAACAGGCCTTCGCGCCCCCAGGTTTCCACTTGGTAAACTTTTTCTGAAATGTCCTGCTTGGAACTCGGGAAACAGTATTGGCAACAAATTTCCGACAAAGATTCACACAAAATTTCACGACTTCGACATGACCACTGATGCAAACGATGCTGATTTTGCTTTTTTTACCCCAGCGGTGAAACCGCTTTTGCACCGCCTTGATTTGTCCGAGGACTATAGCCGGACGGAGGGCGGTTCGATAAAAACGCAGCTCGGTCCCAGCGAGACCGCATTCATCGCCGGCCGAGAATCATTTTATGTTGCAGCCATTGGCAAAGACCGCTGGCCTTACACCCAGCGGCATCGCGGGCCAAAAGGTTTCTTCCGCGTGCTTGATGCGACAATCCTTGGTTTTGTGAGCCTGGCCGGTACCCGACAGTATATATCGCCTGGCAACGCCCTCCTCTTCCTGATGGACCACGCTTTGCAAACACGATTAAAAATTTGGGCGGACGCTGAAGTCACGGAAGATCCTGCCATAATAGAAAAACTCGCTAAAAATCGTGGTCACATCCCGGCGACGCACGTGGCATTTCTCTTTCACGTCCGCGCGTTTGGCTGGAATAACGAGAAACACACCGTGCAGTACTCACGCGAAGTGCGCAGCACCGAACCTCTGCAAACAGGCAAAGCAGATCCGATTCAACGAAGACGATGCGTTGAAGAGAAGCAGAGATTGCTCAGGCCGACCTACTTCAAACGAGGTATTACAAACCCCAACGGGACACATATATCCCAAATGAGAGAACGAGCATTATCTCGTTCTTACCCAGCACAAAATCCTGCGAAGCTTCAATAAAAACAAACCCACCGATATAATCCAATCTCAGAAAGGAAGAACACATCATGCCACACGTAGCTGTAGGAAAAGAAAACGGAGCTAACATCGACATCTATTACAAAGACTGGGGTAAAGGACAGCCCATCGTGTTCAGCCATGGCTGGCCGCTCAGCGCGGGCGATTGGGACCCGCAAATGCTGTTTTTCCTAAGCAAAGGGTTCCGCGTCATCGCGACTGATCGGCGCGGACATGGTCGCTCGACTCAAACCGGCGGCGGCCACGACATGGACCATTACGCCGACGATCTGAAGGCGGTCACCGATCATCTCAACTTGAAGAATGCGATTCACGTCGGTCATTCGACCGGTGGCGGGCAGGTGGTGCATTATCTGGCGCGTCATGGTGATGAGAACGTGGCCAAGGCAGCGATAATCAGCGCCGTGCCGCCGCTGATGGTAAAAACACCGGCTAATCCGTTAGGCGCGCCCAAATCGGTGTTTGACGATCTCCAGGCCCAGCTCGCCTCCAACCGCGCCAAGTTCTATTACGACCTGCCGGCCGGTCCGTTCTACGGCTTCAATCGCCCCGGCGTGAAAACGATTGAGCCTGTCGTTTGGAATTGGTGGCGCCAAGGTATGATGGGCGGTGCAAAGGCACACTACGACGGGATTGTTGCGTTTTCTCAGACCGACTTCACCGAGGATCTGAACACGATCTCCGTGCCAGTTCTGGTCATGCACAGCGAAGACGATCAGATTGTGCCCTATCAGGCCGCCGGCCCACTCTCGGCCAAGCTGCTGAAGAAAGGCACGCTGAAGACCTACAAAGATTACCCGCACGGGATGATCACGACGCAAGCCGAGGTCATCAACGCCGATCTCCTGGCATTCATCAACAGTTGATTAGAAAACGGAGTATGACCATGAAAACAAATCCAAGTCCCAAGGTTTCGCGGCGCCATTTCATAACATGTAGTGTTGTTGCCGCAACCGGCGTTTGGTTAATGCCTCGCCGATTGTTCGCCGCCGCCGAAAGTCCAGTCATTACGATTCGAAACGCGGCTGCCAGCGCGAAGATTACTGTTACGAAGCTGCGCGGCAACGTCAGCGTTCTTGAAGGTTCGGGGGGAAATATTGCCGTGCTCACCGGCCGCGATGGAAAACTTCTCGTCGATGCCGGTATCCCAGGCACCAGAGCTCGGATCACCGATGCGCTCGATACGCTCAGTGACGATCCAGTCAAGCATCTGATCAATACCCATTGGCACTTCGATCACACCGATGGCAATGAATGGCTCCATTCGATAGGCGCTGAAATCACTGCGCACGAGAACACGCGAAAACATCTTTCCGTCACCACGCGAGTTGAGGATTGGAATTTCACCTTCCCGCCGGCGCCTGTCGCTGCTTTGCCAACAAGACTATTCAACTCCGAACAAACTCTGCAACTCAACGGAGCAACATTGGCATTGAAGTACTACCCGCCGGCGCACACTGACTCTGATATCTCTGTCCACTTCACGGATGCTGACATCATCCATGTGGCCGATACTCTTTGGAATGGTTATTTCCCATTCATAGATTACTCAACCGGCGGCAGTATCGACGGAATGATTCGCGCCGCGGAAGAAAACGTGGCCAGGGCAACCGACGAGACAATCGTGATCCCGGGACACGGTCCGATTGGCAACAAATCGCACCTGATTGAGTTCCGCGACATGCTGGTGGCGGTTCGTGAAAAGATTGCCGTGTTGAAAAAGCACGGGAAATCGCGCGATGAAGTCGTCGCTGCTAAACCGACGGCCGACTACGACGCGAAATGGGGCGGCTTCGTGATCAATGGCGATTTTTTCACCAAGCTCGTCTATGCCGGTGTCTGAACGAAAGAGAGGACTGTCTATGAATGACCAGAAAAAAGTGCTTCACATCGATATCCCAGTCGAATTGAAGGAAGTTAAAATTGTATTCAGCGTTGCATCGCTATCGTTCGAAGGCGATCTGCCCGCGTCTCTGTTTCACCTTCACCTCATCGTCAACGATATCTCCAACTGGAAGGCTAAATCCCAAGTGGTGGCAGTCTTTCACACCAATGGAGGCCACGTGACGTTGCACGACCAGGCATATAACGCCGACCGTAACATTGCCACCGGCAACCCCTACAGGCAGCTCGTTACAGACCTGATGGAGCGCGGCGTACAAGTCGAACTTTGCGGCGCGACAGCAAAGGCTCACGGCTGGGGAAATGCAGACCTCATTCCTAGAATCAAGATCAACACCGATGCCATGGCGCGAACAACACAACTTGTTCAGGAGGGTTTCGTAAAAATCTCGGAATCTTAAATATTTTGACTTGCCAGACGCTAGGCGGGATTAGAGTCAAAAATCTTTAAGGCCAATGCGCGTGCTTTGTCCTTACCGAGTAGAAGTAACACGAAAGGATGAAGAAGAGACTCGTTGGCACTGCGGTTTTGCTGCTGCGGGTCGCTCTCGCCGCGGCGTTCCTCTCTGCAGTGGCGGACCGCTTGGGATTGTGGGGACCAGCAGGTACCGAAGGCGTCGAATGGGGCGACTTGGCACACTTCAACGCATATGTAGCCAAGCTTAATTGGTTTTTGCCAGCCTCGATAATTCCGTGGGTGGGTTGGGCGGCGACGTTAGCAGAGAGTCTGTTGGCTGTTGGTCTATTGGTTGGCTGGCGGCTGCGGTGGATTGCCCTGGCCAGTGCCATGCTTTTACTATCCTTCGCAATAACCATGCTTATTGGATTAGGTCCGAAAGCTCCTCTCGACTATTCGGTTTTCACTTCGACGTCTGCGGCATTTCTGCTGTTTGTCATACAGTCTGAACCGGAAAGGGCTTAACCATGCGATGCAGGCAACCGCTGGCCGTGACGATGCGAGTTTTTGAAATGACTTCAAGACTTCCATTGCAGATTAAGCTCTCCGTCGCCAGTGGTAGCTGATCTTGTTATGCGGCCGAGATTGTCAAAGCTTAGATGAACGCGGTCTACTTCAACACACGGGGCGGGCCGGAGGCGCTGGTGTACGGGGCGGCTACGATGCCGGCGGCGGGCGAGGGAGAGATCGTGGTGCGCGTCCGCGCCGCGGCGGTAACGCCGACCGAATTGCTGTGGATGCCGACCTGGACCACGCGCGCGGGCAAGCCGCGACCGTTCCCGATCATTCCCGGGCACGAGTTCTCCGGCGAAGTGCATGCGCTGGGATCGGGCGTTACTGACGTGGCGGTCGGCGACGCCATCTTCGGCATGAACGACTGGTTCGGCAACGGCGCGCAGGCGGAGCTCTGTATCGCCCGCAGCGCGGATGTCGCGCTGAAGCCGAGGTCGATCGACCACGTGACGGCAGGGGTCGTCCCTATCTCCGTGCTCACCGCATGGCAAGGTCTGGTCGAGCGGGCGAAGCTGACCGCGGGCGAGCGGGTGCTGGTACACGGGGCGGCCGGTAACGTCGGTCTCGTTGCGGTCCAGATCGCGGACCGGATCGGCGCGCAGGTGATCGCGACCGCCTCAGGGCACAACCTGGAATTCGTGCACAGCCTCGGTGCCGACGAGGTGATCGATTATCGCGCGCAGTCGTTTGAGGACGCGGTCACGCGTGTCGACGTTGTCTTCGACACGGTTGGCGGTGATACGCTCGCCCGGTCATGGGGTCTCCTGCGTCTTGGCGGCAGAATGGTGACGATCGCCGCCGACGCGGAGCACACCCGCGAGCAACGGGTTAAAGACGCGTTCTTCATCGTCGAACCGAACCGCGAACAACTGACGCGGATCTCGCGGATGATTGACGCCGGCAAGCTCCGGGTATTCGTGGGCGCCGCGTTCCCGTTGCAGGAAGCTAGTCAGGCATATACGCGCAAGCCGGTACGGGGAAAGAACGTCCTAGTGGTCGACCCCTGATCTCAAAAGCAACGGGGGGCCGCATAAGCATCCTCTGCAGTGGACCGGGACCGCGCGTATGACTCCTATTGGACGTTTGTATATACCTTGCGCTGCGGCGCGTCGTTGGCGGGTATATACACGCTCACGCCTCGGAGAATTTTCGGGCAAAAAATCTCAAGCGTTCAGGACTTTACTTTTAGTCCGGTATAGTGAGGGGCTTGTCTTTGGAGTCGACGACGAAGATAGCCAATAGGCTCGCTGGGTCCTTGTCACTCGCATTCTCACTGATCCTGTGATGTGAGCCAGGAACTTCGTAGAAGCCTTCGCCGGCGCGATAGACTTTCGCCGGCTCATCGTCAACCTGACTGCGAACGGAGCCCGACAGCACGTAAGCGTAAATGAATGCCGACTTGGCATGGTGATGGGCCGCGGATTTGGCGCCTGGAGGATAGTTCACAACGACGGCAACCATGCTCTTTCCTTCGGCGTTCGGGATTATGTGCTCGAAGACAGCCTTCACCTGCTCCGCATTTTGCGCAAGCGCGGGCGAAATTCCTAATGATATTGCCGTTACTGTCAGCCCTAACAAACCAGTTCGTATTACTCTCCACATTTGTTTGCCTTCTTGGTTTCGAAACGTCACAACTCTTTACGCTCAGCTTGCTATGCGGAATCCGGGAAGGGAGATCCAAGCATTAGATCGACGGCGTTGGGACTCTTAAAACCGGGGATGAATCGTTCACAGATAGAGGCGTTCACGGTGCCGTAAGTGGTGCCCGGCTTGTGCGCAAAGCCCGCAAAGTATTCCTGGAGGAACCGTTCCTTGAAGTGTTTGCGAGGGTACCTGTCCACGATTTCGTCGCGCAACTCCGAAGGAAATTGATCAAACCCTTTTCCGAGGACATCGAGACCAACACCAGAATAGAGCAGAGCTACTTCAGGGCGCATGTGGTGAGTGACGCCAGGGGTGGTGTGCAGGGCAATAGCTTGCCAGGCAGTTTGTATCTGCTCTTCGGGGACGTTATGTGTGGTGAGGAACTGACGGGCGGCGTTTGCGCCATCGACCTCGAAGCGTTCGTTTGGGCTCGAGAACGTCTTGATGAGACCGAGATCGTGAAATGCGGCGGCGACGTAGAGAAGTTCAGGGTCGAAGCGAAGCTTTTGTTGACGGCCCTGCTCAGCCGCAAATAGGTAGACGCGCGTGGAGTGATTAATAAGCACCTCGGTGGAATGTTCACGCAAGATGTCTGTGGCTTCTTTCGCAAGCAAGGAATCGGGTATGACAAGGGAGGAAGAAGTTGACATGTTGCCTCCTTTGATCAGCGTGCGCTGACGCGATGGTTGGTTGACTTCAATTTCGCTTTCACGACAGGTCCTTTGGAAGGTGGCGTCTTTTTGCGGCAACTTTAGGTGCGGCTCGTACTGTGCCTTTTGTTGCCGATGGGCTCGACGACACGAAAGGCGAGCTAAGCCCTATATCATCTTCAAACCACATCCAACCCTTAGCCTGAGCTGAATGAGTCAAGGCGATTGCTGCAATTGATACAATAAACAGATTTTTCATAGTTACTTAACTATCACGAAAATTTCC
>DASYDT010000111.1:0-21507 GCA_036499425.1 Candidatus Udaeobacter sp. | reverse complement strand
GGTCGATCGCGTGAACGAGAAGATCGCGCATCTTTATGAGCCGACCCATCCGGCAGTACTGCGTTTGCTCAAAATGATCGCCGATGCCGGCCACGCCCATAATATCTGGGTGGGCGTATGCGGAGAAATGGCAGGAGATATTGCGCTCGTTCCGCTCTTGCTCGGTCTCGGCGTGGAAGAACTGAGCGCGGCGGCGATCCTGGTTCCGAGAGTCAAGCGCGCCGTGCAGAGTCTGTCCATTCCTGAATGTCGCGAACTGGTGGAGGAAACGTTCAAGCTCAATACCGCCTCGGAAATTCTGGCGCGTTGCCTCGAACTAGCGGACCAACGCTACGGGGATTTATTGGGCTGAGCTGTAGCGGCGCTTTGTGCGCCAGGATCCGAACGACTTTCGGCGGTCATCGACCGCCGTTACAAAATCACTCTTCCGTTTCTGATTCCGGTCTCAGTCCCTCTTCCTCCATCTTGCGCAAGACGTCGCTCATATCGTCCACTTCGTCCCAAACATCCTGGCTGACATAAATAGGCGCCTTCTGCTGCGTAGCCATGGCAATGCAATCGCTCGGTCGTCCATCGAGCTCGATAATCTTTTTCTGCTGCAATTCGTTTTGGACCCTGATGATGACCCGTGCGTAGTAGGTGGCATTTTTCAGATCATTGATAATGACTCGGTCAACTTTTGCGCCGAGAGCCGTCATCAAATGCGCCATCAGATCGTGAGTGAGCGGTCGCTCCTTGGTGATCTGACGCATGAACATGGTGATCGCGCTGCCCACCGTTTGATCGACGTAGATGATGAATACTTTCTCGTTATTCCCAATAAACACCGCGCACCCGCCGCTTGTCGGCAAAACCGCCCGTACCTGCACCTCGATCACCGTTTTGTTCACGAGCAAACGTTATCCGCAGCGAAATGAAAAACAAGCGGTGCACTGCATACGTCTCATTTGTCACATAGGACACGTGGGATAGTTGAGTCGCATAAAAATTTTCACTCCGTAGGCTTGAATGTTCGATGCGCTGATTGAATATGCGTTTGCGGTTTTGCGGCCGCGTGACGAATCGAAATGAAAAACGAGTGGGACCTTGAGTCCGCCATTGCCACATACAATGTGGACGGATGGAGCGAGGGTTATTTTACGGTCAATAACTCCGGCAACGTCGAGGCGAGGCCGTTAAAGGATAAAAGCGGTTCCATCGATCTTCTGGAAGTAGTCAATGAAGCCCGCGCACGAAACCTTGGGTTTCCATTGCTGATTCGGTTTCAGGATTTGCTTCGACACCGCGTCGAGTCAATTAATCGCGCATTTCAAAGCGCGATCTCCGAGTTCGCTTATCGGAATGAGTATCGCGGCGTATTTCCAATCAAAGTCAATCAACTGCGTGAGGTGATCGAAGAAATCGTCGAGGCAGGCGAACAATTTCATTTTGGGCTCGAAGCGGGCAGCAAACCGGAGCTGGTTGCGGCACTTGCCATGCATAAAGACCCTGAGAGTTTGATCATTTGCAACGGTTACAAAGATCCCGCTTTCATTCGCATCGCGCTTCTTGGCCGCAAACTTGGCAAATCAGTCATCATCGTTGCCGAAAAGCTGGAAGAGTTGGAGCAGATCATTCGCGCATCAAAGGAGGTCGGCGTCGAGCCCTGCATCGGTGTTCGTGCTCGCTTGTATAGCAAAGGCTCTGGCAAATGGTCGCCGAGCGGCGGCGAGAACGCCAAATTCGGTCTCGACACCACTAACCTCGTGGCTGCCAGTCAGATGTTGAAAGAGGCTGGTCTGACCCAATGCTTCAAGCTCCTTCATTTCCACGTTGGATCGCAAGTGCCGGACATTTCGACGATCAAACGCGCCGTGCGCGAAGGGGCGCGCTATTACGCAAAGCTTTGCAAACTCGGGCATCAACTTGGGTATCTCGATGTCGGTGGCGGTCTCGGCGTGGATTACGATGGATCACGCAGCGATTTCGATAGCTCGACCAATTATTCGCTTCAAGAGTATGCGAATGACGTTGTCTGGAACATCATGGACGTATGCGATTCCGAAGGCGTCGCGCATCCCATTATTGTGAGCGAAAGCGGTCGCGCCATTGTCGCGCACCATTCCGTGCTGGTGTTGGAGGCATTTAGCTCGATCGAAAAAACTGCGCCGAAACTCAAGGTCGAAGCCGGCGAGAAAGATCACAAACTCGTGGGCGACATCCTCGATATAAAACAGCGCTTAAAGCGCGGAAATCGCCTCGAGAGCTTGCACGACATTCAACAGACAAAGGAAGAAGCGCAGCAAACGTTCGATCTCGGCCTGCTTGACCTCGAATCGAAGGCGAAGATCGACACCGTTTACTGGCAGGTGGCGCATCAAATTGTGAACATGCATCGCGGCCTGCGTTATGTGCCCGATGAAGTGAAGGACCTCGAAGTTACGTTGGCCGATCAATACATTTGCAACTTCTCTGTGTTCCAGTCGCTGCTCGATCACTGGGCGCTCGGGCAACTTTTCCCGATCATGCCGATCCATCGGCTCACTACGCCGCCAGACCGGCACGGCACCATAGTGGACATCACCTGCGACTCCGACGGCAAAGTCTCCAAATTCATTGATCTTCAGGACGTGAGAGAAACATTGCCGCTCCATCGCATCCCGCCCGGCGAGATGTATTACATCGGTGTATTCATGGTTGGGGCTTACCAGGATATCATGGGCGACCTCCACAATTTGTTCGGTCGCGTGACTGAGGTGCATGTGTTTCTGGATCCCGACGAAGAATCGGGCTGGTACATTGAGGAAGTGATCGAGGGCAGCACCATCGGCGAAGTGCTTGCCATGACGCAGTGGGACAAAGTCGAATTAATGCGACTTCTGAAAGCGCAAGTCGATGCCGCCATTAAAACCGATCGACTCAAGCCAAACGACGCGATGAAGCTTCTTTCAGACTACGAGCGTCTTCTCCAGGAATACACTTACCTCACTCTCAACGGCACGAAACCATCACCGCAACCGGGCAGCTGGCTGCCATTAAGTTAAGTTCTGCAGTCGCCGACGTTTCGGACGCGTGGGAAGTAAACGCTTCGTGGAACTTGTTGTTCCGAGCGAAGTCGAGGAATGGAACGAGCGGGACGAGCGACATAGACGGTTGCGCCGCGAGGGTAGCGGCGAGAGAGTCGGGAGACGAACGAGTCAATCTCTTCATGCCAAGATGACGCATCTTTCTCCAACCCCAACAAAAGACGCATTGCGAAGTAATGCGCCGATCGATGCGATTCGTGTGCAGGGCTGGGTGCGGACACGACGCGATTCAAAAGATTTTTCATTCATCGAGCTGAACGACGGCTCGTCGTTGCGCAATCTTCAGATCATCGCGCGAAACACGCTATCCAATTACGCGGACGTTCAACGGCTTACAACCGGCGCTTCCATTGCCGTGAGCGGCGCACTCGTTGCTTCGCAGGGTAAAGGACAAAAATGGGAATTGATTGCGGACAACATCGAGGTCATCGGAACTGCCGAAGATTCCTACCCTCTCCAGAAAAAGGGGCACACGCCCGAATTCCTCCGTGAAATCGCTCATCTCCGGCCGCGCTCAAACCTGTTCAGCAGCGTTTTTCGTGTGCGCAGCCGGCTCGCGTTTTCCGTGCACCAGTTTTTCCAGGAGCGCGGTTTCGTTTATGTCCACACGCCCATCATCACCGGAAGCGATTGCGAGGGAGCCGGAGAATTGTTTCGTGTTACGACTCTCGATCCAGCCGCCGCCGAAACGCGAACGACGGCAGGCGGGATCGATTATACGAAAGATTTTTTTGCCCGGCCGACTTACTTGACCGTGAGTGGTCAGCTCGAAGCGGAAGCCCTCGCTCTGGCGTTGTCGAACGTCTATACATTCGGCCCGACGTTTCGGGCCGAGAACTCAAACACCTCGCGCCACGCGAGCGAATTCTGGATGATCGAGCCGGAGATGGCGTTTTGCGATTTGAACGGCAACATGGATCTGGCGGAAGAGTTTGTGAAATATCTGATTGCGGATGCGAGAAAGCAGTGCCCCGATGAGATGGAACTCTTCGCGAAATTCATGGACAAGGAGTTGCTCGCGCGCTTGGATTTCGTTGTTGACCGTCCGTTTCAACGAATCACGTACAGTGATGCTGTCGATCTTCTGAAGAAAAGTGGCGAAACATTTGAGTTTCCCATCGACTACGGATTAAACCTGCAATCGGAGCACGAGCGCTGGCTGACAGAGAAACATTTCAAATGTCCCGTCACGGTTTTCAATTTTCCGAAGGAGATCAAGCCATTTTACATGCGTTTGAGCGACGATGGGAAAACGGTGGCGGCGATGGATTTGCTTGTGCCCGGCATCGGGGAAATCGTCGGGGGTAGCCAGCGTGAAGAGCGACTCGAAATGTTGGAGGAAAATATGCGCCGGCACAACATGGACCCCGCCGATTACAAATGGTATCTCGACCTGCGCCGTTACGGCACGGCACCACACTCCGGATTCGGCCTCGGTTTTGAACGTATGCTGATGTTCATCACCGGCGTTCCCAACATCCGCGACGTCATCCCATTCGCGCGCACGCCCGGCAGCGCAGAATTCTGACCTTTGTCATCCGAGCCCCTTCGGCTTCGCTCAGGCAAGTTCCGTCGAGGAATCTCTGATCGCTTGGTTGATTCCAGGAGTCACCGCTGCGCTTCTTCTATCCTGGTGAACTCGAGTGTGGAACCGCCTGGCTCTTGCAGTGTCATGTGGTTGCCGGAGATTTCCAGTTGATACACCGTAGTGGCGAACGGGGTTTCAATTTTGATTCGGTCCTGGTCACCGAACCGGTATCTGCCTCGAGCATCCCCGACAAGCACGGAGCCGTTCTTCGAGAACTCCCAAACCATTTCGCTGGAGCTTCCCGACATCCGCCATTTACCAGTGATCTTGGGATTCCCGCAGCCGGTTATTGCACACAACAAAATTGCTGAAGCGATTATCTTCAAGCCGGACTTAGTTTGGGAAGATCCGAGTCCCATGAAACTCCGGCGTAAATTTTTTCTTGGCATGTTCCGCACGAGGCAAGGAGTCTAGCAACCCGCTTAGATGCAATAAAGCCTTCTTTGCTATTACCGCGTGTCATCCCGAGCGAAGCGTCGGGCTCTCTCAAACCTTATCTGATCACACGAGCCGAGAAGTGCATTGTCATCGTCGGACGCGATCGCCTGTGATTGGGATCGCTACGCCACTATACGTCTGTGAGATCCCTCGTCGTCTGCGCGCGACTCGGGATGACAAATCACGTGCGGCAGAGCTACTTCGCGTTCGATTCTTTTTTGGATTCTGTCGATTCCTTGGCTTGTTTCGCTGCCTTTCTTGATTCGCCGGGTCGATATTCTTCCTGCTCGGCGGCGGCGAAAGCTTTTTCCAAGCCGACCATGTCTTCGCCGGGACGAAGCGTGTCGAAGGATTCTACTTCTTTGCGCAGTTGCTCTTCAGAATAATTTGCCGCTTTGATCGACAAGCCGATGCGGCGCTCGATTTTGTCCACTTTGATAACACGCGCTTCAACTTCCTGACCAACTTTGAGGACATCCTTCACTTTCGCGACGTGATCTTCACTCAATTGCGAGATGTGCACGAGCCCGTCGATGTCGTCCTGTAGTTGCACGAACGCACCGAAACTTGCAAGCTTGGTCACTTTACCTTTCACCAGGTCGCCGATCTTGTATTTCTCGTCGATGGTCTTCCACGGGTCTTCGGTCAGTTGTTTAATCCCAAGACTTATCCGCTGATTCACCTTGTCGATGTCGATGACGACGGCCTCGATTTCGTCGCCCTTCTTAAACATCTCGCTGGGATGATTGATCTTGCGCGTCCAGCTTAAATCGGACACGTGAATCATGCCATCGATGCCTTCCTCCAGTTCCACGAAGGCGCCGTAGGCGGTCATGTTGCGAATCTTGCCTTTCACCGTGCTGCCGATAGTGAACTTCTTCTCGATCTCATCCCACGGATTTGCCTCGAGCTGCCGCAGGCCCAGGGAAATTTTCTGTTCCTCTTTATTCACGCCGAGCACGACAGCTTCCACTTCCTGACCGACGCTGAGGATGTCAGAAGGGCGCATAATCCGTTTCGTCCACGAAAGTTCGGAAACATGGATGAGGCCTTCTACACCTTCTTCGACCTCAACAAACGCGCCGTAAGGAACAAGATTGGTGATCTTGCCTCTGACACGCTGACCTGCCGGGAAACGCTCCTCAATCTGGTCCCACGGATTCTTTTGAGTTTGCTTCAGCCCGAGCGACACGCGCTCTTTTTCTTTGTTGATGTCGAGCACGATGACTTCCAATTGCTGCCCAACCTTCAATAACTCGCTGGGATGTCCGAGCCGTCCCCAAGTCATATCGGTCACGTGCAGCAAACCATCCATGCCATCGAGATCGATGAATGCGCCGAAGTCCGTGATATTTTTCACCGTGCCGGGAACGCGGTCGCCTATGTTCACGCCGTCCATGAATTTTTGGCGTTTTTCGCTGCGCTCTTGCTCGATTACCTCGCGCCGGCTGAGCACGACGTTTTTGCGGTCGTCATTAAGTTTAACGATTTTGAAATCGTAAGTGTTGCCAACGAATTGCTGCAAATCTTTTGGCGGAACGACATCGATCTGAGACGCTGGCAAAAACGCTTCAACGCCGATGTTCACCATCAGCCCACCTTTGACCACCGATTTCACCTTGCCTTTGATCAGGCCGTCGCCTTGGAAAACACTGACGATTTTGTTCCAGTTTTGGCGATAGGCCGCTTTTTCCTTTGATAGAACGACCATGCCTTCTTCGTTTTCCAGCCGCTCCAGTAGCACTTCCACTTCGTCGCCCACTTCCAGCGAATCGGCTTCTTCAAATTCAGCCAACGGAATGACGCCCTCGGATTTGTATCCCACATCGACCAGCACCTCGCGCGGTCGAATTTCTAAAATTCGTCCTTTGACGATCGAGCCCTCCCGGAAATCCGGCATTGGCTTCGACATTACATCCTGCATTTGCACCATAATAAATAAGGCTCCTTGGGCCTTTACGCTGTCGCGGCGATTTATCACTGCCGAAAATTCCGCGAAAAACGGAGTGCCACAGTAGCCAGATTGATGCCTGAGGTCAAACGGTGGTGGTGTAATCTTCTGCGGCGAGTGCGCGTCACGGCGACGATCTATTACGCCCGTAATTTCTGGCTCGACCCGCTCAGGCAGCGCCGAAAGACAAAACAGCGAGCCGGTTACTTGGCTGAAGCTCCATCGGCGGCTCCCGTATGAGCCGCTGCGCTCGGAAGACCTTGAGCGCGCCGTTGTTTTCTTCATATTTAATCAATGATGTCGATCTTGCGCTTCGGGATACTGGCTGCCTTGGTGTGCGCTTTGATCCCTGCTTACGGCCAGGACGATTTGGATCGCGCTCTTGTTCCCAAATCCGCCCAGCAGAAGATGACCGAAGCGATCAAATCGCCAGAGCTCACCGTCGTGCATCTTTGGGCGCCGTGGTGCTCAAACTGCCAGGCTGAGCTCAAGAGTGGCGGCTGGACCAAAATCATTAACGAAAATCCGAAAGTGAAGTTTTGTTTTGTCTCCGTTTGGAATGATGGCCAGGACGGGCGCGCGATGCTGAAAAAATTCGGCATCGCCGATCAGCCAAACGTGACAATCGTCGCTGACCCCGGCCCGCGTCGTGGCGAAAACAAGATCAAACAATTCGCAGGTTTGCCGCTGTCGTGGATTCCCACGACTTGGATTTACAAAGGCGGCGATCTCCGTTACGCATTAAACTACGGCGAAGTCCGTTTTCCTGTGCTCCAACAATTTCTCGAAGACAGCCAGTCAGAATGGTCGCACAAGGGCGAACCTTCTATCGAGTAGACTTTCATGAGTGAGACTTCTGAAGCGCCGTCGATTGCGCAGAATAAGCCGCCCGCGATTCTGTCGCTCATTGGCGACACACCGCTAGTGGAGGTGACGCAATTCGACACGGGGCTATGTCACCTTTTTCTCAAGCTTGAAAATCAAAACCCCGGCGGCTCGATCAAGGACCGGATCGCGCTCTCGATGATCGAAGCGGCGGAGGAGGCGGGGAAATTGCAACCCGGCGGCACAGTCGTAGAGGCCACAGCAGGCAATACTGGCCTGGGTCTGGCGCTCGTTGCTGGCGCCAAGGGCTATCGCGTCTTGCTGGTGATTCCGGATAAGATGTCGCAGGAAAAAATCTCCCATGTAAAAGCGCTCGGTGCCGAAGTGCGCATCACGCGGTCTGATGTGACTCGCGGGCATCCGGAGTATTACCAGGACGTGGCCGCGCGACTCGCCGAAGAAATTCCAGGTGCCTTTTACGTGAATCAGTTTGGCAATCCGGCGAATCCTCTGGCGCACGAGCGCACGACCGGTCCCGAAATCTGGGAGCAAATGCGGCACGATGTCGATGCAGTCGTCGTTGGCGTTGGATCCGGCGGGACCCTGACCGGTCTTGGGCGCTTTTTCAATCGTGTGAAGCCACGTCGCGGCATCGAAATGATTTTGGCCGACCCCACCGGCTCCATTTTGTACGAGTACGTCAAGACCGGCAAACTGGTCGAATCGGGAAGCTGGGCGGTGGAAGGCATCGGCGAAGATTTCATCCCAGAAATTGCGGATATGTCATTGGTCACAGATGCATTTGAGATTGACGACGCAGAAAGTTTCGCGACCGCGCGCGACCTTTTGCACAAGGAAGGAATCTTCGGCGGCTCATCTACCGGCACGCTTGTCGCCGGTGCGCTGCGTTATTGCCGGCAACAAACAAAACCAAAACGCGTGGTCACTCTCGTCCCGGACACCGGCAATAAATATCTCTCAAAAATGTACAACGATTTTTGGATGGCCGAGCAAGGGTTCATTCACCGGCCGCCTCACGGCGATCTGAGCGATTTGATCTCGCACCGATACGAAGCAGGCGAAGTGATCACAGTCGGGCCGGACGATTCGCTGCTCACAGCGTTCAAGCGAATGCGCGGCTCGGACGTCTCGCAGCTTCCGGTCGTCGATAAAAACGGACGCGCCATCGGCATCATCGACGAATCTGATCTCTTAGTGAGGGTGCACCGCGACTCATCGCACTTCAGTGATCCCGTAGAAAAAGCCATGACCGACCGGTTAGAAACGCTGCCGCCAAATACGAAAATTAAAGACCTGCTGGATGTATTTGACCGCGGACGCGTCGCGATTGTCATGGATGACGACAAATTCCTGGGGCTGGTTACGCGCACCGATTTGCTTTCCTATCTCCGGCTACATATGCCGAAATCGGCCACGCCGCCGGAACGAGAATTTGCGTAGTATAGCGCATGCGTCCCGCTTGCGGCTAATTTCGGCGCGCAAGCCAGAGGCATGCGCTACCTTATCCCATGAAAAAAGAACAGGGCTTCGCGACACGCGCCATTCACGCTGGCCAAGAGCCGGATCCCACTACCGGCGCGGTCATGACGCCGATCTACGCCACGTCGACATACGTCCAGGAAAGCCCGGGAAAACACAAAGGCTACGATTACGCGCGCTCGATCAATCCAACGCGGCTCGCCTACGAGAAGTGCATTGCCGATTTGGAGAGCGGGACGCGCGGGTTCGCATTTGCATCAGGCCTGGCGACGATGGCGACAGTGCTCGAGTTGCTCGACAGCGGCTCGCATGTCGTCGCCAGTGACGATCTTTACGGCGGTACGTTTCGATTGTTCGATCGAGTGCGCCGCCGCTCTGCGAACCTTGATTTTAGCTATGTCGATTTGACCGACCCGAAAGATCTCGAGCGCGCGATCAAACCAAACACGCGCATGCTCTGGATAGAAACGCCGAGCAATCCGCTGCTGAAACTGATCGACCTCGAAGCGATAGCCAAAATCGCGCGCAAGCGGAAAATCATTTCCGTGTCCGACAACACATTTGCCACTCCGTGGATCCAGCGCCCGATCGAGACTGGCGTCGACATCGTCGTGCATTCCGCGACAAAATATTTGAACGGGCATTCCGACCTCGTGGGCGGCGTTGCTGTCGTTGGCGAAAATAAGGAACTCGCTGATCAAATTGCATTCTTGCAAAATTCGGTCGGCGCGATCGCCGGCGCGTTTGATAGCTTTCTCGTCTTGCGCAGTTTGAAAACGCTGGCGCTGCGTATGGAACGGCATTGCGCCAACGCGCTGGAAATTGCGCGCTGGCTTGAGGAACAGGGCGAGATCAAATCAGTCCATTATCCCGGCCTCAAATCGCATCCGCAGCACGATCTCGCCCGTCAGCAGATGCGCGGTTTCGGCGGCATGGTCACGATCGTTTTGAAAACGGACCTCGCCGGAACGCGGCGCTTCCTTGAGAACACGCATTTGTTTGCGCTGGCGGAAAGCCTTGGCGGCGTGGAGAGCCTCATCAATCATCCTGCCCTGATGACGCATGCTTCCGTGCCCGAGGAACAACGGAAAAAACTGGGCGTTACCAATTCACTCGTCAGGTTATCGGTGGGTGTCGAAGACGTTCGCGATTTAATTGACGATCTAAAGTTTGCCCTCGAAGCGATTTGATGCTGATAGGGACGGATCTCCGAGCCGTCCGTCAGCGCGGCGGCGCGCCCAGCGGTCGCGCCCTACCAAAAGATTGTAGAAACACTCTACAACCGTGGTGATCGCATTTAATCTTCCATTTAAATGGGCAACACTTTCGGCCAACTCTTCAGAGTCACCACTTTTGGTGAATCGCATGGCGGCGGCATCGGCGTCGTGATCGATGGCTGCCCACCGCGCATCGACATTTCCGAAGCGGACATTCAACGCGAGCTGGATCGCCGTCGCCCGGGCCAAAGCAAACTCACGACGCAACGGAAAGAGGAAGACCGGTGCGAGATTTTGTCGGGGGTTTTCGAAGGGAAAACGCTCGGCACTCCCCTGACGATGGTGGTGCGCAACAAAGACGCTCGGCCCGAAGATTACAGAGAGATCGCCCGCAAATTCCGGCCGTCCCACGCCGATTACTCTTACGAGGCCAAATACGGAATCCGGAACTGGCAGGGCGGCGGTCGCGCGTCTGCGCGCGAAACGATTGGTCGGGTCGCGGCAGGTGCCGTCGCCAAAAACACCTTATCAACATTATATCCAGATTTCGAACTCGTGGCCTACGTAATGCAAATTCACGACGTCGTTGCAAGGGTTGATCGGGCTGCTGTGAAAATGAAAGACGTGGAAAAAAACATTGTTCGCTGCCCCGACGTCATCGCCGCGAAAAAAATGGTATCGCTAATCGAGCGAGTTCGCGATGAAAGCGACTCCATTGGCGGCGTGATCGAGTGCGTTGCACGCGGCATCGCGCCCGGACTCGGCGAGCCTGTTTTTGACAAGCTCGAAGCGGACCTGGCGAAAGCGATGCTGAGCATACCTGCTACCAAAGGCTTCGAGATAGGCTCCGGATTTGCGGCGACGCGGATGCGCGGCTCGAAGCATAATGACGCATTCGAAATGCGCGGCGGGAAAATCCGGACACGGACAAACAACTCCGGCGGCGTGCAAGGCGGGATCAGCAACGGCGAAGAGATTTATTTCCGGGTGGCGTTTAAGCCGCCCGCTACGATCGCGCTTCAGCAGAAAACCGTGACGACCTCAAAGCAGGAAAGCGAGCTCGCGGCACGCGGACGCCATGATCCGTGTGTTCTCCCGCGAGCGGTGCCAATCGTGGAAGCGATGGCAGCGATCGTCCTTTGCGATCACGCGCTTCGGCAAAGGGCGATCGGTTACGCGGCGGAGGAAAATAGGCCTCGCACAACGTCCGCGAAGGACACAAAGCCGTGAGGGAAAACGAAATTGCGAAGCAGATTCTGGACGCCGCCTTTGTTGTTCACACGAAACTCGGACCCGGACTCCTTGAATCGGTTTATGAAGTTGTATTGGCATACGAGCTGAAAAAGAGAGGCTTAACTGCCGAGCGTCAGAAACCGATGCCAATACTGTACGGCAACATCCGATTTGATGAAGCATTCCGGTCCGACCTACTGGTGAACGGAAGAGTCATTACCGAGCTGAAATCTGTGGAGGTATTGCTTCCGGTGCATGCGAAGCAGCTTCTGACACAACTCCGTCTCAGCGGCCATGAGCTGGGCCTTCTCATCAATTTTCGGCGAAGCACACCTGAAGAACGGGATTAAGCGGATAATCAATGGCCGTTTGGATGCTGAAAATGTTCCTGAGATCTCGTCGTGACCTCTGTGGCCGCTGTGCGAGCAATTGAAAATGAATTACATCGCCACCATCGGCTTGGAAGTGCACGTCCAGCTCAATACGCTCTCGAAAATGTTTTGCGAGTGCCCGATAACATTTGGCGCCGAACCGAATAGGCATACTTGTCCGATTTGCCTGGGTCTGCCTGGCGCATTGCCGGCGATGAATCATGAGGCTTTGCGCATGACGGTGCTCACGGGACTCATGCTGGGATGCGATATCGCGCCAATCTCCAAATTCGACCGCAAAAATTATTTCTATCCGGACATGCCGAAGAATTATCAAATTTCACAATACGACATGCCGCTTTGCACGAATGGCAGCGTGCCGTTGCACGATCTCGCGTACCCGAAGGATGCGCAGAAAAATATCGCAACCTCAGACAAGGAAGTGCATCTCGTGCGCATTCATCTGGAGGAAGACGTGGCGAAAAGTTTTCATTTCGAGAACAGCACGGGGATCGATTTCAATCGCGCTGGTACGCCGTTGATGGAAATCGTGACGCAACCGGAACTCAATTCGCCGGAGGAGGCGTTCGCATTTCTAACTGCGCTGAAACAAATCCTGATGTACGGCGATGTCAGCGACGCCGATATGGAAAAGGGCCAGCTGCGCTGCGACTGCAACGTTTCCGTGCGAGCTGAATCGCAAACGGAATTCGGCGCGAAGATTGAGATCAAAAATCTAAACTCCGTCAGCGGCGGGCGGCGCGCGCTGGCCTACGAGGTCCGGCGTCAAATCGCTGCGCTGGAGAGCGGCGAAGCACTGGAGCAGGAAACACGCGGCTGGGACGACGCGGCTGGCGAAACGTTTCTCATGCGCACAAAAGAGTTCGCACACGACTATCGATATTTCCCAGACCCCGATCTGGTGCCTGTGAAAACCGACGTTTTAATAGCCGATGTGCGAGAACGCGTTCCCGAGTTACCAAAAGCAAAACGCGCCCGCTTTATCGAGGAATATCAAGTCAGTCGCTACGACGCCGGCGTGCTGGCGAACGATCTGGAGCTGGCAAGGTATTTTGAGAGGGCTGCTAAAGGCGCAAAGAAACCGAAAAATGTCGCAAACTGGATCCTGAACGATTTGCAAAACGCTCTCAGCGCTGCTGGTAAGACAATCCACGATTGTCCGATTTTACCCGAGGCGCTCGATGAACTGGTCAATCTCATCGGTGTCGGCACAATCAGTGGCAAACAAGGTAAGGAAGTTTTCGCGGAAATGTTTGCAACGCGAAGGAGCGCAGCCGCGATTGTGAAGGAGAAAGGGATCGAGCAGCTGAGCGATGTTGACGCGATCAAAGCGCTCTGTGACGAAGTCATTGCGGCAAATCCAAAGCCCGTGGCAGACTTTAAAGCGGGGAACATTGGTTCGCTAAATTTCCTCAAGGGTCAGGTGATAAAATTGTCCAAAGGGAAGGCCAATCCGCAGATCGTCGGCGAAATATTGGAGCGGAAACTGAAGGCATAAAGAAAACGTCCAACGCCCAACGTCGAACGTCTAAGTGATCCTGCGCTGTCATCCCGAGCATAGCGAGGCACCCCGCATAGGCTGCGAGAAAGTGCTCTTGCCAATCGTGTGTCCCACGCAGTGGGTGTGAGATCCTTCGCTTCACTCAGGATGACAAGTGCAGTGCAGGCGATGAAACTGTAGCCGTGCGAATCCTGATTGCCCCAGATAAATTTAAAGGCTCGCTCGATGCGCGCGAGGTCGCGGAGAATATCGCGAAAGGACTGCGCGATGTCATCCAAGATACGAAAATCGACATTGTCCCAATGGCCGATGGTGGCGAGGGAACTGCGGAAGCAATTTGCAATGCACGCGGTGGGTCCTGGTTGCAATGCAAAGCACACGATCCGCTTGGCCGTGAGATCGATGCGCGTTACGGCTGCATTGAATCCGGAAAAATTGCAGTCATGGAAATGAGCGAAGCCGCAGGCATGCGCCGTATCTCCGAGGATGAGCGCGATGCGGTTCGTGCGACCACATTCGGCGTGGGCGAAATGATTTTGGATGCCGCGAATCGAGGCGCGAACAAAATCATCATTGGCCTCGGCGGTAGCGCAACAAACGACGGCGGATTCGGGATGGCGCGCGCTCTGGGTTTTCGTTTTTTTGCCGATGTAAAGGAACTGACTGGAGCAGTAAGCGAGTTGGCAAAACTTACAGAGATTATTGTGCCGGAAAAAATTGTAGGGGCGCTTGTGCCAAGCGCCCAAACAAAAGATAGGCGGCTGACACAGCCGCCTCTACAACGGGGGTTGCCGAAGATTATCGCGGCAGTCGATGTGAAAAATCCATTGCTCGGCAAGAATGGCGCGACCCGAGTGTTTGGGCCGCAAAAAGGCGTGAACAAGAAGGAGATCGATATTTTGGAGCGTGCGCTAACCCAGCTCGGTGATGTGATGACCAAAGAATTTGGTTTCGACTATCGCGATGAGCCCGGCGCCGGCGCGGCGGGCGGACTTGGCTTCGGCCTGATGAGTTTTTGCGGCGCAAAAGTTCAGCCGGGTTTCGACGTAGTCGCCGAAGCAGTCGGATTCGAGTCGAAAATCAAAGATGCTGATGTGGTGATTACAGGCGAGGGGAGCTTGGATCGCCAAACGCTCGAAGGAAAAACGCCAGCCGGCGTGGCGCGGCTGGCGCAAAGATTTGGCAAGCCCGTTTTCGCAATTGTGGGCCGCGCAACGAAAGATCGAGAAGTGCGCGAGATGTTCGACGGCGTTTACGAGAACGCGCGGCCCGGAATGAGTGAACAAGAAAACATGAGCCAGGCAGCCGAACTGTTGCGGGAGAACGCGCGCGAACTGGGCAAGACTCTCTCTTAATCAGTTCTTGCGTCCGCCGACCAAGAGGGTGCGCTCCACGTAATGCAGATCGTCAGGATCGTAATAGCTCGCGTACCAGGGTATATCTTCGTTCGAATGCAAATCCACCTCTTTGGGATTTTGCTTACGATCGCGAAAAGCAAAATGATCGACGAGACGAATGGCTTCGATGGCGAAAGCCGTTACCGCGTCTGGATCGCGAATCTCGATCAAGTTGTCGCCGTTCCTTTGCTCGGGAGTGAAGGCGAGATTGCTTGAGCCGCAGTAAACGACCGGGTCCTTGCCTCTGAAATCCACAACGACAAATTTGTGGTGGATCGCGATGCCAGGTATTGGCGCTTCTTTGTTGAACGGCGGAGGAAGAATGTGTGTACCACCCTTCCCGGCAACCCTCACGCCACGCTTGGAGTGCGGCTTGTAAAGAGTGACGGTTTTAGTTGTATCCGTGATGCCGTAGGAGAAAATGTCCTCCCTGTCGTCTCGAACTGCTTTTATCGCTTTCAAAATCGCACTTGCGCTATCGTCTTTCATGACCGCGAAAAGCACGTCCGTCTGCGCGTGATCGATCCGATTGGAGATGACCGGAAAAAACTCTGTGGCCGCCTCTTTAGTGTGAGGCGAGAAACGAACTGTCATCTCCGGGATTTTACTCTCGTTAAAATCTTGGCCTTCTTGAATTGCGAAGCTAGTGCCGGGAAAATTCTTCATCTTGTCAGCGCCAAACGAAGCGTCAAACACCTGGGCGTACAGAGCGGCAACGTTTCCGTTGTTGAAGATGGTAACGTGATTGGCGTTGATATAGAGGCCGTTCGTAGAAAAATTCGTTGAACCCGTGAGAACTTTTATCGCCTGGTTCGCCGCCTTCGTTTTTTGGATGAAGACCTTCGAATGAGCCAGGCTTCGGAAGTGTCCGCGAAGAATTGCGCTAGGAGCTTTCGCTTTTTCGTTAAAGAGCGCGCCGAACTTGTCTTCAAACGCGTTGGTCCCAACGTGAGTCTTTGAATTGTCGAGCAGAACACGCAACCGTCCGTCTTCAGAGAGTTGAATCAGCTTGTCGCAAACGACCGGTTCATCGAGGTCGAACGCAAAAACGTCCAGCGTCAGTGTATTATCGGACAAGGTTTCATCCAGGAATTCCATGATCCGCGCTCGCGCCTGCCAACCAAGCCAGATGTGCTGATCTTCAAACGTGTAATCCTCCAGCACATCCTGCCCGTTCTTCTTTCGCTTCACCGAGCCGGATTTGGCTTTGATGTCAAAAATCAAATCGGTTTTGTTAGGACGCACCTTGCTATTATTTCCGAAATGATTCGTGTAGGCCTGTGACTCGACGAAGCCGCGGGTAAAGCCAATTTGAAAATCATCCGATTTGTAGGGACCGACATCAATGCTCACGGCGAGAGTCAGGGAAGGATCGAGTGGCTGGAGAATCTCGTTCACCATGTAGCGCGGTGTGACTTCGTAATTGTACGCGCCGTAGAATGGCTCCTGAATCTGATGAAATGTCGCCGGCACGTGCACCCAGCGAAACTTCTGGATCGGCGAAAAGAAAGTGCTGTGGGCTGCCTCAGGCGTGACGTTGTTCTTTTCTAGGATCGCTGCCGAATACGTCAGAAGATTGGTCAAGTAATACGGCTTTCTGATCCCAGGTGCGACGCGGACGCTGAAACCCGTGAAATCCTTCGTATTCGATTCATCGAGGTCGAATGCTAGCAACGTCATCGCATCGCCTCGATAGGCGCGGACGCTTACCCCATTCCTTGAGTTAGTCGCTTCCATTGTCTTTCTCTTCAGATTTGGATCGGACGCAAAAAAGATTTTTCGTGCTCGGATTTATCTCAATAAAATTCGCGGTACTCTTTCGCTGTTTCAACGTAGCTCCACGCCCATCGAGCAATGTCTTTTTGCTCATCGAGTGTTAGTTCCCGGCGAACTTTAGCGGGCGACCCGAGCACCAACGAACCGGGCGGGATCTTCATTCCCGTAGTGACCAGCGCGTTTGCGCCAATGATGGAGCGCGCGCCTACCTCGACATCGTCGAGAATAATGGCGCCCATGCCAACGAGCACTTCACTGTCGATCTTGCACGCGTGGACGACGGCGTTGTGCCCGACGGTAACCAGCTCACCCATGGTTGTCGGATAGTCGGTATCGACATGAACAACGGCATTATCCTGAATATTTGAGCGCGGACCGATGATGATGCGGTTGATATCGCCGCGGAGCACCGCCCCGTACCACACGCTGGATTCTTCTTCCAGAACCACGTCGCCGAGTACCGTGGCGCCTGGGACGACCCATGCGCTCGAATGAATTGTAGGACCTTTTTTCAAACGCGCAGCGATGCCGGGGTGTCCAGTCGACAGTGTATCTGGCTCGATATGCATTCGGCTAACTTGAACAACGAACTCCGCCCTGTCATCTCGAGCAAAGTCGAGACATCTCTCTATATTTGACGATGAGAGATTCCTCCACTTCGGTCAGAATGACAAACAACGAAGAATAGAATCGGATTTTATTATTTTTGCGTCTGGACGATTATAAGCATCGCATGCCTGAGTTTCCTCCAGAAGAAGTCACGCCATTCGTTTTTTCCGATCCCACCGGTAAGCGCTGGCCACGTCTGCGCCTGATTCTGCTTATCGGCGGCGTGCTGTTCTTTCTGGGGACGGTGCTGTTTGTTCAAACGCTTTTTGTCACGCCGCACATGAACGTGCCGTTTTCTCTGCGGCAGTTGAAGGGCCAACTCAAAGCGTTGCAAAAGAAAAATCCGGCCGGCCAGTTATCTCCAGCTTCGCTCCTGTGGCAAAAATTTAGCGCGGCCCGACAAGCGGCAAGAAACATTGCCGGCCCAGCGCCAACGACTTCGCCGCGGCCTCACAAGAAATCGCCCGACAACGAAGTGCGACTTGCATTTTACACAAACGGAGACCCGTACAGCTACGCCTCACTTCAGGAACACGCGGCCCAGATTACCCATCTTTGCCCGGAATGGATGACCGTGATCAATGGCATGGGCGATTTGCACATCGATGGGGACACCCGGCTATTGAAACTGGCCGCGACCAAGGGGATCGCTCTCATGCCGCTACTGACTAATCTCGTCGGCGACGCGTGGCAGCCGGAAGCCATCGAGAATCTGGCACACGGCCCACCGAGACGGCAGGATGGGTTCATTCAAAGTGTGCTTTCGGTTTTGCGCAGCGCGAAAGCTGCCGGCGTGGTGCTCGATTGGGAGCAAATCGACCCGGCTTACAAAAAGGACGTCACTAAATTTATCGACAAGTTCGCCGACGTTTTGCACGACGATAATAAAGAACTGTGGCTGTGCGTTCAGCCCGGCCAGGAGCTGGATTACCTCGATCTCGATGCACTTTCGGACAACGTCGATCGGTTCGTCGCGATGTTATTCGATGAAACGTCCGACACCGATCCGCCGGGACCGCTGGCGTCGCGGTCGTGGTTTGAAGGCTGGATACGCGTTCTGCTGCAAGATTCCGACACCAAACAATGGATCATTGCAATCGGGAGCTATGGATATGACTGGACGATCGGCGGGAAGAAAGGAGAGCTGATCAGTTTTTCAGAAGCAATGAGCCGTGCCAATGATGCAGAGATTGATAGTGCAGAAGTGCAGGGGCCGAGTTTCAGTCCGTATTTTTATTTTCAGGACGAAGACAAGGAGCACGCCGTCTGGTTTCTGGATGCCGTGACATTCCTCAACCAACTGCGCGAGGTGCGCGACCAAAAGGCGGGCGGCTTCGCGGTTTACCGGCTCGGCAGCGAAGACCCCGCAATCTGGGATGCGTTGAGCATCCCGCGGGACTTCAAGTTAGATAATCAGACGCGACAGGCTCTCGAGCTGATAAAATCGACGGACACCATAACCGATGTCGGTGACGGTGAGATCGTAACTGTCGATGAGGATCGCAGAGACGGCGCGCGAAAGCTCACTGTGGACGCGGACGGTTATCTCACAGCGAAATACGTGACGTTCGCGCAATTCCCCACTCTTTATCACCAAGGCCTTGGCGGCGAGCACCAGGTCGCAATCACTTTTGACGACGGCCCCGACCCGCGATGGACGCCAAAGATCCTGGACATTCTGAAAGCCGCGAACGTGAAAGCGGCCTTTTTCCTCGTGGGCGTAAACGCGGAGCGGTATCCGGATCTCGTTCGTCGCATTGTCAACGAAGGACACGAGATTGGGAACCACACCTATTATCATCCGAACCTCGCGCTCTGCTGGCCGGAGCATATCCGGCTTGAGCTAAACGCAACCCAGCTCTTGCTCGAAACGATAACAGGTCGTGCGACCACATTGTTCCGCCCGCCTTACGCGGCGGATACGGGCCCGACGCAACTCAGCGAACTGGCGCCATTGAAAATCGCGGAAGACCTCAATTATCTCGTGGTCCTGGAGAATATCGACCCGCAGGATTGGGCAAAGCCCGGGGCGGATATCATCCTGCAGCGGATCAAACAACAAAGACACGATGGCAGCGTAATCCTGCTGCACGATGCGGGCGGCGATCGCTCCCAGACCGTGGAAGCGCTTCCGCTCATTTTGGATTGGTTGCACACGCGAGGCGACACCGTGGTGCCTTTAAGCACGCTGCTGGGCACGACGCGCGACGCAGTGATGCCGTCTGTTCAAGGCAACGCACAATCACTCACCCGTCTGGTCAGCAGCACCGGATTTCGCGTTTACCACAGCATCGAACAATTTCTCTGGGCATTCATGATCGTGGCGACGGGCCTGGTGGTCATTCGAACCCTGATTGTCATTTGGCTTGCGTATCGGTTTCGGCGCGGACCGAAAACAGATTTTGCCGCGCCGATCAGTGTGGTGATCGCCGCTTACAACGAAGAGAAAGTGATCGCGGAGACTTTGCGCACGCTTCTTGCCACAGATTACAAGAACGAAATCGAAGTCGTCGTCGTGGACGATGGTTCGCGAGATCACACCGCTGCCGAAGTTGAGCGCGTCGCGTCCACTGAGCCGCGTGTGCGCTTGTTGCAGCAGGAAAATCATGGGAAGGCGCGCGCGCTGCAACGCGGTCTGGCGGCCGCGCGCAATGGCATCATTGTTTTCATTGACGCTGATACGCAATGTCAGCGCGATACGCTGCCCCGTTTGCTCGAGCCTTTCGCCGACGCGCGGATCGGCGCGGTGTCAGGTCATGCGAAGGTCGGAAATCTGCGCACGTTCATCGCGCGTTGCCAGGCTCTGGAATACACCTGCGGTTTCAACCTCGACCGGCGCGCTTACAACCGCTGGCAATGCATCACCGTGGTGCCCGGAGCGATCAGCGCCGTCCGGAAGGAAGCAATCGATGAGGCGGGCGGGCTAAGTCTGCAAACTCTCGCTGAAGACACCGATCTCACGCTCTCATTGCACAGACATGGCCAGCGCATCGTTTATGTGCCCGATGCAATCGCCTGGACGGAAGCGCCTGAAACCGTGCGCACACTTGCGCGACAACGTTCGCGCTGGGCTTACGGCACACTGCAATGCTTGTGGAAACACCGCGACATGGTGTTCAACTGGAACTATCGCGCGCTGGGTTGGTTTAGTTTGCCGAACGTCTGGTTTTTTCAAATTGTCCTCGTCGCCGTTACGCCCATGGTGGATTTGTTCCTGATCGCTTCGCTGCCCTTCGGCGCGTGGAGCGCGGTGCTGCCGTTCATCATTATTTTCCTGGCGATGGACGTGATCCTCGCCACGCTCGCCTGCCTGCTCGAGCGCGAGCCGATCGTGCGCGCGTGGCGCATTTTGCCGATGCGATTGATTTATCGTCCGATGCTCAGCTATTGCATCTGGAAAGCGGTCCTGCGCGCGATCAAAGGCGCCTGGGTAAGCTGGGGCAAACTCGAGCGCACCGCAAGTGTTCCAGTACGAGCCTAGGCGCGAAACGATCAAGATGACCATCCACACGTCATTGGCTTATCAACCGCCGACAAGGAGGCGGCATCCCTTTCCGAATTAGGTTAACAAATGTTCCCCTAATTCTCGTTAGATGTATGAAAATCGCCGATCTTTTCTTGCCCATCGAAAGACTCATCGAAGAGCACGGCTCCGCCGCCGTGCAGAGCAAGCATATCGCGTTTCTCCGTGAGCAGCTTTCGGTTCTCAAGGAGCAGTTTGCGCTGCTGCAGGCGGAGAACGAAAGACTGAAAGCGGAGAATACTGAACTTAAAACGAGGAACGACGATTTGCGCCAACAGATCGAGAAACTCAAACAACCACCAGCGACTCCGCGCTGGGGATCGAATCCAAGAATTAAAGGTAGGATGGAGCCATAGCGTGACGCGACGCCATACATCTAACCCCTATGTAGGGAGTCAAGTGCGGTAAGTTGGTCAGTTCATAAGTTTTGGTGGGGTGGGGATTGATGTTGGTTTGGGAGCGTGTCCTCTTCCTTTTACTCAGTCGTCGTGG
>DASYDT010000110.1:0-8632 GCA_036499425.1 Candidatus Udaeobacter sp. | reverse complement strand
CGGACGGCCGAGTTTGCGCGCGGTTTCGATCCATTCGTCGATTACGACTTCGGCGTGGGCCACGGCTTCGGCGTACGTTTGACCGTCGGCCATGCAGCCGGGGAGTTCCGGCACTTCGACAACGAAACAATCGTCGTCTTTGCTCCAGTAAATGATCAGCTCGTAGCGCACGTGCCGGCAGAAATTAGCCGCCTACTCCATCCAATTCGACGCGGCGCATAGTTTCAGTTCCGCCGAAACGCTTTTGCGCATCCAAAATTTCCAACCCGGCGAGTGTGCCTTCGTCCGCCGCGGCGGATAATCAGCAGCGATTCCTTCCGCCAAATGTTTGGTGATAACTGTGGTGTCGCGAAAGTTAATGCTCAATGCGTCCACTTCCGGGTCGTAGCTGATTTTTATTCGTTTGATACGATCACTTTTGCGCGGTAGCCGAGACGGCGAAGGAATTCTTCGGAATCCTGCCAGCGCAGCCCGAACTCGGCCACATCAGCGAGGCCGAGCCGGCCGACAATATCGGTGAGAAGATCGATGTCGGCTTCATCAAAATCGGCGTCCATCATCGCGCGCTCGGCCCAATCAACTAGTTCTGCCTGGCTGATTTTGCCATGCAAATAGTCCGCGATTCTATCGGCGACGATTTGACGGGTGATCTTCATCAGGTTGCTGCAACCTTAAAGTTGTTTGTGGCCTAAATCGACGGGAAATTTCTCGTGCATCGCTATAAGGCGCCCACTCGCATTGTAAATCTCCTGTACGAATCGGATGGTGCGTTCGTCTGCGTCAACTTCTTTGATGTAACGAGCGCGACCACCGGCGCGCCCGACAAATTCTCGAATATATCTTCGGCCGCCATTGGCTAATTCTTCCCAATACTTGAATTTTCGTTCGTTTTGCGCACGGGAAGCCATCGCGCGAGCAGAATAGCGTGTGCGAGGCAAGATTAACGAGCGGGAAAAGTCCGCGATCGCGAGGGCGCAATCGCCAGCACGCGAGACGCGCGCGCTCCCCGATCATTTCAGAAGCTCGTTCACGGGCTCCTGTGGCCAATCGGCCGCTCCATCCATCGCGCCCTCTTTTATCTGTCTAGCATACCAGCGTTAAGCGCTTCTTGTTCGGTTGGACAAAATTCGACGAACCGGCGTTTTATTTCGCCGTTCATTGCCTGACAAACGAACCAGCCTTTCTCGGGTGTACCATCGTGGTTCGAGCGCACGCGCGAGCAGCATCTGTCGGTGGTGATGAGCGAGTGCCGAAAGGGACGTTCAGTGAACCCGTGAAAGTGGCCGCAGAAGACGGCCTGAATGTTCAGCCCGTAGCAACGTTCAAGTAAGTCGTCGGCGTTGAGTGGCCGGGCCCAGACGGAGTTGCCCAATGGGAAATGAGTAAACAGGATGGCAGGGCGATGAAGATCCAGTTTGGGCAGATTTTGATCGAGCCAGGTCAGAGTCGTGGCTGATATTCGGGTCTCCTTCGCCTTTGTTCCTTCGCTGGAATCCAACCCCATGATTTGCCAGCCGCGATGAGTAAAGAAGTAATTGATTTGTTCGGGAAAAATCTGCTCATACGCTGACCTGTCGGTGGCTGATTGGTAATCGTGATTGCCCACTACGGCGTGACATGGAATGCCGAGCGCAGCGAAGGAATCGTTGATCAGAGTTAATTGCGCGGGCGTGCCGTTTTCGGCAAGGTCGCCGCCGATAAGGCAAAACTCTGCGGTGGGCGCGCTCGCTTTCATCTGGCGCACCACATCATCGAACCACGGGTGGCAGGCGTCTTCGAGGGCGTGGAGATCGTTTACTGCGATGAATGTGAAATCATGGGTGGCCGGAGCGTCTGCGCCGCGCAGGCGGCCCGGCCAAACACCGAGCGACAATAACGCGCCGCCAGACAGACGAAGCCACTCGCGGCGAGTGAGTGCGTCGCGCATGAGTAACGCTATTCAGCGTCGGGAGGAACGCCACACGATTGCTCGAACTTGCAGGATTCTGGTTTGATGTCCGAGATGATGAAGCGCACCAGGACCGGGCGTCCGTATGCGCCAGCGCGCAGTGACCCACCTTCGCGCGAGGCTACGGCGCGGCAGGCAAGTGACAGGTGACGAGTGATGAGCGTACGAGCGAACGCTACACTTTCGATTCCAAGGGAATGTGACTAGTGACGAGTTCCCGTAAATCGAGCTTGCGGCTGGCGTGATCGATATCGATTCCGACCAGGTTGCCATCGTCATCGTAGTCCAGAACGACGCCTTCGGAAACTTCGCGGCTCTCGACGCTCGGCCTCTGGGCGAGGTCGATGTAAAGCGAATCGGTGTCGGGAAAATAGTTCAACTTCATGGCCGAAAGCTCCGATCCAAAAATTGCGTTGTGTATGGTGACGAGTGACGAGTTCAGGCGTAGGCGAGTTTTCCGCGCGGCTCGGGGATCGGGCGGCCGAGTTTGCGCGCGGTTTCGATCCATTCGTCGATTACGACTTCGGCGTTGGCCACCGCTTCGGCGTACGTTTGACCGTCGGCCATGCAGCCGGAGCTCGGGCACTTCGACAACGAAACAATCGTCGTCTTTGCTCCAGTAAATGATCAGCTCGTAGCGCGTCACGAGGCGAGAAGAGAGCGGACGGAGATGTCTTCGTCTACGTCGTCCCAGTGAATTCCGATTCCGCGACCGATGAGCCGCCACCTGGCGCGCTGTTTTGGCGTGGCGCGAAGGAGGCGGGGGAACCAAGCGAGAGGCGCCGAGACGCGGCGGCCATCGACGAGCGTGACAATCAGTTCGTCGTCAGTGCACTTAACATCGACGACGTCTGCAACGGATTTACTGGCCAAAGTGCTCATCCTAGGCAACGATAAACTTGTCGCGATGTTCTTCAATGCTCTCGCAGTTCTGAGCCACGGAACCCGCGTGCTTCGACGAGCTCAATCGGGTCCAGCCAGAATTTTGCGTAGCGCTCTGCTTGCTCCACGTGAACGTGACGCGGCTCGTGGCCTTCGCGACTGAAAAAGAAAAAGCGATAGCCGCGAACGCGAAGAATTTCAGGCATGCGATCAGGAATTCTAGTGGTCCGCCCTCGATGGCGACAAGAACTTGGATAGTCGCAGACCGCCGCTACAGATTGCGGCTGATCCATTCGACAAGCTTAGGGCAGTCTCAGCCGCCGCTACAACAATGCGCTGGTGTAGTGTTTTCAGCTTCGCCGAGAATTCGGCAGCAGGACGACAATTCGATGCGCGCGTCGTCATTTTAACCAGGCTATCTTCAGCTCGCGTTCCAGAGGTTTGAATTCAGGGTCCCCGGTGACGAGCTCGCATTTGCGGTGTTTGGCCAGGGCGGAGGCAAATGCGTCGGCAAGACTGATTCGATGTGACGCTTTAAATCGCGCTGCGAGGTCGGCCAGCTCGCGTGTGACCGGATGAAAGGTGATCGGGAGCGAAACCAGACTGGCCGCGGTCGTTTCCCAGCCTGCTAGTCCGTTTTTGCGGATAATTATGTATTGCACCTCGGCGTAATTGGCCTCGGTCATGTGCAGCGGCTCATGACGGGCCGCAGCCTTGCGCAGCAAGTCTTCGACCTTGTCCGCGCCGGGTTCGTCACGCAGGTAGGCAAGGAGCGCGAAACTATCGAGAACGGAGCCGGGCATACCTTGCTTCTTCCAATGCTTTTTCCTTTTTCTTATATTCCGACCACCATTGCCGGAATGGCTTTTCGTCCGGTTTCCGTTTCAGAATGCCGCGGGCGCGTTTGATGGCCGCGCCGGTGATCGGCTTGAGCAGGATTCCCTCCGGCGTCGCCTGGACCACCGCTTTGGTGCCATTCTCAATTTCAAATTCCCGGCGGATCCGTCGGGGAATGACGACCTGACCTTTGACGGTGAATGATACCGTGTCAGTCTTTTCTGTTGGATTCATAATATAAAGTTATACCATAGCTATTTGGTAAGTCGAACCGATCATAGTTAGAATTTTCATTACGCGAGACGCCCGCACACGGCGGGCAGGCAGCGCGCTAGCAGGAAAAGGAACGTTTCGGCAGGCTGCCGAAACGGACACGCCAGCGGCGTGTGCTCCCCAGATTATCGGATCACGCGTAGGTCAATTTTTCCCGGCGGTTCGAAATCAGGCGGCGTCACCGGCGCGCCTTTAATCTTTCTTATATCCGAAAAAACCGCGGCGACGAATGATCTCGGCAACCTGCGGCGGCACCATCTGGTTCCAGTTTTCGTCGCCGCTGGCGATGCGCTTGAGGACGTCACGCGAAAAGATCGACAGATATTCAGGATTATAGTTATCGAGGTGCACGAAACTGCCACGACGACAAAGATAATCGTAGAGCAGTTGCAGGTCGGATTTCAGGTTCACCGTCCGAACCGTTTGTATCTCGTCGTTCGGGCTGCGCTGCAGCGGATAGACATAAATTTTCAAGTCGTTCTTAAACAGGCGGCCGAAGTTCTCAAGAATACCGCCGGGCAATTGCGCGTAATATTTTTCGTCGAACAACTCGTAAATGCTCGGCACGCCCATCACAATGCCGATGCGTTCGCGCGTTCGCCACGCGAGATAAGCGGCGAGTCGATAGTACTCGAAGTAATCGGAGATGAGCACGGTCATGCCACAAGCGCCAAGGACCTCCGCGCGCCCGAGAAAATCGCGGCGGTCAACCTCTTTGCCGCCCGCCAGCAGATTACGCATGGTCAGTTCCATCAGACCTAATATGGGTTTGTTCTCCACCGCGGGGTCTTGTTTGAATTTCACCAGCGCGCACTGAAACATGTCGAGGTTGACGTAGGTGACCGGACGAAAACTACCGCGCTCGACCAGCACGGCCTTGTTATGTAACACGTCGGACGGCTGCAATACCTCGCGGTCCGGGCCGAACATGGCAGCGCCGCTCAGCCCGATCTGAACGAGCTTGAGCGCCATGATGCGGTTGTCCACGTTGCGAAATTCGATTCCGCTGAACTCGAGCATGTCGATCTCGAGACGGCGTGTGGTGAGATTATCGAGCAACGACTCGATGAGTTCCTCCGGCACGTGACTTAGGAAAAATGCGCCGTAGCAAAGGTTCACGCCCACAATGCCGAGCGCTTCTTGTTGCCCGGATGCTTCCTTGTCCAGCATGCGTATGTGCATCACGACCTGGCTGGGCTCATCGTTGGCACGGCTCTGGAATTTGATCCCCATCCAACCGTGGCACTCGCTGGTGCCGCGATAGCTCCGCGCCACCACGGTATCCGCAAAAGCGAAGAACGAAGTGTTATCGCCCCGTTCCGCCGCCAACCGCTCGATATCGAGCCCAAATTCGTGGTCGAGCATTGCCTGCAGCCGGTTGCGTGAAACATACCGGTCAACGTGGCCGTAGATGGCGTCGCTTACTTTCATGTCGTAAGCGGAGATGCTTTTGGCGACCGTCCCGGCTGCGCCGCCCACACGGAAAAACCAGCGCACCACTTCCTGTCCCGCGCCGATCTCGGCAAACGTGCCGAACCAGCGCGAATCGAGATTAATCCTGAGCGCCTTGGAGTGGGTGTCGATCGCTTCCTCTTTCATAGCGGCAGAACAGGAGTTCTACTAAACTCCTTTCGCGGATGAAACGCGAGAATTTCAATGTCACAGAGATGTTCCGCCTTCAGGAGTAGCGTTTCTATTTCACCGGGCTCGGCAGATAGATTATGCCGCCGCGCATTCTAATACTCAACGCAGTAGCGTGAGTGATTAGCCTCGCGCTTGATCCGCCGCTCTGGCTGTCGCCACGTGAATCGTTGAATTGTTAAAACGATAAATCAGAAACACGCGTTCCATCCGCAAACGGCGGCGCGTAGCTTTGTCTCGCCTTTGATCTGCGGTTTGTTTAAAACGACAGGCACATTTACCGATGTCGCCTCTCTTAATTAAGATTAGTAAAGACTTCGCTACGCTCTGGACGACGATCGATCCAATCGGGAATGTGGCGTTGTTTGCCGGGCTGACCGCTGCGCTCACCCGGGGAGAACGGCATCGGACGGCGCTGCGTGCTATAATTTACGCCACCATCATCCTCGTGGCGGCTGGCACCGTCGGCCAGGTCATTCTCGATGCGATCGGCATTCGCATGCACTCGCTCAAAGTGGCCGGCGGCATCGTTCTGTTCCTGTTCGGTGTGCAGATGCTTTTCGGGAAAATGGATTCAAAAACGGAAAGATCACCAGAGGAGGGACGCGACCTGGCGGTGTTCCCGCTGGCGGTGCCTTCCATCGCCGGACCGGGTGCGATGATGGCGGTAATCGTCCTAACTGATAACGATGTCTATACGGTCCCGGAGCGGCTCGAAACCGGCGTAGTCCTTCTGGGGGTGCTCTTCATCACCTATCTTCTGCTGCTTTTTTCGGATGCGATTCTGCGCGTGATCGGCCGACAGGGCGCGTCCGTCCTGGTGCGGGTAATGGGACTCATCCTTTGCTCTCTGGCTGTGGAAATCGTGCTAACTGCGCTCGGTGTCGGCCCCTGGACAGCGATTGCACCGCGCTAACCCCGTTAATGGTTGAGAACGTAAAAGCTCAGTTGGAGCCACGCTCCTTCACGGACTTGGAGTGTTGAGAGAGCGGCGAAAGTTCGCGATCGCGAGGCGCAATCGGTCCGAGCCGGGCTGGAATTACACGCGCCGCCTTCGCCCCGGGCTACGGCGAGCCAAGGAGACGCGTGCGCTACAGAGACGGATGTGTTTCGGCTGGCAGCTGAAACGAGGTTGCCGCGGCGACCTCTCCCCATCACTTGATGCGATCGAAGGTTTTTTGGAGGATTTCGAGATCGGACGCGTTGCCGGTTTTTTCTCGTGACGTCTCAATCCACTTTTTCTCCAGCGCGTTTTTGGTTGGCCGATCGGTTTCGTAAAAGACGCCGAACACGCCGGGGAACGGGAGCGACGCGAGTTTGTATGCGGCAAGCTCGTCGGTGACATCGTGCCGGAGTTCGTCCTCGGGCGTGTTGTCCCATTTCCTTTCCTGAATCACGTCGAAGCTGCCGCCTTTCTTCGGATTGGCAGGATCGAAGACGTCCGGGAAAAATTCGACGCATTCGCTTAAGCATTCGATGACGCTAAAGCCCTGGTGATCGAATGCGCGCTCCATCATCTGCATCATGTGAGCCACGTTCGCGGCGTGCGTGCGCGCGATGAAAGTCGCGCCGGCCGAAACCAGTTTTTTCATCGGATTCACCGGCTGATCGATCGCGCCGGTGGGATCGGTTTTGCTCTTGAATCCGATGGGCGAGGTCGGCGAGGTCTGTTTCTTCGTCAGGCCATACACGAAGTTGTCCATGATGAAATAAGTCATGTTGATGTTCTTGCGCGCGCCGTGATCGAGATGATTACCGCCGATGGAAAACCCATCGCCGTCGCCACCAAACAGGAACACGTGCAGGTCGGGGCGGGCGAGGCTGATGCCGCTGGCAAGCGGCACGGCACGGCCGTGAATGAAGTGCGCGCCGTGGCCATTGACGAAATACGGAAAGCGTGATGAACAACCGATCCCGGCGAGCGTGACAATCTTTTCCTGATCGAGGTTGCGTTTCTCGAGAAATTTGTAGAACGAGGCGAGCACGGCGAAATCGCCGCAGCCCGGACACCACGTAGGGTGATCGGCGGTGAGTGCTTTCTTGGTCAGTTTCTCTCTCGGCGCCGATGCCGGAGTGGCGGTTGCCACGGCGGTAGCCTGCTCACCGTTTCCTGTAGTCGTTTCGTTCATAGGAATTAATTAGGAACTTAGGAAAGTAGGAAGAATTCCCTTGAATTCCCAGGCCGCAGATTCACATCCCTTTCTTCAATTCCTGCTTTCCTTATTCAATAAATGTTTACCACACCGTCCGAAAAATGCGAGCACTTGAGAAACACACGAATGGCAATGATCGGCGCTGGTCGGCACGCGGTTGGCTCGGTCTGATCCTCGTCACTGTTTGCTGGCCACTCAACTGGGTCCTGCCGCGCGTGCGCACGTCTTACCTGTTCTTTCCACTGTGGCTTGGATACATTCTGGTCGTCGATGCGCTGGTGCAAAGGCGCACGGGCAATTCGTTCTGGACGCGTTCGCGGCGGGATTTCGTCCTCCTGTTCGCCATTTCGGCACCGGTATGGTGGCTGTTCGAGCTGATCAATCTTCGCACAGCGAATTGGGAATACCTCGGCCGAGAGGCAGTTAATCCATTTGAGTTCAACCTGCTCGCCACGATTTCATTTTCGATCGTTGTTCCGGCAGTTTTCGAAACTGCGGACCTGATGCACAGTTTTGGTTGGATCGATCGGTTTGCTTCCGGCCCGCGCGTTCCCGTAACGCGCGCCGTATTTGTTGGGCTCTTTGTCGTCGGACTGGCGATGCTCTCAGCGATGCTGGTTTGGCCAGAACTCTTTTACCCGTTTGCCTGGATTTCTCTGGTGTTGATTGTCGAGCCGATCAATTACTGGAGTGGTCGCCCGTATTTTCTGAAGAACTTGCGCGTCGGTGATTGGCGCACAGTGGTCTCGCTTGCGGTTGGCGCTCTGGTGTGCGGTTTCTTTTGGGAGATGTGGAACTACTACTCGTTTCCGAAATGGAGTTATCACATCCCGGCCTTGGGCTTTTTAAGAATTTTTGAGATGCCGTTGCTTGGGTATGGCGGCTACATCCCGTTCGC
>DASYDT010000109.1:0-10125 GCA_036499425.1 Candidatus Udaeobacter sp. | reverse complement strand
AGCGCCGCGGAGCAGTTGAAGAACTGTCTCGTCCCGGCGTTGGAAAAATTACACGGCGCGCTGGAAGCGAAGGCGAAGGAATTCTGGGACATCATCAAGATCGGCCGGACCCATTTGATGGATGCGACGCCGATCCGGCTTGGCCAGGAATTTTCCGGCTACGCGCAACAAGTCGCCTACGCGAAAGAGCGCGCGCAAAAATCGCTCGAAGTTTTGCGCGAGCTTGCGCTGGGCGGAACTGCCGTCGGCACGGGCCTGAACCGGCATATCGATCTTCCGAAGAAAATGCTGCGGCATCTGGAGCAACGCACCGGCATCGCATTTTACGAGGCCAAAAATCATTTCGAAGCGCAAGGCGGAAAGGGCGCCGTTGTCGAAGCAAGCGGCCATTTGAAAACCATCGCCGTGGGTCTGTTCAAGGTCGCGAATGATATTCGCTGGCTCAGCAGCGGCCCGCGGTGCGGCATCGGCGAGATTCAACTTCCCGCTACGCAACCTGGCAGCTCCATCATGCCCGGCAAAGTAAACCCGGTGATGTGCGAATCTCTGATGATGGTGTGCGCGCAAGTGATCGGCAACGACACAACCATCACTTGGGCGGGCGCGAACGGGAATTTCGAGCTCAACGTGATGATGCCGGTGATGGCGCACAATCTTCTCGAATCGATCCGGCTGCTGGCAAATGTCGTCGATGTTTTCTGCGAGAAATGCGTGCGCGGCATCGTGGCGAACGAAGAGCGGTGTCGCGAGTTAGTGGAGCTTTCCATGGCAATGGTGACCAGTCTCGCGCCGAAGATCGGTTACGATCGCGCGGCGGAGATTGCAAAAGAGAGCGCGAAAACCGGGCGTACCGTTCGCGAAATTGCCCGAGCGAAAAAAGTTTTGCCGGAGAAAGAACTCGAGCGCGCACTGGACCCGATCAAAATGACGGAGCCAGGCGGGAAAGAATAGTAGAGGCGCTTTCTTCAGGCACGAAGACGATGGTTGCAAAACTCGAAGGGCCGCAGTTTTCTGGCGGAGCGAACATCGCGATCAAATGTCCCAGCCACACGTATGAGCAGACGGTCGCCTTTTATCGGGACACGCTGGGGTTGCCTTTAATCGAGGAGGAAAAAGACGGCTGCATTTTTCAGTTTGGCCCGAACCGGCTTTGGATCGACAGCGTGCCGAACCTGAGTCACCCGGAGGTTTGGCTGGAACTGGAGACCAATGATACCGAAGGAGCTGCGTCATTTCTGAAAGTGCACGGCGTAACCAGGCGCGACGAGATCGAACAACTGCGCGAAGATTTCAATGGTTTCTTCATCTCCGCGCCCAACGGGACGATCCATCTGGTAGTCGGGCCGGAGGAAGTCTAGGCGCCGAAAGCACCAAATTCCGAGCTCCAAATTCCAACGAAGCTCCAAGCTTCAACCGCCCAGACTTCCAGGCAGTTTCATTTATTCGCCCGCAGGGCCGTGGCTAGAGGGCTTCGGACAATGTAATCCGACTACAACGAGGTCCCGCTTCACGCTGTCGAGTTGCGCGACACCCGGAAAGAATCCCCAGCGCTCGAAGCCGAAGCGTTCAAACAATTTCAAACTCGGCTGGTTATGTCCGAAGATCAGCCCGATCAGAACTGTTATCCCGAGCGACGGCGCACCCGCGATGGCTTCTTCCAACAATCGTTGTCCGATACCTCGCCGCCGGAATTTTTCATGGACATAAACACTGATCTCGGCTGTGCCGCGATACGCGCAGCGTGGCAGGAAGTTTTTGAAATCGAGCCAGCCAATCACGCGGCCGTCCGATTCCGCGACCCAGAATGGATATTCGTCCGGTGAATGTTCGCGGAACCACGGCAAACGCGCTTCGACGGTAGTCGGCTCCAGCTCGGCGGTCACCATGCGCGTCGGCACAGTGGCGTTGTAAATCTCGACGATCGCCGGCAGATCGGACTCAACAGCGTTACGGATGATCAGATTCACGGCTTCCGCTTCTTCGTCGGGCTTCGCTTAATGGCAGGTGAACTCGTCGGCTTGAGCGTCGGATTAAGCTGTGCGGTCGCTACTGGGCTGGCAATGGGAAACGCGAACGCAGGCGACACCGAAGCAGATGGCGTCGCCGATACAGTTGACGAGGGCGACGGTGTCGCGTTCGGAGACGGCGAAGCACTTGGCGTCGGGCTGGGAGTTGGCGAAGGCGGAATGATATTTTCCCAGTGATGCAACGGAACGCTTGCGGCGCCGATCTCTTTAACCAACGTTTCGCAACGCGCTTGAAGTTTTTCCAAATTCGGCGGCCCAAATGGCTTGTCAGCAGTGTCTGGGAAAATTATGTAGGTCACCTTGAGATCGCTCACAGGCCGATTGTAGGGCGTCGAAAGCGTGTTGATCTGTTTTGCGATACGGAGCGAAGCCTCTCCGACTTTATCGTTCGGCCCAACATCGCCGACTATGGCAGGATAAAGTGAGTCTCCGAAAACGACGAGGGCATAGTCGCCAGGCTTAACGGCGTCGTGAGCATGCGTAAATGCGCCCGGCACCACGATAAAAGGATCAGTCGCGCCGATGAGGAAGCTGTAATTTTTCAGTGTACCGACTTCGGCGCGCAGTTGCGCGATTGCGTTGCGCAAATCACGCTTCCGTGCGGGAGTGGTAGTTGCAAGGCCATACTCGTCTTCGACGCGTTTCAATGCCTGTTCGGTGGCGGCGAGATATGGGTTAGGCGCGGAGGTTTTCTTTGGCCAGCGATAACTGGTGGACGGCTTGAAATTAACCGGCGCGCCAGTACCGACCGGCATCCGATCGCCATCGGAGCCGTCAGCGTCCACGTCCATGTCCGCCTGGAGCAACAGCGCTTTTCGATGCGTTTGGGGATGCTGAAGTTGTAGGACAGTTTGGCAATCGAAAAAGTTATGCCGCGAAAGAAGCAGGTCGAGGCGAGCGAGGTTTTCACGAAGAATTCTAACTTTTGTATCGTAAAGCTGAGCGTACAGAGGCGAAACGGGATCGGCTGGCAGCGCCGCGGCCAGCCCAGGTAACAACGTGGGCAGCTGGGGACTGACTTTCGCTAGCTCTTCGATCGTCTTGTTCGGTGAAGGGACGCGCGCCTGTAGCCTTAAATCGAGCACATAACTGTCCGGCTGGCTGCGTTCCGTTGTAGCATCAGCGCCTGGAATCGTCTCGACCGTGGAGTGAAGCGTTATCCCGTTGAACAGTTTGCCCGTATCCAATTTTCCAGTGATCACCGGCGGCCGGGTCGGCGTCGGTTCCGGTGTTGGCGTGGCGGATAACTCAGCGGGCGCGACGCGTTGCAATCGCTCGAGCGAGATCCAGCGGTAAACAATCGCGGCGAAGAGCGCGACGAATATGACCAGCACAAGCCGCCGCCACGTCCGAAGACGAATTTTTCCCACGCGATTACTTCTTTACCCAGGCGACGATGACCACGATGATCCCGATCACGCTCAGGAGCGACATTATCCCAGCGGGCATGACTCTTCCGGTCCGCAAAAGTTTGGGGATGAACTGCGCGGCGAGCAAAAGCGAGATAATGAGCGCAGTCGCTAGGCCCGCCATGCGATGTTCGGGCAACAGGAACGCAGCCACGAGCAATAGCACTCCGGTGATTGAGCCGGCAATGATCGACGCTGCGCTGCCTGCCTTTACGTAACCGACAATCCCGCCGACGATCGTCAAAGCGCCAAACACGATAAAATAAATTTTCGCTGCTTCCATTGGAACGCGCGAGCATTCGTAAGCCAACTGCTCTGCGCTGTCCAGTGCGTTGTAACCGGGGTCGGCGACCTCGGCCTGATCGTTGGGAGGCTCCCACCGGGATCAGCGGTCCCGGCTACAGCTATAGCGCGCGCACACTGGCGTCATTATAAAATTCGATCTGTCGTCCTCCTAGACGATGTATCACGCGCCAGCCGTGACTCTTTGCAAACTTACCCACCTCCGCCTCGGAAATTTCTCGCAGAATTCGCAGCTCCGCAGGCTGCGTGACAAGGTACTCAGACCCGCGTGATAGCACTTCCGCGATTTTCGCGGCGAGAGCTGGAAGTCCTTCGCGCATGGGTTGCCGGTCTAACGATCAATTGCGCGAACGGCGCTCCCGGAATCTTTCTTCACCGGCAGCGGCGGCGGGCGTTTCGTTTTCCGATTCAATCTTTCTTTCAAGCCGAGATGCGCTTTGCGACTCGGAGAAGGCCCGCGTACGCTTGGCTTTTCCATGGATTTCTTGCTCTTTCTCTTACTCGTACTCTTGCTCGGATTCCAAGAAGATTTATCTCGGAGCAGAGCTCGGCAAGCTGGAAGCCTGCCGGCGGAGTCAGGCAAGATGCCTGACTTCCGTTATTGGCGCGGGCGCTCCGGGCGGCTAAATTCTGTAAATGTTTTCGGAAACGATCGAGCTACGCGGGCATATTATTGACTCGCTCATTTTGCCAAAAGTCCTGGATCAAATTTTGACCCATGGCGCCAATTTCAAGATTACTGAGATCGACATCGGCAAAAAGCGAGCTGACCAAAGCTTTGCCCGAATTGAAGTGTCGGCTGAAACGAGCGAAGCGCTCGATGAACTGATTTTGCGCCTGCGGCAGCACGGCGCCGAAGTCGCCAAACGTGAAGATGTGCAGCTCGCGCCGGCTCCCGCGGATGGAGTTTTCCCGCGCGATTTCTACGTGACGACCAACCAGCAAACCTTTGTCCGGTTTGACGGCAAAGAAATCGAAGTGCAGCCCGCCATGATGGATAGCGCCATTGCGGTGGATCGAAAAGGAGGCGCCGCGCGGGCGGTCAAGTTCTTCGACGTCCGCAAAGGCGATGAGATCGTAGTGGGTCACCAGGGCGTGCGCGTTGTGCCGGTGCAGCGCGCGACGTCGCGGACGGATGTTTTTCAATTCATCAACACGATCATCGATGCCGACGAACCGAAATCGGCCATTATTCGCGAGCTAGCCGGCGAATTGCAACGCGCGCGCAAAGCAAAGGGAAGAATCGCCCTAGTCGTGGGGCCTGCGATTGTGCGAACCGGCGCCGGTCAGCATCTGGTGCGCCTGATCGAATCGCGATATGTCGATCGCCTTTTTGCCGGAAATTCATTTGCCGCTTACGACTTGGAACGCGCATTGTTCGGCACTTCTTTGGGAATAAGCCACGATCTGGCCTTCGCGCGCGGAGGGCGCGAGAACCTTGTCCGCGCGGTCAATGCAATTCGTGAAGCGGGCGGAATCGCTGCGGCAGTTCAAAAAAAGATCGTAACCGACGGCATCATGCACGCGTGTGTCCAACACAATGTCGATATCGTGCTGACCGGTTCGATTCGCGACGAGGGACCGATTCCTGGCGTAACGACAGACGCAATCGAAGCCCAAAAAGTGATGCGCGAAAAGCTAGCCGACGTGACGCACGCCCTGTTGCTGGCGACACTTCAGCATTCGCTCGCGGTGGCAAGCATGCTCGGCCCCACCGTGAAAACTGTCTGCGTCGATATCGATCCGTCGGCAGTCGAGAGAGCCGTCGAGCATCAGCCGTTGCAATCCATCGGCCTGGTCACGGACGTGGAACCATTTCTGCGAGAACTCGCCGATTACCTCAGCGAAGCGCGCGTTCGCGACTAAATTGGCCATCCAATGCGCGAGCTGTTTCTTTGTCCGCCCGATTACTACGGCATCGAATACGAGATCAATCCCTGGATGAGTCGCGCCCGCGGCACCGAGGCAGCGCTGGCGCAAAAGCAATGGGAACAATTGCACGCGACGCTCTCGAAATTGGATTGCAAGGTCCATCTAATTGCGCCGCAGCCGGGACTTCCTGACATGGTTTTCACGGCCAACGCTGGACTTACGGTTGGCCGCGAATTCATTCCCAGCAATTTCCGTCACAAAGAGCGCGCCGGTGAGCAGCCGTTCTTTGCGAAATGGATGGAACAACGCGGCTATGAGGTGCGGTGGCTGCCGGAAAATCTTTATTTCGAGGGCGAAGGCGACGCACTATTTAGCGGCGATGTCCTCTTTTGCGGCTACAAGTTTCGTTCCGACATTCATTCGCACCGCGCCGTGGCAAACATGCTTGGCTGCCTCGCTATTTCCGTGGAACTAGTTGATCCACGTTTTTACCATCTCGACACCTGCTTCTGCCCGCTGCCGGACGGCGGGGCGTTTTGGTTTCCAACGGCCTTCGACGATTATGGCCAGCGCGCAATCCGCGAGCATGTCAGCGATGTAATCGACGTCTCCTCAGAAGAGGCGATACACTTTTCGTGTAACGCTGTCGTTCTCGGGCGCGACATTGTCCTACCCGAAGGCGCACCTCAGCTCGTGACGAAGCTGGAAGATCGTGGTTATCGCTGTCACGCGTTGCCGATGAGCGAATTCATCAAAGCCGGCGGCGCATGCAAATGTCTGGTCATGTTCATGCCGCAAAGAGAGCCCGTGTCGTAACACGGGCACACTGTCATCCCGAGCGGAGCGAGGGACCTCTCACAGGCTGATGGATCACGCTGGGAAAATTGCGTACCCCCCAACTTCGACTGCGAGGTTCCTCTCCGCGATTGCGGGATCGGAATGACAAAGAGCGCAGGGCGGCGCGTGCAACGGCAAGGGCGAGGCGACCCCTATTGAGCCTCTACATCACTTCCGTGCCTCGAGAATCATCGGCATGCCATATCGCGAACGCAACGTGATATGTGGATCAAGCTCAATTCGGTGGCCCCGCACGAGCCGCATCTGCCACCGCCGGGCGAGCGTGGCTATCGTCAGCACGCCTTGCATCCAGGCAAAGCCTTCGCCGATACACTGCAAACTGCCTCCGCCAAACGGAAAGTAGGAAAACTTCGGGCGCGCCGCAGCCGCTTCTGGAGTCCAGCGTTCTGGATCGAACCGCTCCGGTTCTGGGAAGTATCGCGCGTCGCGATGTGTCACGAACGGGCTGACGTGCACATAAGACCCGCTGCGGATTACGAAACCATTTATCTTCGTATCGCGCACTGCCCGCCGGGTCATGAGCCAGACGGGCGGATACAGCCGCATCGATTCGGCGAAAACCATCCGCGTGTAGCGCAGGCGGTCGAAGTCTTGTCCTGACGGGAGCCGATCACCGAGGACGTGATCCACTTCGTTATGCATCTTCTTCGCCACGTCCGGATTTTGCGCAAGCAAATACCACGTCCACATTAATCCAGTCGCAGGCGTTTCGTTGCCGACCATGAAAAACGTGAGCATCTGATCGCGTATCTTCTGGTCGGTAATCCCCTTTCGCGATTGTTTGTGCAGGCGCACCAGTACCGAGAGTAAATCCGGATCTTCACAGGCCCCTTTTCGACGCTCGTCAATCATCGCGCGAATCTCCGTGTCGAGTTTCTTCGCAGCACGTGCGAAGCGACGGTGGGAAGGGAGCCGAATTTTCTCGAACTGCTTAGTAGCCAGCGCCAGATTGCTGAATCGAGTGGCGTGCAAGACTGTGACAAGTGCGTTGCGCAGCTCGACCGCTTTCGAGCCCAAATCAACATTGAACAGCGCCTTTCCGCTAATGGATATGGCCAGGTCCGTCATCTCCTCCGCCATGTCCACTGAGGCGCCGTCGCGCCACCTGGCAGTCCAACGCGTGATTTGATCAACCATCACATCGCCGAGCGCAACGATTCGTTCTCGATTAAACATCGGTTGCAAAAGAGCGCGCTGTTTCTTGTGCCGCTCGCCGCGGCAAGTCAGCAAGCCTGTCCCAAGGACCCGTCGCAGTGGGCGGTGCACGCACCGCCGCAGATTTTCATGATCGAGCAGGGCGGCGCGGACAAGATCGGGATGATTAAGAAGAAAATCGCTTTTACGACCAATCTTTATGTGGACGACGTCCCCATGTTTGCGCGCCGCACGCGTGAGAAAGCCAAGCGGATCACGATAAAGCGCCGCGTAAGCGAGCCATGGGTTTCTCGGTCCTGACGGCTTCGCCGGGCAAGCATCGATAGCCTCCATTGCTGACTGGGTCATGTGTAGGGCGAAGCCTTACACTGGCAAATCTGCCAGAGGCCAGTCAAGGAAATAGGTCGCGGCCGCAGCGCCGGTCGGAATGACGCGATCATGACGTCAGCGCTTGTTGGCTACCTCTGTCTCTTCGCTGCAAGGGCGTGCTCTATTTTTTCCAATGGCAAACAATTCATCACGTCCGCCCTTGTTATCCAACCTTTGCGCGCGATGCCGATTCCGAACCATAAATCCTGCAAACGCTCGGCGCGGTGCGCGTCAGGATTGATCACACATTTCACGCCTTTCTGTTTCGCCATTGGCCACCAGCGCCAGTCGAGATCGAGCCGTTTTGGAGCGGCGTTGAGCTCAATCCATGTCCCGGTACGCGCAGCGGCATCGAGAATTTCTGGGATATCGATTTTGTAAGGCTCGCGTTTCAAAAGCAAACGACCGGTTGGATGTGCCAGCATGGTCACGAACGGATTTTCCATCGCGCGAATCATGCGTCTGGTCATATCCGCTTCGCTCAGACCAAAAGCAGAATGAACGGAAGCAACGACGAAATCGAGTAGCGACAAAACTTCATCGGGAAAATCAAGGGAACCGTCCCGAAGAATGTCGCATTCGACTCCAGCAAAGAGACGGAAGCCGTCGAAGTTTTGGTTCAGCTTTCGAATCGCCGCAACTTGCGCGAGTAATTTTTTCTCATCGAGCCCGTGTGCTTGAATCTGGCTGCGGCTGTGATCGGCAATGCCGAGATACTCCAGGCCAAGCGCCTGCGCGGCTTCCGCCATTTCTTCAAGCGAATTGTGGCCGTCACTCGCGGTGGTGTGACAATGAAACGTGCCCCGCAGATTTTCCTTCTCAATCAATTTTGGCAGAGAATGTTTCTCGGCAGCTTCGAACTCGCCCCAGTTTTCCCGTAGCTCCGGATGTATGAAATCAAGATCGACCGCCCGATAAAGTTCGGCTTCATCGCACACCTTTGGGATCTTCATCACCGGCCCTTTCTTCTTTCTGGTAGGGACGCCGCGCTGCGGCGTCCGGTCTGCGCGGCGCGCCGACCTTACCATTTCTGAACCCGGAACCGGGGCAAGCCGGTACTCGTTGAGCGTCCAACCTCGTTTAAGCGCGCGGCTACGCAGTTCGATGTTGTGCTCCTTGTTCCCAGTAAAATAAGCAAGCGCAAAAGGGTATTCCGCCGTGCTCACCACTCGCAGATCACATTGCACTCCGGAACGAAGTCGCACACTCGATTTCGTCGGCCCTTGAGCGATGATCGATTCCACCAGCGGATGGGAAACGAAAAATTTCGCGATCGCCTCGGGTTTTTTTGTCGCCACCAACAAATCGAGATCGTGCACAATTTCTTTTCGCCGCCGATAACTTCCCGCGATATCCGCCTGCAGAGCGTCGGGATGGCCTGCCAGATCGTTTCTTAACGTCTCCGCTTCATGCGCGATCTGCCCGAATTGAAAATAACCGGCGTGCCGGGTTCGTTCCTCGATGGCTTTGCAAATTTTCGCTTGCGTTGTTTCACCGAAGCCGGGCAATTCCGCTACGCGACCGGCCTCGCAAGCCTGGCGCAACTGTTGTATTGAACTGACGCGCAACTGATCAAAAAGGGCCTTGATCTTTTTTGCGCCCAGACCGGGAATCGAGAACAATTCCAGAATGGCCTCCGGAAATTGCGCATGCAATTCTTCGAGGTATTTGAGTGAACCGGTCGCGGCGAGTTCCTTGATCTTCAGCGCGATGCTTTTTCCAATCCCCGGAATTTTTGCGACTGCTTCTTCGTCCTGCAGATCCGGAATATTGCCGCCAAAAGTTTCGATCGCGCGCGCCGCGTTAACATATGCGCGAATTTTGAACGGATTCTCGCCCTTCAATTCGAGCAGCGCTGCGGTCTGCTCTAAAATGCGAGCGATTTCCTCTTTGGTCATCACCCAAACCGTTAGCCCAGATTGCCCTCTCGTCGAATGGCGAAGCGCTGCTGACCTGCACTGTCAGGCGCTGCGGCTAAGGTGCGAGGTCCTGCGTGGACTCGGGTTCAAGGAAGAGCTGTAGGTTTGTTCACAACCACTTTGGCCTCAGGCTTGCTCATTTCGAGTTGGGCGTTCGCTTTTTGGATTTGCGCAGTGTTGTCTTGTAGCTGAGCGGCGAGCCTCTCGATTTGT
>DASYDT010000108.1:0-14197 GCA_036499425.1 Candidatus Udaeobacter sp. | reverse complement strand
CGCCAACCACACCGCCAGTCGCCGCACCGACGGCTGCGCCACTCAGCGCCGCCATAATTGGACCGGCTGCGATCAATGGACCGACGCCGGGAATTGCCAGGGCACCAATTCCTGCCAGCAACCCGATCACGCCGCCAGTAGCGCCACCGGTAGCTGCACCGGTCGTTGCGCCCTCCGGCGCCTTTGTGGCTTTAACGTGACCAACATCACGCGTGCCGCCTGTATCAGGCATTAGCACTGATATTTCCGAGGTTGCGAAGCCCTGAGCCTGAAGTTGCCGAACAATTCGCTCGGCCTGGCCGAGTGTAGTTGCAATACCGAATACTGATTTAGACATAATAAGTTTCCTTTCGCTTGTGTTGAGGTTTGTTATTTAATGCTTAACGTCGAGTTGATTCTCGATCTTTGCACCGCTCGCCGCTGATCTTGCAAGCTGATCAATTTTTGACTTTTCTTGCGCAGTCTTAACCGGTCCGCGGAGTGTGACTTGACCGTTGGCGGTAATGATTTTGATATTCTTTGCAGTCATTGAAAGCTGGTCGTCTTTCATTAGCGCCTGCCGAATGGCCTGCGTGATTTTTAAATCCGCCGAACTGTTTGACTGGTCGCCGGATGTCTTGGTGTCGCCGGAGCGATCGCGTTCGTTTGTCGCCGTATTATCGGGGTTCGTCTTCTTATCGTCAGCAGCAAATGCAGCTACGCTAAGTGCGCTGAGACAAGCTAAGACTAGTAAAGTTCGTTTCATGGGTTCTTTTACTTTCATGGATATTTAGTTTGAAGTTTGTTAGGTATCGGTGTTATTCATCGCAAGCGGTGCCTCCACCGGTCTTATTTATTTAGCCGCGACGTAACTGCGCACTTCGCCGATCCCCCAGCATCGCGCACTTCAGCTTCAGCATCTTCTTCGATACATGAGCTTTCGATGAAGCGGGGCTCGCTCCCAAAATCTTATGTGCAACCTCGCAGTAGAAATATCAGAAACAAAATCGGAACGGGGATCCCGAGGAGCCAAAGCAAGATGTATCCAGTTGCACCCGCTTCTTTGATTCTATTCGTTAAATGCATGTGATAGTCCTTTCTGAAATGCCACTGATTCGAAATTCTTCGTTGGACAGGACGATGCTTTGATCGATGAAGACGCACAATCGGGGCCATGGATGATTGTCTAATCGGACGAAACCCTATGGTACACGCCAAGGGTGCGAGCAGATCGTCGCTGCAGTGCGCTGCCATGCAGATCGATATTGTTTTCGGGCATTGGTTTGTCGAGCGCTCATTCTAGCAAAATTCCAAGTACGTGAGCGTCGGGCGTAGACCCGCAACAATGAAGCCAATAAGCCAGAGCACGACTAGGATGACTATTATGGTCCGAGCATGGAACTGCCTTTTTATTGAGTTGGTTAAGTCTGTTATTGCGATAGAGGCGCGTGACGCGATCAAGCAAAAAAGGTTGACTGGCCACAGCGGAGATCCGCGGGTTAACCACGCCTGAATTTTTGCTACCGCATTGCGTGGAATAGCTGATCCGACACGCTGGCATCTCACGGCAAAATTCAGATGCTCCTAGCAACGGGTCGCAATAGAAGACTGAGACGCGTAGATGCAAAGTACGCTGCGATTCATGAACACACATGAATTTGCGTGGAGCACACGTGGAATCGCGCAGTGACGTTTCCGACGACGAACGCGAAGCGGAACAGGTCACGTCCCGTGCCCGCTTACGCATCACCGAGCTGTCACAGCGACCTTTCGATGTCCGGTCGGTTGCTCTCACCGGTCTCTTTGTCCTAGCAGTCTTCTACACCGTCTACTACATGCGTTCTATCCTGCTACCGATCATTCTTGCGGTGCTGCTTAGTTATCTGTTGAGGCCGATAGTGCGTGGACTCGCTCAATTAAAAATTCCGCTGCCGGCCGGTTCGGCGTTCGTTCTTATCGGACTGCTTGCACTTGTCGGATATGGGATTTCTGCACTGGCCACGCCCGCGGCGGAATGGCTCCAGAAAGGGCCAGAAGGTTTGACGACACTACAACATAAGTTGATGCCCGTAAAAAAAACGGTGGCGCAACTGACCCAGGCGACGGGTGAAATCGAGAAGCTGGCTTCAACCAACACGGAAAGTAAAGCCGTAGAAGTTAAGCGGCACCCGCTGGATGAGATGTTTTTCACGCGCACCCCCGAGTTTATAGCCAGCGCTGTTCTGTCAGTGATCCTGCTCTATTTCCTGCTCGTTCACGACCAAGTCTTCATTGCGAAGCTGGTCAAGTTACTGCCCACGCTCTCAGATAAGAAAACGGCGGTCGGTATTGCGCATGACATCGAATCGCACGTCTCGCGTTATCTTTTAACCATTACGGCGATTAATGCCTGCCTTGGATTAGTTGTCGGAATCGCAGTAGGCCTGCTTGGTCTGCGCAACCCGGTAATGTGGGGTGTGATGGTCGCGCTCCTCAATTTCGTCCCCTATTTTGGATCTTTCACAGGTATCGTCTGCATGACCATCGGTGCGGTCTTGAGTTTCGATAGCCTTGGCTATGCCCTCATCTTTCCCGCCGTCTATCTTGCTTTTGGAACATTGGAGGGCAGTTTCATAACTCCATGGGTTATGGGGCGCGCTCTTACTTTGAATCCTGTCATCATTTTGCTCTCGCTCACTTTCTGGGGCTGGATGTGGGGAATCGTCGGCATCATCTTAGCCGTTCCGATCCTGGCTGCGTTCAAGATTTTCTGCGGGCACATCAAACCGATGGAGCCGCTCGCAGAATTTCTTAGTTAATATCGATTCACAAATATTCCGTCGGTGCGGCGTCGTTTGATTGATCAGATATCCTGGCGAACGAACGAGTTTCCTAAGTCTTCTTCCTTGTTTGTTACTACGAGTTTGTAGCAGCACTACATAAGGCGATTGCTGTTCTTAAGCCTATCTCTTGAGGCGCGCTTCATTTTCCACGACACGTGAGAACCAAAGTTCCAGTGGGGTTCGAAGTCTAAACACAAAAAGTTAAATTTATGGGAATCGATATCGCGATTCGAGCTATCCGAACTTAAGCGTGTTCTACTGTCAGTAGTGCGCCAAGTGGAGCTTTGAATCTCGTGACGGAAAAGGGAATTATGCGAATCGCTCAAGTATCACCGCTAATCGAGAGTGTGCCTCCAAAACATTACGGAGGGACGGAACGGATCGTTTCTTATCTTACTGAAGAATTGGTTAGCTCCGGCCATGAGGTGACCCTGTTTGCCAGCGGCGACTCGGTCACAAAGGCGCGGCTAATTGCGCCATGCAGGCGCTCGCTCAGGAAAAACGAGCGATGCAAGGATCCCGTGGCACGAGAAGTTCTGCTGTTAGATCACGTAGTCGAGCGCGCTAGCGAGTTCGATGTGATCCATTTTCACACTGGTTACCTTCATTTTCCCATTTCTCGCTACCTGCCTGTTCCGCACCTCACGACCTTGCACGGACGCCTCGATATTCCCGACCTGGTTCCTGTGTTCGACCGGTTTCGGGACGAACCACTTATCTCGATTTCGAATGCTCAACGGCAACCCTTACATTGGGCCAATTGGCAGGCGACCATTTATCATGGATTGCCCAAAGATCTATTCCGGTTTTACCCCGGCGGCGGAGATTATCTCGCTTTTCTGGGACGAATCTCGCCAGAGAAAGGCGCGGACCGTGCGATCGAGATCGCCAAGCGCGTTGGCATGCCTCTCAAGATTGCTGCTAAAGTCGATCGGGCCGATAGACGCTATTTCAAAAAGGTTGTTGAACCGCTGCTGAATGACTCAGGTGTGGAATGGGTTGGCGAGATCAGCGATCAGCAGAAGAACGAGTTTCTCGGAAACGCGTATGCGCTGCTGTTTCCGATCGATTGGCCGGAGCCTTTCGGGTTGGTAATGATTGAAGCAATGGCGTGCGGCACTCCGGTTATTGCCTACGAGCGCGGATCTGTTCCTGAGGTAATGGAGAACGGAGTGACTGGTTTTGTAGTGAGGGAGTTAGAGGAGGCGGTCGAAGCAACTCGGCGGGTTCACGATGTTAGTCGGGCACGATGCAGGGAAGTTTTTGAGAACCGCTTCATAGCTACGCGCATGGCAAATGATTACATGGCCGTTTACGAACAAATCGTACGCCAGCGTTGCCCTGAAACAGTAGCTGTTTGATTCGCGCAGTGCACGCTTCAAAAATTTTGAACTCAAACACGCGCATTTGTGTGTTTCGCCGCGTTTCTTTCCTGGAACCGGTGTTTGGTTCGCGCCGGTTCGACAAAGTTCAGAACCAAATTCAAACAATAGGAAGGAAAGGGAGTATATGAAGTTGGATACACTTAAGACACTTTACGTGAGCGAACTGCGTGACCTTTACAACGCAGAGCAGCAACTGGTGAAAGCTTTGCCCAAGATGGCGAAAGCTGCTTCATCAGAGGAGTTACAGGAGGCGTTCGAAAAGCACCTCGAACAGACGAAGACGCACGTTGAACGGCTGGAGGAAGTTTTCGAAGAGATTGGCGAAAAGCCCAAGGGTAAAACGTGCAAGGCTATGAAAGGCCTGATTGAGGAAGGATCGGAAATGCTTCACGAAGACGGCGAAGAATCAGTGATCGACGCCGGAATCATTGTCGCTGCGCAGAAAGTCGAACACTACGAGATCGCGGGGTACGGCAGTGTGCGCACATTTGCGCAACTAATTGGTAAGGACAAGTCTGCGGACCTTTTGCAAACCACGCTCGACGAAGAATCCGAAGCGAACGAGCTCCTGAACAAATTGGCCGAAGACATTGTAAACCCGGAAGCGCTCATGGAGCCGGAGCTGGCTAGCGCGGGTTCCAATCGATAATTGCCGCTTCTTTTCTCGAAATAGGGCATGCTTATACCAAATTCCTGAGTCCAAAGGATCGGTCCAAGGCGATTTCACAAAAAGACAAGGTCTCATCGCAAACCACGACGAGATCGGCTAGAAATTAGTAACAACGAAAGGTACTATGGAAACACAACACAATCCGAACGAACCGGGTAAGCCTACCGCTCCTGGACAGCAAGGTGGCCAACAGGGGGATCGCGATAGACAGGAACGGGAGCGCCAACAGCGCGAAAAACAAGGTGGGCAACAGAGCGGTGGCGGCCAACAGGGCGGCGGTCACGAAAGCGGGCGATAACCCGGTTATCTTGGATTAACGAGCGGCGGGAGGCGACTCCCGCCGCTCTTTATGTCCGTGAACGGGCGGAACGATTAAAATAGAAAGGCGATTGCTGTTCCGTCTGAGGGTGAGTTATAAGCTTCATTCCACAATCAGGGTTCTCATTACCCGCCTTTCGGGCGCCGTCCTAGGATGGCAGTAATTGCCGCAATCTTAACAACGCGGGTCGCCTGCCCGGAAACTCGATTTTGTTATCGGGCGGCACGTAAACCGTAACGGAGTTGTGCGAGATGTTATAGCCAGGCGGCTATACGACTGGCAGGCCGGCTTGAAATCAAACACACGCACGGCCATCGGCAAATTCGATTCATCCTTAAAGGAGGTGAAAACCATGCTAGGTTGGGCCATAACTTTTCTGATAATTGCGCTAATCGCAGCAGTGTTTGGATTTGGTGGCATCGCCGTCGCTGCGGCGGGAATCGCGAAGTTGTTATTCTTCCTGTTCCTGGTGATGTGCATCATCTTTTTTATCTTTGGCTGGAGAGGCAGAGGAGCCTTATAAATTCGGTAATGGCGCGTAAAAATCGCTGGCTGCCTAAGGGTACTGGGTGGCAACTGGCGGCGACGGCACGTTACCGAATAGAGGCTTAACTGGTTGGGTGAGTTCAAGTCACCCTGATTTCCCTTTACGCACAGCTCCGCCAAAGAAACACCACAAGCTATGGCGGAATGATGAAGGTGAATGAAATTAAGGAACCGAACCGCGATTTCGCGCTTTGTCCGTCGACGACTGAGTTTCGTTGAGTCAACCTGCCTTACCCTTATCTTCATGGTATCCTAGCACCCGTTCAATTCCGCTATCCGAGTCAGCTCGCCATTTGCAAGTCGGCGCGGTCCGAAAAAATTTGGATTTTTTTCACACCCATCCCGCGACTGTGCGGCGATACTTAAATGTCGCGGCTTAATCGCGGATTTTTTCAGTAACGCAATGAAAGGACGAGGAAGTACAATATGATTGCAACAGCCAGTCCCGCCCTCAGAACGCCACCCGGAAGCAAGTAGCTTGGCAGACGTTCTTGACCTAATTCTCGACAAGGGAATCGTAATCGACGCATACGTCAGAGTATCGTTTGTCGGTATTGAGCTGTTAACAGTGGACGCCCGGGTGGTAGGGGCAAGCGTTGACACGTACTTGCGCTGGGCAGGGCGGTCCATCGCCTGGTATTGGAGAAGCGATTCGTTTATCCGACTGAGATCGGCTTTACAATTTGCCTAGTCGCAGCCGCAGCATGACTACCCATAAAAACCAAACCAGTTAAGCGATATGGGACACAGTCAACTTTGATACGCCCAACCCGCTTTGCAGGGACGAAATCTAGCTTGATGGCGACTCAGGGAGGGAAACTCGAGGAGCAGGCAAAGTCTAAGGATTTTTTCTGCGTCGTAAGCGATGCATTTCGCATTTGGGCGCGTCGGTGCTCGGCCGTTCTAGGGAGCGCATGGGCTTTTGCGATTGCGGTTCTAATCGTTGTCGTTTGGGGCGCGACGGGACCGACCTTTCACTTTTCGAACACTTGGCAATTGGTTATCAATACGGGCACCACTATCGTGACTTTCCTTATGGTGTTCCTCATTCAGAATAGCCAGAACCGTGACGCTAAAGCCACGCAGTTGAAACTCGATGAGATTATCCGCGCGGTTGGTGGCGCACGAAATGAGCTTCTGAATCTCGAAAATTTGTCGGAAGAAGATTTGAAAGAGTTAGAGCATCAGTTCAAGCGTATCCGGAAGAAAGCTGAATTGGATGGCGACTCAAACGGTATTGCTCCGGCGGAACGAGAGAGCGTCGTTGAAACCGTAAAGTTGTTAGGTCCCGAATCCCGCAAAGGAACAAGCTGAGGCGGGCTGAATTGATTTTGGCCACGGACGGCTAAGGTTTCACGCATGATTCGGCAAAACTTCCGTCATGAACATGCGCGACGAAATTCCATTTCAACCGCCGTTAGCGCCGCTGGAAGCGCGTTCGGTTGAGCAAATTCCGGCTGGAGAGGGGTGGCAGTACGAGCCGAAGTGGGACGGTTTTCGCTGTATTGCTTTTCGTGAATGTGAAAAGATTTACTTGCAATCAAAGGCCGGTCAGCCACTGGCGCGTTATTTTCCCGATATCGCTGATGCTCTGGCACAGGTGCCAGAGACATATTTTGTTCTCGATGGCGAACTTGTCATCCCCGTGAGTGGCGCGCTTTCATTCGACGAGTTGCAACTGCGGCTTCATCCCGCGGCTAGTCGTGTCGCGAAACTGGCCAAAGCTCATCCAGCAAAGTATATCGTTTTCGATCTGGTCGCGCAGAACGGGCAGGTATTGCTGAAACACAGTCTGAGCGATCGCCGCCGACTTCTCGAAAGATTCGCGCGTTTAAATTTTAAATCGGCCAAACATTTACGCCTATCTCCTGCAACGACAGATTACGGGACTGCCAGCAAATGGTTTAAGAAGACCGGCGGCGATCTTGATGGTGTCGTCGCGAAACGTCTTGACGCTGCTTACGCTTCGGGCGAACGCACCGCAGTTGTCAAGGTAAAGCAGATCCGCACCGCCGATTGCGTTGTCGGCGGATTTCGTTATGCGCGGGGCACCCGTACGATCGGTTCACTTCTCCTCGGGCTTTATGCCGAAGATGGGCTATTACACCACGTCGGATTCACGTCTGCTTTCAAAACATCGGAACGCCGTGCATTAACAGAAAAATTTGAAGCGCTCAAAAAGCCGCCAGGGTTCACTGGCAGCGCTCCTGGTGGCCCCAGTCGTTGGAGCACCGACCGCAGTGGCGAATGGGAGCCAGTATCTCCCGAAGTCGTCGTGGAAGTCGCGTATGATCATTTTACCGGAGGCAGATTTCGGCACGGCACAAGAATCCTTCGCTGGCGTCCCGACAAAGACCCTCGCCAGTGCACGATCGATCAACTGGAGCACCGCGAAGGTAAATCCCTCGCGATTTTGCGGTCCTAAGACCAGGAACCGCGCTCGAAATCCGATATGGCCGGACCGTTCTCAAGGACACGAGTCTTCCTGCTTTTCGTCCTTCGCAGACAGCGCCTTGTAACTTTTAGGCTGCTATCTCGGTGGTCCACTCGAGTTGTCTTCAATTCGGCCTTAGCATTGGCGGCTCCGACCACGCAGGCGTGCGATCCAATTTTTCAGTGTTGGCGCGGCCATGAAATTTACGATCTTCTCAGCCGGAATCTTCGCGCGCAGCGCTGCGGCAAGGCCGAGATCGATGAATTCGAGCTGCCAGGGATGATGCGCATCGGTTCCAAGTGAAATCCTTGTTCCCTCTACGCGAGCTAACTTAAGCAGGCGCACATTCAAGTCCTGCCGGTCTGGATAGCAGTCAATCTCCAGCGCCTTATCAAGCTTGGCAGCTTCGGCAAAAACCCGTGGCCATTCTGCCTTCAGGCCCATTCGAAAATTGTAAATCCGACCGCGCGGATGACCAAGAATTTGGACGTCTGGATTGCGCAGCGCTGCAAGATACCGCTCTGTTTGATCTTCAACTGTCCGCAAGGAGGAGTGAAACGAGCCGAGAACGAGATCCAGAGCCGATAACGACGCTGGAGTCATGTCTCCTTCGCCGCGCGTGTTGAGGTTCATTTCAATTGAGCGAAGAACCACGAAGTGTTCGCCGGCTTGTGCGAGCCATCGGTTCACCTTTCCTATTTCTGCTCCCTGTTTTTGCAGTTCGCGTTCGTCCATCCCGCCGGCAATTTTCAATCCTTTCGAATGATCGGTGATGGCAATGTATTCATATACCCTCTCGCTTGCCGCGTCGGCCATTTCGGCAATCGTGCCCGATCCATCGCTCCAACGGGTGTGCATTTGTAAATCGCCCCGCAGGTTCTTTGGCCATGCCTCTTTTCTCGCTAGCAGCTGTCTCGCCTCCGCGAGTGAAATAAAATCCTGGCGAATGGCGGGAGGTCTGTTGTTTTGTCGCGGAGGCTTATCAAACCAGCGCCTAATTTGTCGCTCGATGAACGGGCCAATTGCGCACAGTTCTGTGAGGGATCGCTTCTGCGCTAGAAGCTCAGGCACTTCTTCCGGCCATAGAAAAGCGCTGCGCGCAGCTCGTCGAAATGCGCGTGAAAGAATGCCACTCTCCAATTCCGCCTGCCGGGCAAGCAGCTCTGCAATGTCCGTATTAGACAGCACATTTGAGAATCGATTTCGATTGAAGCTTCAGGTGCTTGCAACAGCCGTCGCCTCACATCGCACTCTGGTTGCACCCATTTCTTGGCCGAATGCGATTTCAATAGTGATGCCTGAAACCGCAGAGGAGATTTCCCAGCAACCCGAAGTCCGCAAAGAGCTTCAGCGGGCCACTGGCGAAAAACGCCGAGAGATCAAAGCCGGTGGCAGAGACAGGTTCTGGTTCGTTGCACACGCAGTTATTCTTGTGATCTGCGCTGTGCTTTATGTTCTGATCGGTTCGAAACTGATTCCGTTGCCGCAGCCAACTGTCGATTTAGCAAGTCGAATTATACGCGGCGCAGCGCTGATCGTGATCGTGCTTGCCATCGCACGAGCGACTTCAGTTTATGGTCTTGCCCGGGTCGAGGATGCTTCTACTCGTTTTACGCTCCAGCGTGTTATGCATCTGATCATTGCGCTTGTTATCGCGCTCATCGCTATATCCATCGTTTTTGTCAATTGGTATGCCGCGGCTGCCGCGCTTGGTATCGGCTCAATCATTATCGGTCTTGCGGTGCAAACGCCGATGAAAAGCTTCATCGCCTGGATCTATATTCTCGTTCGTCAGCCCTATCGGGTGGGCGATCGGATCAAGATCGGTGATGCCACAGGCGACGTAATCGATGTCGGTTACCTGGATACCACGCTCTGGGAATTCGGCGGTCAGTACATTTCGGGCGATCATCCGAGCGGTCGCCTGATCAAGTTCCCGAACCAAAAAGTGCTCGACGAACTGGTTTATAACTATTCGTGGCCGCTTTTTCCTTACATCTGGAACGAAATTAAGTTCCACGTGGGGTACAACGCCGATCTGGAGTTCATCGCCAGCACAATGCAGAGAATTACCGAGGAGGAGCTGGGGGAGGAAATGCTGAAACGCGTGGAAACATTTCGCGACTTGCTTGCCCGTACGCCAGTTGATGAACTGGAAGTGCGGGAACGACCGCGCGTTATTTTTCGAGTAAGCGAAAACACATGGCTGGAGGCTATCGTCCGCTACATTGTCGCACCTCGAGAAGCTGGCCGGATCAAGACTCGCTTGATCAAAAAACTTCTGGCCGCACTCAACACCGCGCCCGAGAGGGTAATGTTCCCAGCCGGGGCGAATCGTTAGCTTGCGGCGCTAGTAATGACCGCGTGAATTCTCCTAGGCGATTTACCAAATCCGGCGAAGCGGCAAGTTTTTCAATCTCACGCACGATTGCACTTCCGATGACTGCCGCCTCTGCAAAACGCCAGACGTGCCGAATCTGTTCCGCTGTTGAGATGCCGAACCCAACCGCCACAGGTAAATCGCTTACTGACCGCACGCGTTTCACGAGTGCTTCGGCGTCATCCGTCATTTCATCGCGTGCGCCAGTTACGCCAGCGCGTGAAACAGCATAGATAAATCCGCGCGCCTGCCGCGCTATCTGTTTCAGTCGTTTGTCCGACGTTGTCGGCGCGACAAGAAAAATCGGATCGAGATCGAACTGAATCAATGTCTCAGTCCAGGTATGAGCTTCTTCAGGAATAAGGTCCGTCACAAGGACCGCGTCCACTCCGGCTTCTTTCGCGTCGTTCGCCAGCCTGTCTCTGCCAAAACTCAAGAGTGGATTGAAGTAGCTGAAAAGAACGATCGGGACATCGATATGTTGCTTTGCACGCGCAATGCAGGTTAGTACGTCGCGGAGCGTCACGCCTTTGCGCAGCGCGCGTCCAGATGCGCGCTGAATGGTTTCGCCATCCGCGACTGGATCACTGAAGGGAACGCCGAGTTCAATGATGTCTGCCCCGGCAGCGGCAAGCTCGATGAGCAAGAGTTCAGTAGTTGTAAGATCGGGGTCACCCGCGGTGATGAATGGGATGAACCCACCGCGGCCAGCACGTTTCATCGAAGCGAACGTTTCCCGGATTCGACTCATCGGGTTTTCAAATCGGCGACGAGCTGGACGTCTTTATCACCGCGCCCGGACAAATTCACAATGATCGCGTCATCTTGCGGCAACTCCTGAGCGATTCGAATCGCAGGCATGATTGCATGCGCTGTTTCAAGCGCGGGAATGATTCCCTCAAGGCTGGCGCAAAGCTCGAATCCTTCGAGCGCTTCGGTATCGGTCGATCTGATGTATTCGGCTCGTCCGTTGTCGTGAAGGAACGCGTGCTCAGGGCCGATCGCCGAATAATCCAGTCCGGCTGAGATCGAATGTGTCGTTGCAATTTGACCGTTCGGGTCCTGGAGCACGTAAGACATCGTGCCTTGCAAGACGCCGACGCGGCCGCCCCCGCTCTTCGCGTCAGTGTGAAATCTGGCGGCGTGTTCACCCAATGAATCGCCGCGCCCTCCAGCCTCTACTCCAATCAAGCGGACTTGTTCATCTGCAATAAATGAATGAAAAAGGCCGATCGCATTTGAGCCGCCGCCAACACAAGCGATCAGCGCGCGCGGCAACTTTCCCGAGGCGGACAGAATTTGTTCGCGCGCCTCGCGTCCGATGACACTCTGAAACTCGCGCACCATCAGCGGATAGGGATGTGGACCGAGCGCGCTGCCGAGCAGATAATAGGTGTCGTGCACGTTTGTCACCCAGTCCCGCATGGCTTCGTTGATCGCATCCTTCAACGTGCGCGTGCCCGCGTTGACGGTTATCACTTCAGCGCCAAGCAATCGCATTCGAAAAACGTTGAGCGCCTGCCGGTGTTCATCTTCCGCCCCCATGTAGATGACGCAGCGCAATCCAAACAGCGCACACACCGTTGCCGTCGCGACGCCGTGTTGACCTGCGCCGGTCTCCGCGATGACGCGCCGTTTGCCCATCCGCCGCGCCAGCAGCACTTGTCCCATTGCATTGTTGATCTTGTGTGCGCCGGTGTGCAAAAGATCTTCGCGTTTCAGATAAATTTGCGCGCCGCCACCATGCGCCGTCAGCCGTCCCGCATGAAACAGTGGAGTCGGGCGGCCAGCGTAATCACGCAGTAATTGATTGAGTTCAGCGCAAAAATCGTTGTCATGGCGCGCGCGCGTAAACTCTTCCGCAAGCTCCTCCAGCGGCGCGACCAAAATTTCTGGAACGTAGCGTCCGCCAAACCTTCCCCAGTGTCCGTGTTCGTCTGGCTCGCTTATCGTGATTTGTGATTTTTGCATGGGGCTACTGGACTGACGAAGCGTCTGCGATGCGCTCCGCTTGTCGAACGGCAGCTACAAAATTTTTCATCGCGCGATGATCTTTCACGCCGGGCGCGCGCTCAACACCGCTGCAAACATCCACGGCGTGTGGCGTGACCGACGCAATCGCGCGGCGAACATTTTGCGCGTTCAATCCGCCAGAGAGAATGAGGAATCGCGCGAAGGCCAACGTTGCGCGCGCGGCCGGCCAATTACACGTCCCTCCAGTACCGCCGCGGAGGTCGGGATGATGTGCGTCAATGAGCACGTCGCAATTCGAAAACAGCGACACGTCTTCCGGACGGAATTGCGCATTGGTCGAAAACACTCGAATCACGCGAAACTCGCTGGCCAGTTCACTCGCGATTTCAGGCGAGAAATTCCCGTGCAACTGAACGCTTCGCACTCGCGCGGTCTTCGCAGCCTTCCGAATTTCCTCGGCGTTCCCGTCAACGAAAACGCCGACTGCATCAGTATCAGCGGGCAGCATCTCGACAATTTGCCGGCCAACGTTGGGTTCAATGTAGCGCGGGCTTTGCGGATAAAAGTTAAGGCCAATCAACGTCGCGCCGAGCTCCACGCACGTTTTGGCGTCTGTCGCGTTCCTGATGCCGCAGATTTTGATTTGTACCGGATTCATGATGGATGGGCTGCTGCTGACGGAACTTGTCGTGCTTCGAAATCGGCTATGAAATCTCGAAGCGCTTTTTCCGGATCGCTCGCACGCATCAGTGTTTCACCGATAAGGAAACCGTGGAACCCAAGATTGTGGAGACCATGGAATGATTCCGCACTCTGCAATCCGCTTTCACTAACCATGATTCTGTCGCGCGGAGCTTCGGCAATGAGACAATCGCTCGTTTCCAACGAAACCTGAAACGTCTGGAGATTGCGATTGTTTACTCCGATGATCCTGGCGCCAGCATTGAGCGCGCGGCGCAACTCGATGGATGTATGCACTTCAACAAGTGCGTCCAGCCCGAGTTGGTCTTCCGCAACTTCGCGCAGATCACCTAGCACGGCATCGTCCAATGCAGCGACGATTAACAGGACCGCGTCGGCCCCAGCAACGGCCGCTTCGTAAATCTGGATCGGATCGATGATAAAATCTTTGCGGAGGACGGGCAGATTCGTAATGGACCGAACAGCGCGAAGATCGGCAATCGAACCGCCGAAATGTGCTTCGTCGGTGAGCACGGAAATCGCGCAAGCGCCGCCTCGTTCGTAACGACGGGCAACTTCTTCCGCCGAAAGATCATCACGAATAATTCCAGCGGACGGCGATCTGCGTTTGAACTCCGCAATAATGTTCAAGGTAGGGTCGGCGTGCCGCGCCGACCGGACGCCGCAGCGCGGCGTCCCTATCAATGCTTGCGAGAATCGATGCGGCACCGCCGGTTTTCGAATCTCCAGCGCGCGCTCGCGAAAGCGATCGGAGGATCGCTGGGCTTTCATCCGCGCTACTGCTTCGCGCTTTTGCGCGAGGATTTCAGAGAGAAAATTTCTGCTCATCGGTCTCCGTTTGTTTCGCAAATAAGGGCGTCCAGCTTCGACGCCGCGCGTCCGCTGTCGATGCTTTCGCGTGCAAAGGCCGCTGCTTCCGGAAGATCATGCGCGAACCCAGTCACGTGAAGAGCGGCGGCGGCATTTACGATGACAAGATCGCGCGC
>DASYDT010000107.1:0-11151 GCA_036499425.1 Candidatus Udaeobacter sp. | reverse complement strand
TCTCAGTCGGCGGTACTGAGAGAGGTCGCTTAATCCTCTTAATGACTCGGCGTATAGTTCCCTGTTGGAGATTGGTTCCGCGCCCAGTTGAGAAAACAACCTTGTGACCTCGACGTGAGCTCCGCCGGTATAAAGACTTATATCTCCATGTGACATCCGCTGTACCTCGTCGTTATAGACCGAAGCGACATAATTTCTTAATGCCTGCTGCATTATTTTCTTCGTAGCGTCAGGAAATCCTTCTGCACTGTGATAAAGATGGAGGGCCTGGCTGGCTTCCATTTGTAGATTTTTTGTCGCGTCGTCGTATCCGTTCCACGTAACAAACACAACAAACGCAACCATCACCCCGTAAAAGAGACCAAACGCGTTGAAGATGATTGCAGCTACTTCGTGGTTCTCCTTTAGGACCTCAGCCGGATATTTCTTTCGCACCAAATGGAGACCGACCAGGGCGACGAAGGTGGTAATTGCCGAGACGATAAAAAACGAAATCGGCACCGGTAGATTAAGCAGAAATTCCATGGCCTGCTCAGGTTCTCGCCAAAATCTCGATGAATTGTCGAGAGAAAAGAATCGCCTTCTGCGCTAGGCGCATGGTAGGGACGCCGCGCTGCGGCGTCCGATCGGCGCAGCGCGCCGACCCTACCTTTCGATTTGTTCGCGCGCGGCAAATGCGCGAAAGATTCTCAGCAGCCCGATATCGTATCTGTTGCCAAGGAGCGCGCTGACATCCACAAGCTTTCCATCGCTGACCTGATGGAGCGCAGCCGCAATTTCTTTTTCTTGCGTTGCAGTGAAGAACCGGTCGCGCTCTGTGAGTTTGCCGAGCTCGATAGCTGCGGCAAGATGTCCATAGATGGTGTTGGGGACGAACCCGCGGGCGCGCGCGATTTCATCGATCGATTCGCCTTTCTGAAACCGCTGCAGCGTTTCGGCCTCACTGTCGTTCAAACGGGACCGGCGTCGCCGGAACAGCGAACCAGAGTCGTCGGAAAATGTTCGGCGCGGATTCGTCGCGAGATGATTTTTAATCTCACTGAGAAACGGTTGGGCGAAATCCTTCAGCTTCTGTTCGCCGACGCCGGGGATGCGACGAAACTCGCTCGCGGTCGTTGGATAATTTCTCGCCATTTCACGGAGCGAAACGTCCGAGAAAATGACGTAGGCTGGCACGTCGCGTTCATCTGCAAGTTTGCGGCGCAAAGCGCGCAGTTGTTCGAAGAGCAGCTCGTCACAGTCAATCGCGCCTGGTCGCGCCTTCTCTTTTTGGGCGGCGATGTCGATCTGTTTGGTTAGCGTGATCGGTGTGCGGTTTCGCAACGCTTCGCGACCCGCGGGCGTCACGGCCAACGTCGCAAATTTGCCCGGAGCGCACTCGACGAGTTCCAGGCGCAAAAGCTCGCGTCCGATCGCCTGCCAGGCGTCGCGTTTCAAATCGCGGCCAATGCCGTAGGTGGAAAGTTCATTGTGCCGGCGTTGCCGGATCATTTCCGTGTCCGCCCCGCGAAGAATATCGACAACGTGATTCAAGCCAAAGCCGAATCCGTGCCTGGCGTGGATGCGATAGACGCAGGAAAGAAATTTCTGCGCGTGCACTGTTCCGTCGAAAGTTTCACGCGGCTGCAAACAATTGTCGCAACCGTCGCAGGATGGCTGCGAAAATGTTTCGCCAAAATATTCCAACAGCGTCGCTCGCCGGCATTCGCGCGTCTCGGCGTAATGGACCATCTGTTGAAGTTGCGCCCGAGCAATCCGCGCTTCCTTTTCACTCTTTTCATCGATGAAATGGAGTTGCTTGGCGACGTCACTGGCGCTGAAAAGCAGGACGCATTCACTTGGCAAACCGTCGCGCCCGGCCCGGCCTGTCTCTTGATAATAGCTCTCCAGATTTTTTGGCAGATCGTAATGCACCACGAAGCGGACGTTCGGTTTATTGATGCCCATTCCAAACGCGATGGTCGCGGTGATGACGCGGACGTCATCGCGCAAAAATGATTCCTGATGTTTTGTGCGCTCGGTCGTCGTTAGTCCTGCATGATACGGTTTCGCGCTGACGCCGTCTTCGTTGAGATTGCGCGCCAGCGAATCGGTGCTCTTGCGGCTAGCACAATAAATGATCCCGCTGTCGTTAGGCCGGCTGCGAATGAACGCCAGCAGTTGTTCGTAGGGCCCCGATTTGGGAACGACGCGATAGCTGAGATTGGGCCGATTGAAGCTGGCGACGTAACAGCGCGGCTCGCGAAAATGCAATTGCTGGATGATGTCGGTCCGCACCCGGTCGGTAGCCGTGGCGGTGAGCGCCATCATCGGAACGCTCGGCAAATGTCTTCGCAATTTTTTCAGTTCACGATATTCCGGTCGGAAATCGTGACCCCATTCGCTGATGCAATGGGCTTCATCGATGGCGAATTGCGCGATGTTCCAGCTGAGCGCGCGTTCCAAAAACGTCTCCAGCATCAATCGCTCAGGCGCGACGTAAAGCATGCGGTACTCGCCGCGATGCAACCCACGCCAGCGCGCCTTCGCTTCATCGCGACCCAGCGTTGAGTTCAAATATGTCGCAGAAATTCCGCTGGCTTGCAGCGCATCGACCTGATCTTTCATTAGCGAGATGAGCGGCGACACGACGATCGTCAGCCCCTCGCGTGTCAGCGCCGGCAACTGGAAACAAAGCGACTTCCCGCCGCCTGTCGGCATCAATACCAACACGTCACGCCCCGCCAACGCATCGCGGATGATCTCCTCTTGTAGCGGTCGAAACTGTTCGTAGCCGAAATGTTTCTTGAGAGGCGCGATCAGATCCACGGCGTTGGTTCCACAAGCTATTTCATAATGTCATTCTGATCCCGCAGTCGAGGGAGAAGAATTTCTCATTGTTTTTTGGACCGGTTCCTCGCGGAATAAGCTGAGACATTTCGCTCCGCTCAAAATGACAGCGCCGTTTACAAGGTCAATTTTAGCCGAGTCGCGACGTTTTGCCCAGAACTGTTTGCTTGTGCACCGTGCCGAAACATGCAGACCGTAAGATCGACATGATCAGATCACCAGGAGCGGTTTGCTTAGCGCTGTTGTTTCTGTCCGCCGGAGTTCCAGCACAGGACAGCTACCGCGGCGGAATCGTGTACGGCCCAAAAGCCGCGTTCAACATATCTGCGCCGGACGGCTGGGTGCTCGATAATGAATCAGGAAAAGAGCAAGGATTGCCCTGTGTTCTTTATCCGAAAGGCGAATCCTGGACCGATGGCCGAACAGTGATGTACGCGAAAATTGCGAGTACTCAATTTGAAGACGTAAACGCATTCGTGACAGCGGCGATCAAGGACATGGCCAGTAAGCACGGAAAACCGAGGGAGAAAATCGCCTCGGGCAAGACCAAGGACGGCCACGATTATTTCATCAACGAATACCCTGCGACCAAAACGTATTCACAGTGGGAGCGCGTCGGCTACGTCCAACTTCCGCACGCCGTCGCTTACATCGTCCTCTCGTCGCGCGATCAAGCGAGTTACCGAAAAGATTCCGGCGCGCTCGAGCAAGTTCTGAAAACTCTGGTCTATCTTGAGCCAAGAAAAGAGGCAAAGCCACATTAGGGTTCGGCGCGCGCGCAACGACATCACTGCGCTCTTCGTTCTTTGATGCTCTGCAGAATTTCGGCGATCGCTTCGGCGCGCGGTTTGGCGCCGAGATTGCCTTTGCCGTGAACGCGGACGCTCACGGCGTTGGCGTCCATGTCGCGCTTTCCGATCACGAACATGGTGTGGATTTTCATTTGCTCGGCACGCTGGATTTTGCCGTTGATCTTGTCGCTGCTCTCATCGATCTCCGCGCGCACTTGTTGGGCGCGCAGTTCGCTCAAAATCGATCGGGCGTAGTCGAGTAGTTTCGGTTCATCGCTGATGGTGAGAATCCGCACCTGCTCGGGCGAGAGCCAGAGCGGGAAATTGCCGGCGTAATGTTCGATTAAGAAACCAATGAACCGTTCATGCGTCCCCAGCGGGGCGCGGTGAATGCAGATCGGCGTTTTCTCAAGGTTGTCACGATCTTTGTAAACGAGATTCAACCGGCGCGGCTGAGCGAAATCGACCTGATTGGTTGCCAGCGTGAACTCCCGCCCGATCACGCTCCAGACTTGCACGTCAATCTTCGGCCCGTAAAAGGCCGCTTCATTCGGCACCTCGAGATAATCCATCCCCGAACGTTTGAGGACATTGCGCGTCATCTCTTCGGTTTGCTTCCACAGCTCCGGTTCATCGACAAATTTCTGCCCGAGCTTCGATGGATCGTGCGTCGAGAAACGCATCAGATATTTCTCGATCCCGAAGAGTTTGAAGTATTTCAGATACATTTCGTTGACGGCGTTGAATTCCGTTTCGAATTGTTCCGGCGTGCAATAGATGTGAGCGTCGTTCATGTGCAGCAAGCGCACCCGCATGAGTCCAAATAACTCGCCGCTTTTCTCATAGCGATAATCCGTCCCGTATTCCGCCAGCCGCAACGGCAGATCACGATAGCTTCGCGGCAGCGCCGCAAATAACTTGTGATGATGCGGGCAGTTCATCGCTTTGAGATAATAGCGATCCATCGGCACCGCCGTACGCACCAGGGCATCAAAGAGTTCGAGTTCCGCTGCGTCGTTGATCAGCCCCTTTAGCTCTGGTGACTGCTCGCGAATTCGTCTCCGAAATTCGGGAAGCCCTCTCTCAGGTGTGCCAACTTCATCCATGTCAGGTATAAGATGCTTAAGCGCTCGGAACATACGCTGCTGGTCCGCGATCATTTTCTTTTCCGCTTCCTCTTGTTCGACCTTCCATCTCCCCTCCATGGACAAGGTCATCGGCGGGAACATCGATTCGGCGTAGTACGGCAAATGCCCGCTCTTTAAGTAAAGGCTTTCGCGCGCGATGTGCGGCGTGAGGACGCGCTGATAACCAGCGGCGAATTCGGTTTCTTTCGCGAGCTTTTCCAGTTCATCGGCGATTACGGCGCCGCGAGGCAGGAACATTGGCAATCCCGGGCCGACGTCATCGTCGAAAACAAAAAGCTCGAGCTCGCGTCCGAGCTTGCGATGGTCGCGCTTCTTCGCTTCCTCGAGCATCGCGAAGTAGTCGTCTAGCTCCTTTTTGGTTTTGAACGCGGTGCCGTAAACTCGTTGCAACTGCGGATTCTTTTCGTCGCCCTTGTAGTACGCGCTTGCCACGCTCGTGACTTTGAAAGCGCCGATGTTTCCCGTGCGCATGACGTGCGGCCCGGCGCAAAGGTCGATGAAGTCGCCGCTGCGATAGATCGAAATCTTTTCGTCCGAAGGAATGTTTTCGATGATGTCGAGCTTGAATTTGCTCGGCTCGGGTCGCTCGCTTAGCGCGGCCAGCCGGCCTTTCTTGCCCAACGCGAGCGCTTCATCTCTCGAAACCTCGATCCGCTCGAATGAATGGTTCGCTTTGATCTCCTTTTTCATCTCGGCTTCGATTTTCTCGAAATCGTCTGGCGAAATGCGGTGCGGAAGATCGACATCGTAATAAAAACCGTTTTCCACCGGCGGCCCCGCAGCGAACTGCGCTTCCGGCCAGATTTTCAAAATCGCCGTCGCAAGTACATGGGATGCCGAGTGACGGAGGCGCTCCAAGTCCGTCATCTGCTCGCGTTGCTCTAAGGTTTTGCGTTCGTCGTTCATGAAAAGCCGGTGAAATTAACCACGAAGGCCACGAAGGACACGAATAATTTACTCCCACGCGCCAAAGGGACCGTTGTCATACAATCGTAACTTGGCAGATCCCGTGCGTCATCTTTACTCTCGCCTCATTGATTACGCTGGAACCGATGAACCCCGCCGAGCTTTTTCGTCAAGAAACTGACACGATGCAACTGGCGCCCGGCGATTTCCTTTTCAAGGAAGGCGATAGAGGAGAGAACATGTACGTGCTGTTGGAGGGAGAAATCGAGATCTTACTTGGCGATGTCGTACTCGAAACGATAGGGCAAGGCGCATTGATCGGGGAGATGGCACTGATTCACGACAGCCCGCGCACTGCCACTGCCGTCGCTAAGACGCCGTGTCGCCTGGCTGAAATCAGCCGGCGACGGTTCCATTTTCTCGTTCAACAGACGCCGCACTTTGCCACGCACGTGATGAAGACGCTTGCTGATCGCTTGCGTCACATGAACGCTGTGGCGACTGCACGGTAGGAAAATTCCGGAAAGCCGAGACGCGTGCTGCTTTCGCAGCGCGATGCTCGGCACTATTCTTGGAGGTGCGGATCGTCGCGCGTTTTCTGATTCTTGTTGCGGTGAGTGTGACTGGCTGCGGGCGAACAGCCCCGCCTGTTTCCGAGTTCGCAGCGCAGCGGCAGCGGATGGTCCAGCAACAACTGGTGGCGCGCGGCATCACCGACGAGCGCGTGCTCGCCGCGATGGGGAAAGTGCCGCGTGAAGAATTCGTCCGGCCGGAATCGCGCGGAGTCAGCTATGAAGATGGACCGCTACCGATTGGTTACGACCAGACGATTTCGCAGCCATACATCGTGGCGTTTATGACCGAGCAATTGCGGTTGAAACCCAGCGACCGGCTTTTGGAAATCGGCACCGGCTCGGGATATCAGGCGGCGATTCTCGCGGAGTTAGTCTCCGACGTGTATTCCATCGAAATTGTTGCGCCACTTGCGAGGACCGCCGAGGCCACGTTGAAACGTCTCGGTTGCAAAAATGTACACGTGAAAATCGGTGACGGTTACAAAGGCTGGCCGGAGGCGGAGCCGTTCGATGCCATCATCGTGACGTGCGCGCCCGACAAGGTTCCGCAGCCGCTCGTCGACCAACTCAAAGACGGCGGACGCATGGTCATTCCGGTAGGCGAGCGATTCGCCCAGCAGCTTTACCTGCTGGAAAAGAAAAACGGCCAAATCAAAGAGAGCGTCACCTTGCCCGTGCGTTTTGTGCCGATGGCGGGCGAAGCGACTGAAAAGGAGTGATGAGTGGTCAGTGATCGGTGATTAGTGAGATCCTTGGCTTGCGCTCAGGATGACAAACTGCGCTTGTCATTTGATCGCCGCCAGTTTTTTCAAATCAATGCGTTTGATCCAGTCCTGTAATTCTTTGGGGTCCTGATTCTGCAACTCGACCTGGACAAAAAAACGATTGGCAATCATCACCCATAGAGTTGCATGTTTGCTTTCTTTCTCGAAAGCTTCGAAGCCGGGATTGCCATCGATGGTGACAGATTTGCCGTAGCCCTCGTTAGTTTCGCTGTTGCTATTCCATGCAGCGGTCGTGGCACTGACATAATCCGGATTGGCAACCGAATCGAGTATGCTAATCGCCGCGGTTGGCGCATTCTCTCCTTCGCCCTTGTGGTAGTCTCGATGCGCATTTGTGATTCGGAATCCACCCATGTCTTCCGTGGAACCCTCCGGCTTGTCAGCCGTCCAGCCCTGTGGCGGCTGTGGTAAAATCGGAAGCAACTTCTGATAATCGACGGCGTCGGGCACGAGGATCGGTTCGTTCTGCGCCTGCGCAATTCCGAGCGAAACGCCGATAAGCAACGTCAGCAGGAAAGATCCGGCGTATGCCGGCGAACAAAACCGAGCCGTTAATTTCATGCTAGCTAGCGCCCTCCTGCGTGATTCGGGATTACCGTATCACATTGACTTTACCTTGGCTGTCAAGACTCTTGCAGGATGCGCATACGAGAGCGCGACGGTAGGGTCGGCGCACTGCGCCGACTCCCGAAAGCTTTCGGGACAGCGCGGCGTCCATACCACGGAACCGAGCTTCTAATCGCGATATGGATCTCGGCCGTCGTGGTTCGTCTGATTTTCATCAATCAGCCTTACATTGATCACTGGAGTTGGCGGCAAAGCGACGTCGCGGCGATTGCAAGCAACTTTAGCGAAGGAGGTTTTCGCTTCGCTTATCCTCAGATCGATTGGGCCGGCGATGCGACCGGATACGTCGGAACGGAATTTCCGATTTTGCCGTTTCTCGCCGCGCTTTGTTTCAAAATTGCCGGCATTCACGAATGGATTGGACGCAGTCAGGCTGTAATTTTTTTTGCTATTTCACTGCCGTTCTTCTTTTTGCTCGTCAGAGAAATCTTCGGCAGCACCGCAGCACTTTGGGCCACGTTCTTTTTTAGTTTTGCGCCGCTGAATATTTTCGCAGGCCGTTCGTTCATGCCGGACGTCCCATCGCTCAGCCTTGCGATCATCGGATTATATCTTTTCCTGCGCTGGGTTAACAACGGATGGCTGCCGCTGTTTTTTCTGGCCGCGATCGCGATCTCCTTATCGCTTCTAATCAAAATCACCAGCATCGTTATCTTCGCGCCGCTTCTGTACTTAGTTGTAGGCGAGGGCGCTGACCTCGGCTTCGGTGCATGGCATTATGCTCAGGACGGCCGCGGTCGACGCCCGCGGCTACAACTTGCCCTCTTCGCGGCGATCACGCTGCTGCCCTCTGCCGCGTGGTACTGGCACGCGCATCGGGTGGCCGAGAAATTTTATCCGCATCATTTCTTCGGTGCCGGCGGAATTCGAATCGAAAATCTTTCATGGTACCTGCATATCGCCCGACAGACTGCGACATCGAGCCTGACGCCGATTCTCTCGATCATGGGGGTGATTGGTTTATGTGTTGCACCACGATCGAGAAGCGCTCGTCTATTTCATTGGTGGCTGGCGGCGATGGTTCTCTTCGTCGTCATCGTCGGCTACGGCAATCGCCATCGATGGTATCAATTGCCGCTGGTACCGATCACGGCCGCCTTTGCTGGGACCGCCTGCGCATTCATCGGATCGAAGATCGCGTCTTCGCGCGTTGCTGCTGTTACGTTGTCGATATTGCTTGCGGGTTCGTTTGCACTGCTGCCTTACGTTTTCGTGCAACCACTTTATGAGCCGTCCGCGGCTCAACTTCGTGATGCTGGCTTGGAATTGAACAGAATTACCGCGCCCGATGCACTCATTGTTGCCGCGGACACGGGTGATCCGACGATATTCTACTACGCGGAGCGAAAGGGTTGGCATTTCCTGGAGAGAGACGCGACTTACGCTGGCAATCCGAGCGACAGCCAGCAGGCCATTGCCGATCTTGAGCAACTGCGTCGCCGCGGCGCGACGCATCTCGTTTTCACTATCAACACATTGTGGTGGCTCGACTACTATCCCGAGTTCGCACAGCATCTGGCCGAAAGCGCGGAGCTGATCGAGGCAACCCCAGAATTTAGAATTTACAAGCTAAGCGCCGTAACAAGGTGAAACAATCTTGGCTCGTGCACACTTCGAAAAGATGCCTGTCATGTTGAGCGAAGCGAAACATCTCTGTTTGTTTCCGTCGGCGATCGGTTCAGAAATGATCAGAGATTCCTCGACTTCGCTCGGAATGACATGTTGAGATGGCCGGTGAGAGATTCCTCCCTAGCCTTCGTTCCCGCAGTTGCGGGACTACGGCGGGGGCAGGCGACTCCGCTCGGAATGACAGAATCGGAAACGTCAAAGCCGCGACGTCAGCTTGGATTGTTTGACGCCACGATGATCGTCATGGGCGGCATCGTGGGCGCGGGAATTTTTGCTAATCCCTCCGAGGTAGCGCATCGCGTCCACACGCCCTTCCTGATCCTCGGCGTTTGGGTGGTGGGCGGTTTGATCGCGATGTGCGGCGCGTTTATTTGGGCCGAGCTTGCGACGCGCCTGCCCGCTGCGGAGGGCGGACAGTATGTTTACTTGCGCGAGGCGTACCATCCTGCGGTCGCGTTTACGTACGGGTGGGGACTGCTTCTCATTACACAAACTGGCGGCATGGCTGCGGTGGCGGTGATTTTCGCGTCTTACTTTCGCGCGCTCACAGGAGCGAATTGGAACAACGGCGCGATTGCTGCAATCGCGCTGGTGACCTTGACTGTGATCAACTGTTTTGGAGCGCGTGCGGGCAGTAATGTGCAGAACGCTCTCATGTTGTTAAAAATTGGTGCGATCGCGGCGCTGGTAGTAATCGGATTTGCAGTGGGCCAACCCGTGGCCGCGGGACTTAGATCGGCATCATTGCTTGGACAGCCCGCTTCATTTGGCCTCTTGAAAAGTATCGGCGCGGCAATGGTCCCGATCGCTTTCGCCTACGGCGGATGGCAGACGGCCACTTTTGTTGCGGGTGAAATGCGAGACGCGCGCCGCGATTTATCCCGCGGACTGGTGATCGGCGTGGCCGGCGTTGTGGCTCTGTATCTTGCAGTTAATATCGCGTGTTTGCGCGTGCTCGGCCCGGGCGGACTCGACGCGACAACGACTCCCGCTTCTGATCTGATGCGGATCGCGCTTGGCGAGCGCGGAGCGCAATGGATCGCCCTCGCGATTACAATTTCCACTCTCGGATTCCTTAGCCAAAGCATGCTCACAGCTCCGCGCGTGTACTACGCCATGGCGCGGGACGGCCTTTTCTTTAACAGTGTAGGCAAGGTCTTCGGAAGGTGGGGAGCGCCGGTGGTGGCGATAGTTCTTCAAGGCCTCGCAGCAATTGTCATCGCTTGTTCTGGCACGTATGGCGAGATTTTGAATTTTGAAGTGACTGTCGATTTTATCTTTTTTGGAATGACGGCGGCAGGGCTGTTCATTTTGCGCCGGCGCAACCTCGGCTCGGGGCGCAATATCTATCGCGCGCCCGGACACCCGTTCACGACCACACTGTTTGTTTTGTCATGCGGCGGGATCGTGGTAAGCGCGGTTATCGCTTCGCCCCGCAATAGCGCGATCGCGCTGTGCATCATGCTGGCTGCGCTGCCGGTCTATTATATTTGGATCAGGTTCAGACGAACACAGACTGTTTAGCGCCAAAGGCGCTGTCTCATCCGAAGCCTAGGGCACCGCCCCAGGAATCCAATCGTGGGGAACCCAAGCGCTGAAGGCGCGCTTCAATTAGGTAGTCGCCAATAATGGAACCAGATGACGGTCGGCAGCTGAGTCGCGCTTTCAGCGCTATCGCCTGTTGGCTGCCGCCAAACCCTGGGGCGCTGCCCCAGACTGCCGGAGAATGCTGCGCCCTTGGCGCTGACCATACATCAGGCAAGATGCCTGCCGGCCTCACAGCCAAGATGGCTGTGCTCCTTCGTCTGCCTGCTGGTCTCGTTATTCGTGTTACACTCCACCAGCCTATGAGACACAAGCA
>DASYDT010000106.1:0-7303 GCA_036499425.1 Candidatus Udaeobacter sp. | reverse complement strand
CTCTTCGGCTCGCAAAAGAAGCTTCGGACAAAGCCAATGGCATTGAGCCGGTTGTGATCCCCGGCGCCCGAATGGCGAAGTCCCGCATTTAAGATATCACCCTCAGCTTTGTTGCTGGTGCTTCAGCCGGAAGTTGCCACTCTGGATTGGCGAAAACCATATCCGTAACGGTGAGCCATTCCCTCGTCGCCATGTTGATGACGGTGAGTTCGTCTTTGGGATGTTGTTGCTTGTGAAAACGGCCGGCGTCGATTGCCAGTTCCGGGAGGTCGCGATACGTCCGCGGAATGCCGTTTACGAGAAGCTCGAACCTCATGACTTCAGACCCGCAACGGCTTCAACCGCGATAAGTTCCGGCGATTGGCTATCCTTGAGGAGCTTTTGAACCTGGTCACTGAGGTGTTTCGCGAGACCCGACGGTTTCTTTTTCCGCTCCTCGTCGGTCATCATTTGCGCGAAAGCCAGACGGTGTGCTGCGTTGAACAACTTGGTTTTCGTCATGTAGTGATTCTCCATCTCCAGCATAGCAAAAAGCCGCCCCATTCCTGGAGCGGCTTCCTGCAAAATAGTTCTGGAGCTACTTCTGCTGTTTGTTGCCAGATTCTGGCGACGCCGGGCTGACGTTCTTATTGAGCATCTGGCCGTTGGCCTTATCGCTCGTCGGGCCCATGCCGGTGTTTGAGCCACCGGTGCCAGAACCGCTCATGCTGGAGCCCGAGGTCGTGCTCGGGTTCATTTTGTCCTTCGACATCGTGCCCGACGACTTGGAAGAATCCGGCTGGGCCTTCGTGCCACCCGCAGTGCCGTTGGAAGTCTGCGCAAAAGCGAAGCTTGCTGTGGTCGCTACAATAGCGGACGCCAAGAAGATGGTGCGCATTTTCATCTGAATACCTATGGTGAGATTAAGTTGCGCTGAATAACAGCGGGACGGAGCTATTGTTCCCGAGCCAAGCGCAGCTTTCGGAGGCGCTCGGTGTTAGCGCGCGTTGCCTCCTCTACAGCGAGGTATTCTGCCATCGCCTTTTTACCGTCGATCGCTTGGATGGCTCGACGCTCTTCGCGAGCGGCACGAATGTCGGAATCGGTTCTGTTTTCCATGCACTGCAACGTGAAGCGCCAGAAAAAAGTTCCAGGGAACAATTCTGCGAGTTGAAACCGTTTTGTTTTTTTGCGTTGAGCGTGCATGGGATTTGAAGCACCCGACCTCACGGAGGAAGAGCGCTATTAAAGGCTTCTCCTGGAAGGCCTTCATTTATAAAACGAGTTGAGGGGTATCGTCCTCTCGCACAATAGGGCTACCCTCCCCTTGCTCCAATCATGAGCCAAAAGGGAATGAAAAAATGTATCGGAAAATGTTTATACTTGGCGCCACGGCCGTAGCGATTGTTGCCGGGGGCTCTGCGTTGTCTACTCGTGCTAACGCCATGCCTGTCGGCGTGCCCGCTCACGTTGGTATCGTAGAGTCGGTTGCGCTTTGTTTCTACATTGACGGCTGGAACGGCCCGGGAATGTATCAGTGCGGTTACCGCCACCGTCGCGGAATGGGCTGGCACGGTCCCCGTAACGGCGGTGGCCATCATGTGACGAACCGCGGCGGCGGACGCCCGGCAATGCACAAAGCCAGCGGTCATTCTGGTGGTGGCCATTCGGGTGGCGGCAAGAAGCACCACTAACATTGATTTCTAAGTTTAAGCCCCGGTCTGAGGCTTGCCGAAGGCCGGGGTTTTGCGTTCTGCAAAAGACTCCGCTTTGTCCATGACAACGAATCGGAATCGTGAACAGTCCGGTGATTTCAAACCTTAACTATTTCTCTTGCTCCATCACCACCGCAATGGCGGCTGCGGCGGAAAGCCTGACCTTCTGGCCTTCGACTTCAGCAACGAGATTTCCAGGAACGAAATGGTGGTGGCCTTTATGGGAACCCTCACCGCTGTCCTTTTTGGTCAACTTGATACGCTGGCCTTCAACCCTATCCACCGTACCGACGTGAACGCCGTCCGCGCCTATGACTTCCATATCTTCTTTGATTTTGCTGAGGTCGGCCATGCGTTTCATCCTTTGTAAGTCTATTGAACTCCCGCCCGCCTATTAAGTTCAAATCGTCAGGGGCGCAGGATGAACAAATCAACGTCGCCGGCGTTCGTAACCACTGGAGAATTCTATGGCAGTAAAAAACATTCTCGCCGGTATCGCCGTCACCGACCTCGAAGGGGCTGAGGTCTGGTACGACAATCTCCTAGGCCGAGCGCCCGACGTCCGCCCGATGGACGGCCTTGTCGAATGGAAATTCCCACAAGGTGGCTGGCTGCAGCTCTTTACCGACAAGGAGCGTGCGGGAAAAGGATCCGTGACTTTGGTCGAAACCGACTTCGAAGCCAGGCTTACTGCGCTCAAGAAACTCGGCCTGAAAATCAATTCGGTGATGGCCGGCGACAAAGTAAAGACGTGCATCATTCATGACCCTGAAGGCAATCAGATTGTGTTTGCTCAGGGGTTCGATGAGAACCACGCATCGACCCGCTGACGTCACTCTGCTCTCTCCAAAGGTCATCAAGCCGATCATCGAGTTCGGGATCGCCGTACCTCGCTAAAATGTCTTTCGCCGCAGCCACTTTTTCCGAAGCTGCTCTACCGGTTTATGCTTCGGTTGATTTGGACAAGCTCGACCGAGGGACCATTCCTGGCTTTGCCGGAGTGCGCTCGCTGTTAACAGCAAGAGCGCTCCACAGAGTCACGCGGGACCTCGGAGATCGGTTTACTCAATCTTTCCAGAATTTTCCAAGGCGTTATTTTCGTCGCGCTCGTTTGCCTTTTATTGGCGACGGCTCTCTCTATTTTCGACGCTTATGTCCTTTACATCGCGCCCACAGAGCTAAAACAGCTACACGAAGCCTTGGTGGCCGAGTTTGGCAAAGCGGAGGCCCAGCAATGAGCCGCCTCTTTTGCGTCGAAGTTGAACGCACCGTCACCTATAGCCGCAAGGTGTGGATCGAGGTCGAGGAAACAGCCGAACGTTTGAAGGACGCCAAGGACCCGCGTTGGGGCGAACACCTGGCGTTCAATGCTGAAGCTCAGGATGGTGCCGTGGGATTGGCAAAGACCCACACCCTCACGGGCTGGGAGCCACTTGGACAGCCTGAGTATCGCGCAGTCTCAACCATCCCAGCAGAAAACGTCTCGATCGTCGACGTGCAGGTTTAGGCGCCGGTTGTGACCGGAGCATGCCCAGGGCGTGGTTAGCGATGGTTTCCAGGTCCGTGTGACCGCTGTCCACGAGGTGCTCGACGTGAGCGAACAACTGGGGAGCGTGCTGGCGCTCGGAAAACTCGATAGCCCTATAAGCCCTATCAAACGAGGTACAGACCAAGCCGTTGAGCTTCGGGTTTTTGCGCATCGCACAAAGATAACCACAAAACGGCTTGACGTTCCGCCGTTAAGAAAATTTCATATTGCGGGGCCCGGAGCGAACGATGGACGAGCAGTACACAGAAGCCTTCCAGCTTGTTTTGGAAGAAGCCCGGAAGATTGCCGGGATCTCCGCGACCAAACGCGCCGACCTCTACGAGGAGTTCAAAGCCAAGGTCTACGAACTGCTGCAACGGCACCCCCGAGCCCGGCAAGGCCGCGGACGAGTCTTTGTCCTGGCTACGCGGCAGGGTTCAGCTACGGCAGTCGTTCAAAAGGCTTGAGGACAAGGCATAGGAACGAAGGGCCTGGCGACGGGTTTTCTCCATGGAGGTACATCATGTCAGACAAAACATTCGGCCAAAAACTGAAGGACGACGCGAAAGCTGTCGCCGAAGTCGCCACGGACGCCCTCGACGCCGCCAAGGACTTTCACACGGAAGACGACAACAAGCCGGTGAAAGACCAGAAGTGGGCCAAGGAAATCGAGGAGAAGAAGTAACCGCGCCCGTCCCTTCGGGACCAATCCCAAACCCGCCCGGCCCTATTTGGGCGCGGAAGAACGGCGGGTGCGGGACGCAACGTGGGCGATGGATGGGCTTCGTTTGCGGCGGAGCCTCCACCACGGCTGAAGGATAGCTTTAGCGAATTAAAGCGCGCACGGTGATTGTTGGCTGTCACGAGGACAGGACGCTCCCGCAACAATAACCGGAGTATAAAAATGACAGCGCCATCAGATAAAGCGGCCCCATTCAGTAAAGTGGACCGTATTACCTTTATGATTGTGGGGGGAGTGATCGCCCTGGGCATTGTTACTGCTCTCTTTCTCCAATAGCGGCCCAACTAGTCGTCAGCTAATTGTGAAACACCCTTAGTGTGGAACGTTGACGACCTGTCCCAGTCGGCTCAGGATTCAGCATCCGATAGCGGCGTGGAAAGTAAGCACGCCCACCGCGCCGAAAGGTGCGAGGTCGAAAGACCTCGGTGAGAGAGTCGGAGTAACGCCCGGCCCATCGGAAAGCAGTGGTTCAAAGCCCTGTAGGGGTCGCCGAAAGGCGGCCTTTTTGCTTTCCGGGCGATTCGCGCCGACAAGGCTAGATGGCAAAAAACCGAGTGAATTTCCGAATAGTCCACATCACCGCTGACGACTGGCAAATCGCCGCCGAGTGTCCAGGGGCCGAGACCATGTTCATTACCGGGCTCACAAGCAAGGCCGATGTAGACGATTGGATGAACGGCGGACGGCGCATAGCCTGGCTAAGGGCAAACGGCTACGCCAAGTAGTGGCAAGAAACTGGATTGTTACGCACTGCCCGACGGTGCGTTTTGCTGGGGTTTCGTGACCTGGCTTGCCACCCAGCGCCCTCGCCTGCACCATTAAAATCAGCCACTTAGGCCTAAGGCCCTTGGCCTAATCAGGTGGTCCCGGGTTCGAGTCCCGGCGCGCTCACCATATTTTACAATAGCTTAGCCGCCAAGGCGCCGGCGGAGTTCTACCCGGCGATCGGTACAGCCATCGCCAGTTGCCACTACCGGCTCAAACGCCTGGTGCCCAGCCTGCCAGCAGGTCAGCGACCTGGATCTGCGCTCGGTTGCCGATGTGCACCACCCGCGGGCGCCGATCTCGGTGTTGATCCCGAAACTGTCGTGCAAGGTGTGCTGCCCGAATGCGCCACTGGCCGTCCTGCTCGATCTCGTGAGCCCGGCAGATGAATACGTCTAGGCGCGTTGCCGGTTTTATCGCAAAACCGCCGCAGACGATTTATCGCTGTGATCCCTGCGGCGCTGAGAATTGGGTTACGGGCGTTCCGTGGCTCAAGCCCATTGTCGCCGGAGCTGAGCATGCTGGACGAGACCCCTAAGAGCCTTACTGCCGAAGCTGCCAGAAAAACGGCCAAGGATTGCCGAACATTGATGGCCCTTGTGACCGATGAGTCTCAGCGCATCATGATCGAACATATTGCCACGACTTGGGAGCGAATTGCCGAGAAGATCGAGGAAGAGAATTATCGCGCCTAGTTGGCGGCCTCTTTCATTTTAACATCCCGAAGCGGGAAACCGACCTCGATGCATCCCTCCGGGTGAAGACGGCTGCCTAAGTCCCCTCACAAATTATGTCCGCGAGAGTCACGGCAAAGCAGAAAGACCGCTTCGGGGTGAAGCGGCCTTTCACGCTGCACAGGTGCGGGGGGCGACCTGTGTGACTGTGCACCCAGATAATGTGCCAAACCTCACCGCGTTCCACGGGTGGTCCCATTTGTAATGAAGGGCGTCCCATATCGGTCGGATTGCGCCCTAAAAGGGGCCAGTACCGAAATGCGGGTACTGGTCCCTTTCGACCCCCTGAGAACAGAGGTGGTCCTATTAGAACGAGCGGTGGTCCCTTTTGAGATTCACCCACTTTAGGGAACGATTTGGCCTGAATTACCGTTATTCGCCCCAATCACTTCAGGTTCGCCTATGTCGCAAAGTTCAAAGCATCTAACTTCGCTGGAAGCGATTGCTAAAGCAGATGAATGCCGCTCACTGATGTTGGTCGCAGCCTTTGAGGCCCAACGCGTCATGCTGGAGCACATTGCCGAAGTATGGGAACGCATGGCTAGGCAAATCGACGACCCGAGCCAGAGGCCTAGCGGCCTCTTTCATTCAAAGGAAAAGACCGGCTTTTGATTAGTGGTCAGCCTCTTCCTTCGGATGAGGAAGCGGCCCTTCGTGATCCAGCATCTGCCGGACATTTAGGTTGTCGATCCGCGCGCCGCATTTTTCACAACGCACGTATCGCTCGTTGTTTTCCTGCTTTGGCCGTCGCGGTTCGTCTGACATCAGCCCTCCAGTGAGGCCGCCTAGTTGGCGGGCTCTTTCGTTAGTCAGGACTGCCGGAGGCGGCGCAAAGCATCGTCGTCTTGCAGCGCATCCCTACTGAGATTTATCGCTGGCACATTAAGACAACGACGCTTTCTTTGTAGAAGCTGCCAAAAAACTTGCGTCCGGTTTGGCACACCCAATAGTTATGCGGAAATGGGGTGCTCAATTATCCCGAGGTACTAGGGCGCGTACTCATAAACTCGGTTCATGTCCGCTTCACTCCGAAAGCGACATAATTGCTGCGTAGCAGCAGAATGTCGGTCTGGGCCATAAGCGGTCATCTCCCACTGAATTTAAAATGAAGAAGGCTGCCAAATGGGCGAACTTGAACTAAGTTCCATTTCATCCGTTATATGGATAGCCACAGCAAGTATGAGGAAGCGATGACCGCCGTTAGTTATTCGCTGCTTGTAGCTACGATATTCGCTCTAGGTGCTATCGCTCAAGTTATTCGAGCGGTAATGGGCGTGCCGATTACCGTCGGACAGACTTCGATACCCGTTTGGGTGAGTTGGTTTGCGGGTATTGTTGCAGCAGTTCTGGCTTCGATCGGGTTTACGGCATTTCCAGGCTAGGCCCATAGACCGATGTCTAAGTTCATTATGAGAAACAATCTCTACCTGATGACGGCTCTTGCGGTCGTCGTTGCGGTTTTCATCGCGCTGAATTGGGCATCAATACCCATCCTTCAGCGTATGACCGGGTTGTTCTTTGTCGGACTGGTAGCGCATCTCTGGGAAGAGCAGCGAATTCCCGGTGGATTTGTCGAGATGGTCACGGAACATCTTCACTTCACCGCTAGTAGTCGGGAGTTTGGAGAAGTGTGTACGGCTGCTTGTGTTTTGGTAATCGCCTTTGTGCCGTTTCTCTTGCCGCAGGTCGCATTCTTGGCGATGGCCCCGATGATGCTGGGCGTCCTAGAGGCCGTTGAGCATGTCGGCGTCATCAAAGTTTTTCGTTTGAAGCGTTTCTATTCGCCGGGGATGATCACGGCAGTCTGCGTCTTGTTACCGATCTCGGTATTTTCTATAGC
>DASYDT010000105.1:0-20561 GCA_036499425.1 Candidatus Udaeobacter sp. | reverse complement strand
GCGGCAGCGTGGGCGTGGGCGGGTAACACACCATTTAAATGGGGAAAGCAGGTGGCCTCACATCTCGGCGGCATTCGTAATCCAATGGTCGTTAGCTGGCCAAAACGGATCAAGGACAAAGGCGGGTTGCGCAGCCAATTCACTCACTGCACGGACATCGCGCCAACCGTCCTGGAAGCTGCTGGCCTGCCGGAGCCGAAGCAAGTTAACGGCGTCGCACAGACGCCGATGCATGGCGTGAGTTTTCTGTCCACGTTCGACGATGCGAATTCGCCCTCGAGACACACGCAACAATATTTCGAGATTTTGGGAAGTCGCGCCATGTACAAGGACGGCTGGATTGCATGCTGGCGGCTGGACCGAATTCCATGGAAACTTGATCCTGCGACGCTCGCGCAATTTGCGCCGGACAAGTGGAACCCGGACAACGACAAGTGCGAGTTGTATAACCTCGACGAAGATTTTTCGCAGGCTGACGATGTTGCGGCCAAGTATCCGGACAAAGTACGCGAACTCACCGCGCTGTTTTGGGCCGAGGCCGAGAAATACCAGGTGACGCCGCTGTTCGGCGAGATTGCGTTTGTCTGGGGCTTTCCGAAGCACACGACGGACCAGACGAAATTTACCTATTACAGCGGAACGGAAAACATCTCGTCCGGTATGATTCCCCCGATTTACAATCGTTCGTATAGCATCAGCGCAGATTTGGATAATCCAGGCCGATCAGGCCTTGGGTTGCGTCCCGGAATCGCGGGCGTGATCGTGGCGGAGGGTAGTTTTCTCGGCGGCTTCTCGCTTTATGTCGAAGGCGGCCATCTAGAGCACACCTACAGTTTCCTTGGTTTGAAACTCGACACCATCACGTCGCGTGATGAGTTGCCCAAAGGCAAAGTCAACGTCCGCTATGAGTTCACTGCCGATAAGCCCGGCGAGTTCGCTACCAGCGGCACAAGCCAACTCTTCATCAACGGCAAACAGGAAGCCGAAGGCAAGATCGAGCACACCGTGCCGCTACGATTTACGGCTTACGCCGGCATGGACATCGGCACCGACAACGGTCTCCCAGTCGTCCCTAAACTTGGGTACGCCAAACTTCTGCCGAAGTATTTCAGTGGCACAATCGAAAAGGTAGAGTTCGATCTTGGCCCGGCCAAGATTAGTGCCGAGGATCTACAGCGGATATATCTGGAGCGTTTCGCCAGCGCCGTGCGCAACTAATCGATCAGCCGCCGCGTCGTTTCTGCATGGCCTCACGAATGGCCTGTTGGCGAATCGCCTGCAGCTTTTGGTACTGGGCCGGTGAAAGGATCGTCTTCATTTGAGGATCGGTCTGTTGATGAATAGCTCTGAGCTGTTGCATTTTTTGCATGCCCGAAAGCGAACTGTTGTTCTTAACCGCTTCCACCTTTGGCGCTTCGTCGGCGAGAATGGGCAGAACTTTGACCTTCTGTTGAGGTGTCAGATTAAGTTGTTGCGATATAGCTTGAAGCTTCGCACCTTTATTTTGGGCGGACGATGCCGGTGCCACCACCACAAAGGTGCCGAAGCATAGAGCCAGCGCGATTAGTCGAATGTAGTTTTTCATTTTGTTTCTCCTGATTTGATTCGGCGGCAGCGTGGTCAAGAGGGCCTGGCGAGTCAAGCCGAATTGGGCGAGGGTAGTTAACAAGCGGTTGTGCGATAGCATCGTTTTGTGACCGCTCGGTATGTACGCGAGAAAAGAAATGGCGCTAGAACTGAAAAGAATCTGCGAACAATGTGAAGCCACGCTTACACCAAGCGGAGCAGCTTACATTTGCAGTTACGAATGTACGTTTTGCGCAAGTTGCGCCGAACAACTGAATTTCGTTTGTCCAAACTGTGAAGGTGAACTTGTGCGACGGCCGCGCCGCGAGGATCCTGCTACTTCCGGCGCCGCTGATGCTTGATTCGATAGGTGAGAAAGCACTCGTCGTCGATCGTGCGCATATCGATCAACGAACAATGGACGCTGGCGGGCAAGAATTCCCTGCTCAGACCTGTTAGCGTAGGCGCCTTGGCTCCGCCGAACATGTAGGGAGCAATCGTGAGATTGAGCTGATCGATTAAGCCTCGTTCCAGCAAGGCGCGAAAAAGCGTCGGCCCGCCTTCGCATGCGAGTCTGCGCACGTTGTATTTACTTCGCAAAGTTTCCAGCACAGCGACAAGATCGATCTCGTCAGATTTAGTAAGATGCACAGTGGCTTTCCCTTTGAGTGCAGCTTGAGTCTTCTTTGGCATTCGCGTCGTGGAAAAAATGAGGATCGGCGAAACGGTGGATTGGAAAATTTTCAATCGGCTGTCGATCCTGCCTTTGTTGGAGACGATTACGCGCAACGGGGCAGGGGTCTGCTTTCGTTTGATCCTGGCTTGCTGCAAATCAACCGGGAGGCCCAGTCGGACGTTGTCGCGTTTCAAACTGGTGTGCCCAATCAAAACCGCATCAGCCAGAGCGCGCTGGCGAAACAAATGCAGCTTGTCTTCGCGCGAAGTAAAATCAACTGGCCCGAAGTTTTTCGTGGTGACTTTGCCGTCCACGGTCATGGCGAAAGTGGCGGTAACGAACGGCCGTCTCAAAATGTGGGAGCGCCGCGACTGTCGGGACACTAAGGTCCCTCCCACATTTCTATTCGGCTTCACCGATCTCATGTTCCAGAGTGATCACTTCTTCTTCCATTTCGCGCAAGCTCACATAGGGAGCCGGCCGGCTTGGCTTGTAAAACACATAAACCAGAGCGCCTGGAAGACAGCAAACTAGAATAATGAGAAAACTCAGCGAGCCGATCAGAATGGCTTTTGCTTCCGGCACGCCGCAAAGACCGTTCAACATAATCTGCAAAACTTTTTCGCGAAGGCCAATTCCCGCGAAACTGATTGGTAACGCCGAGATCGTGCGCTCCACCGGCATCACCGCAAAGAAATTCACGATGGGCACGGGCGCGCCCAACGCGTATGCCGCACACAGAAAAGTCGCGAACGTGGCAAGGTGCGCCACCACCGATACTCCAAACGCGACGAGTGTCGCCCGCCAATGATGCGCGTAGAGGTGATACGCCGCCGAGATCTCGATTAATCTGTCGCGGCCTGGGAACCGCGCGGGCAACGAATGCAACAGCTTGAATCCACTGATGACGAAAGTGGCAATTAAAAAGGCAACTGACGTGCCAAGAAGGAATAGCAGTAGCCAAAGTAAATTTCGCGTCTCGGGTTTCTGCGAAAGGAAATCATAACGCAAACCGATGAGCGTTGCAGTGATGGCCACCAACGCGACAAGGCCGATAAACCGGTCGAACACCACCGCCAGCAGCGCGCCCGCCTTCTTGTCCGGCGTTTCCTTCAGCAGGTAATAGCTTTTCATGATGTCCCCGCCGGTGCCGCCGGGGAGAAACTGGTTGTAGAACATCCCGATAAAAAACAAGCCGGTGAGACGGGGCAGAGTGAGATGAATCTTTTGGACCTTCAGCAAAACATTCCAGCGAAAAGCCGCAGCGAGTTCCACCACTGCGTATGCCAGCATGCCCAGGCCAACCCAGCGATACTCGGCGTTGCGGATGGCCTCAGCCATTTGCGCGCGCCTGTTGGGATCGTGATAGACCCAGTACAGCACCCCGATCGTGACGCTAACTTGAAAAAGTGTGACCAGTATCTTTTTCATTCGCCAAACCGTTCATTCCAAATTTGGATCGACTGGCGAATCGCATCGGCGGGTTTGTTCGGACTCATCTCCCAGACAAATAAGCAGCTTGTGGGGAGGAGCGGAACAAGTTTCTTAAAGTTCACATCGCCGGTGAACGGCGGTTCGTGATCTTTCGCCGGCCAAACGCAGTCCTGCACGTGACAGCCAAAGGCGCGTGGACCGATCGAGCGCAGCCATTCGGCATGATCAATGAACCCCAGGTTCTCTTTGATTTGTGAGTGACCGAAATCGTGCCAGTACCCAAGCTGTGACGAATTCAGCTCGTCCAGCAGCGCCGGCAACTCACGCTCGGTTGGAATTTCTTCGTAACCGCGCCGGCTTTCCAAAGCGAGCCTGACATTTTTCGAACCGGCGTGCTCGATGATGCGACGCAGGCAATCTTTCACTCGCTGCAAATAAGCCGGTGCGAGTCTTTCCCGTTTTTGCACTGCCCTTACCTTTAATCTCACATATTTGCGGGACAGGTATGCTCCGCTTGTCGCCAGCTTGATCAACCAATCGGTGACTGGTGGTAATTTCACTTGCCCCAAATGCAGCACGACAAACGGCGCGTCTAATCGCGCTGCGAAATCAATTGTCTGAAGCGTTTGCTTCACGGCGCGCTCGCGTTCCGCGGATGAAACGGCGGAAAATTGGTAACAGTCCGGCGAGGCCATCATCACTTCGACAGGCAACGGGCAAAAATTATGCAAACTGCTGAAGCGAACTTGTCCGGCATCAAACATTTTTTGTATTCCCGGCATCAGCGACAACCGGATACCATGGCCCAGCTCGATCAAATCAAATCCAAGTTCGTTTTTGATTTCGAGCAACATCGCGTCTCCGGCGATATGACGTCCGGAGTTCCAGCAGGTGGAAAACGCAATCACGCTAAACAGCAGCGGCGACCGGCGGGGCCGGAGCTTTGTCGCTCTTGACTTCGCAGATTCCGGGTTCGGAACATTGGCGACGCACTCGGGCAAGCACGAACAGCGCAATCACGGCGTAGCACACGGCAGCGATCGCCAGCGCCGTGCGCATTCCAATGAGATCCGATAAACCAGTAATCCCCAGCCCCGCGACCGGCATGAGACCAACAAAGCTCAACATGAACACAGCCGAGACACGCCCACGCAGATAATCGGGCGCCCGTTCCTGTACAATTGTGTTCGCGAGCCCGAAGTTCATCGCTAACCCAAGCGAATTAAAAATGAGCAACGCAGTTGCGAGATAGAAACTTGGCGCCCGCGACAAACCGAAAATCGCGCACGCGACAATGCAAACATTCGCCATCATGATCGGCACACGTTTGCCGCGCGGAATGCTGATTAAGAAAATCGCGCCGACTATTGAGCCAACCGCAGAAGCGCCCATCAGAAATCCCACACGATCGGCGGCAAGATGAAGCACGAGTTTTCCGTAAAGCGGCATCATCACCGTGATGATTGGGAAGATGAGAACGGTGGTGGCAGCGATGAGCCCGGTCATCGCCAGGCTCGGCTTGTCCTGCGCGACATAACGAAATCCGTCTTTAATTCCGCTGGTACGTTTCTCTTCCTCCTCGACGGTTCCTCGCGCGCGACGCGGGATTGTGAACAAAGCGATGATGAACGCCACAAACGAAATTGCGTTGACAAAAAATGCGGAAGCCATCCCCAACGCACTAATCAGGATGCCGGAAAGTGAAAACCCAATCATGCGCGAACCATGAAAGACGGTTCGATCGACTGAGATCGCGCTCTGAATTTCATCGCGCTTCACCAATTCGGGCACGAACGCGTTGAGTGTTGGCATTTCAAACGAATTCGAGAGGCCTTGAATAGCGGCGAAAATAAAGACCTGCCAGATCGCAATTTTTCCGCTCCACACCAACAGTCCGATTGAAATCGCAATCCCAATTTGGAGATATTGCGTAATTAACAAAATTTTGCGCTTATCGAACCGATCAGCGGCCGATCCGCCGACCATCGTCAGTGCCAGCATCGGCAAACCGGCACAAAGATTTACTAGTCCAAGCATCAGAGCCGAAGTTGTAAGCGTGGTCATAACCCAAGCCTGCGCCCATACTTGAGCCCACGTGCCCGTGTCGGAGATTGCACTGCCGATGATATAACGGCGAAACGGAGCCGATCGCAGAACGCGCAATGCATGTCGGGTACCCAATTTTACCTCCGTGCTCATCGCAAACACTCATCGTTGTAGAGGCGTTTGTGTCAAACGCCTGGCTGCGCATTCACCGTTGCCAATTGCCTCTGCCACTCGCGGTCATATGTTGAAGCATGCGCATCGACAAATACACGCAGAAGATGCAGGAGGCGTTGCAGGGCGCGCAGGATCTGGCTTCGCAAGCCAATCATCCGGAAGTCACGAACGAACATTTTCTTTCCGCGCTTCTGGACCAGGGTGAGGGCATAACGCGGCCGCTCCTTGAAAAGATTGGAGCAAACGTCGATCAGCTCCGGGCACAGTTGCGCTCAGAGCTGGAGCGTCGCCCGAAAATTCATGGCGTTGCTGCCGACGTGCGTCTGTCGAACGAGCTTCGCAGCGTGCTGGACAACGCAGAGAAAGAGATGTCGAAGCTGAAGGATGAATTTACCAGCGCTGAGCATTATTTGCTCGCATTACCCGCCGCGAACGTTCCTGCGGCAAAATTATTGAAGGATCTTGGCGTCACGCGCGACAAGCTCATGCAAGGGCTTCAGCAGGTGCGCGGTTCCCAACGCGTGACCGATCAAAATCCCGAAGGCAAATATCAAGCGCTGGAGAAATATGGCCGTGACCTCACCGAGCTGGCGCGACGCGGCAAGATCGATCCGGTAATCGGGCGCGACAACGAAATCCGGCGAATCATGCAGGTGCTGTCGCGCCGGACGAAAAATAATCCAGTGCTCATCGGCGATCCGGGTGTCGGCAAAACTGCAATTGTAGAAGGGCTGGCACGGCGAATCATCAGCGGCGACGTCCCGGATTCGTTGAAGCAAAAACGAATCATCGCCATGGATATTGGCGCAATGATCGCAGGCGCAAAGTTCCGCGGCGAATTTGAAGATCGACTCAAAGCGTTCTTGAAAGAGGTGACCGACGCGCAAGGACAGATCATCCTGTTCATCGATGAACTGCACACCATCGTTGGCGCAGGCGCAGCAGAGGGATCTGTCGATGCTTCAAACATGCTTAAGCCAAAGCTGGCGCGCGGCGAACTGCGCACGATCGGCGCGACTACGATCGATGAATACCGGAAGTACATCGAGAAAGACGCAGCTCTTGAGCGGCGCTTCCAGCCGGTGCTGGTAAATGAACCGACTGTGGAAGACACGATCGCAATTCTGCGCGGATTAAAGGAACGCTACGAAGTGCACCACGGCGTGCGCATTACCGACGGCGCCCTTGTCGCCGCTGCGATTTTGTCCCACCGTTATATCACTGATCGGTTCTTGCCAGATAAGGCGATCGACCTGGTTGATGAAGCGGCGTCGCGTTTGAAGATCGAGCTCGATTCGATGCCAACCGAGATCGATGTGATGGAGCGCCAGATAATGCAGCATGAGATGGAGCGGCAGGCGCTCAAGAAAGAAAAAGATCCCGCAAGCAAGGAACGCCTGAAGAAGCTTGAAAGAGAATTGGCAGAGCTAAAGGAAAAGTCGGGTGCGCTCAAAGCAGAATGGCAGAAGGAGAAAGCGGTTCTTGAAGAGCAACGGAAATGGAAGGAAGAACTCGATAGACTTCGCACTGAGCTCGAGCGCGCGCAGCGCCGCGGCGAACTGGCCAGGGCAAGCGAGATTCAGTACGGAAGAATTCCCGAGCTCGAAAAGAAATTGGCCGACGCCACAGCAAAAAGTGCCAAGAGCAAAAAGTCTCTGCTCCGCGAAGAAGTAACCGAAGAAGATATTGCGGAAGTCGTTTCAAGTTGGACGCACATTCCGGTCTCGCGATTGCAGGAGGGCGAACGGCAAAAGCTGGTAAAATTGGAAGAGCATTTACATTTACGCGTCGTCGGACAAGACGAGGCGATCAAAGCCGTCGCCAATGCTGTGCGCCGCGCCCGCGCGGGCTTGCAGGACCCGAACCGCCCTCTTGGCTCATTCATTTTTCTCGGACCTACCGGCGTCGGCAAAACGGAATTAGCACGAGCGCTCGCCGAGTTTTTGTTCGATGACGAAAACGCCATGATCCGGATTGACATGAGCGAATACATGGAGAAACACACGGTCGCGCGCTTGATCGGTGCGCCGCCGGGTTACGTCGGCTACGAAGAAGGCGGGCAACTTTCCGAAGCCGTTCGGCGCAGACCGTACTCGGTCGTGCTCTTCGACGAAATCGAAAAAGCGAATCCGGACGTCTTCAACGTGCTGCTGCAAGTGCTCGATGACGGCCGCATCACGGACGGGCAGGGGAGAACGGTCGATTTCAAAAACACGGTCGTGATCATGACCTCAAACATCGGTTCGCAATACATCACCGAGGAAGAATCGCGTGAAGCGCGCCGACGGCTGGTCACAGACGCGCTGCGCGCTCATTTTCGCCCCGAATTTCTCAACCGCGTGGATGAAATCATCATTTTCGACCGACTGACAGAAGATGATTTAAAGAAGATTGTGGAAATTCAGCTCAAGCGATTGTCGAAACGTCTCGAGCAACAAAAGATCACGCTCAAGCTCTCCGATTCAGCCAAGGAACTGCTTGCGCGCGAAGGATACGATCCCGTTTATGGCGCACGCCCGCTGCGGCGCACCATTCAAAAAGAAATTCTCGATCCGCTTAGCATCGACATCCTCGAAGGCAAAGTCCGTGAAGGCCAGACCGTTCGCGTGGACGCAAAGGACGGCGCATTGGAATTTCGCGAAAAATAGTTGTCAAAAGTGTGGGATTCGGGCATTGATTCCGTCTTTTAGTAAGCGCGAGACCCAAAATCATGATCGAGTTTAACGGTCGCGAGTACGCCAATACTGACGACATGCCTGTCAGCGTCAGGACTGCATATGAGCGCGCCATCGCCGAGAGGCCCGAACTTCATTCGGGCGCGCGACTCGCGGCAAAACTGAATGCAAAGATCATAATGAATGACGCCGAGTTCAATCACGCCGGCGAAATGTCTGTGGACGATCGGCATTTGTATCACGAAGCGCTCGCGGCCGTGTTCCCATCGAGCATTACGGTATCCGTCAGTGAGCCGCCGAAACTCAAGCCCAAGAAAGTGACGTTGATCATGGTCGGCCTCAGCGTCCTCGCGGGAGCTGTTTATTTCTGGCTGCACGGCTTGTTCGGCTAAAGCCAGAGCTTATTGAGGAGCTGCTTTCGTTCGGCGGTTGACACAACCGTCGCTACAACTTCCATCGTTACGTCATCACTTCCCTGAACGCGCCTAGAAAGGATTCCATTTCGGATTTCTTCCCAATAGTGAGGCGCATGTAGTTCGGCATAGCGGGAAATAATCGGCCGACTTCGACGTTGCGGTCTTTCATCGCTTTGATCAGCGGCACAACGGGGCGTTTGCAGTCGAACATGATGAAGTTCGCCTGACAAGGAATTGTTTTGTAGCCGAGCTTATCGAGCTCGCCGATCGTGAACGTTTTAGCTTCGTTATTCAAACGCTGGCCGTTTGGAACTTGATCGGGATCGTCGAGACTCGCGGTGGCCGCGGCCAACGCCATGATGTTGACGCTGTCCCACATTTGATGCGCATGCAGTTGGTCGAGCGTTTCCTTTTGCGCGACGCAATAACCGCAGCGCAGCCCCGCCATGCCGTAAACCTTTGAAAACGTGCGCGACACAATCAGGTTCGGATGATCCCTTACCAAAGGGATCACACTCTCATAGTCGGGGCTGTCGGCGTAATGGAAGTACGCTTCATCCACGAGAATTATCGTTTCGCCTGGCGTTTTTCCGAAGAATTCGATGAGTTTATTCTTGGGCGTAATACTGGCAGTGGGATTGTTCGGGTTACAAACATAGATCAAACCTCGCTTGGCGGAGGCAAGCATCTTCGGTAGATCATGCGCAAAGGTGGCGGTCAGCGGCACCTTTACCACTTCGGCGCCGTTGATTGCCGCCTGTTGCGAGATCGGTTCAAAAGTGGGATCAGCGGCGACGAGCGTCCCGCGCATTTTCCCGGTAAATGTCTCCGCACAGAGCTTCAGAATCTCGCTGGAACCATCGCCGAGCAGGATCTGATCGTGATTCACACCGTTTAGCTTCGCCAGCTTGTCAATTAGCACGCTGTTGTGTTCATCGGGATAACGGCAGGCGAGGCTAAAAGAATCCGTCATCGCTTTCAACGCCATCGGCGAAGGCCCGTAAGGATTTTCGTTCGCGCTTAACCGGACGATCCCGTTGCCTGATGGCAGAAACGTTGCGATTGACTGAGTTCGCTTTGCGAAAGAAAGCGACGGCCGTACGACCGCGACTGCGGCCCCTGCGCTTAATAACTGAGCGAATTTACGTCGAGAAATGGACATGGTATTCATTTTTTGAAGCTCCTGGTAGATTGTTAAGCTGATCGGACCCGAATGCCAGACCGAATTGCGCTAATTGCGTTTTTGATGGTTGCCTTCGTCGCATTCGCAATGGGCGAATGCACCAAATCACGCCATGAGGATGACACACAGCAGCTCGCTGCGCGTGTGCGAACTGAATTCCTGCATGCCTGGAATAATTACGAGCGTTATGCGTGGCGTCACGACGCGCTGCGCCCTTTAAGTAAAACTGCGCACGATTTGTACGGAGAGCCATTCTTCCCGGCATTACTAGTTTTCGATTGTCCATGTTTTGATTGAGGCGTACGTTTATCGCGAAACGGAGGATTTAACTATGAGCACCGCAGTTGTTGAAGAGAAAGGAGCTAAAACAAAATTGAATCAGCTCGAGCAGCTGAAAAAGTTTACCAAAGTCGTGGCCGATACGGCCGACTTCGAATCGATCAAGGATTTCAAGCCGCAAGATGCCACGACAAACCCAAGTTTGGTTTACGCTGCGACGCAGAAGCAGGAGTACGCGCATTTGCTGGAGGAAGTACTGGCTGATCGCAAGAAATCAGGTCTGAGCGGTCACGAGCAGATCGAAGACATCTGCGATCATTTGCTGGTCCAATTTGGCACCGATATTCTCGAGATCGTGCCGGGGCGCGTTTCGACCGAGACCGACGCGCGGTTGTCGTACGACGTGGAGGGTTCGATCAACAAAGCGCGGCGGTTGGTAAAACTTTACAAGGAGCGCAAAATTCCACGCGAGCGGGTGCTGATTAAAATTGCATCGACTTGGGAAGGACTTCTTGCTGCCGAGCAACTGCAAAAAGAAGGGATCCGCTGCAATCTGACGCTGATGTTTTCACTGCCGCAGGCGGTGCGCGCAGCGGAAGGGCGAGTGCAGTTGATCTCGCCGTTTGTCGGGCGGATTTACGATTGGTACAGGAAAGAAAACAAACGCGATTACACTGGATCAGAAGATCCAGGAGTACAGTCAGTTACTGAGATTTATACGTATTATAAGAAGTTCGACATCCCGACCGAAGTCATGGGCGCAAGCTTCCGCAATGCCGGCCAAATCCGCGAGCTGGCGGGGTGCGATTGCCTGACGATTAGCCCCGAGTTGATGAAAGAACTTTCCGAAGCGGCCGAGGCGCTCGAACGCAAACTTGATCCCGAAAAAGCGAGATCGGCCAAGATCGACAAGCTCGAATTGGACGAGAAAAAATTCCGCTGGTTGCTAAACGAGAATGCCATGGCTTACGAGAAAACTGGCGAGGGTATTCGCAAGTTCGCGGCCGACGTGGTGAAGCTGGAAAGGTTCGTGGCGGGCAAGCTGTGAACCGCGGATTACGCGGATAGAAAACAAACGCGAGATTGCGGCGAGTGTCTTGTCATTCTGAGCGGAGCGAAGAATCTCGGATATCTCTGATCAGTTTGTTTCGACATCACCAAGGCGATAGCCAGGGATGTTTCGCTTTGCTCAACATGACAGTGGAAATCTTTGAATTCTATCCGTGACATCCGTGTGATCCGTGGTTGAAAAATCATGTTCAACGTTGTTCTGATCGAACCGGAGATTCCGCCGAACACGGGCAACATCGGTCGGCTTTGTCTCGCGACGCGATCTACTCTGCATCTAGTGAAACCGCTTGGCTTTTCGCTCGATGATCGAGAATTGAAACGTGCCGGTCTCGATTATTGGAACGAAGTTGATGTGCAGATCTGGGATTCATTTCAAGAATTACAGCGCACACAAGGTGCCACAGCGCGTTATTTTTTCCTGACAACGAAGTCCGCGCGCGCGTATTACGGCGTCGATTTTCGCGATGGCGATTTTTTCGTTTTTGGACGGGAAACAAAGGGCTTGCCGGAAAGTCTGCTGGCGAAGAACCAGGATGCTTGTGTCACGATCCCGATGTACGGGATTCGTTCGCTGAATCTGGCCACCGCAGTTGCAATTGTCTTGTTTGAAGCCGCGCGCCAACAATGCCAAGGAGTAATACGCTGAACGGAACAACCAGTGATTTGCGGTAGCAAAGGCATCCGAAAAAGATCGCGGCAACGTAAAATAAATACCGGCCTCAACGGGTCTAACCATCCAAAGGAAATTCTTATGAGAACACTTGTAATCTTAATTTGCAGTTTGTCCCTTGCGCTGCTGCACGTCAGTAACGCCCAAGAGCAGCCGCAAGGTGGGAAGGGGAAGAAAAAGGCTGCTCCTACCCAGCAGGGTGCGCCGCAGGGCTCAAGGGCGGTGGGTAAACCCGCTCAGACTGGGCCAGCAGCAAGGTCAGCAGGATATGGCAAAGCAAAGGGTGGCGCTTATCCGAACCAAGTGAATAAACCAGCCCAATACGGCAAGCCAAAGGGCCAAGGTCAAGCTGGCAACGCCAATCAGCGCGCAGAGATGGGCAAAGTAAAAGGAGCAGGTTATCCAACCGGCGGCGGCACCAGTCTGAAAGGGAAAGCGACAGGTCAAGCTGCCAACGCCAATCAGCGCGCAGAGATGGGCAAAGTAAAAGGAGCAGGTTATCCAACCGGCGGCGGCACCGGTCTGAAAAGGAAAGCGACAGGGCAGGCTGCCGCAGCCGGGCAAGCGGCAGGAGGACCTAACGCTGCATTTACTGGCAAACGAGGCAAAGCTGGCGTCGCGGCAGGAAAGCCGTTTAAGCCGCAGCACTTCAACGTTGCGAAACAGCCAAACACTGCAAAAGCGCCGCCTGTGAAATTCCAGCAGGGCAGACACATTCAAGGCGCAGAGCACTGGCAGGGACAGAAATATGCCGCCTTTCGCAACTACCAGGCAGAATGGCACGACCAGAGCTGGTGGCACAATCACTACCACAACAACATTACCTTCGTATTTGGCGCCCCTTATTTCTTTAACGCGGGTTACTGGTATCCGGCATGGGGCTACTCTCCCAACGCGTATTATGCTTGGGATGGGCCGATCTATGCCTACAACCACCTGCCGCCCGACCAGGTAATTGCCAATGTGCAGACCGCATTGCAACAGCAAGGTTATTATCAAGGCGACGTGGACGGTCTGATTGGGCCGCTTACGCGTGCTGCGATCGCAGGTTACCAACGTGACCACGGACTTTACGAAACAGCTGCAATCGATCAACCAACGTTGGAATCGTTGGGAATGACCTAACGACAATTCCTACGAGCAATCTGTAAATCTGTAGGGGAAGCTGACAGCTTCCCCTACAATTTTATGATGAGCTTGCGCGATGCCGATCTTAGCGGGAGATAATTGCTCGTGCAATCACCGCAATTAGTCGCCCGTGATATCTACCAGTCGTTTCGAATGGGCGCGCGCCGGATCGAGGTCCTGCGCGGTATCTCCATGGACGTTGCGCATAACGAGGCCGTCTTCCTTTCGGGCGCGTCCGGCGCGGGCAAGACGACGCTTCTCTATACATTGGCGGGACTGGAGCGTCCTGAGTCAGGAAGCGTGGAATTCGAAGGTCGCCGATTGTATTCTGGCAGCGCCTCTGCCGAAGCGCGTCTGCGGAACGAAAAAATGGGCTTCGTTTTCCAAGGTTATTTTCTCTTGCCTGAACTTACCGCCTTGGAAAACGTGCTGCTGCCCGCATTAATTGGGCATCGAGCAACAACGGACGAGGCTGAGCAGAGTTTGGCTGCTGTTGGACTCGCTGATCGCATGCAGCATTTGCCGGCAGAGCTTTCAGGAGGAGAACAGCAGCGCGTGGCGATCGCGCGGGCGTTGACGAACGATCCCGATATCATTTTCGCTGACGAACCGACGGGGAATCTCGATTCGAAAACAGGCGACGCTATTATGGATCTGCTGTTAAATCTCGCGCGCGATCGGACGAAAACGCTCCTTGTGGTGACACACGATTCTCGTCTGGCAACACGCGGCGACCGGCAGTTGCATATCAAGGATGGCGTGTTACACCAGGCCCCGAGCTAAAAAGTTAAAAGCGTTACAAAGTCAAAACGGATTCGCGTTTCAACGCGTTTCATTTTGCTGCTTGAATTACGCCAGTAAACGTCGAACATTTTTTTTGCCATTATGAAAACCACCGATGCAGCGGTATTAGACGAACCCAAAATTCATGAACCTACTGTGGATGCAGTAGTCGAACCGGCGATCGAAGGTCGCCCGCGGCCTACCGCAGTGGGCATCAAGGACGCAAAGATTTACATTGACGGGAAATTTTACTCCGAAGCGGACGCAAAAGTCTCCGTGTTCGACCATGGTCTCCTGTACGGCGACGGAATCTTCGAGGGCATCCGCTTTTACAATGGGCGAGTGTTCCGGCTTGGAGAACACCTTGATCGTCTGTGGGATTCGGCCCGCTCAATCTGCCTGGAAATTCCAATAACCAAGCAGCGCATGACGGAGGCGGTCCTTGAGACAATCCGGCAAAATCATATGCGTGACGGTTACATTCGGCTGCTAGTCACGCGCGGGGTTGGCAATCTGGGTTTGAATCCAAAGCAATGTAAGACCCCGAGCGTAATCATTATCGCGGCAGCGATCGCCCTCTATCACGAGAATATGTATCGAAAGGGGTTAACCGTAGTAACATGTGCAACGCGTCGCTGCAGTCCGGGCGCGCTGAATCCGGCAGTTAAGTCGCTCAATTATTTAAACAATGTGATGGCGCGTATCGAGGCCGACCTGGCTGAAGCGGACGAAGCGCTCATGTTGAATGACGCGGGCAACGTAGCCGAATGCACGGCAGACAACATTTTCGTCATCAAACGCGGTCAAATTGTTACGCCTCCTGTTACCGCGGGCGCGCTCCGTGGCATTACGCGGTCGGTGGTGTTTGAGATCGCTGCGGAACTCGGGTTTAAAACGTTAAAGGCCGATATCACTCGCCATGATATTTTCGCCGCCGATGAATGTTTCCTCACAGGAACAGCGGCGGAGATTATTCCTGTTGTCAAAGTTGACGGGCGCTCGATTGGGAACGGAAAACCGGGATCGATTACTACGCGCATCATGACGCGGTTTCGCGAGATGACCCGCGAAACAGGCACACCGATCTTTGACCAGGATTGAACGCAACCGCCTTGCGACGCCTCGCCGGCAGGAAATTATTCCGGTTGAATCTTTCGAAAACTTCGCGGTCTAATTAACAGAGATGTTGTGCGACGTTTGCAAATGCAATGATGCGACGGTCTTTCTGACACAGATTCAGGATGGCAAGATGCAAAAGGTAAATCTGTGCGAGGCCTGTTCGAAAGAAAAGGGCGTCGAGGACCCCAAGAGTTTTGCGCTTGCGGATCTCCTGCTTGGCATCGGAGCAGCGGAAGAGATTGAGAAGGGCGGACCCAGCCAAAAATGCTCGGTGTGCGGTTTTAGCCAGGCTGACTTCAAAAAAACTGGCCGCCTGGGGTGCAGCGACTGCTACGTCACGTTTGCAGAGGCCTTGAACGCGCTTTTGAAAGCAATGCATAAAGGCACAGAACATGTGGGGAAACTGCCGGAACGTGCGCAGCGCTCAATTGCGCTCAGTCACCGAATGCGCGCGCTGAGCGAAAATCTACAGAAAGCGGTAGCAGACGAGAACTACGAGACAGCCGCCTCGTTGCGCGATCAAATTAAACAGCTTGAAAGCGATCTCTCCAAGTCGTCATGAAATTTTCAAACATGCTTTCCACTGCGGGAGAATGGCTGCGCGGTGAAGGGCCGCATCACCAAATTGTAATCAGCAGCCGAGTGCGGCTCGCGCGCAACCTGCGCCACCGTCCTTTTCCTGGCTGGGCGAAGAAAGCGGAACGCAGTTCAATTCTCGACCTGATCAGGTCACACGTGGAAGCGCTTCCGGAAATGCAGGAATCGTTCTCCGAAAGTTTGCAGGACCTTTCGGCATTGGACAGGCAGGTGCTCGTCGAGCGCCACCTGATCAGTCGCGAGCATGCCGCCAAGGGCGCGGGGAGTGCGGTGGTGGTGAATCGGCGCCAAACCCTTAGCGTGATGATCAACGAAGAAGATCATCTGCGGATGCAATCGATTCGCTCCGGGCTGCAGCTCAAACAGGCATTCAAGCTCGTGGACAAGATCGACAGCGCACTTGAAAGCAAACTGGACTTCGCTTTCGATGCGCGGCTGGGATACTTGACCGCGTGCCCCACGAACGTCGGCACCGGCATGCGCGCCTCCGCGATGCTCCACTTGCCCGGGCTTGTCCTGAGCGAGCTGATTAACCAAGTCATTCAAGCGGTCAGTAAAATCGGTCTCGCGGTGCGCGGTCTGTACGGCGAAGGCACCGAAGCGATGGGCAACCTTTTCCAAATTTCAAATCAGACTACGCTTGGCGAGAAGGAAGAAGAGATTATCAATCGTCTGAGCAAGGTGATTGAAACAATTATCGAAAAGGAACACGACGCGCGACAAATCTTGCTCCAGAAAAAACCGAACACACTTTGCGACCAGATTGGTCGCGCGTATGGCGTTTTGACGTATGCGCACGCCATGCCGTCGAAGGAAGCGCTCAACCTGCTCTCGATCATCAAGCTCGGCATGGACTTGGGCGCGTTTCCAGAAAACCAGCGCCTGCAGATCGATGAATTGTTTATCGACACCCAGCCGGCGCATTTGCAAAAAAGCTCGCAACAGAAACTGAATGCCGAAGAACGCGATCACTTGCGCGCCCAAATTATCCGGGAGCGTTTGAAACTCTTTCCCAAACCTGATATTAGTAAGATGGCGAAGGAGTCGGGGAATGGCTCGACTACTGCGCCATCAAAGAATGAATAATTTCACCCCACGGGCTCAACAGGTTCTGGCGCTTGCTCGCAAAGAAGCGGACCGATTTAATCACAATTACGTCGGCACCGAGCACCTGCTTTTGGGACTGATCAAACTGGGCCAGGGAGTGGCGGTAAATGTTTTGCAAAAGATGGGTCTCGATCTTGAGACCGTGCGCATGGAGGTTGAGAAACAGGTCGGCTCGGGACCGGAGACCAAGATTGTCGGCAATGTTCCCTACACGCCGCGCGTGAAAAAAGTTTTGGCGCTGGCGGGCAAGGAAGCCAAGGCACTCAATCATTCCTACGTCGGCACCGAACACATTTTGCTTGGGCTTTTGCGCGAAGGCGAGGGCGTGGCCGCCAGAGTGCTCAAGAGCCTTGAACTCGACATCGAACGCACGCGCAACGAAATTCTCAAAGAGCTTGATCCAAACTTCACGCCCTCTGAATCCGAGCAGGAAGGTGCCGAAGCATCGGGAACGAGAAAAGATGTTAAGACCCCCGCACTTCGCGCATTTGGCCGCGATCTGACAGAGTTGGCGAGGAAAGGCGAACTCGATCCCGTAATTGGCCGGCGTAATGAAATCGAGCGGGTGATTCAAGTGCTTTGCCGGCGGACAAAGAACAATCCAGTCCTGATTGGTGAAGCGGGCGTCGGTAAAACTGCCATCGCTGAAGGATTGGCGCAGGAGATTGCAAATGGCAACGTGCCTGACTTGTTGCGCGACCGGCGAGTGATCACACTCGATCTCGCGTTAATGGTTGCCGGAACAAAATACCGCGGCCAATTCGAAGAGCGCATCAAAGCCGTGATGGACGAAATTCGCCGTTCCAAGAATGTCATTCTTTTCATCGACGAGTTGCACACCATCGTCGGAGCAGGCTCGGCCGAAGGCGCGATGGACGCATCGAACATTATCAAGCCCGCGCTGAGTCGTGGTGAATTGCAATGCGTCGGCGCGACTACGATGAACGAATACCGTAAATACATCGAGAAAGACGCAGCGCTCGAGCGCCGTTTCCAAACGATAAAAGTGGATGCACCAACAGTTGATGAAGCCATTCAAATCTTGAAAGGTCTCCGACCGAAGTACGAGGCGCACCACAAAGCAAAACTCACCGATGAAGCGCTGGAGACCGCCGTTCGATTTTCCGATCGCTATATCACGGGACGGTTTCTGCCCGATAAGGCGATTGATGTCATGGATGAGGCCGGTGCACGCGCCCGCATCAACTCGATGACGCGGCCGCCTGACGTGAAGGATATTGAAAAAGAAATAGAAGAGATCCGCTTGGAAAAAGAAGGCGCAATCAAGGCGCAGGATTTTGAAAAAGCCGCTGCGCTTCGCGATAAGGAGAAGCAAGCCAAAGAAAAACTCGATACTATCCTGAACAAATGGCGCGAGGAGCGGGAAGAGAAAGAAGTCGTAGTGACAGCCGACGATATGATGCACATCATCTCGAAGGTCACCGGCGTTCCTCTCCAGCGGATGGAGCAGGAAGAAACTCAAAAGCTCCTCATGATGGAGGCCGACATGAAGCAGCGCGTCATTGGCCAGGACGAAGCTGTTACTGCCATCAGTAAAGCGTTGCGCCGGTCACGCGCGGATTTGAAGGATCCCCGGCGGCCGATCGGTTCATTTGTCTTCCTCGGACCGACCGGAGTCGGCAAAACCTTTCTGGCGCGCACGCTGGCGGAGTTCATGTTTGGCGACGCCGATGCGTTGATCCAGATCGACATGTCGGAGTACATGGAAAAATTCACCGCGTCGCGTTTGATCGGCTCGCCGCCCGGCTACGTCGGATACGAGGAGGGCGGCCAACTTTCCGAGGCGGTGCGGCGCAGGCCGTACTCGGTTGTACTTTTTGACGAGATCGAAAAAGCGCATCCCGACGTGATGCATTTGCTCTTGCAAATTCTCGAGGACGGCAAGATCACCGACTCGTTAGGGCGCAAAATCGATTTTCGGAATACGATCATCATCATGACTTCCAACGTCGGCGCCGAATTGCTTAAGAAACAAACTGTGATGGGCTTCGGCGCACCGGCGGAAGGGCACGATTACGAATCGATGCGTGACAAAATCCTCGATGAAACCAAGCGCGTGTTTAAGCCCGAGTTCCTCAACCGGCTGGACGAGATCATCGTGTTTCATTCGCTCGGCAAACCGGATGTAATGCGCATTGTTGATCTGGAAGCCAACAAAGTGCTTGCCCGCATCAAAGCCAAAGACGTCCACATCGAGCTGAAGCAGAGCGCAAAGGAATTCCTCATCGAGAAAGGATACGATCCGCAATATGGCGCGCGCCCAATGCGTCGTGCAGTCGAGCGCTTTCTTGAAGATCCGCTCGCGGAAGAATTGCTCCGCGGCAACGTCAAGGCCGGCGACAAAGTCGAGGTCGTGGCCGTTGACGGAAAGCTGTCGTTCCAGGTTGCCGAAGCGCAACCGCAAAGCAGCGCTCCTGCGCCAGCGAGCTGAGGCGCGTTACAAAATCACGCCCGCGGGTGAGCATCCGCGTAAGCTTTCTTTAAACGTTCGACGGTGACGTGTGTGTAGATTTGCGTGGTCGAAAGGCTGGCGTGGCCGAGCAACGCCTGCACACTGCGCAGATCGGCGCCGCGATCGAGCAGATGTGTAGCGAAGCTATGCCGCAATTTATGTGGGCTGATTGAGATCGGAATTGATGTGTGGCGCACATAACGTTTTAACACGAGCCAGATGGAGCGCACCGACATTCGCTTTCGCGCCTTATTTATGAAGAGCGGCCCTGCATGCACATTGGCCGCGGCGCGATACCGCTGGATTGCTTCAAGCGCGGGCAAGCCGACCGGGCAGACGCGTTCTTTGCGGCCTTTGCCGAATACGCGCGCCGATTCTGTGTAAGGATCCAGATCGGCCACATCGAGCGCGGCCAGTTCGCTCAATCGCAAGCCACTGCTGTAAAACAATTCCATGATCGCGACGTCGCGCAGCGGCATCCAACCGGGCGCCGCGCGATTCTTATCAACCTTTAGCGGCGCTGCGATCAGTTCGTCGATTTGATGACGCGCCAGCACGAGTGGCAGTTTCTTTTCGAGTTTTGGCAATTGCACTTCGCGCACCGGATTGCGTCGCAGCTTTTTCCGAGCTGCGAGAAACTGATAAAAAGTACGCAACGCGGAAAATTGCAGTCGGACGTACGAACGGGCTTGTCCACGCTTCATAAGCGCAAAGAGATAATCGCGAAAATCGTTGGCTGTGCATTTCTTCCACGAGGTTTTGTTCTCCGCTCCGAAACCAGCCAACGCCTGCCGATATGCCTTGAGCGTGCGTGCCGAAGCGTTTCGTTCGTTCGAAAGGTAACGTAGAAATTCCTCGACGAAAGGATCTCGCTTTTCGGAAGTAGCTGCGAGCTTTGTCATGTCGAGTCCTTCGACTCCGCTCAGGATAAACTCTGTCGAGACGTCTCTTGCTGTTTAAATGGCCAAGTCTGAGGAAGCATTACTGAGATTCCTCGACTTCGCTCGGAATGACAACAGCGAATGTTATTCCGGCTTTTCGACCGTGTAACGCAGTTCCGTCGGGGTCGGTCTCCCCTGGATCTGACTTTGGAAAATCGGCGGCGGATTGGTCGAAATTAATTCGTAGTCTTTCAAAATGAACTCGGGATAAAATCCATTGCTG
>DASYDT010000104.1:0-3544 GCA_036499425.1 Candidatus Udaeobacter sp. | reverse complement strand
CATCGGCAGCCAGGGCCGAACGCGCCTCGTTCAAGCCAAAGACAAGATTCTTCGCGATGTGCATCACGTTGACGGCATAAATGAGATCGAATGTTGCCGGAGAGATTCCTTGCGTATTCCATGGCAAATCGAGATCCAGCGCCGCCCATTCCAATGGGACGTTTGAATATTGTGCGGCCAGTTTGCGCTGATTGAAGCGCCGGAAGTACGCGTTTGGTTCGGTAACGAGATAGCGCTCAACTCGCGGCAAAAGGCCTCGTCTCTCGAGCAGTTTCAGCAAAATTTCCGTGCCGCTACCTGTGCCGGCGCCGAGTTCCAAAATCCTCAAACTCCGCCGGGAGGAAAGATGATCGGCGGCGACAACAGCGCCTATCCAGTTGTTGACCGCATAAGTCAGATTGTCATTATGAAAATAATTAAGCCAAAGCGGGATGCCTTGCGGACCGAACAGGTTCTGATCGCCGCCTTGCCGGCCGCTCGCAATCACCGGGTAGAGATTTGCTGCGTGATCCAACAAATCGAGCGTCGCCGCATTCGAAGGATCAATGTTCACACCGAAGGCGCGAAGGCGTTTGAGATTGGGTTGCCACGGCATGTGCGCCAAACGATACAGGCAGGTCGTCCCATCGCCTTGCACCTCTACGCATCCGGTTTCGACCAAACGCGCCAGGATCCATTCTAAGGCGATCTTGAAACGCGGCTGAAACCGAAGGAGCACACAAAGCTCGTCGGCGGACCGCCACTCACGGAGCTGTTCCACAACATTTAACCGGCCTAACAGGTCGACAGCCAATTCGGTGCTGTAACGCTCCATCAGCTCGATGCTCTGATACAAGCGTTCGCTGAATATCGACGGTGGAAATTCCTTGAGAGACTCAGCGAGACGCGGGTCGCTCCGCCCGGTTTCAAATTTGTGCGCGTCAAATGTGGCGGCGTTCACCAGCTCATTTTGCTCCCCACTCGACTTCAAGTCGACCTTCGACTATTACCCGGTCTTCGGCGCGACAGCAAAAATTGACTTCACCGGCGCTCTCGTTGTCCGCGGAGAGACATATCGTGAATGACTGTTCCGGCTTCAAGGGCGCCAGAAACTTCACTGTTCGTATGCCGGTGAGCTGCGAGTTCTCACGCCACTCGATCAGCGCTGCGAGTACTTCGTCGAGGATTACCACTCCAGGCACAAGAGGCGCATCGGGAAAATGTCCCGGCAAAGTCGGGTGATTAGAGCGGATTACGCGGCGAACTTCAAAAATCATCCGCGCGTTTTTTCCTTCCATCACAGCCGCGAACCTAACGAGTTGGTTGCTCCTGCTGCACGCAGGCTGACTGGGAAAAACCAAATCGCTGGCAATACGGCGCGAATGCTTTTAGCACTTCCTCCGCCGACGAACCAAATTGCGAAAGATCGTATCGGTGGTTTGAGGATCTCTCGCGCTGGCTTGCAACAACGGTTCGCATACGCCGCGCCGCTTCCTGGGACAATGACCAGCCAAAATGATCATAAATTCGTCGCACTGCACCGATAGGGTCGTGACGAATCTCCTCATGTTTGACGTCACAAATGCGGTTGTCCGCCAATCGATCGCGTTCACGCAAAAATCGGTCCGTCGCTTCAGACCAGTACTCGATTGCCTCCCGGCAGACCGTAACTGGATCAATGACATCGCTGAACGCGCTACGAAGGATCGTCACGAGACTTGATACTGACGCCATCGCATCGACCGGTGTCCGATGGGTCTGCACGAACAGCGCATCCGGATAAACGGACAACAATGACGGCAGGTCGAACATGTGAGTAGGCGCTTTAAGGACCCAACGGCGCGCCGCCCGCCGAAACTGCAGATGTTGAAGAAATCGGCGATGATATTTGTATGCAGGCCGCAAATCCTGCCGGAAAAACCACGCGCGATATGAAGGCACATAATACATCGCATCGAACTGATCGCTCAAAAACGTGGGAGTCATAAGGCTGACGCACTCCTGCGGAATTTCTGGTCCCACCGTGTGCACGTAACGGAACGTAGGTACGAGCCAGTTAAAAAAGTTACAACTTTGCCTCGCGCGTTGAATTCGGCGTTTCTCTCCGTCGCGAGTCGGTGGACACGGCGATCTCACCTCCCACATGAGAGGAGATCGATGCTCCGGGTCCGCGTCGAGCAGCCTATGCAATGCGCTGGTGCCACTGCGAGGCAGCCCTACGATAAAAAGCGGTTCGCGGATTTCCTGGCGTGCGATGTCTGGATAAACTTGCCGGTCTCGTTCCATTTGCAGACGCACGCACAACGCCTCTAAAACATCGACCTTCAAAGCAATTTTTCCGATGAGGTTGAGCCGGGCTTCGTCCTGGCACGACTGAAGCAAGCGCGACAGCGCTTCAAAAAATTCGCCCTCGCCAAAATCATCCAGACCGCACCGTCGCTTTGCAGTCTCGATCAGGTCCTCCGCAAACATCCGGCTCGATCGAATTTGCGTTCTCTCTAACAGCGCTCCCAAACCATTGAAAAGCCGAATAGGCAACAGCGGTTGGATCTGCTGCAGGGTAGTGGCGCGGTTGTTCATTACGGTCAAGGATTTTAGCAGTACCAGAAATCGTGATCGACCGCAATTGGACTTAAGTGCCATGGAAATAAGACCGACGCGGGCAAGTCAAGCAGTGAATGGTTCCAAGCATTTGTTGCGCGCGCGGTGCAATCGCTTCATCGTGTTGGCATGGAAACGGAGAAAGCTACGTTCGGCGCAGGATGTTTCTGGGGAGTCGAGGAGACTTTTCGAAACGTGAAAGGCGTTTTGTCCACGAGTGTCGGATATGCGGGTGGAGCAATGGAGAATCCAACTTATCAGGATGTTTGTACTGACAAGACGGGGCACGCTGAGGTGGTGGAAGTGGAATTTGATCCAGCGCAGGTGAGCTATGACCAACTGCTCGATGTTTTCTGGTCAAACCATAACCCGACTACTCTCAACAGGCAGGGCCCGGATGTGGGACACCAGTACCGCTCGGTGATTTTTTATCATTCACCCGAGCAGGAAACAGTCGCGGCCGCTTCAAAAGAAAAACTGGAGAAGAGTGGCCGTTTCAATCGTGCGATCGTGACACAGATCGAACCCGCATCGAAGTTCTGGCCCGCTGAAGAATATCATCAGCGTTATCTGCAAAAGCGCGGCCAATCGCATTGCGCGATTTAAGGTAGGGACGCCGCTCTGCGGCGTCCGGATGGCGCAGAGCCCTATCTCTACCGTTGATCTATAGAGTTGTGTAACCGTGGCCTCCCCAAAAGTCATTCGCACCAAGAATTTCGTCGGCGACGCCGCTGCCTTTATTCTCGAGCAGGCGCGCAAGGCGATCGCAGAGCGCAACGAGTTCCGGATCGCACTCTCGGGCGGGAACACGCCCGCGCCGGTTTACGCCCGGGTTGCAGCGGAGGCGCATGATTTTCCGTGGGATCGGATTCGCTTCACCTTTGGAGACGAGCGTTGCGTGCCGCCGGACGATCCGCAAAGCAACTTCAGAATGGCTCGCGAAAATCTTTTTGTGCCTGCTGGT
>DASYDT010000103.1:0-20809 GCA_036499425.1 Candidatus Udaeobacter sp. | reverse complement strand
TTAAGTTGCCATTTGGGCTTATTTGTAGCTTGTCGAAGGATTTGCGATCGCCGACGCGTGCCTCATGCGTAATGCATCGGCAGGACCACGCGGAAGCACGTGCCCGAGCCGACTTCGCTTTCCAGCTCGATCCGCCCATTGAGCAGTTGAACCAGATGTCGCACGATGGCAAGACCGAGTCCGGCACCCGGCTGATTCGCACTGGTTTCGGGCAAACGTTGAAATTCCTCGAACATCTTATCCCGGCCGTGCCGAGGAATTCCAGGTCCCGTGTCATGAACTTCGAGCATCCAGCACGCAGCATCGTGCCGGGCGAAGCACAGACTTACAGCGCCAGACTGCGTATACTTCACAGCGTTCGTGCCGAGGTTCAGGGCGATCTGGCGCAGCTTCAGCCGATCGCTCGCGACCGTCATCAGTCCTTTTTGCACGGCTCCATAGAAACGCAGTCCCTTGGCGTCGGCCATTTTTCGAAGCACGACGGCGATATCGTGGTGCAGGTCGGCGAGGCTCAGCGATTCAGTGGTGAGCTTCTTCTCTCCAGCGAAAAGCAGATTGGCGAACTCGAGGAGTTGGTCCATAAGAATGTTGATGTCGCGAACACTCGAGGCAATTACGGCCACGTCCTCGCGGCTTTGGTTCAAATCGACTGCGACCAGGCTAATGGCGTTCGCGTGGTTGCGGACCTCATGCGCCACAGTGCGGAGCATACGCAGCCGACGCGAGTCCCGCGCCTGCAACTCGGCGAGGCGATCTTCCAAGTCTGGCTGGCGCGTGCGGCGTTTCTCGCGCGGAGGTTCGAGCTGAGATGTGTCGATGACTTTCCACTGGTGACTACTAACCGCAGCGTGCTGCATATACTTGAGAATCGCACGCCCACCCTTCGCTAACTTCGTATCTTAGGTTGCCTTTTACTGAGCGCACCCGGATTGATTTTCTTGCTGGCGAAAGGAAAAGCGTCATCGCCAGGCTGGATGGCCGCAGGCAATGACGCTTCGCCACCGGGGAAGTCTAGAGATAGGAGACCTTGATCTGATTCTTTACGGAAGAAACTCCCGGCGCCTGCCACGCGGCCCGTTCCGCTTCTTCTTTCTCTGCGTAGGAATGAACTGTTCCTCGCAGCGTGACCGTACTCCCGTCCACTTCAACAGTGATCCGGTCGGCGTCCGTCTTCGCACTGCGTATTAACGCTTGCTCTATCTTTTCTCTCACGTCAGAGGCCTTGATGCGCGGCTTAACGGTGATCAGATTGGTGACGCCTTTTACGCCCCACAGGTTGCGAACGTCGCGCTCGGCATCCTGCTTCTCGAATTGCCACTCGACTTCGCCTTCCAACGTAACCCAGCCCTTTGACACGGTAACTTTGATTTTGTCAGCCGGAACGAAAGTGTCCCATTGCAATGCGCGCACCACGGCAGCTGCGATCTCGTCGTCCGTGCGCTCCGATGAGCCGGGCAACCGTACCTCGACATCGTTCGCGACCGCCTTTACTCCGCGAACACGCAGAGCAGCCTCTTCGGCCGCCCATTTTTTGCCATAAGAATCCACCCATCCCGTTAGCGTGACGATGCCGTCTTTGACTATCACGCCGATTTCGTTTGGCTTGAGGCGAGCCTCCCATCTGAATTCGTCGAGTACGTCCTGCTGAATCTCCTGGTCGGATCTGGTTTCGGTTTCTGTTGCAGTTGTCATTCTTTTCTCCTTTGCTAAACCGACAGCGAGTCTCAATTGCGGCATTCAGCGTCGGTTCCTGAGCGCCGCAGCGCGACAACTGATTTGTCGACAGTAGCTGAATCGTCGCTGAGTCGCGGTGGCGCTTGGTAACTTAGGTAGCCTTTTCTCGACAAATCGCCGGTTTCCTGAACAGCTCCAACCAAGTCGTGATTTTGCGGGTAATCTCAGGGCGCTCGACCTTGCTTTGCATTTTCCAATCGGCTCAGGGCGGTGTCACCGTTTCGCTCATTCGCGCTCTCATGCTCGCGTGGCACGAGCTTCTTTTTGAAGGTGGCGTTAAGGCCAGTGTCCCGAATGATCACGTTCAAATCATTTTGTGCGGCGAGCTTTTTGATCAGTTCGATTTGCTTTTGGTGCAGCGGTGCTTCGGGTGGCCAGACGTGCACCAGCTCGTGGTCATACACTACACAATATCCTCGCACATCAATTCGATGGTGAATGCGTTTGCAAAGTTCCTTCGTCAGATCACCCATGATCCCAGTGTGCGGGAAAATTCCTCGTTACACCACGTAACTTAGGTTCCCAAATTGTAAGCCGGCTGGACTGCCGCAGTGGCAGTAGCGAAAAAGCGTAAACCCCGTAGTTGGTCAAACGACTCGGTAACCAAAGTTACCTTTTTGCGGGTAGGAATGGTTTGCCCTTTGGACAGCACCTTTATAACGCCTATATCTGTAGTTGTTTAGCGACGTCCCATCTCAAATGCCCCGACCCAAGCTTCGTCCCTCTGTGCAAAATCAGGAAGGCAGGCATCGATCTCGAGGCGTTTCTATCACTTCACGAAACCGAAACCGCCAACTACCGGAAACAGAATCTGTTTCAGCCGAAGCGAAACCGAGCGCGCCGGCTGTTAAATCGCATCGCATTTTAGTCGCGGACGACAACCGCGATATACGGAGCTATCTGCAACGTATTCTCGGTTCGAGGCATCAAGTGGAGACGGTGAATGATGGGAAAGCAGCCTTGTGTGCGGCAAAGGCGAATCCGCCCGATCTCATTCTTGCCGACATCATGATGCCGCGCATGAACGGTTTTCAGTTGCTCGCGGCAGTGCGCGCTTATTCGCGAACGCAAGATGTTCCTGTCATTCTCTTGTCCGCGCGTGCCGGTCAAGAAGCGAAAGCCAGCGGCATCGAAGCGGGCGCGGTTGATTATCTGGTCAAACCATTCAATACGCGTGAGTTGCTCGCCCGCGTCGGCTCTTTTCTTGAATCTGCACAAAAAAATCGTGCCGCGCTGAACCGATCCGAGCAGGCGCTGGTCGAGAGTGGCGAACGCTTTCAGGCTATTTTCAATGCCAGCCCAATCGCGATCGCTATCAATTCGCTGCCCGATGGCCGCTTTATCGATGCGAACGACAGTTATGTCGCCTTGATTGGTTTTAATTGGAAAGAAGTCATCGGACACACGTCGACGGCCTTGGGCATCTGGGCTGATCCTGATGACCGGCACCAACTGGTACAAACGTTGAAGGAGAAGGGCGCTCTAAATCACATCGAAGGGCGGCTTCGAATGAAGTCAGGTGAGATTCGCAACGTGCTGATTGTCGCTAAGCTGATCGAACTTGATGGAGCGAAATGTGTACTGAGCCTTGTTCAAGACATTACCAAGCGCAAGAAGGCCGAAGAAAAGTTGCGACGCAGTGAAGCCTACCTGGCCGAAGCGGAGAGGCTCAGTCACACGGCGAGTTGGGCGTGGAATGTTTCCACCGGGGAGATTTTTTGGTCGCGGGAACTTTTCCAGATTTACGGACTCGATCCGAAAAAGGTAACGCTCGGCTATCCGTCCATCATGAAGTACATTCATCCGGACGATCGGTCTGGCGTGCGCGAGACCTTCGATGGCGCCGTTCGGAAAAAGAAGGATTACGAGTTGGGGTATCGCGTGGTGCGGGCCGATGGAACCATCCGGCACGTCAACAACATCGCTCATCCTGTTTTCGATAAGGCCGGCACTCTGATCGAATACGTCGGGACGACAATCGATATCACCGAGCGCAAGCAAGCGGAAGAGGCGGTACGGAAAGCGCACGAGCAGGTTGATGTGATCCTGGCCAGCATTTCCGATCAGTTCTTCGCCCTGAGCAAGGATTGGCGCTTCACCTACTTTAACCAGCACGCCGCCGCGCAGCTGAAACTCCTGGGAAAAGATCCTGCGGAACTGCTCGGGAAAGTGCTTTGGGACGAGTTTCCGGAGGTGCCTAACGAGGCGAACCTCCGCCGCGTCATGTCAAAGCGCGTAGCGCTAACCGAGGAACTTTACCATGCGCCGCTCGGCCAGTGGCTGGAAAATCATATTTATCCCAGCCCCGACGGCGGAATCGTCATGTTTCAGCGCTACGTGACTGAACGGAAGAAGGCGGAAGCGGAGTTGCGCCGCAGTGCCGCATACCTCGCGCAAGGTCAGCGACTCAGTCACACCGGTAGCTGGGCGCTCAACGTCGCGACGCGCGAATTGTTTTGGTCGGACGAACATTTCCGCATCCTCGGGCTGGATCCGGGTATGGAAACGCCTCCATATCCGGAGGCAATCAAGTTCATTCATCCCGACGATCGCCCGTGGATTGTGGCAGCGCTCGAGCGCGCCATGCGAGGGAAGACGGAATTTGATGCGCAATGTCGAGTCGTTAGGCCAGACGGCACGATCCTTTTCATTCGCAGTGTCGCCGAGCCGGTTTTCAACAAGGCTGGCGACTTGGTGGAATATGTCGGAACGATGATCGACATTACCGAACAATTACGCGCGGAAGAAGAGCTGCGCCGGAGTGAGTCCCACCTGGCGGAGGCGCAACGCATTGGACAGATTGGAAGTTGGATCTGGAATGTCGCGACTGGAGAATGCCTTTGGTCACGAGAACATTTCCATATCTTTGGTCTCGATCCCGATACGTTCAAGCCAACCAAAGAGAACACGCAACGTCTCATTCACCCCGAGGATTTGCCTTGTGTCGAAGAGACGCTCCAGAGGGCAGCGCGCGAAAAGAGTGAGTTCGAAATCGAGTATCGAATCGTTCGTCCAGATGGAGTGATCCGATATCACCACGGCATCGGACGGCCGATGGAGAAAACAAACGGCAATCTGGAATTCATCGGCATGGCGGTGGATATAACCGCGCGCAAGCAGACCGAAAAGGCATTACAAGAAGCACAGACCGAGTTGGCGCATGTGAGCCGCATGAGTGCGATGGGAGAAATGGCCGCGGCGATCGCGCACGAAATCAATCAGCCGCTCGGTGCGATCGTCAATAATAGCAACCACTGCCTGCAGTTGGTGGGCAAGCGCGGGCCGCAGAAGAAGACGCGCGCTGCGCTCCGCGACATCGTAAGCAATGCCAACCGCGCCAGCGACATTATCACGCGTGTCAGAGCGTTAACGAAACGGCCCAGCACCGGGCTCACCGAGTTGAACGTGCGCGAGTTAACAGATGAAGCGCTGACTCTCGCAAAACATTCGCTCAATGAGCATGGCATCAGTGTGAAAACGAAACTGGCAGAAGATGCGCCGGCTGTTCATGCCGATCGGGTTCAACTTCAGCAGGTTTTACTCAACCTGATCGTGAACGCGATCGACGCGATGAGAGGGGTTCCAAAAGAACGGCGCATTCTGACGATCAGCGCGCGGCTCGGTAAGCTGGATCGGAAGGCAGCTGCGCTGATTTCGATTGCAGACAAGGGTATCGGATTCACGCCAAAAACGGCGGATCGAATGTTCGACGCGTTCTACACCACGAAACCAGATGGCATGGGAATGGGGCTGCGTATCAGTCGCTCGATCATAGAAAGTTTTGGCGGCCAGCTTTCAGCCAGGCGCAATAAAGGGAGAGGCGCCACTTTCTCTTTTATATTGCCGGTCTGAAACACCCTAGCCTAACGAATGACCCAGCCAGAGCCGCTCGTCTATCTCGTGGACGACGATACTTCTTTCCGACGCTCGACTGAACGGCTGATCGAATCGGCAGGATTTAAGGTCAAGCCATTTTCCTCCGCGCGAGATTTCCTGCGAAGCAAACCGTGGGAGGGCGCGGCGTGTCTGATTCTCGATGTGCAGCTGCCCGGCTTGAGCGGGCTCGATTTGCAACGCGAGCTGACAAAGCGCGGTAGCAAAATGCCAATTATCTTCGTCACCGGCCACGGCGATATCCCAATGACAGTGCGCGCGATCAAAGCCGGCGCAGCCGAGTTCTTAACGAAACCTTTTCGCGAACGCGATCTGATCGACGCGCTGGAACAGGCGGTCAAACAGAAAGGACAAAAACTCACACCACGCCAAGGGAAGGCGGCAGACGCAGCGGTTCTGGAGAAATCGTTTTTCGCATTGCATTCGGCAATCGACGTCGACTCGTTCTGGGTGGCCGTACAGCGGGTGTTCGCCGGATCCTTCCACGCATCGAATCTCGGCCTGACTGTGCAACACAACCTCGTGCGACCGACGATCGCAAAGTGGCAGCACTCAATTCCCGATGGGCCAATCGATCCCGAGCCGCTGAAAGCATTTTTGTCCGCCCATCCGCGAAGCAAGATCGTCCCCGATAGCGATGTCTTTCCCGATCGCGCCGATTTGTTGAAGTCGGCCTTTTACCGCGATTACATGAAGCCCCGCAAATGCAAGTATGCGATGGCCCTCTGCTTTTGGAGCGGACGACGACTTGCTTGCGTAATCACGATTATGCGCACCGGTCGGCAAGGCGAAGCGCGCCAGTCAGAGATGAAACTGCTCGGTCGCTTCTACGCGGAATTCGATATTGCGCTTCGCCGCATTAGATCGCTGGAGCGTGAACAGTCTGCGCGTGCCGCTCTTGAAACATTTCTACGCCGGCTGCCTTTGCCGACCATGCTGCTGCGCTGGAACTTGAGGCTGGCATATCAAAACAAAGCGGCGCGCGAGTTTTGTCTAGCCTGGCGCGAAGGAGCCGAGGCCGCGCGTGTCATGAAAGCCACGCCGGCGACAGCTCCGGTTCCAGATGAAATCCTCGATGGTTGTCGCAGACTTAAAAGACGCTGGGAAAATGCATCGGGAGTGAACGTAGATCAGCCGAAAATCGGGCAGGAATCGTTTCATCATCCGAAATGGCACCAACTGCGAGTGACAATCAGCATCACACACCTCAGCACGGTTGGTCTTACGCCTCCGGATTTTCTTGTTCAGTGCGAAGAGATGCGCGGTCCCGGCGCAGCGGCGGTTATGGTGGAGGACACACGTCTGTCGCATTTCGCGCAGCTCACCTCTCGCGAGCAGGAAGTCACGCGCCTTGCCTGTGAGGGCAGCAGCAATCAAGAGATTGCCGACGAGACCAGGTTGAGTGTGCAGATGGTGAAGAAGCATCTGCACACGATTTTCCGAAAATTGGAAGTGCCCAGTCGGAGCAAACTCATGGCCCTGATGCGATAAGCAGCACTAGCCTGCGTACTATGCAGCCTTGCGATGCGTCTCGAGACCAACATGGCTAGTTGCCTCAAGAATGCTCCGGGCCTTTTCGATCTCTTCTGAAGTGCCAAGGACCGCAAGAAGGAACTCTCCGGCTTCGATGCGCGATTTGTATTTCAACGCATCTTCCCTCGAGACACCCATCGCCATAAGGCCGCTTACTAACGCCCCAATGCCCGCCCCGGTGGCTGCTCCGGCGATCAATCCAGCCAGGGGTCCAAGTACGATCAGCGGACCTGCCACTGGAAGAATGAACAGCCCAAAACCGAAGAGTAGTCCGAAAAGTCCGCCGAACCAGGCGCCAAAAGCAGCACCTTCTTTGGCGGCATCACTTGGCCGGTAATAGCCTTGAATGTCCTCCCGGACCTGGAAGTTTCGTCCGATGATTGAGATTTTTTCCATCGGAATCCCGCCACGGTTCAGTCTGTGGACGGCTTCTTCGGCGTCAGCGTGAGTTTTGTAGATCGCTATCACAGATTCTCTGATAGGAGCAGCGGTTGATGTGCGCTGCGACGTTTCTTCGACAGTTGTGGTGTTCATAGAATTTCAGTTTTGAAGTTAATAGTTCTTAACTAACACTTCGACGCTCCCACAGCAGTCAGGCCGGTAACTTAAGTTCCGTTATTTGAACAGACACTCATTCTCGTGTGCCAGCGGAAACGAGGAACTTACCCGACGCGCTGGGGACAGGGGAATATCTGACTTCTACAGGTATGGTGCTGAGCTTGCGATAAACCTTACCCTCCCGTCGTAACGGCCACCATCCATAAAGGAAAACATCCATTGGATGCCACATCGCCACCCAGCCGGCGATCGTTAAGCTGGTCTCCACGATGCTGGCGCCGGGAATCTGCACACGGCTGGCCATCTGCCCTGCGGTTAGGCAAACGCTTAGAAACACCAGACCGATCAGCAAACTCATGCGGCCTTCGCGAAGCAGCAGCTTGAACTCGCGGTGATTCAAATCAGTCTTGTAACCAAAATAATTGTGCACAGCCTGCTCGATCACACTCTGCGCGTCCGTGCCCGAAGTGCGGTTTTGCAGATATACGACCAACCGGAGTGCCTCTTGCAGCGGGTACTCCTTTGCCCAACTCACGATGAACTCCTCCAAGTCGTGATCCAAATCCTTTTCGTGAAACGGCGAAGGGTCCATCGTGTTAAAAAACTGTTCGAGCTCCTCCAAGTTGACCTCGATGGTGTGTTCGCGCTCTTGCCGGGCCATTCGAGGGACGGGCGATTTGGAAGTGCTCATGGCTGCAACGCCTTCTTTCTGCCGGAAGGCAGCGGTAGCTTGGGGGCGGTTTTCATCTGGCAACACACTCTGATTAGTTATTCGCATGCCACTCCTCGTTCACGTCGAACAATCGTTGCAACATCGATTCCACCCAATGCTGCGGTGTGCGTCGTGCCCGCGGCGTAAACAAGGGACACGCGAAAGGCGGTTGCGCGACGTTATGTGTACGCTGTCAAGCTTCGTCCGCCTGGCAGATTTTCGATGAACCTCCGTGAGTTCAAGTTTTTCTAGGGACGGCGAGTTTCTTCAGGCGTTACAAGTTACAAGAAATCCTTATGGCCAGAGCCGTATTAGACAAATCTCATACGGGTTCAGAGCAGCGCGCATCGCGGCAAAGCGCATTGCGCTCGCTCAAGCGGACCCCCCTTCCGCGATTTGTGCCACCGATGTTGTGCACGCTCATTTCCGATCCGTTTGATGATCCCAACTGGATCTTCGAGTCGAAATTTGACGGTCAACGTATCCTCGGCCGTTTCGATGGACACAAGGTCCATCTTCTTAGCCGCTATGGACACGACGACACCCTTTGGTTCCCGGAGATTCCGCATGCGCTGAAGGCAAGCCTTTCCAAGCCGGCTCTGGTTGATGGCGAGATCGTCAGCCTCGACAAAAATGGAAAGTCCGTCTTCCGACTGCTTCAGCAGCGATTTCATCTGCGCGACCAGGAAGAGATCGCGCGTCGCGCAAAAGAGTTCCCCGCTTACTTTTACCTTTTCGACCTTCTTTATACTGAGTGTTACGACATTCGGTCGCTGCCTTTAATCGAACGTAAAAAACTGCTTCGTGAAGCCGTGAAATGGTCTGAGCGCATTCGCTGGACCGAGTTCAACCCGCGGAATGGTGTGCGCCTTTTCCGTGAAGCGTGTCGCTGCCACGAAGAGGGAGTCATCGGCAAGCAGTGCGAAAGTTCATACGTCTCGAAGCGCACCCGTGACTGGGTCAAAATCAAATGCGTCAACGAACAGGAGTTCGTGATAGGTGGCTTCACCGATCCTCAAGGCTCTCGTGCTGGACTCGGCGCGCTTCTGGTGGGGTATTATGAGCCCGACGGAAAAACACTGGTTTTTGCCGGCAAAGTCGGCACCGGATTCAACCGGGAGACGCTCCTCGATTTACGCCACCGGCTTGAGCGCCTTGAACAGACCCAATCGGCTTTTCAGAAAGGCGAGTTGCCGCGCGGCCCGGGAATTCATTGGGTCAAACCCGAGCTGGTCGCGGAGATAGGGTTCACCGAGTGGACGCAAAACAACATGCTTCGCCATCCACGATTTGAGGGACTTCGCACCGACAAGAAAGCTCGTGAAGTTCGCCGTGAGGTGTCGCAATCGGATGCGTCAAACTAAGCCCGGAGGCCTGCGTTTTAGATCCCGCCGTTTGGATTTGCTTTTCTTTGGATACAAACAGAGATCGTTGATCGAACAGTGAGGACAATCCGGGATCCGGGCGAGGCAGATGCGCCTGCCATGGAATTGTAGAAGGTGAGAAAACTTTACCTGTTCGTTCCGCGGCACAATCTCAATCAGATCAGCTTCGATCTCTTCCGGATTGGTGTGGTGAGTAAGCCCGAGCCGCTGTGAAACTCTGGCCACGTGCGTATCAACCGTAATTGCCGGCTGTCCGAAAGCATTTCCCAAGAGCGCGTTTGCCGTCTTCCGACCGACACCTGGAAGGGTCAGGAGATCCTCCAGGCGATCGGGCACCTGGCCGCCAAATTTCTCCACCAACATGCGGCAAGCCTTTTGGATGGCTCGTGCCTTAGTCCGGTAAAAATTAATCGGCCGCAGAAGCTTGTAGAGCACTTCCGGTTTTTCATTGGCCCAATCTGCCGCAGTTCGATACCGGCGAAACAGTTCAGGCGTGATGGAATTAACCACTTCATCGCGAGCTCGAGCCGAGAGAATCAGCGCGATGAGCAACTCAAGAGGATTTGAAAATTTTAGCGCAATCTGAGCGTCCGGATGCGTCTTCTTCAGACGGGTAATGATTTCACGAACTCGTCTGCGTCTTTGTTCCAACGATTCCCTGGGCATTGTTATGATTTAATCGGGCGTCCCTAACGAAACGACAGACGGTACGGGACCGGATTGGCAAATTGCGTCAACAGTTCGATCCGCGTGTTCGCGATCAAAGCGGAGGAAAACTGGCAGATTGCCCGCGAATGAGCCGAATTACTGCGACAACCTTGAGGGCGAAACGGTCAAAATGTATTTGGACTCTTCGCCCGTTCGCATTGTGCCACGCGACAAATAGAAACTCACTTGCTCTTCAAAACGCGAGGATGAAATTGGTCCGTGAGAGTTCCTGTTGCAACTTTTAGCGACTGCGCCAGGGCCGAGGCGATTCAGAAGCGGCTCGTTCGCGCCGGCATCGATGCTGAAATTAACGGTGAGCTCTTCGAAAAGCTGTGGTTTGTATCGCCGGAAGAAGCCGACGTGCGGATCGATGTTGCGGTGGATCAAGCTGACCGCGCGCAGCAGCTTCTGCTCGAGTGGGACGCAGCCGAAGGAATATTGCGTGATGCCATCCGATGCCCGGAATGCGGATCATTGCAGGTTCATTACCCGCAGTTTGCTCACCGAGCTCTCGTTCCGAATCTGGGATTGGGATTTCTGGCCAAGATCGGCCTGATAGAGAAGGAATACTATTGCGAGAACTGTCATTACACCTGGCCTAAAGATGGGACCAAGCGCTCGATATTGTATCCGGACAGGAAGCCTTATCGTTTCGTCGATGGAATCGAACAAACCATGTTGCGGCCAGAGCGGGCGCAACCGCAATCCGCAGACTAATTTTGGTCTGACGTTTTCCGGGGCGTCATTAGCCGCTCTCGATCAGTTTCAGACCGCGAAAGGATATGTCTCCGGCACTTCGCCCGCGTCCCATTCGGCGGTGCGTTCCAGAGGTTCGACTGCGCGCGTTTCATCGAAGTGAAGCACGGCGTCAAATTGGTCCCGCAACCGCGCCCAAAAATAGTGACTCATGCGCTCGGTGTCGGGCCGGTAGATCACGCCGATGGCGCGTTCGAGTTTCGGATCGCGTAATCCGTTCAACGCTGTGTCGCCTTCATTCCAAGTGAGCAGGAATTGGCCGATTTGCGTGTCGTGAAAAAGTTCCTCGTAACTGTTGCTAAGTCCGGGGCGAACCCGCTTGCGGTCAGCCGGTGCTCCCCAATCTGAGGCGGCCGTCACAGTTCCGTGGTGCGTAGTGCAGCCGACCAGGACGGCTTCGCGGCCGTAGCGCTGACGTACGAGCTGGCCAACGTTCAACTCGCCCCGCTCGCCCATTTGCGTCGCACGCGCGTCGCCCAGATGGGAATTGTGGGCCCAGATAACTACTTTCGCTTCAATGCCCTGACGATCAAAATATCGAACCAACTCATCGAGCGTTTCCACCATGTGCTGGTCGCGAAGGTTCCAGGAAGAAACCTCCTCCAGAAACATCGATCGATAATATTGTTCCGCGTCTCTAACTAGGCGCGCATTCTGTTCCGCGTAAAAAAGATCATCTTCGGCCATGCGACCATCGCGTCGCGCGTACTCGCTCGCTTTGCGTTGTAGCTCGATGAGCTGTGCTACGACTTCCTCCTCGCATGATTTCGCGAGACCGAGGCCTGCGGCGAAACCGTAGTTCTGCGTGTCGTCCCCGAACTGGTCGAAGCAGGCATAACGAACGCGAGCGCGCTTGGCCGCCTCCGGATCAACCTTCTCGAGATATTGAAGCACGGCCTCCATCGATGCGCGCAGGCTGTACAAATCGAGACCATAAAAGCCGCTTTTGGTGCGGCGCGGTGGCAGCTCCTCATTGTGCGTGCGAAGCCATTCCAGAAACTCAACCACGTCGGTGTTGCGCCACATCCAGGTCGGGAAACGCTTGAAGTCGCTCAGCGCTTCTATGGCAAACTCGTCGTCGCTCGCCGCGCGTACATAGCGGTTGGCGCGATAGGCGTCCGGCCAATCGGCTTCGACCGCAACAGCGGTGAAGTCTTTTTCTTTGATGAGTCGCTGCGTGATTTGAGCGCGCTCGTGGTAGAACTCGTGCGTGCCATGCGATGCTTCACCGATCAACACAAAACGTGCGTCACCGATCCGATCCATCAACAGATCGTAGTCGTAGGACGCGCCGGTCAATCGGTGCGCAGCTTCACGCACGGTGTCGATTAGCGTTGCCTCAGTCGTAGTTGGCATGGTTCCCTCCTTTAGTTTTTCAAGTTGAATGCGCGACAGCGTGTTCGCTTGCTTGTTTGAGTAGCTCGCGGACTTCTCCGTCAGAAGTTTGTGAAAAGTTCTCGTACCAAAGCCCGACCGCGTAAAAAGGTTCCGGCGTGACGGCGCAGATAATGTCGTCAACGTAGGCCCGCATCTGGTTGCACGTCTCGGGTGATGCAATCGGAACGGCTACGACAACGCGTCCTACTCCTTGCTGTCTCAGCGCTTTGATGGCCGCAACCATGGTAGCCCCCGTGGCCAGACCGTCGTCCACGAGTATTACGGTTTTGCCACGCACATCGAGGGGTGGACGATCACCACGATAAAGCTTCTCACGCCGGGTCAATTCCTGTTGTTCCTTGGCAATCACGGCACGGAGACGGTCCTCTGGAATGTGCAGAGCTCGCACAAGTTCCTCGTTCAAAACGCGGATGCCGCCAGGTGCGATTGCGCCCATGGCCAGCTCCTCATGTGCGGGCACGCCCAGCTTGCGCACAGGGAAAACATCCAGTGGCGCATTGAGCGCGAGAGCTACTTCAAACCCGACGGGCACGCCGCCGCGCGGAAGCGCAAGCACAATGACATCCGGACGGTTTGCATAAGCGGATAGCTTCTCCGCCAGCAACCGCCCCGCGTCCCTGCGATCATGGAACGGCTTGTTCATGCATTGCGCTTTCCGGCCAAAGATCGCGTATTTCCCGCGGCAAAATATGTTTCACGTTCTCGATTTCTCCGCTGCTAACGCGCTTCGAAAGCAGAGAAAACACGGCGCGTGCAAGCACCTCAGGACTTACTTCGTCATCGCTTTTGAAGTGTTCACAAATTCGCGCCAAAAACTCTTCGCGATGCCGAGCTTTCACCGGCTTTCCCGTCGGGTCCCAGCCTTCATAATAGATGCCGCGAATCAGCAAGGGCAGTTGCGCTCCGAGCTCAGCCGTTTCCTCGACCGTGAGGCGGTCGCGTAACGCGTGTAAAACCGCTCGCAACGCCTGATAGGCTTTGTGCCGATCCCAACCCATTTCCTCCATCAAATCCTTGAGCCAGACGTTGGTTTTTTGCACGGTTGTATCAAACACTTCGAGACCAGTTGCACTCATGAACATCTCCTCCTTTTCATGTTCGCTTCAGCCTTTGTTGTTTACCTATTTTGGGTTAACTGTGTTTTTTAGTCCATTGCTAACGGGACTTTCCGGCGTGGCGGCGGAAAGGCGGCATCGATTTCACGCAAATCAGTCGTCGTAAGCACGACGTCCAAAGCAGCTCGATTTTCGCGAACGTGTTCGGGATTGCTTGCCTTGGGGATGGCGACCACGTCCTGGCGCAACAGCCAGGCCAGGGCGATTTGAGCAGGGGTGGCTTCGTGTCGCGCCCCGATTCTTTTTAATGTCGCATGAGCCAGAATGCTTTGTTGCGTGCGCGGCGAATGTCCAACTGGCGAATACGCCATAATCGGTAAACCTCGGTCGCGACACCATGGAAGGAGGTCCCATTCGATTCCGCGATGCTTCAGATTGTAGAGGACCTGATCGGTCGCAATTTCGTCGCCGCCGGGCAATGCGAACGCTTCTTCCATGTCGTCGACGTCGAAATTGCTCACGCCGTATTCCAAAATTTTGGTGGCTCCCTTCAACGATTGAAAAGCTTCCAACGTCTCTTCGAGCGGCGTCGACTCCCGCCAGTGCAGCAGGTAAAGATCGATATGATCAGTACCAAGTCGGCGCAGACTGCGTTCACATGCTTTGGGTGCGCCGTGTCGGGTTGCGTTGTGAGGATAAACTTTGCTGACCAGAAAAACTTCCTCGCGCCGTCCGGCGATCGCTTCACCGACCAGTTCTTCAGTCGCGCCTTCCCCATACATCTCGGCGGTATCGATGAGGGTCATCCCAAGATCGAGGCCGAGACGTAAGGCTTCAATCTCCTGTGCTCTTTTCTTCGGGTCTTCCGCCATTCTCCACGTGCCCTGCCCGAGAACCGGAATTTCCCGGCCCGAAGGAAGCCCCAGCGTTTTTACGCTTTCATCAACTGCTTTCATTATTCAGTCCATCTTCGCAAATTCCTGGGTTTCATTTTCAACTGATCAACGAATGCGTAATGCGATTCGACCAACTATGCCTCCGCGCTGTAATCGCGCATGGGCTCTCGCGGCGTCGGCGAGCGAATAAACGGCGGCAATTGGAACCTGCAGTCGCGCTTCCATCACCGCGTGGTTGAGCCGGGCAAAATGTTTCGGACTCGCTATTGCATCGTAAGATTTAGTTCGAATGTTCGCGCGCCGACGCGGTGCCGGTTCGACGCCGTTGGGATAGGCTACGCGTCCACCTGCCCGCATGTGATCAAGGAGGCGTTCCAGAGTCTTGCCGCCCGCCAGCGCCAATGCGGCGTCAATTCCATCGGACGCGACTGCATGCAATCGCTCGGCGGCCTGTTTTTCATCTGGATCAATTACATCAGTTGCACCGAGCTTCCTGACTAAACGTGCCGCCGTCTTCGACCGCGCGGTTCCAATCACTCGCGCACCGTTCCGTTTCGCGAATTGCACAGCCAGCGTTCCGACCGCGCCACTCGCTCCGAAAACCAAAACGGTTGTTCCGCGGCGAACGCGAAGATGATCATCGATGCCTTGTAACGCCGTTAAACCGGTGACAGCTGAAGCGCCGGCGTGCAGCAAATCAAGTCTCGCCGGAACCGGCCCGATATAGCGCGTATTGATCGCCACATACTCGGCGTAAAATCCGCCCTTGGGATTGATGAATTGATAGGCCCAAACGCGATCGCCGACTTTGAAGCGTGCTGTTCGCTCGCCTTTCTCCGCGATGATTCCTGCACCGTCCGTGCCGAGAATGAGGGGGAATTTTGGACGACCCTCCGGCCACCAACCGGCACGAATGTCTCCATCCCAAACTCCAACACCCGCGGCGCGTAACGCGATCAACACTTCGCCACGGTCCGGCTGCGGCACCGGCAACGTGTGCAGCTTCAGAACCGACGGCGGACCGAAGCGATCGATCGCCGCCGCCTTCATCAACTGTTTTCGATTTCGAGCAGGCTTTGGCATGACTAATCCGCGTCTGCGGGTACCAGCGAGCGAACAAGTTTTTTGTTTACGAATTCTTCAATTCCGAGCGGGCCACACTCGCGTCCGTATCCAGATTTTTTGATTCCACCAAAGGGCACGTCTTCGTAAATCCAAGCCGGATGATTGATGTAAACCATGCCGGCATCGATCTCGTCGGCAACGCGCCTGGCGCGGTTTTCGTCTCGACTGTAAACGGAACCGCCCAAGCCGTACTTCGTATCGTTCGCGACGGAAATCGCTTTCTCCTCGTTGGAAACTACGAATACCGAAGCAACGGGACCAAAAAGTTCTTCGTCGTATGCCGGTGTTCCTTTTTGAACATTTGTTAGGATCGTTGCTTCGAAGAACGCGCTGTCGGGACTCGGCCGTTTTCCACCCAGGATCAATTTCGCTCCGCCGGCGACAGACCGATTGACTTGTTTCTCAAGTTGTTCCGCGGCGCGCGCGGAGGACAATGGCGCAACTCCAGTCTCATCATCGAGTGGATTGCCCATCTTGAGCTTAGCCAGTCGTGCGCAGAAGCGTTCGATAAATTCATCAGCGATTCTTTCCAGTAAGATGAAACGCTTCGCGGCAACGCACGACTGTCCCATGTTCGTCATCTTCCCCGTGACGGCGCGATCGATTGTGAGATTCATGTCAGCATCTTCGAGCACCACGAATGGATCGCTTCCGCCGAGTTCCAGAATCGTTTTCTTGACGTTTCGGCCGGCCCGTTCCGCAACTTTTGCGCCCGCGCCGTCGCTTCCGGTAAACGACACGCCCTGGACTCGATCGTCATCGATCACCTGATTGGCGAGGCGAGATGAAATCGCGAGATTCGTGTATGCACCCGGCGGAAAGCCGGCGTCGCGAAATATGGCTTCGAGCGCTTCCGCGCATTGTTGGACGTTGGACGCGTGTTTCAGCACGACCGTGTTGCCTGCCATCAAAGTCGGCGCAGCGAAGCGCACGACCTGGTAAGCAGGATAGTTCCATGGTTCTATGCCGAAGATCACACCCAGCGGCGGATTCAAAAGACTGCCGTCTCCGAGCCGCGATTGAATTCTCTCTGGCTGCAACAATTCTTGGCCGTTGCGAGCGTAGTACTCGAAAATCGCCGCGCACAGTTTTATTTCCTTGCGCGCTTCCGCGATTCGTTTGCCCATTTCGAGCGTCATCAGTTTCGCAAGTTGTTCCATCCGCTCGACGCACAACGCGGCGGCGCGTCGGAGAAAGCCTGCACGTTCTGAGAACGAAGTGCGTTTCCAAGTCGCGAATTTTTCATGCGCCCTGGCAATCGCTTCCTCTACTTCGTCGACGCTCATCTCGGCGTAAGTCTTTAACAACTCGCCGCTGAAAGGATTGACTGATTGCAGAACAGCGCGCGTCTGCTCCTTTTCAGGTCGATCGCGAGGCGTTTTGAGACGATCTGCCCGTTTGTCCGGTGCAGAGATAGTTGATGCAACAGCCATAGTACTCCTCCTGAATGATTTTGTTCGTCCCCAAAAGAATTACGTGCGTGATCCATCAAATCCGCCGGTAACTTAAGTAACCTTCCGGTTCGGCTACGTCTGTGCAGACGCTGTGCTGCGAAGCTAAAGAGCGATGGCGGCAACGAAGCTTCACCCGACTGCGTTTCCCAAGATTGAAGTCGCCTGTCCTGAGCTCGACGAGGAACAAATCGAAATACTTGCAAGATTCGCAACGGCCAGGGAATTCAAGGCCGGAGAAACTCTTACCGCTACGGGCGAACAGGAGCTGAAGTTCTTCATTGTAAAAAGCGGTCAGGTTGAAATCCGCGACGGGAGTTCGGACGAGCTTGTAACGGTGCTCGGACCGCGGCAGTTCACGGGCGACGTCGAGTTGCTCGCGGGCAGACCATCGGCTGTCACCGCGATCGCGCGAAGTGATTGCGATACCTTTGAAGTCTCCACTGACGGTTTGAAGAAAATCCTCAGGGAAATGCCGCGTTTAAGCGATCTCCTGTTGCGTGCTTTTCTCATGCGTCGGGAATTGATCGAGGAGTTCGGCCTTGCCTCAGTCCGAGTCATCGGCTCGCATCATTCCAAAGACACTCACCGAATCCGCGAATTTCTCGCAAAGAACAAGATTCCCTTCAGTTGGATCGATTTGGAAAACGATCCGCACGTGGACGCGCTACTTAAAAACTTCCAGACCACGCCCGATCAAACGCCCCTCGTGATCTGCGGAGAAGATCGCATCTTGCGCAATCCTCCCAATGGCGCGCTTGCCGATTGTCTCGGCATCAGAAAGCCGATCGACCATACAATTTACGATTTGGTGATCGTCGGCGCCGGACCTGCGGGACTCGCGGCGGCAGTGTACGGCGCGTCCGAAGGTTTGAAGACGCTCTTGCTCGATCGGATGGGACCAGGCGGTCAGGCTGGCAGCAGTTCGAAGATTGAGAACTACATGGGATTTCCGACCGGGCTTTCCGGGAGTGACCTGGCCGAACGGGCTGTGGTGCAAGCAGAGAAATTTGGCGCGACCTTGTCTACGCCGGAAGAGGTCGTCGGACTTCATCATGAGGGCGGCTATTACCACCTCCGACTTAATCGGAATGAGAAGATCTCAACAAAATGCGTCGTGATTTCATCGGGTGCGACCTACCGAAAGCTCAACGTTAAGAACAACGAACGTTTTGAAGGCACGGGCGTTTACTACGCCGCCACTCAAGTCGAGGCGCCTTTCTGCCAACACGCGCACGCTATCGTGGTGGGGGGTGGAAATTCCGCCGGCCAAGCAGCTGTGTTCTTGTCTGAGCACGCCAGCAAAGTTTTCGTCGTCATCCGCGGCGACGATTTAGGTAAAAGCATGTCCCATTATCTGGTCTGCCGGATTGAGGAGACGCCGAACATCGAAGTGCGAAAACGCACCGAAGTCACCGGCATTGAAGGCGACAAATGGCTCGAGCGCGTGCAGCTCACGAACGGTAACACCGGCGAGACAGAAACGGTTCCGTGCCCGGCCCTTTTTGTCTTCATCGGCGCAGTGCCGCACACCGATTGGTTGCCACCGGAGATCAAACTCGATGGCAAGGGATTCGTGCAGACTGGTCCGCAGGTTGCCGAATCCGGAGCGTGGCCGTTGCAGCGACAACCATTTCTCTTGGAAACAACCCTGCCCGGCGTGTTCGCAGGTGGCGACGTCCGACAAGGTTCTATTAAGCGCGTCGCCGCAGCGGTGGGCGAAGGCTCAATGGCCGTGCAGTTCGTCCACCAGTTCCTTGCTGCGAGTCAGAAAGAGATGGGGATGCATCCGAGCGCCGGTGCCTAGCGATAATTAGCTGTGGCCAGCGCTACTTTTTCGTTCAGTGCTTCGCATGAACCGGTTTCTGCGCGTCGATCATTCTGTGCAAGTGCGCCGCAGCTTTTTCGACGTCGTAATGCTTGTATTGACCGGCTCGGCTCTCCGCGGAAATGACGGCGCAGCGGTGAACGTTCTTGAAATCTCCGTAGGGAAATTTGGAACGCCCTTTGGTCTGCTCGTCATGCTCATCATCGACTCCGAGATGCCATTTTCTAAATTCACCCATCCCGTGTTCCTGAGTGAGCTTATTTTCTTCCTCGGTTGATGGTTGGTGTTCGCTCCAATCATCCCGCTCATCCGCGACGAAGCATCCTTTGTTGATCAGTTGTTTGGCCTGTTCGAACCCGCTCTTGTTTAGTGTAGTTGCCATTTTAACTCCTGGTTTCGGCTAAGTGTGCTTGTTCGATAAATCTTCGAATCTCCGGCGCGGGCATTGCTCCCGCCTGTCGCGCGACTTCGAAACCGTTTTGGAACAACAGCATCGTCGGGATGGCAGTGATGCGATATCGGCGTGCGAGGCTGGGCACCTCTTCCGTGTTCACCTTCGCGACCATGAGTTGGTCGGCCGCTTCGCGCGCAATTTTTCTGAACTCGGGGGCAACCATTCTGCAGGGCCCACACCAGGGCGCCCAAAAATCAACCAGCACCGGTACCGCCGAATGGCTTATCAGCGCGTCAAAAGCGAGGTCATTGTGAACATCGACCGGCTCCCCGACGGGCTGCAGTTCGCACTTACATTGGCCGCAGCGGAAAACCTTGCCCAGACCTTCGTATCTCATGCGGTTGCGGCGTCCGCATTTTGGACAGCTTAACAAAATCCCGTGCTCATCGAGTTCGCTCATTCTAATTGAACAACGCATGCGGGACGCGCCGAGGCCGCGTCGATAAGCATTCAAATCCCGCGGCGATAAAAAAGAGAACTTAAGTTACCGGTCCATCGGACCGCGATCAGACGCATTGTTAATATGAAGATAACACTCAACACTATTGCAGTTTCTCTGCTGCTCATTGTTCTTGGTGCCGGTGGATCGGTAGCGTGGGCAGCAAGAGCTAAGAATCCAGCCACTAATTACCCGTCTCTCGTTGGGACGTCGGACATCAAGGGAACACACGTTAAAAACCTGCAGGGTCAGGACCTCGGAGAGATCGAGGATGTGCTCATCGACCCGGATACAGGGCAAGTGCGATTTGTCATTCTGGAGGTCGGCGGTTTCCTGGGCTTGGGATCAACGAGGGTCGCGGTGCCATTAAACGCATTCCAGATCACGAAGGAAGGAGACAAACCGAAGTGGGTGCTGGACGCTGATAAAGAAAAACTGAAGAATGCGCCGAAGGTCGAAGGCAAAAATTATCAGCGCCTTTACACCCGTTCGGCGGCCGAGCCGATTTTTGTTTATTGGAAAATTGACTGGGTAGAGCCCTAGTCCAATTCCGAAGGCTCACCAACTTCCAATCCGCAATAAATCAAACCACCTGAAAACCAAATATATGAACACAATAGAGCAAAGAACAGAGGTTGCGACCTTGCTTGCAACCTCAGAAATCAACGGAGCAAGAGTAATCAACTTCCAGAATCAAGATGTTGGTGAAATTGATGAACTGCTAATCGAACCGGATACTGGCCAGATCAGGTTCGCCGTGGTCAGTGTCGGCGGCTTTCTTGGGCTGGGAAGCACCAGAGTGGCCGTGCCGTGGCAGGCACTCCAAATCACTCGTGAAAGTGGCAGAGTACGGTACATGCTCGACGCGACCAAAGAACGCTTG
>DASYDT010000102.1:0-49740 GCA_036499425.1 Candidatus Udaeobacter sp. | reverse complement strand
GAGCCAACTTCTCGATACCGCTCTGACCAGCGCAGCGTTGCGTATGGCTATCAACCAACGCCACTACTCTCAAAACTTAATCGTCCACTCCGATCGCGGAGCCCAGTTTGCCAGTGCCGCTTACCGACAACTGCTCAGCCAACATGGGCTGACCGCTTCGATGAGTCGAAAGGGAAACTGCTACGACAATGCCTTTATCGAGAGTTTCTTTAGCAGTCTTAAATACGAACTGGTCTATCATCACCGCTTCGCCACGCTCGCTCAAGCTCGTACCGCCATCTTCGACTACATCGAAACCTTCTATAACCGCATCAGACTTCACTCCAGCCTTGCCTACCAAACCCCAATCAGTTTTGAATCCCAACTAAACCAAAATTACCCTTAACCAAGTGTCCGTACAATCAGGGCAATCCCAAAGCAACGCGCTTTCATTTTGAGATTCTCAATTCGTTCCCGTCGCAATTCAATTGTTTGTGATGCAGGACCTCTTCGCAGAGCAATTGAAGGCGCTCCGCGGCTTCGTTAGATCGACTTATCCGAAGGCTGTGGAATGTGATTAAGCGACTAAACGAATGACAAACATCGAATGGCTAATGACGACGGAATGACGAAACCCGAATGACAAGAGATGTGCGCCATTTGTCATTTAAGCATTCGGATTTAATTCGTCATTCGTCATTCGTGCTTCGTCATTTTTGATCTTCGAGGAATCGCTCCAAGATTGGCCTCAACTTTTCGACCGTAGTTTTTGGCCAGAGCTTTCGATCGGTGACCAATGCTGTATCCAGCGCGAAATGTTCCGGCCAGTTTGGCGCGGTCGGAATTCGCGGAATCACGTCCACAATTACTCTCCTCGCCGTCTCGGCGTTCGCTACTAAATGGCTGAGGACCGTCTGCGCAGAGACCGGTTCTTCTTCTACTTTCCAGCAGTCGTAGTCGGTAATCATGGCCATCGTTGCAAACGCGATTTCCGCTTCACGCGCCAATTTCGCTTCCGGAAGATTCGTCATGGCGATGACGTCAAAGCCGTTGCGCCGATTGAATTCCGATTCGGCGCGCGTGGAAAACGCGGGCCCATCCATGTTCACATAAGTGCCGCCGTTATACACCGTCACGCCGAGAGACCTGGCTGATTCGGCCAAAAGACTGCGCAGGTTCGCGCTGATCGGCTCGGCGAAGGCGATGTGCGCTGCAATGCCCTCGCCAAAAAACGTATGAGCGGCGCGGTTGCTCGTGCGATCGTAAAACTGCGAAGGCAAGACCACATCCCGCGGCGTGTATTTTTCCTGCAAACTGCCCACCGCCGCTACAGAGATGATCCAGCGAACATTGAGTGAGCGGAGCGCGTAGATATTGCCCCGATGATTGATTTCGTGCGGCAGAATCCGATGACCACGCCCGTGTCGGGGCAGAAAATAAACCTGACGCCCGCTCAGCGTTCCGCCGACGAGCGTGTCTGATGGCGGCCCAAATGGCGTACTGATCTGATGTTCGGTAACGCCTTGGACTTCCTCCATTTGATACAGTCCGCTGCCGCCGATAATTCCGATTGCTGGAGCCTTGTCTTTCATTCGCTTGCTGATTAAATCGCAAATATCGACGCCATGAAAAGCGGATAATCCGAGGAGCGCTTCGCGGCATTAACGCGCTTTGCCAAAGACAAACTGCCCGGTGTATTGTTTCCGCTCATTCATGCCGAAATTTTTCATCAAGACCTATGGCTGCCAGATGAACGAGCGCGACTCAGAACAGGTCGCGCATTCGTTGATCGCGCGCGGTTACGAACGGGTCGCACACGAAGCTGAAGCCGACGTCGTGCTCCTGAACACCTGCAGTGTGCGTGACATGGCCGACCAAAAGGCGCTGGGGAAAATGGGGATGCTCGGGCGCATGGCGAAAGAACGGCCGCACGTAGTGTTCGGGTTCCTTGGCTGCATGGCCCAGGCGCGCGGCGAATCGTTGCTGAAAAATTTGCCGCATGTCGATCTGGTCGTGGGCACGCAAAAGTTTCACCGCGTGGCGGATTACGTGGAGGAATTGGTGGCTCTGAAGAACAACCCGATTTCCGAGAACGCCGAACGTCCAACGCCCAACGCCCAACGCCGAATTGAAAGCCGCATGGATGATCTGCGTTTCTCGATCGTTGACGTCGCCGAGGAAGCTGGCTCGCAATCGACGATTTGCGATCAGCAACTCGCGCCGAGACAGGCGACAGCGTTTGTCTCGATCATGCAGGGTTGCAACATGCACTGCACATTTTGCATCGTGCCGCAGACGCGCGGGGCGGAGCGCAGCCGATCCATTGATGACATCGTGACCGAAGTGCGCGACCTCGTTTCGCGCGACGTCAAAGAAGTCACGCTACTCGGACAAATCGTGAATCTCTACGGTCGCCACGAGTTCCCGAAGATCGACGACAAATCTCCCTTCGTGCAGTTGTTGGAACGTGTCCAGGAGATAGACGGACTGGAGCGGCTACGGTTCACTTCGCCGCACCCGATCGGTTTTCGCGACGACTTAATCGATGCGATTGCGCGTTTGTCGAAGCTGGCCGAGCACGTTCATCTGCCGTTGCAATCTGGCTCCAACAAAATTCTCAAAGCGATGCACCGCACCTATACCGCGGAAAAATATGTCGATCTTGTCCGGCGAATCCGGCTGGCGCGCAACGGTATCGCGATCACGACAGACATCATCGTAGGCTTCCCCGGGGAAACAGAAGGCGATTACAAGCAAACGCGCGATCTGGTCGAGCAAATCCAGTTCGATAACGCGTTTGTCTTTCGCTATTCGCCGCGGCGCGGTACACCGGCCGCGCAGATGCCCGATCAAATCGACGAACGCACCAAGCAAGCGCGCAATCAGGATTTGCTCCAAATCGTCAACGAATCAAACCGTCGGAAGCTCGAACGCCTGGTCGGACGCCACGTGGAGGTTCTTTGCGAAGGGCCGAGCAAAACAAATCCGGCGCGAATGATGGGCCGCACGCGAACGAACAAAATCGTGGTGTTTCCGCCTTCGCCAAGGCTACGGCGAACAGGTGAAGGCGGCGCGGAGCTCATAGGAGAACTTGTCAATGTGCGAGTCGAGCAAGCGAACGGATTCAGCTTGTATGGTACGCCGGTCAGAGTAAACCGAACCTCTGGCTTGCCTACGTTCGACCGTAAGCCGGAGGCATGCGCTAGCCTGGCAACTTTTTAAGTTGCACCGGCTCAATCGCACGTTGAAAACTTTCACCACCCTGTCCAAATTCACACGCCATCAGTGAAATTCGACGCATGATTTACCATCTCTCTCTGCACACCGCCGGAATCATCGCGGGTGCATTTCTTGTTTTAATCGGTTTGCTCGGATTGGTAAGACCGCACTTCGCCAGTGTCGTGCAATGCTTCCCGCGCTCTTACGTTGCGGGAGTTGTCCTGCTTACTATTTGTCTTGTTTGGACGTTCTGGCTGCTCGCCACGATCCAGATGGGCGAATTCTCCGCCTTCCGCCGCCCGCTCCTCATTGCGCTGCCGATCGGTTACGGGCTCGCCCTGCGTTTCGTCGATGAATTCCTCGCGGTGCGCGCTCTTGGAATTCTTTGCCTGCTGGCCGCCGAGCCGTTGCTCGATGCGGCGTTTCTGCGCTACGAACACAGCCGATTACTTGTAACTGTATTCGCTTATCTGCTGATCATTGCCGGACTGTTTTGGATCGCAATCCCGTACGTGCTTCGCGATCAAATCAACTGGAGCGCGCGAACAGTCGTTCGCTGGCGCTGTTTGCATGCTGTCGCGCTCATTTACGGCTGCGTGATTCTCACGTTCACGTTTACGCAATATTAAGAGCGACAGCGGCGGTCTGCGACCGCCGAGAACGCAGCCAAGATAAATTTCGGCGCTCATAGAGCGCCGCTACAATGCAGGATGAACCGCATACTGGTGATCCGCGGCGGCGCGATCGGCGATTTCATTCTCACTCTGCCGGCGCTCAAGGCGCTGCGGGACGCCTGTCCGCGTGCGCATATCGAGATTCTCGGTTACAAACACAGTGCGGTGCTTGCGGAGAATCGGTTTTACGCGCAAGCAGTGCGCTCGATCGAATATGGGCCGCTCTCCAGATTTTTCGCGAGGAACTCGGAACCGCCAGCAGAGTTGGCAAATTATTTCGCGAGTTTCGATTTGATCATTAGCTACCTGTATGATCCAGATCGAATCTTTGAAAACAACCTGCGCCGCTGTGGCGTTGAAAATGTGCTTTGTGGGCCGTCCAAGATCGTCGAAAAAGCTGGCCACGCCGGCCGCCAGCTTGCGCGACCGATCGAAGACTTGGGTATCAGAGTTGTCGATCTTACCGAAAAAGTTTTCCCCTCAATAGAAGATCGACAGTTCGCGAGCGATTTTCTCCGGCCTCTACAGCAACCGATCGTCGCGATTCATCCGGGAAGCGGCAGCAAGGAAAAAAACTGGCCGCTGGAAAGTTGGGTCACGTTGTTTTCAAGAGAAGGCGGTTTATCACGCGCCAAAGGCAAAGGTGGATGCCGATGTCCTTCCTTAGTCGTCATTTCAGGCGAGGCGGACGAAGCACAGACCGAGCAATTGGAACGCGAGTGGAAAGACCGAGATGTCCGTTTCGCAAAAAATTTATCGCTGCCTCATCTGGCGGCGGTGCTCGAGCGCTCGATCTTCATGGGACATGACAGTGGAATCTCGCACCTCGCTGCGGCGGCGGGGGCGAACTGCATCTTACTCTTCGGTCCAACAAATCCCGATGTGTGGGCGCCGCGTAACCAAAACGTACAAGTTCTTCGCGCGGAAAGCGAAAACGTCAACGATGTGGAAATCGGACCGGTCGAAGCAGCGCTGCTGGCGCTCCTTAGTAGCTATTAGCATTCATCTCATAAATGGCGCTGTCATGTTGAGCGAAGCGAAACATCTCTGGCCTGTTTCCGTTGGCAGGATCAGCCAAAATTAATCTGAGATTCTTCGCTTCGCTCAGAATGACAATATGAGATCGGCTTGTGGAAATGTCTCGTGGGCAGCCGCGGCGTTGAGGTTTTACTCTTCGTAGCCGCTTGGAAACTTCTGATGCCATTTCCAAGCGCTCTCGATAATGGCGTCGAGCGACTGGAATTGCGGTCGCCAGCCAAGCTCGCTTTTGATTTTTTCCGAGGAAGCGATAAGCCGCGCTGGATCGCCGGGCCTGCGTGGCTTCTCAATCGTGTCGATCTTTCGCCCGGTGATTTTGCGGCAGGCCACGATCACCTCTCGAACACTGGAGCCGCCTCCAGTGCCGAGGTTGTAGAATCCGCTGGCAGTCCCGCCAAGCGCCAGAATGTGCGCGCGCGCAAGGTCGACGATATGGATGTAGTCGCGGATGCATGTTCCATCGGGCGTGTCATAATCGGTACCGTAAATTTCAAGATTCGGTCTTTGGCCCAGCGCGACCTTCAGCACTGCGGGAATCAAATGTGTCTCCGGCCGATGATCTTCGCCGAACTTCTCTGTGGCGCCGGAGGCGTTGAAGTAGCGCAGACAAACAAACTTCACGCCATAAATCTGGTCGTACCAGCGCAGAAGTTTTTCGAAAGTCAGTTTTGATTCGCCGTAAGGGCTGATCGGTCGCGGCAAAGCGGTTTCGTCGATTGGCAGACGATCCGGCGGACCGAAGATGGCACAAGTTGAAGAGAACACCATTCGCCGGACGCCGGCTGCGATCATGGCGTCGAGCAGGTTCAAGCCGTTCGAAATATTGTTCCGAAAATATTTGGACGGATTCTGCATTGATTCGCCAACCAGCGCGTTTGCGGCGAAATGCATTACGGCGTCGGAGCGACAACTGAAAAGAGCGGTCTCGATTTGATCGCGAAGCGCCAGGTCGCCCTCGATAAATTGCGCCCGCGGATCGATTGCGCGGCGATGGCCTTCGCTCAAATTATCAAAGATCACGACTTCGTGGCCTTCATTCAGCAGCTGTTCCGTGCAAACACTGCCGATGTAACCCGCGCCGCCAGTCAGGAAAATTCTCATGGGCGGGGAAAATGCAGCGTCATTCGCTTGGAATCAAAGGCGAATGTTGGGGGGCTCGCGGAGCCGACCGGCGCGCTCGCGCCCGGCCAACGTCAAAGTGAAGGACGGTTGGAAGAAGATTGGGCGACTGCTTTGCCCTTCTTTTTCTCGAGAGCCGCAACCATCTGCCGTACGCAACGATGCTTGCAACGCGGGGCGAGGACTTTCAAACTTTGTTCCTCCGAGCCCCATTCCAAAATGTCGATGTCCACGTGGCGGACGCCCCAGCGGTTCATTTCAAGCCGGCTCGGCTTGTAGAGGTCGATGGTGTCGGTGCCGATCATGGCAGACCCGTAATCGTCGATGACATATTCTTCCTTTGTATCGGCAATTCGGAATCGGGTCCCGAGAGGAAAGTGCGACCAATCGGACGCAGCACTCATCACATGCTGGCCGGAAAGCCGACAACCGAGCGCGTTCGCGCATCCGCTTCCTCCCTCGCGGTGCGTGTAAGCGGTAGTGCGCACATTTGGTATGCGACGCCCGCTGGTGGTCACAGTCGGTTTCGATTGCGTGGCGCAGCCCACGATTAAGCAAGCTACAGCTCCTGCAAGCGTAAGGTTAAGGCATCTAGGCATCTGCAGTATCGCGCCCTCAATAGCAGGCCACGCAGCCAAGGGCAAGCAATAATTTACAGAAATTCCCTAGGGCCGCTGGAGCTGAATGCTATCGAAACTGTGAGCGCGCCGGTCGGCATCAACGATGCCGATTACAGCGCTAACGCGCGGCCGCCGGCGAAAGTTCGCTCGTGCAGCGAGGGCAGCGCGTCGCCTTAATGGGGATCTTCATCGCGCACGCGGGGCAATCCTTCGTGTCGGGCGGCTTTTCCGGTGGAGGCCTGAGTCGATTGATTATTCGGATCACAAGGAAAATAGCGGTCGCGACAATGAGAAAATTAATGATTAGCGTAATGAAGTTGCCGTAGTTCCATGTGATTGCCCCGGCTTTTACAGCGTCTGCGGGCGTGTTGAATGCCGTAGAGCCGTCTTTGGCCGCTCGCAGAATGACAAACTTATTGGAGAAATCGAGTCCGCCGGTAAGAACACTGATTGGTGGCATAATCACATCTTTGACTAGTGAATTGACGACCCCACCGAAGGCCGCACCGATAATCACTCCGACCGCGAGATCAACGGCGTTGCCTTTTACGGCGAATTCCTTGAACTCGTTCAAGATCTTTTTCATATCACGATATTGACGAGCTTTTTCGGAACCACAATCGTTTTGCGAATTTGCTTTCCGGCGGTGAGTTCCTGAATTTTCGCGAGCGCGAGCGTGGCCTTTTTGATTTCCTCTTCGCTCGCCTGGATCGACATCTTCATTCGATCGCGCACTTTTCCGTTTACCTGAATCACGATTTCGACTTCGTCTTCCACTAGAAATTTTTCGTCGTAACTCGGCCAGCTTTGCGCCGTGATTTCGCCGGTCAACTTCAAGTTTTCCCAGAGCTCGGAGCTTAGATGGGGTGCAAACGGATTGAGCAGGACGAGAAAGGTTTGCATCGCTGCAAGCGGTATGGCTTCCGTTCCGCGCTGCGGGATGAATGCGTTGACAAAAATCATCATCTGCGAAATCGCAGTGTTAAAGGAGAGCGACTCGATGTCCTCGGTCACTTTCTTGATGGTGGCGTGCAAAATTTTCCGCTGCGCCTTGCTCAGATCGACATCTTGCACCGCGGGCGATAATTCCCATTGGCCAGCCTGGTTCTCCGTCATCATCAAACGCCAGACCCGGGCGAGAAAGCGGGCGACGCCTTCCACGCCGCGCATACTCCAGGGTTTCATCTGCTCGAGCGGACCCATGAACATTTCGTAGCAACGAAACGCGTCCGCCCCGTACTGGTCGATCACATCATCTGGATTGACGATATTCCCGCGCGATTTCGACATTTTCTGATTATCCTCGCCGAGGATAATTCCCTGGTTTACCAGGCGCTGAAATGGCTCTGGCTTGGACAGATAGCCAAGATCGAACAACACTTTGTGCCAGAAACGCGCATATAGCAGGTGCAGCACCGCGTGCTCGGTGCCGCCGACATACAAATCGACACTGCCCGGCTTGTCCCCGTTCGTCCAGTAGCGCTCCGCTTCCTCACCGACGAACCGCTGATGGTTGTGCGGATCGCAAAATCGCAGGTAATACCAGCACGAGCCCGCCCACTGGGGCATCGTGTTCGTCTCGCGCAACGCTTTGTCGGAATAACGAACCCACTCTTTTGCTTTCGCAAGCGGTGGTTCGCCGGTGCCAGTCGGTTTGAAATCATCAAGGGGCGGCGGCACAACCGGCAATTCGTTTTCGCCTAACGAGCGATGCTTGCCATTTTCCCAAATAATTGGGAACGGTTCGCCCCAATAGCGCTGGCGCGAGAACAACCAGTCGCGCAGTTTGTAATTGATCGCGCGTTTCCCCAAGCCGCGTTCCTCCAGCCACGCAGCGATGTTTTTCTTCGCCTCCGCGCTCGTTAGACCGTTGATGATTGGCGAATTGACGGCGATGCCTTCACCGGTGAATCCAATTGCCGGTTCATCTCCTGTTGGCTGAACTACAACGACAATCGGTAGATTGAATTTTGTCGCGAATTCCAGGTCGCGTTCGTCGTGCGCAGGCACGCCCCCGATTGCCCCGGTCCCGTACCCAACCAGCACGTAATCAGCGATCCAGATTGGAATCTTTTCGTTGTTCCCGGGATTAATTGCGTACGCGCCGGTAAACACGCCGGTTTTTTCCTTCGACAGGTCGACACGTTCGAGCTCGCTCTTGCGCGCGGTGCGTTCGCGATATTCTCGAACGGCAGGCCACTGTTCTTCGGTAACGATGAGATCGACCAGCGAATGTTCCGGCGCGAGCACCAGGAACGTGCCGCCGTAAAGCGTGTCGGGTCGCGTGGTGAAAACGCGAATTTCTTGGTCGCTTTTGTCGATCTTGAAATCGATCTCTGCGCCTTCGCTTCGGCCAATCCAATTGCGTTGGAGCAGTTTGATTCCTTGAGGCCAATCAAGCTTGTCGAGTTCATCGAGTAATCGCTCTGCATAAGCCGTGATGCGTAACATCCATTGCCGCATCGGCCTTCGAACAACGGGGAAGCCGCCAACTTCACTTTTTCCATCGACAACTTCTTCATTGGCTAAAACTGTGCCCAACTCCGGGCACCAGTTCACCGGGACATCAGCGACATAAGCGAGCCGAACGCTGTCCGGATCAGTCCCGCGATACGTTGAAATCGGCTCGGACCGCTTTGTCTCCGGATTAAACCAGGAATTGTAAATCTGGAGAAAAATCCACTGCGTCCACTTATAATAGCCCGGATCAGTGGTGTTGATCTCCCGCTGCCAATCGTAAGAAAAACCGATTCGCTTTAGTTGTCTCTTGAATTTCGCCACGTTCTCGCGCGTAGTGACGGCGGGATGCTGGCCGCTTTTGATGGCGTATTGCTCCGCGGGCAGGCCGAATGCGTCCCAACCCATCGGATGCAACACGTTGAAGCCGCGCATCCGTTTGTAGCGGGCCACGATGTCCGTGGCGGTGTAACCTTCGGGGTGCCCAACGTGCAAGCCCGCCCCGCTCGGGTAAGGAAACATGTCGAGGATGTAAAATTTTCGCTTCGCGGGATCGAAACTTTTCTCGCCAGGATTGGGCGCATGAAAAAGCTGCCGTTCTTCCCAAACGGCCTGCCATTTAGGTTCGATCTCATCGAACGGATACGATTTGCGACGCTCGCTAGTCATGCTTGATCTGCAACTCTCAAAAACCAGTATTCGAGCATGCAATTGATTGTCGCAACGCGCAATGCACACAAGACGCGCGAGATTCAGCGGATTCTCGGGCCGGGCTTCACCGTCAGCGATTTGTCCGCGCATCCTAAAATTCCCGACATACGCGAGACCGGAAAATCATTTGAAGAAAATGCGATACTGAAAGGAGTCGGCGCATCCGGACACTTGCAGGGGCTTATTGTTGCCGATGATTCAGGTCTGGAAGTCGATGCGCTTGGCGGTGCGCCGGGAATTTTTTCCGCGCGCTACGCAGGCGAAAAGGCAACGGATAAACAAAAAATCGACAAGTTGCTGGGCGAACTTGCTCGGACCGGGGCCGACGAAACTAAGAGATCGGCGCGCTTTCGCTGCGTGATTGCGCTGGCCCGGCAGGGCGAACTACTCGGGACATTCGAAGGAATTGTCGAGGGAACAATCGTCGAGCGAGCGCGCGGATTACACGGATTTGGCTACGATCCCATTTTTGTTCCGCGTGGATTTGAAGAAACTTTTGCCGAACTGCCCGCGGAGGTGAAGGACACGATCAGCCATCGGGCGAAAGCAATTCGCGGGCTTACCGCCAAACTTGCAGCTCTTAAGACGGCCGATTAAGGCCCGGGCGGCGGTGGTGCTCCCTGTGGCGGTGGAGCGCCTGAAGGCGCAGCCGAGCCACCACCCACTCCAGAAGCTGCTCTGATCTGGTATCCGACTTTTGTAATTCCAACCTGCCGAATTTTATCGAGCACTCCGATGACGTCACCGTACACGGCCTTGGGCGCTGCGCTGAGAGACAGTTTAACGTCCGGGTTCCCCCGGTGGAGCGCAAAAAGCCGCGGAAGCACCTGGTCTTCTGGAACGAACTCGTTATTGAAAAATACCGCGTCTCCCTCCAGCACCTTCACGGTGACGAAATCTAGTTGGCCAGTTGGCGGAGGCCCCTGCGCAGCCGGCAAATTGACCCGAATTCCTTTCATGTGCGTCTGGCTCAGGCTCACCATCATGAAGCTGGCAAGCAGAAAGAACATGATGTCGATCAACGGAATAATTTCGATGCGCGCTCTTTTATGCGGAACTGGCGATGAAAGTTGCATATTGCTTGAATGGTTAGTACGAGGCGCCGGTCATAGTGAAGGTGATGGGAATCCTGACCTTGGACACCGACCCGGGCCTAAATCTCCACCGCCGGAAGGTGCTGACGGCGGCGTCATCCAGTATGGAACTCCCAGTACTTTGCGTGACAGAAGCATCAGTTACGTTGCCGGATGCAGGGTCAACGGTCGCGGTGATCACTCCGCTGCCGGTGATCCTCTTTGAACGCGCCTCGTACGGGTAAGGCGGACGCGGCGAGTTAATAGCAAGTGCTTTTGCTTGGGACATTGACATCGCGGAAGCTTTAATCGGCGTGAATTTTGGTTTTTCCGCCGACGGCGGAGGCCGCGGTGGCGGTGTTCTTTCCTCGACGAACTCTGGCTTAATGTCGGGCGGAGGGGGAGGCTCCGGTAACGGAATGTCTTCCGGCGGTGGCGTAGATTCCGGTGGCGCTATCGTCGCCTCGATGACCTGCGGCGGTTGAGGAGGAAGGTCCACTGGCGCGGCCTCGTGCCTTTGGGATACTGCGACCGCTGTGAGATGAATCGCTAACGCAAGGCCAAAGGCGGTCCAAAAATACCATCGGGGCGGCGGCCGGTAGATCAATGGTCTTACTCGCTCTTTTGCCATAACCAGTTACCGGGGTCCCGGGACTCCCTTCAGCGATTCGCTCTTAATTTCGAACGAGACTTTATAATAGCCGGACGCGCGAATTATTTCGAGCGCATGGGCAACGTTCAGATGGGCCGACTCCTTATCACCTCGAAGAAACACTTTCGCTTCAGGGGCTGCTTGGTGCGCTTTGCGCAGACGATTCAGCAGCTCGTCGTCACCGACTTCATCTTTGTCGAAAAAGTAATGACCGTCTTTATCGACCGATACACTGAGGTACTCGCGCTTTGTCTGCGTCTCGCCCGAAACCCCCGCCGGCAAGTTCACCTTCACCCCTTTCATGTGCACCTGGCTCAAGCTCACCATCATGAAACTGGCGAGCAAAAAGAACATGATGTCGATCAACGGGATGATCTCGATCCGCGCTTTTTTGTGAGGAATTGGCGAGGCTACGTGCATTGCGATACCTTAAATCGACGAGCCTTTCCCGGTGGTCGCTGTTCTGGCGATCTCCACTTCATGCTGCGCAGCTTGCGTTCCCAACATCACCTCCAGGTTTGTGGCTGCCGTCTGCAGTTCGAACTCTAAGTTAGACACTCGGGAAGTGAAAAAGTTAAAGGGAATCAGAGCAAAGATCGCAATGCCAAGACCGCAGGCGGTGGCAATGAGCGCCTCGGCGATACCCCCGGTGACCGCCTGTACCGCGAGCTCTTCGTTACCGAGAAAACTGAACGACCTGATAAGACCGGTAATAGTGCCCAGCAGACCGAGCAAAGGCGCAAGTGTGACCAGAGTGTCCATCACAACGAGAAATCGGCCGGCGCGCTTGATCTCGATACCAGCGGCGACCTGTAAAGCACCCTGCAGCGAAGCGTGCTGGTGGTTGAGTCCGTTCCACATCATGCGCAAAATCGGGTCGCGCGATCCGCGAGACAGCCGCGACGCCTCGGTAGTATCGCCGTGCTCAATCGCTGTGAACACTTTCTCGATCCGTTTGGGATCGCGTCGGAACCAGCGACCACTCCACCAAAAGATTCGCTCGATCACTACCGTCAGCGCAATGATTGACACGATCAGAATCGGCCACATGACCGGCCCACCCTTGTGAAATTTGTCGATCAACCAATTGCTCCCCAGCACGCCGCCGCTGGTTTGCGCTTCAGCAGCTGGCGGCGGGTTTGCGGCTGCGGGGCTTATCGTAGTGGTGACCGCGGGAGATTCGCCAGGCGGCACGCTCCCAGCTTGAGCTGGCGCAGCCGGGCTAAGCGCCGCTGGCGCCCCCGGCGCTGCGGGCTGTCCTGCCGCTGCAGGTTGTCCAGGCGCTGCGCCTTGCCCCGGCGGAACGTTTGTAGCAGGCGCCTGCGCTGCCGCGGCAGGATTTCCCGGGGCCTGGGCCGCTGGATTCGTACCGGGCGCTGCGGGCCGAGCTTGTGCCGGCGGCGGAGATTGCGCGAGCGAAGTGAGCGCAAGCGCGAGTGAGCATAGAGAGATCGTAAGTAATGTTTTCATAGTTGAAGCAGGAGTTTGATCTGACCGGTTCGATTTCGAGACAGGTTTTCTCTTATCGCAGACGAATTGCTTGCGAGTCGAGCAAAACTTTTCATTTTTTTCGGCGACGATTACTTCGAGGTCGCATCTTTGAATCGAAATATCTCTACTGCTGGGATGTAAGGCAAGTGTTTCAAGTTGTAATAATTGGGCTTTCTTCAACATCGCGGCCCGAAGCGCGCTCGGCAACCGAGACGCGGTTGCGCAGCGGCGGCCAATTGTCGATTGCTGCTTCCAATTGATCTCCGGCACGAATCGGGCCGACGCCGGCCGGCGTTCCGCTTAAAATTACATCGCCCGGCAACAGTCTGAGCGACTGGCTTGCGAATGAAACAAGATGCGCAACCGAGTAGATCATTTGACTCGTGCGCGTGCTTTGGCGCAGCTCGCCATTCTGCCGCAGCTCTAGCGAAACGTCGTTCAGATCTACATCGACATAAACAAATGGTCCAATCGGCGTGTAAGTATCAAATGATTTACACCGGCCAAATTGCTTTTCCTGTTTTTGCAAATCGCGGTCGGTAATATCGAGGCCGATCGTGTAACCGCAGACTTGATCTAGCGCGTCCTCGATGCTGACGTTTTTCGTTGGAGCGCCGATCACCACCGCGAGTTCTACTTCGAAATCCGTTCGATGCTCGGGAAACGCAATTTCGATCGCGCCCTTATGCGGCAAAAGCGAGCTCGGCGCCTTAAACCAGATTAACGGCGCACCCACTTCGGTTCGTTTCATCTCGGCGATGTGATCGGAGTAATTCAGGCCGACCGCGATTAATTTCGATGGCGCAACCGGAAGATCGACACGCAAATCTGCCAGCTGCCGTACATCGCCGGTCGGTTCGATCTCGATCCAATACGGCTTTGCCAGCACGTGCACATCGTCGCCACGCACTTCGCCGTAGAAAAATTCATTGCCTGATCTGAATCCGCCAAATGTCCTCATCGGCAAAATTGTAGGGCAACCGCTCCGGTTGCCGAATCAAAAAAATGGCAGGCGCAGCGCCTGCCCTACAACTTTATTTCGGCACGACAGCCACAAAATCCCGCACCGGTTTTTGCTCCCGAATCGAAAACGCGCTGCCGTTCTTGCGCGCGAACCAAAATGCGCTCGACGATCCGCCATCGAGATTCAGTGCGCGCTGAATTTTCAAATCATCGGCCAATCGCGATGTAGTAAGAATTGCCGCCAATTCGGCGAGCGAGATTTCAGAGCAAACTCCGAGCAACGCGCGATCATTCATTGCGGTCGCGGCAAAAGTCCGCCGCGCCGAAGTCGAATCATTCAAGCCACGAACGCGCTCGTCATGATCGACAAGAAATGGGCCACATTGAACCGCAGCGCCTATTTTTTCTCGTAGTAAAAATTCGCGGACTCGCAGGATCTGAACTCCGTGTGCCGACGCGGCGAGGATGCCGGTGATCAATCGAGCGCGTTGCAATGGAGCAATCATTCTGCCATCGCTTATCAATAGGCCGATCGGCGCGAAATCCGCACTGAAATAACCGCCGTTCACACCCGCGGCGCATTTCTCGCGCGGCATCGTGTCGGACAAAGTTTCGCCGGTCGGATTGTCAATTACGCGCAGGTTGCAGGATTTAGCAGAGAAAATTGCAAGATCGACAACGGCGCTTTCACTCCCACTAGCGTTTTCTAGAACGACGTGCCGATGCGCGACACCGGCGCGTCCCGGTTCCGAATCTGTCGCGCGAATCGTCCAATCCGCATGCGCCGTGGCTGCAACGGCAAGAAGGAGCAGCGCGGCCTTACGCTTTGCCACTGTATTTGGTAAGCAAAGCTTGAAAATTCGGATCGTTTCGCAACGAATCCCAAATCGGATTTACTTTTAGATACTCCACGGTGATGGAGCTTGGCCGGTTCAATAGTCCGTCGAGGATTTCAATCGCGCGATCATTGTTCCCAAGAATCGTATGCACTTCAGCTACGCCAGCAGTAATCTCCGGGCCACTAAAGGCGTCTTTGCTCTCGGGTTGCAGTTCAGTTGCCCGTTGCGCCTCCGCCAGCGCAGCATCCTTTTCGCCCAGGTAAGCAAGCAGTTTGGCCAGTTGAATGTGCGTATCCGCAGCGTCGGGACTTTGTTTCAGTTGCTCCTCGGCAGCACTCCTCGCCTTCAGAAAAGCCGTTCGCGCGCCGTCCTCGTCATGCAAAGATTTTCGGGCAAAGCCGATGAGATAGTACTTGTTGCACAAGCCGCCCGAGAGACCTGCGAGTTGATCGTCCGGCAGGCTTTCTGCTGCCTGCAATCCTTCGCTGTACTTGCGTTCCAACAGAAAAACATTCGCGCGTCCAGCCGTTGTCTTGACTTTCTGCTGTTTGGTCATCGGCACCGATTTCACTGCCTCGAATGCTTTCTCCGCGACGCTGAAGTCGCCGCTTACGGCGATTGCCAGCTTGGATTTAACTTCCAGCGGTTCTGATGCCGTCGGATCCAACGCAAGCGCCCGGTCGATGGCCTTGTCTGCAGCATCGTAGTTTCGCACCATGGCGTAATTGAAACTGAGATTTTGCAGTGACCAGATGTCCTTGGGATTTAAACCGACCGCTTTCTCGATATTAGCTGTAGATTCAGCCCACTTTCCCTGGCGGCGCTCGATTGCACCGATGGCGAGATAAACCTCTGATGCATTAGGCAATCCGCGCTGCGCGATTTCGAATTCTTCCAGTGCTGCGTCGTAGTTGTTATCGCCATAATAATACGAGTACCCCATAGCGAGATGCGCCTCAGGCAGACCGGGCTGCAATTGCAAAGCGCGCTCGGCCAGAGTGCGCGCTTTTTCGCGGCGCTCGGGCGTTCGCTCGAAGTTATGCAGAATCCAGCTTTCTAACTGCGAGTGACCCGCGAGGGCGAGCGCGAAATTCGGATCGAGCTCGATGGCACGCCCGTAGAGTTGCTCGCCTTGTTTCAGTTTGTCGAAATCGTCAAAAACGCAGGAAAGATCGTGCGCCTGGACAAATGCAAGGTAGGCCTCGCCATTTTCCGTTGGCTTGTTTTCGATCTGCGCTTTTTCGCTGGGTGACAATTTTGCCCGCAGTTCACTGGCGATTTTTTGTGCCAGATCGGTTTGAATTGCGAAAACATCAGTTAAGTCGCGATCATAATCTTCCGCCCAGATGTGCTCGTCGTTGTCGGCATTGATCAGCTGCACATTGACGCGCACCCGATTGGCGGACCGGCGGACACTACCTTCCAAAAGCGTGGACACCCCCAGCGCTTTGCCGATTTCGCGAACGTTGATTGCCTGCCCGCGATACTTCATCACCGACGTGCGCGAGATCACTTTCAAGTCGCCGATCTTCGACAAATTGGTGAGCACGTCGTCCTGGATGCCGTCCGCGAAATAGGCGTTTTCCTTTTCGTCGCTCAGATTTTCAAACGGCAATACTGCAATCGATTTGTCGATCTTGTGGGCAACCGCGCGCGGAAGAACAAAAAAACCCACCCCGGCTGAAATGACTACGCCGGCAACAATCAACATGACAATGTTGCGCCGAACTTGTCTAGGCGACGCTGCTGTCGGCGTCGCTTTGATTCCCTGGGGCGTCACGTCGAACACCCAAGCAAGAACGAGTGCGACAGGAAAACCAACCAGCAGTACCGCGATTACCGCGCGAATCACCGAGTTCGGAATGTCAAAAACTGGAAGGACTTGAGCAAGGCCTTGCGCCAGTGCCCAGCTTGCAACCACGTAGGCGAGGGCCACGCGGAAAACTTTCCGCCGCTTCACTTCCTCGAAGAAGCCGCTCATAGCCAGAGATTTCGGTTGGTGCAGATTGTAGCTCAACGGCAAGCGTTAGACACAAAGATGCCGCTCCTTGTTCACTTTACGCCCGTTGCGAAGACGGTTTGAAGATGCGGGCTCTGCGTTTCCCGAGAAACGACGCTGACCTCAATGTCTCGGAAACCGCCTTTTTCCAGCAACTGATGCAATTGCACTTCGCTGAATCCGAGCCAGTGATCTGCATACAATTCGCGGGCGCGTTCGAATCGGTGACCCAAAAGGTCGAGAATCACCAATCGACCGCCACGTTTCAAAATTCGACGGGCAGCAGCGATAGCACGCTCGGGATGAATGGCGTGATGCAAAGCCTGGCTGAGAATTGCAAGATCGATACTGTTTTTCGCAATCGGCGGATCCTCAATGTCGCCAAGCCGGTATTCGAGGTTCTTGAATCCATGTTTCTTCGCCAGTTGTGAGCCGAACTCAACCATCTTCGGTGAATTATCGATGGCGATCACTTTGCGCGCGTTCTTCGCCAGCAACTGCGAGAGTGTCCCCTCGCCTGCCCCGAGGTCAGCCACGGTCAGCGGCGGGAGAAGAGTAATGAGCGTATGTGCCAGCGCCTTCCACGAGCGGCCCGGCACGTAACTTCGCCCAAACTTGCCGGCCAGTTCGTCGAAGTATTTTCGCGCTTTGTCCTGCCGTTTGTGCAGGACGAGCTTGAGACTGGTGCGATCGCGCGATGTTTCCGGCAATTCGCGCGCGAGCAGCCGAGTTATTTCCGCCACGCGCTCTCGCTGCGAATTTCGGCCCTGATGGTTTGCGCCATAATAGACATTTTTCCCGACCCGGCGATCGGAGACTACGCCGGCGCGTTTCAATTGCGCCAGATGACTGGAAATTCGTGACTGGCCCATGCCCAAAATTTGCTGGAGCTCTGCTACCGAAAGCTCTTCCTGTTCGAGAAGAAGCAACAGGCGCAGTCGAGTCGGGTCTGCCAGCAACCGCAACAAATTAATCGTTGACGCCATAATGCGAGCCAACGATATATCCACGCATCATGATTGGTCAATATGTCTGGCGACATCGTTACTTCGTTGAAGCGTTAAATCGTTGCAACGTTGAGAACGACTGTCCGGTTTGGCCACTTTAAAGCTTCAACCATTCAACGTTTCAACATTCTTCAATTCATGCCCCGCCGTTACGTCTTTTCTTCCGAATCCGTCGGTGAAGGTCACCCCGACAAAGTATGCGATACGATTTCTGATGCCGTCCTCGATGCATGTATTCGACAAGACCGACATAGTCGTGTCGCGTGCGAAACCTACGCGAAGTGCAACATCGTGATCGTTGGCGGCGAGATCACGATCCCGGGTTTGCCTGAAGAAAAGCCTCTCGAAAGTGTTATTCCCATTTCGCAGATTGTCCGCAAAACCGTGCGCGAGATCGGTTATGTCAACGACGATGACGTCTTTCACGCAGACAAGATTGCGATTGAAAACATCATTACCAAACAGTCTCCCGACATCGCTCAAGGCGTGGACGCGCGAGCCGTCAACGGGAAGGAAACCGCCGAACAAGGCGCGGGCGATCAGGGCCTCATGTTTGGTTACGCCTGTGACGAAACACCGGAGCTGATGCCATCCCCCATCATGTACGCGCATCGACTCGGTCGTGAACTCACACGCATTCGCAAGGCCGGGAAGATCGGTTGGCTGCGGCCGGACGCGAAATCGCAGGTCTCGGTCGTTTATGAAAACGGAAAACCGATCGGCATCTCCTGCGTTGTGGTTTCAACACAGCACACGCGCGACGTAAAACATTCGGAGATTCGCAGCTTTGTGATCGAGGAAGTAATCAAAAAAGTTTTGCCGGAAGACATGCTCAGCGACGACACACAGTTTCTCATCAATCCAACCGGCAACTTTGTCATCGGCGGGCCGCAAGGCGACACTGGTCTAACCGGTCGCAAAATCATTGTCGATTCGTACGGCGGAATGGGACGCCACGGGGGCGGCGCGTTTTCCGGAAAGGATCCGAGCAAAGTAGATCGCAGCGCGGCTTACATGGGCCGTTGGGTTGCGAAAAATGTGGTCGCGGCCGGGCTGGCCAAGAAATGCGAGCTGCAATTCGCCTACGCGATCGGCCATCCGAAACCGCTGAGCGTTCACATTGACACCTTCGGCACGAACACTGTCGATGAGGAGGCAATCGAGCGCGCGGTGTTGCAAACGTTCAGTTTCAAACCCGCTGACATTATCAAACAGCTCGATCTGCTTCGGCCGATTTACTCCAAGACCACCAACTACGGTCACTTCGGAAAGGTTGACGATCCGGAGATCACCTGGGAATCCACCAACAAGGCGGCCGAACTGAAGAAAGTAGCAAAATAAATTTATGAGCACGATAACGGAACAAACAAAAACAAAGCAGGATTATAAAGTCGCCGATATCTCGTTGGCCGAGTTCGGAAGAAAAGAAATTTCCATCGCCGAAAAGGAAATGCCGGGGCTGATGGCGATCCGGGAAAAGTACGCGCCGGACAAACCGCTCGCAGGCGTGCGCATCACCGGATCGTTGCACATGACGATTCAGACCGCGGTGCTAATTGAGACACTCATCGATCTGGGGGCCAGCGTGCGCTGGGCCAGCTGCAATATTTTCTCAACGCAGGATCATGCGGCCGCCGCGATCGCAAAACGCGGCATCTCGGTGTTCGCATGGAAAGGCGAATCGCTGGAGGATTACTGGTGCTGCACCTACCGGGCGATTTCACATCCGGATGGCAAAGGCCCGCAGCTCGTCGTTGATGACGGCGGCGACGCTACCTTGCTCATACACAAAGGCTACGAGTTGGAGGAAGGCAGCGATTGGGCAAAATCCAAATCCGCGAATAAAGAGGAGCAAGTCATCAAAGATTTGCTGCTGGAGATTCACCGCGAGAACCCTTATCGCTGGCACGAGATCGCGAAGGATTGGTGCGGCGTCTCGGAGGAAACGACAACGGGCGTGCGTCGGCTTTACAAGATGGCGCAGGAAAATCGGCTGCTGGTTCCCGCGATCAACGTCAATGATTCGGTCACCAAATCGAAGTTCGACAACCTTTACGGCTGCCGGCATTCGCTGGTCGATGGATTGAATCGCGCGCTTGATGTAATGCTTTCCGGCAAGATCGCCGTCATCTGCGGTTACGGCGACGTCGGCAAAGGCTGCGCGCAATCGTTGCGCGGCCAGGGCGCGCGCGTCGTCATCACCGAGGTCGATCCTATCAACGCGTTGCAGGCCGCGATGGAAGGCTACGAAATCACCACGATCGAAAACACCCTCGGCCGCGGCGACATCTATATCAGCGCCAGCGGCAATGTCGACGTGATCACACTTGAACACATGCAGCGAATGAAGGATCAGGCCATCGTGGCCAACATCGGCCATTTCGATAACGAGATTCAGGTCGATGCGCTCAACAGCGCCAAAGGCGTGAAGAAGACCAACATCAAACCGCAGGTGGACAAATACACGTTCTCCGATGGTCACGAAATTTTCCTGCTCGCCGAAGGGCGGCTGGTGAATCTCGGGTGCGCCACCGGTCACCCGAGCTTCGTCATGTCCAACTCGTTTTCCAACCAGGTGCTCGCGCAGCTTGATCTCTGGAAGAACCGCGACACTTACAAAGTTGGCGTGTACGTTTTGCCGAAAAAACTCGACGAAGAAGTCGCGCGCCTGCACTTGAAAAAAATCGGCGTCAAACTCACCAAGCTTTCCCAAAAACAAGCCGATTACCTCGGCATCCCCGTCGACGGCCCGTTTAAATCAGAGCACTATCGTTACTGAAAGTCTGTCATTCCGAGCGAAGTCGAGGAATCTCTCGATTAACTACGGACGACTGAGATTTCGGGAAATTGTCGTTCTTGCTTGCAAAATCTCAGCGCGAAGTCTGGTTTGATTTCATCTCATTAACTCCGCGCCGGCGACTTCAACATAGCTACAGTTCGGTTGTCCGCCACGTCGCCATTTTCCCGAAACGTGAACGCGCCGCTTTTGATTCGCCGCGTCGGTGAGAATGTCCGTTTCACGCCTCGGCGCCGCCAACCAGATCGTTGATCCTGCACCGTCAAAATCGAACATGATTTGAGACGTGCACGGCTCGCCGGAATACAGAGTAACCCGCCCGACTTGATCGAAACGCGAACCGACCTTCGTCGCCGTGACCTGCGCCGCCGGTTTCTTTACCTGGGCGCATCCTGCCATCCCGGCCAGAGCGGCTCCTGCGACAAGCGAATGTAATAAGAACTTTTTCATAGCGAGAAATCAGAACTGCTCGCGAAACGCTTCAGCAAATCCATTATTCACGCTCCTCCACATGAAAGCGACGAAGTCCGAGCACTATCGCTACTGATTCGGCGTGTGGAGCGATTCGGTGACGTGCAGACGGGTTACTCTTAGCTCGCCAATTTCAAGGCGTTTGATTTTCGCACGCCCAATTACTAGTCGGCCAATCGCCAACACCCCAAGCGTCACGGCGCCAATAGCGAGCGCGCCTGCGGCGATCGCGCCGATGGATTGCGCGCCCACTGCCAGCGCGCGAACCGCAACGGGGCCGAACTTTTTCGGCGCCTTTTCAAGTTCATCTGATTTCATGCGCAATTTTACCAGTTATTACTTCGGATGCGGCGGACTGATAAGAATAGCGGTGTCAGAGCGTAAAGCACGAACGCAAGGTGCACGTTGACGAACGCCGCGGCAACACCGAGCACGTAGGAAATCACGCCGACAAAAGATTTGCGCGTACGCGCTGCAAACTTGCAGACAAGATTGTCTGTATCAGATAATGCGCGGATGACTGTTCGGGAACGCGTTACTAAACTGGTGAAGGCCTGGCCGAAAGTTTACCCGAACGCGCATTGCGAATTGGATTTTCGTAATCCGCTTGAGTTGCTGGTGGCGACGATTCTCTCGGCGCAATGCACGGACAAACGCGTCAACATGGTCACGCCGGCCTTGTTCAAGAAATATCGGACCGCGAAAGACTACGCGAACGCGCCGCAGACCGAGTTCGAGAATGCAATCAGATCGACAGGGTTTTATCGCAGCAAGACGAAAAGCATTCGCGGCGCCATGCGCGCAATCGCAGAGGAACATGGCGGCAAAGTCCCGGATACCATGGAAGCGTTATGCGCTTTGCCGGGCGTTGGCCGCAAGACCGCGAACGTTGTGCTCGGCAACGCGTTTCACAAAGACGAGGGCATCGTGGTGGACACGCACGTGATTCGCCTCTCGCAGCGGCTCGGCTTGACGAAGCATAAGGACGCAGAAAAAATCGAGCGCGATTTGATGAAGCTCGTGCCGCGCGAGCATTGGACAGACTGGAGTCACTGGCTTATCTGGCATGGCCGACGCCGCTGTTACGCGCGCAAGCCGGATTGCTCGAACTGCGAAGTTTTTCGGCTCTGTCCCAGTGGGAAAGTTTTTCTGCGGACAGGGGTCGCGAAGAAGCCGGACGCAAAAACTAATTAGCGCGGACTCGCAGCGCTTTCGACAGGGTCAGCGTGGCGTGAAGGACTCGTTCCGTCATTCTCGGCTCGTGTGCGCATGCGGCGGAATTGGTCTTCGAGTTTCTTTAGCTCCTCGTCAGAAAGGTCCTCAAGATCGACGAGTTCATCGCGCGCGTCTTTGATCGCGCGAATGAGTTCGTCCAATTTCAAATGCATTGCTTTAGCATCGCGGTTTTGCGTGTTCTGAATCAGAAATACCATCAGGAAAGTGACGACGGTCGTTGCGGTGTTGATGATCAATTGCCACGTATCGGAGAAATGAAACATCGGCCCGGTCAGGAGCCAGACGAGGATGACAAGCACAGCTGCAGCAAATGCCCAGGCGCTGCCGAGCATCATCGAGGAGCGGCGAGCAAAAACACGGAACGCGTCGCTAACTACGCAAAAGAAATCGCGTTCTTTCTCGTGCTCTTTTACTTTTTCGACTTGAGCCTCTTCCACAATATCACTTTCGCGCCTAATGCGGCAACTGCGCGCACTGATCGGATCGCCATGATTACGTAGCCAGCCTTGTTTCGAAGATCGATGAAACATTTCAAACATCTCAACTTGGATGACGCGTGGCTCGATGAGCCGCTGGGACTTGCCATGGTTGACGCGCGCGATTGGGGGCCGCAACTGCGCTTCTCCGCGCCGCCGCGTTTGATCGAAAAATTTTATCGCGAACACGAGACGAATCTCGCGGTGCCATTCCTGCTTTACGGGTCGGGTGACTTTCATTATTTAACCGCGCTTCGATTACGCCGCGTCGCTGGACCGGTCGTGCTGGTTTCGTTCGATAACCATCCGGATTGGGATGTGCGCCCGCCGAAATGGGGATGTGGCGGCTGGGTCAATCGCGCACTGGAACTTCCCCATGTGCGCCGCGTGAGCGTTTGGGGCTGCGGAAATTTCGAATGCTGGTGGCCGCACCAAATTTTTGGCAATCGCCGCGCTGAACGCGCCGGTGTTCTTGAAGTGCAGCCGTGGGCAGACGATCGGCCGACGAAAGATCGGCAACGAAAAGGCGCCATCCTTCCCGACAATTGGCGCGATCGGTTTGAGCAATTCTCTAAAAGCCTCGCTACCGAAAATATCTACGTCACCATCGATCTTGATTGCCTGCGCATCGAAGAGGCGGTGACAAATTGGGAGAACGGCCGGTTCTCGGTTGTCGATCTTCAGTGGGCGCTCGGAAAGCTGCGCGAGTCCTGCCGGATCATAGGTGGCGATATTTGCGGCGCGTATTCGCCGCCGGAATATGCGCGGCGCAAACAGCGTTTTGCCGCGGAATTCGATCACCCGAAAATTCGATTACCCGACGAAGAAAAGATTCGCGGAATCAATTTAGCGGCCCTGGAAAAACTCTGGCCGTCATTTGCCTGAACTCATCGCAAATTGCGACTACTGTAACTCTCCCTTCGACACGATTTTTCTATGGAATTGCATCAGTTGCGTTATTTCGTCGCGGTGGCGGACGAGGGAAATTTTTCCCGCGCGGCGGCGAAGGTGCGCGTGGCGCAGCCTTCGCTTAGTCAGCAGATTCGAAAATTGGAAGCGGAGATCGGCCAACCGTTGTTCGACCGTCTGCCGCGTTCGGTCGTTATCACCGAGGCCGGACGGTGTTTGCTCGATTATGCGCGCCAAATTTTGGCGTCGATCGGCGATGCACGCCGTTGCGTGGACGAGCTCAAGGGCAAAATTGCCGGCGATGTGGCTGTAGGCGCAATTCCCACAATCGCGCCATATGTCCTCCCGGAATTAGTCGTGACATTCCAAAACCATTATCCAGACGTGACACTACATATCGTGGAGGACGCGACCGAGCGAATCGTTCGGCGCATCGAAACCGGTGAGCTGGACGTGGCCCTGGCGTCTACTTGCCAGCAAAGTCCCACCCTTCGACGCGAGCATCTCGGCAGCGAAGCGTTGCTTGCGCTCGTACCGGAAGGACATCCTCTGGCAAAGCAAGCCGCGGTCAGCTTCGACGATCTCAAATCGCAGAGATTTCTACTCCTGCACGAGATGCATTGCCTCTCGCAACAGGTGCATCATCTGCTCGAATCACGTCGTTTGCATCCCGAGATCGCGCTGGCCGGCAGTCAGCTCAGCACGATTGCTAACATGATCGCAGCCGGAATCGGCGTTTCAATTGTCCCCCAAATGATGGTGAAACATCACGCCACGCCCGGATGCGTCAGTCTGCCGTTCGCTCCACCGGTTCCCGAGCGGGAACTCAATGTTCTTTACAATCCGCTCCGGTTTCAGAGCAAAGCGGCAGCAGCGTTCCGTCAGGAAGCTTCAACTGCCCTATTTCCCCAGGATGCGCCAATCGCGGGCGACGCGAAGCGCTAGGCTTTTATCTCATTGTCTCCAGCGCCTTCGCCACCAGCGATAGCATCGGCCAGACGCCAAGCAGCAGGATTACTCCAAACAGGGCGAGCTCCGGCAAATAATGCGGATGCGCCCTATGCACATATCGTTCCTCTAGGAAGCGTGAAATGCGCTGTCCTATCGGCATCGTAGTTTTCATATAATCAACCGGCCACAAGCGGACCTCGGATTGAAATACTTTGTGCGTCTAGCCGCGATAGGATTCGGCTATAGCGGGGTGAAAACACGGATTGCGCATTGCGGAACGCGAAACCGATTATTTCGTTTTGCGCCAGATGACGTCCTCGTTGTTACGACGATCGATCAAAGCATCGACTTTACCGGTGGCAGCATAACGAAACAGAATTCTGCCTTCGACACCTTTGCGGAAGAAAATCTCTGATGTTTCCGGGAGTAGTTGCTCCGTTTTGCCGTTTCGTTCCACAAACAGATTGTCGCCTTTGGCAAAGACAGATCTCGTTTGGCCAGCTCCCAGTTCGTACGTGCCGATGTAGTGGGCGAACCTTTTTGGATCAGCTTTTCCCACGGCCGGATCTTCGTAGTAGCGATGCGCCTGGCTGGCGATGATCTGCCAATTGCCGTTGCGCTGCAGCCAGGTGTCAGTGATGTGATAACGCGCCTTCAGGTTTTGGCCGAAGATTGTCTCCGTCTCGTCAGCGTCGTAACTGAGTATGGCGGTGTTGCCGATAATTCGGCTCTGGGCGTTCTCGATCTTAATCGCTCCGGAATACCCGGCCGGCATCGGGTTGATGTCGGCGATCAGTTTTGATTTATCGAAAATGCGCCCTTTCTCATCGGCGAAGATGCAGTCTTCTGCGAAGTATTTTTTCCACGGCGCCTGATTGCCGGGAACGATGGCGTCGTAGAGTTCCTGAGTGCGACGGACGAGTTCGTCCTGAGTGATGGGAACATCCGTGGCGCAGGCGAGGGTTACGGCGGAGAAAAATGTAATGGGCGCGAGTTTCACAACGTCAACGATGAAAGAAGAAACACCGCAGGAATAAAGTAGGAAGCACGAATTACGTACGAAAACACACTTCTCAATTCCTCCTTCATCCATATCCGCCTCTTCGCTCACGCAATCGCTTCCTCGAGTAACTCGGCCATGTGTTTCGGACGTGTGTTGCTGAGATCGGTGATTTGATGGCGGCAACTTGTGCCTGAGGCGACGATTTCTGTCTCAGGCGGCTGATTGTCGATTGCGTCGAGCAAGCGCTGGGCGACCTGGACGGAGAGGTCATATTTCTCTGCGAGTGCGCCAAATGCGCCGGCCATGCCGCAACACGCAGTGTCGAGTAAGGTGGCTTTCCTGCCCGGCAAGCGTTCCGCCAGTCTGCGCATGAAAGTCGCATCCATGATCGACTTTGCGTGGCAATGTGGATGAATCGCAATGGTTGCCGGACGTTCGACGAATTGAAGTGCATCTGGTTCTTGCGCGAGCAGATCGTCGACAAATTTTTCGAAGAGGAAACAGCGCTTCGCTACCTGGTCTGCGCCTTCGATATTTAGCTCGCGATAATCCTCCACAAACATCGACCAGCAGGAGGGCTCGAGGAATAAGATCGGCGGCGCCGGTTGTTGAGACGTGAGAGGTGCGAGGCGAGACGTGGAAGAATTTAGAAGCGCAATGTTGTGTTTGCCGAGTTTCGCTGCGGCACCGAGATTTCCCACGCTGAATGCTGGTCGTCCGCAGCAGCGCCGATCTCTAGCGAGCGAAACTTCGAATCCGAGCGCGTCCAGAACTTTTACCGCTGCAATGCCAATGTGCGGTTCCTGATAACGCACAAAGGTGTCGTCCCAAAGGAGAACGTGGCCTCTACTGTAGCCGCGGGCGTTGACCGCGGTTCTTCGGCCGGGGTCACCGCCCGCGGCTACAGCATGTTTTTCAAACCATTTGTCAAATCGTTCATTCGCGTAACGCGGCAAGGAACGCTTCGAAGAGATTCCAAGTGCCGCTTCCATTAATGCGCGCAACGGCTTGAAATCTAGAATTGGATTTGCCAGCGCCGGCATGACGCAACCGATTCGTCCGAGCACATCGACGTTGCTAAAGATTCGCTCGCGTAACGGCAGGCCATCGCGCCGCCACCGCGCGTGAAGCATCTGCGCTTTCAAGAGCGCCAAATTGACGTTCGACGGGCATTCGGGGGTGCAACCTTTGCAGGAAAGACAATTGCTCAGCGCAGCGTCCAGCTCTTCGGATTTCAAAGGATCACGTCCGTTTACGTGCAGCTCTAGCGCGGCACGAATGATGTTGGCGCGGCCGCGCGTGGACATGACTTCTTCGCCGGTGGGCATGAACGTCGGGCACATGATGCCGGTCTGTTTAAGGCAGCCGCCGCAGCCGTTGCATTGCTCAAGATTCCCAATGAACGATCGGTCCTTGAACCGGAATGCGAGCACCGGTTGAAATGGAAGCTCGAGCGGCCGCGTGAAATTGTCGCGCAAATGGTTGTCGATCTTGTGGCGACCGTCGCTGAAAATTTTCCCGGGATTAAAAATGTTCTTCGGATCGAATATGCGCTTGATCTCGCGCAACACTTCGAGCAGCTCGTCGCCAAGTTGGTCGCGCATGTATTCGGTGCGCGCGATGCCGACACCGTGCTCGGCTGAGAGCGAACCTTTGAATTGCCGCACCAGTGCGGAGGTTTGATCGGCGACTTGCCGGAATTTCTTCAGATCGGACGCGCTACGCAGATCGAACACAGGCCGGACATGCAACAATCCACTGGCAGCATGGCCGTAGTAACTTGCCTCCAACCCGAGCGGCTTCATTATCGATTGCAGCCCGCGCACGTATTCGGGCAGTTGCGCCGGGCGAACCGCCGCGTCTTCAATGAATGCGACCGGTTTTGCTGACCCAATGCAGCCGGTCAAGAGCGAAAGACCCGATTTGCGCACCGACCAGACAAGATTCATCTGAGCTGCGTCGGTCAGAATTTTCTTGCGCAGCCCGATCTTTCTCGATTCCAGGATCGACAACCGCTCTGCAACCTCGTCGTAGAACTCGACCATCAAAATCGCTTCGCAGGGCTTGGCGTCGAGCTCGAGCAAATCGCGCGCAGCCTGAAAATGAAGTTGGCCTTTCGTTTGATCGAGCAAAGGCCGATCGATGTGTTCAATCGCAGCAGGCTTGAGATCGAGAAGCTCGACGGTTGCCTCCATCGCTTCTCCTACTGATTTGAAAAAGATCAGGCCCAAACCCTTTTCCCGGGGGAGCGGCGAGATCTTTAGTTCGGCTGAGAAAATCGCGGCGAGCGTCCCTTCGCTGCCTGCGAGAATATTTGTGAGATCAGTCGGCGCGCGCAGGAATCTTTCGATGCCGTAACCCGGCCAGCGTTTTATTAAGCCCGGGGGCCAGCGCTCGGTCATCTCTGACTTCGCTGCGCGAACGAAATCCTCAATCTTCACGCGCTCGCTGCGCAATGATGCATGCGTCTGGCCGATCTTTTGGACCCGACCATCGGCCATCACGATTTCGAGCGACCGAACGTGATCGGCGGTCGTTCCGTAAATCGGGCAATGCGCGCCCGAGGAATTGTTGGCGATCATTCCGCCGAGCGTCGCGCGCGAGCTGGTGGCGACGTCCGGGCCGAAACAAAATCCTTGCGGCCTCAGAAAATCGTTAAGTTGGTCAAGCACCACGCCCGCTTCGACGCGGACGCTGCGCTTTTCCAGATCGAGATCGGTGATCTGACGGTTATAGCGCGAAAAATCGACGATCAATCCTTCGCCAATCGCATTTCCAACCAGACTAGTGCCGGCGCCGCGCGGCGTGACCGAAAGACCCGCGTCAGCCGCTGCGCGAATAACAAGACTTGCTTCGTCTGCGCTTTTGGGAAACGCAACGCCAACCGGTTCGACCTGATAAATCGACGCGTCGGTCGCGTAGAGTTGACGCGTCAGATTATCAAAGCGCGCGTCGCACCCCGTTTGCTTGATTTTCCTTTCCTGCGCGGAAGTCATCGCCTTTCCAAATTACTCCTCAGGGGCACATTAAAAAGAGACGCGTTTGCGCCGGGCATCAGTGATGGCGGCTGACACAGCCGCCGCTACAACAAATCCAGCTGTGCGGTTTCCGGCATTGCCTCAGCAAACCGGACGCCGACGCCGATAAGGCGCACCGGTTTTCCAGTGCGGCCGAAGGCTTCTTCGAGCAGTGAGCGAAAATGTTCCAACCCGGGCGCAAGGCCGGCGCGCTCGGCTGCCGTCCGTGTGAAATCGTTGAATTTCAGTTTCACGAAAATTTTTGTGATCTCACGCGTTGATTCCTTTTGCGCCAGATCAGCCATCAAATCCTGAAAAAGTTCTTCGACCTTTTCTTCACATTGTTCGAGCGTGGTCAGATCGGCGGCGAAGGTTTCCTCTGTGCTGAGCGATTTGCGCGGACGATCGGGTTCGACTGGCCGATGATCGATGCCGCGGCAAAGATCGTAGAGCTCCAGACCGAACTTTCCGAAAACATCGATAAGCTCCGGGCGCGAGAAGCGCTGAAGTCCGCCGCATGTTTTAACGCCGAGCTCTTCTAACTTTCTCTCACTCTTTTCGCCGATTCCCCAGATTTTGCGCACGGGCAAATCTTTCATGAATTGGGGCACTTCTTCCGGCTTCACTTCGAATTGGCCGTTCGGCTTTTTTATTTCGCTGGCGATCTTCGCGATGAGTTTGTTCGGACCAACTCCCGCCGATGATGTCAGCTTCGTTTTGTGAAAAATCGTGTTGCGGATCGCTTGCGCCAGTCCCGCAACTCGCGGGACGCTCGGGTGCGCCGTGACATCAAGGTACGCTTCATCGAGCGAGAGCGGTTCGATCAATGACGTGAACCGGTGCAGGATTCCACGAATGACTGCCGCTTCGCGCCGATAAACATCGAATCGCGTGGGCAGCACGATCAAATTCGGGCATTGTTGCAGCGCCATGAAAGTCGGCATCGCCGAGCGCACACCGAACTTGCGCGCTTCGTAATTGCACGTCGTGAGCACGCCGCGACGATCGCGCGCGCCACCGACGCCCACCGGTTTCCCGCGCAACGATGGGCGATCACGCACTTCAATCGCCGCATAAAAGCAATCCATGTCGAGATGAATGATCGCGCGCGGCCCGCCTGTATCGCTGTCTGACGCATTGCGGGCGGGTTTCTGGTCGATTTGCACACAGAAATCTCGCACAACGCCAAAAGGAGACCATCCAGCGTTTTCTCATCCGAATTGCAAATTTCAGGCTTTGCAAATCGTACTTCTCTCTAGATATTGGCGTGCAAACTCTTCTGAAATGGATGCCTCCACTTCTGTTGAAACCCACGAACCGCACGGGCACGACGCTGCTCACGAGCATCACGAGCTCGGGTTTTGGCGAAAATATATTTTTTCCACCGACCACAAGGTCATCGGGATTCAGTACGGAATCACTGGGCTGCTTTTTCTGCTCCTCGGTTTTTCCTTGATGATGCTGATGCGGTGGCAACTGGCCTATCCCGGCCAGGCACTGCCGGTGATTGGAAAGCTGCTCCCGCACATCTTCGGGCCGGGCACAATGCCGGACGGGAAAATGACGCCCGATTTTTACAACTCGTTAGGCGCGATGCACGGCACAATCATGATTTTTCTTGGAGTCGTGCCGTTGGCCTTCGCCGCCTTCGGAAATTTTGTTGTGCCGCTCCAAATCGGGGCGCCAGACATGACCTTCCCAAAGGTAAACATGGCGAGCTACTGGGCACTTTTTGTCGGGGGCAGCATCATGCTGACAAGTTTCTTCGTTCCCGGCGGTGCGGCCAAGAGCGGCTGGACTTCCTATGTGCCGCTGGCGGCGATTTCGGACACAGGCCAAGGGTATAACCCGATTTTCAATGGACAGACGCTTTGGCTGATCGGTTTTATTTTTCTGATCACATCGTCATTGCTTGGTGCGGTTAATTTCATTACCACCATCATTCAATTGCGCGCCAAAGGGCTGACCTGGATGCGGCTGCCGTTCTTCGTATGGTCGCAATTTGTCACGGCGTTTTTGCTGCTGCTGGCGTTTCCGCCGTTGGAGTCTGCGATCATCATGCAGTTGATGGATCGCGTCGCGCATACCAGCTTTTTCCTGCCGAGTGGGCTGGTCGTAAATGGCACGCCCCTCTCCATCAGCGGCGGTGGCAGCCCGCTTTTGTGGCAACACTTGTTCTGGTTCCTCGGCCACCCCGAAGTTTACGTCTTGATTTTGCCGGCGTTTGGGATCGTCGCCGAAATTCTGGCAAACAATTCGCGCAAACCGCTCTGGGGCTACAAATCGCTGGTCTTTTCCGTGCTGGTGATCGGCTTCTTGTCCTTCATTGTCTGGGCGCATCACATGTGGATGACGGGCATGGGCACAGCAGTCAGCGCATTTTTCCAGACGACCACATTGCTGATCTCCATCCCCTCAGTGATCATATTGAGCGCTTTTTTCATTTCACTTTGGGGCGGCTCCATTCGCTTCAACGTGCCCATGCTTTTCACGATCGCGTTCCTCCCGATGTTTGGAATCGGCGGGCTTACCGGCATTCCGTTGGCTTTTAATTCAGCCGATCTTTACCTTCACGATACGTATTACATCATCGCGCATTTCCATTACATCGTTGCGCCGGGCACAATCTTCGGACTTTTCGCCGGTATTTATTACTGGTTCCCGAAAGCCACCGGCCGAAAGATGAGCGAGTTCTGGGGTAAAGTACATTTCTGGCCGACGCTTATCTGCATGAATGTGATTTTTCTTCCGATGTTTTTGCAGGGCATGGCCGGGATGCATCGCCGCTGGTATGACGGCGGACAAGGATGGAATGTTTCGAATGAACACACCATTTGGGGATTGACTGGCTTTCAGTGGAATCACCCTATTTCGTGGGCAGCGTGGATCATGGGTCTCGCCCAAATCCCTTTCATCATTAATTTCTTTTGGAGCATCAAGCACGGCGAAAAGGTGAACGACAATCCGTGGGAAGCGACGACGCTGGAGTGGACCGCACCTTCGCCGCCGCCGCACGGAAACTTTATTACGCAGCCAGTCGCGTATCGCGGTCCTTACGAATACAGCCTTCCCGGGCGTGAGCGCGATTTCACCATGCAGAACGAACCGGTAGAACCGATGGAGCGCACTCGACGCAAGCCTGCCGCGGAACCTGTCCTCGTCTGATTCACCGGGCGATGGAAATTCCATATACTATTTCGACTCGTCCCGACACGGGTCTTTGGAACGCGAAGGTCGGGATCTGGCTCTTCCTTGCATCCGAAGTGATGCTCTTTGGTGGGCTCTTCTCCGCCTACATTTTTTTGCGAATCGATGCCCCGCCGGGCATGTGGCCGCATGGGGTGCTCAACGTTCCCGTCGGCACAATGAACACCGCCATTCTCATTATCTCCTCGGTGACAGTCGTGCTCGCGTGGGCGGCACTAAAAATGAGGAGATACCGGACTTACTGGTGGTACATGCTGGCCAGCATTTCGTGCGGTGTGATTTTCCTGGTCGTCAAACTCGGCTACGAATGGCCCCAGAAGTACGATCACTTCGGCGCTTACATTAAGCCAGAAGCGCTCGGGAAGTACGAAAAGTATCTGGGCAATGAGCACGCTGCGGAAAAAGGTCTGCCGCCACGGCTGGAAATCTCGGGCCATTTGCACAATCGCGCCGCGCTGAACGATCCAAAAATCAAGGAATACGAAGTCGCGCTCGATCCGCTAAATGCAGATCCGACTAATCCTGCGATGGACCGGCCGCACTTTTTCCCCCTGCCGGTTACCGATAAGATAGCGACGATTGAAAAAGCGGATGTCGAGCGGGCGACGATGTTTTTGCCAACGCACAGCGCGTACTTTGCCAGCTATTTCACAATCACCGGTCTGCACGGCATGCATGTGCTCGGCGGTGTGTTGGTCTTCATTTACATGTGGTTGCCGGTCAGCAAAAGACTCTACCAGCGCAACCCGGAACATCTGGCAAATCGTGTAGAAGTTTGCGGCCTTTTCTGGCACTTCGTCGATCTGATCTGGATATTCGTCTTCCCGCTTTTTTATTTGCTCTAAGCCATGAACAATCCGCCCGATGTATCGCAAGATCCCAAGGAGTATGAGGAATACGCTCACAATGTGCAAAAGCACGTCCGCGGCTATTTGATGGTCGGAGCCACCTTACTTGCGTTCACTGCCATCACCGTCGCGCTTTCCTATGTGAACTTTGGAACTCCGAAGGCGAATATCGCAGTCGCCATACTAGTGGCATTGTTTAAAGCCGGACTGGTAGCGGCGATTTTCATGCATTTGGCCGCTGAGAAGCGGCTCATTTACCGCATCCTGATTTTCACCGGTTTTTTTGTGCTTGGCCTCTTCTGGCTTACATTCTTGGCGTGGTACGACTACCCGATTTCTCGGTAAATGTCCCTTAAAGCTTTCCATATTGTTTTTATAATTTTCTCAACACTGCTCACGCTCGGGACTGGAGCGTGGTGCGTTTGGGTCGATCTCGTGGAAGGCGCACCGATTTATCTTGCGGGCGCGATCGCGTCGTTTGCCGCTGCGATTGCGCTGATCGTTTACGGCGTCTGGTTCTACAGGAAAATGAAACGGCTTCGCATCATCACATGAGAGCGAAAATTTTGTCCGCCTTGCTTTTGTCGATTCTGTTTGCCGCGCAGGAAGCCCTGGCATGCCCGTTCTGCTACGGCGCGAAAGACGGAAAATCGACCGAGCACATGGCGATCGCGATTTGGTTTTTGTTCGGTGCAGTCCTTTCCGTCTTCGGTGGCATTGGCGCATTCAGTTTTCACTTGTGGCGCCACGGGCGCATGCCGACCGAACCTCACCAGGAGCTTACCGAGGAAGATTTGAGCAAATATGAATAGCCTGGCGCTGATCAATGAATTCCTGGGCCAGCCGCCGAACGCTTCGGCGCATGGATATCAGATCGACCACATCCTCGAGTTCTGCCACTGGTTCATGGCGGCACTTTTTATTGGATGGTCGGCATTTTTTATTTTCGTGTTGATTCGGTTCCGGAAACGTCGCCATCCTCAAGCGGATCATCTGGGCGTGAGGAGCGGCATTTCATCGCATCTGGAATTCTCCGTCGTCTTAATCGAAGCGGTGCTGCTGCTCGGCTTTGCGATTCCGCTTTGGGCAAAACGGGTGAATCAGTTTCCGCCGGGCAAAGAGGCGCTTGTTGTTCACGTGGTCGCGCAACAGTTCAGTTTCAACTATCACCTGCCTGGACCGGATGGCCAGTTTGGCCGACGCGACGTAGGTTTTGTGAGTAACTCAAATCCGCTGGGTCTCGATCCGAATGATCCTGCCGGCAAAGACGACATTGTGACGAACGGCGAACTTCATGTGCCAGTGAATCGCCCGGTGATTGCCGAATTATCGTCGAAGGACGTGATCCACGATTTCTTTTTGCCCAGCATGCGGATCGCCGGCGACGCGATACCGGGTTCGCTTATTCCGATTTGGTTCACACCAATCAAGACTGGGACCGACGAAATTATTTGTGGCCAGCTGTGCGGTCTCGGCCACTATGGAATGAAAGGCACGCTCGTCGTCGATACGCCGCAGGATTTCCAGGCGTGGCTGAAGGAACGCGCCGAACTCGCTGGTGGCGCGCAAGGCGCTGCTCCATCGCCTTCCCCAGGTGCACCGCAGCAGCCGCAGCCGCAAAACAAACCACCTGCGCCCGCGGCCTCGCCAAGTCCCGGCGGCAAATAGGTGGCCCTTCTGTAGCGGCGCTCTGTGAGCGCCGGATTGTCAATGCGACAGTCGACGTCAGAAAACTCGTCGGGCATAGACCGCCGCTACTGCCCGTGGCTCAATCGTTTCGCGTGGCTCACATGCGTCGCGACGCTCTTACTCATTTGCAGCGGCGGAATGGTCACTAGCAAAAATGTCGGGCTCGCCGTGCCCGATTGGCCGACCACCTTCGGCTACAACATGTTTTTGTTTCCAGTCTCGAAATGGGTCGGCGGAATTTTATTCGAGCACACGCATCGCTTGATGGGCTCGCTCGTTGGATTTTTGACCATCATTCTCGCTGTCTGGCTTTGGCTCAGCGAACATCGACGATGGGTGCGCAACTTGGGCGTAATCGCGCTGGTCGGCGTGATTTTACAGGGAATTCTTGGCGGCCTTCGCGTCACGATGATGAAAGATGAAATCGGAATCTTTCATGCCTATGTCGCGCAGGCATTTTTTGGGCTGCTCGTTGTGATTGCGCTGGTGACGACAAATTTCTGGCAGGCGATGGATCATAGGGCGTCTGTGTCAGACGCCAATCCCAGAATGGTCCAATTGGCGATGGCAATCACAATTGCGATTTACCTACAGCTCGCGCTTGGCGCAACGATGCGCCATCAACATCGCGACCTGTCGATTCTCGACTTTCCGACAGCCAATGGCGCGTGGATCCCCGACACCAGCGCGGCCGCACTGGCAAAGATCAACGCGTGGCGCGACGCCCGCGGCTTATCGGACGTAACCGCATTCCAAATCTGGCTGCAAATGGCGCACAGATTTCTCGCGTTCGTCATCGCGATCGCTGTGATCGCGTTTGCTCTTCGCGTTTGGAGAGATGCACGGCGTTTTGCTGCGCTGAAGGGATTGTCGATCCTTTGGGTTGCGCTGGTCATCTGCCAGATTACGCTCGGCGCCTGGGTGATCTGGAGCAACAAAGCAGCTGATGTCGCGACGGCGCATGTCGCGCTCGGCGCGGTCATGCTATCTTTTGGTGTGAGCATTTCTGCGATTTGCTGGCGAATGTTGGCGGTGTCGCTGCACGGCGCGCCCGGAGGTCGCGCCCTACCAATCTCCGTATGAAAACGGCGGTTCTTGAAAAGCCGAATCTCGCCGCTTCGTGCAATCGCGTCGTTGCCGATCTGGCAGAACTCGTCAAAGCGCGATTGACGCTGCTGGTGTTGCTTACGACTGCCGTTGGTTTTTACCTGGGATCTGTGTCGCCGATCAATTACGTGGCACTGTTTCACGTTGTATTCGGAACGGCGGCGGCGGCAGCGGGCGCAGCCGCGCTCAATCAATGGTGGGAACGCAGAGCCGACGCGCTTATGCGCCGCACGAAAATGCGCCCGATCCCGGCAGGGCGAATGCCGCCGCTGCAAGCGCTGGCGCTCGGGATCGTTCTGTCCGTTTTTGGCGTCGCGTATCTGGCGATTGTCTGTAATGCGCTGAGCGCGGCGCTGACGGCAATAACAGTCGCGATTTACATTTTTGCTTACACACCTCTAAAGCGCGCCAGCACTGCAAACACCGCCGTGGGCGCAGTCCCAGGCGCGATTCCGCCGATGATCGGGTGGGCGGCCGCGCACGGAAACATCGGCGCCGAGGCGTGGGCACTCTTTGCGATCGTTTTTCTGTGGCAACTGCCGCATTTCTTCGCCATCGCGTGGATGTACCGGGAAGACTATTCTCGCGCAGGCTTTCGCATGATCTCAAGCGATGACAGCAGCGGCGAGCGCAGCGCCAGCCAGAGTGTGTTTTTCTGCATCCTGCTCTTGGTAATCGCGGGGCTGCCCGCGTTTCTTGGAATCGCAAACTTTATTTATCTGGCAATCGAACTTTTGCTCGGGGGGATATTCGTCGCGGTTGCCATGCGCTTCCTGCGGATGCGAACGGCAAGCGCAGCGCGTTTGCTGTTCCTCGCGTCGATCATTTATCTTCCACTGTTACTGGGAGCTTTGGTTCTAACTAAATCGTGAGCGCGACTTCTGCGACAATGCATCGGGCGGCGTCCGGCAGAGGCGTCATCTGGAAGGTAACGCTGATTCTCATCCCACTGGTGACGCTGGCGTTGTTGCTATGGCTGCGTCAACTGGAAGTGGACGCGCTCCGGCAGCGCACTGTTTCCTCTTACGGGACGGTGCCTTCTTTTCAGCTCACTAATCAGAACGGACAACCATTCGGTTCACCGCAATTAGTAGGCAAGATTTGGATCGTCGATTTCGTTTACACAACGTGTCCGGGGCCGTGCCCGATGATCAGCAGTCGGATGAGCGAATTGCAAAAGCCGTTGGAGAAAACCGACGTGCATCTGGTCTCGTTCAGTGTCGATCCGGAGAAGGATACGCCAGAGGTTTTGCGCCGCTACGCAGAGAGATTGCAGGCCGAGCCGGGCCGCTGGGATTTTCTCACCGGATCAAAATCCGCGATCTACAAGCTTTCGCATGACGGCTTCAAACTAGCGGTGTCTGACGGCAGCGATGCGCAGGGGATTCCCGTGCACAGCACGCGCATGGTGCTCGTAGATCGACATGGCCAAATCCGCGGCTATTACGACACGACCGAGCCCGAGGCGATAACCAAACTGCTCGCCGACACGAACCATCTTCTGCGCGAGCAACCGAAATAATTGTAGAGGCGCTTGTGCCAAGCGCCTTTCGGCGGACAGAGACCGACGCCACAAGGATTCGGATCAGCCCACCGGCTCGGGGCCGGCGCTTTGTCCCTCATCGCAAACCATTCGCAGATACTGGCCGTATTCGTTCTTCGGCAATCGGTCGATGATCCTGGCGAGATCGGACTGGGTGATGAAACCCATGCGAAGCGCGACCTCCTCCAGGCAAGCGATTTTGAGTCCCTGCCGGTGCTCGATCGTGGCGATGTAATTGCTCGCCTCGAGCAAGGCAGTGGTAGTGCCAGTGTCGAGCCACGCCATGCCGCGGCTGAGCAGCTTCACGTGTAGCTCGTTGCGTTGAAGATAAAGTAAATTCAGATCGGTGATCTCAAGCTCCCCGCGCGCTGATGGCCGCAAAGTGCGACAAAGATCGAGAACTTGATCGTCGTAAACGTAAAGCCCTGGCACGGCGAAATGGCTCTTCGGTTGCTTCGGTTTTTCTTCGAGACTGATAGCTTTGCCATTGGCGTCGAATTCGACAACGCCATAGCGTTCCGGGTCGCGAACCTGATAGCCGAAAACGCATGCGCCACGCTCGATGGCGAGCGCGTCCCGGTAGAAATCGAGTTTCCCATAAAAAATGTTATCGCCAAGAATGAGGGATGCGCCGGCGTTACGGATAAACTTTGCACCGATCAGAAACGCTTGCGCGATCCCTTCCGGCTTCGGCTGCTCGGCGTACGCGATGCGAATACCGAGTTGCGCACCGTCGCCCAAATAATCTTCGAGCATCGGCAAATCTTTTGGCGTGGAAATGATAAGCACCTCGCGGAGACCGCCGAGCATAAGGATGGCGAGCGGGTAGCAAATCATCGGCTTGTCGTAAATTGGCAGCAGTTGCTTGCAGACAATTTTCGTCAGCGGAAACAGGCGCGTCCCCGCGCCACCGGCGAGAAGAATAGCTTTCTTGTTCATGACGGGACTCTCCCGATCTCCCGCGCTGATTTAATGCCAAATTTTCGACCGAGCCGCAACCACAGCGATTCGCGCCACGCTCTTCGCAGTGCAGCTAGCTCTGCCTTTGTCCGCGTGAGCTCGCCTTGGAGCCGTGAATATTTTTCCGCCGGCCGAGTCCCGAGCTGCGTTTCGCCGGGGTCAAGATTTATCAACGCGCGATTTGGAAACTCCTTCGCTTCGGGAAACTCCATCACCGCGTCAATGTATGTTTGCATCTGGTCGTGCGAAGGTTCGGCGAGCACGTAAGCGATGAGTGACACAAAAACATCGGCGCGAAAGCTCGACACATTGCCCCAAGCGGCACGATGATAGGCAGCAAGCGCGCGCCGCAACTTGGGCGAACCGGCAAGCTCAGGCGCGAGCGCAGCCAAAAGGTCAATATTCATCGCGAGCAGTTCGCGCACGAGTTTTTCCGGCCCGACTGAGATCGTGTTCTGGGAATGCACGCGATACGAGAATAACTCGTCATCAAGAACCGCGAGGCGGTTACGCAATGCGCAATCGAGCACAAAAAAGTAGTCGTGAGCGTAGCGATTGTGACGAAACGGATGGTCCAGAAAATACGCTCTGCGGCCGGTGAGATTGCTGGTCGAGCTAATAAAATTGGCGATGCCGAGCTGCTCGACGAGGTCCAGTTGGGATCCGCGGACCGACCATGCAGCCGCGAACCATTTGGCGCGCGGGTCAGAAAATGCGATCTCGCTGCCGGTGCTATCGATGAGCCTCAACCGGGTCGCGACCACATCGATCGAAGGCATCTCGTCCAGAAAGGCCGCACATTTGGAAATCCGCTCGCGAGCGAAGACGTCGTCGGAGTTGAGGATCGCAATATAATCGCACCCAACAGCTTCCTCGATCCCGCGATTGAGGGCGGCGTGCGCGCCCGCATTGGGCTGTGTGTACAATTCGATACGCGGCTCCGCGAACGCGCGCACGATTTCGACTGAATCGTCAGTCGAGCCGTCATCGACGATCACAATCTTATCGACAGCCCGTGTTTGGGCGAGAATCGACCGGATAGCGTCACCAATATATGCTGCGTGATTGTAAAGTGGAATGACGACGGCAATTTGTTTCATCGGCTCCACGTCTCGAGCTGATTACGCCATTGCTGAAGAGATTGCTCGTTGATATGTGCCCCGCTTGGGCCAAATAATCTGCGCCAGCGCGGTGGCTTCGGTTCCGCCAAGAAGCGCCCGTCAAAGCCGGCTCGGATTTTCGCGTTCGAAACACGGCCACCCGTGCAGCTCGCCAGCAACCGTTCCACAACCTCCGATGCAAATGCCGGTGGGGACTCAATCGTCGCGCTGATTGTGATTTTCGCGAGACGCTGCAAAATCCACGCACACAGCAGGGCGCGTGAGTCCGTCGCGTGGACGTGACGAATTCCCTTGCGCGCGAGCTTCGGCACGAGGTAAAGCGCGACGCGCGCAGCTTCGAGATAATCAGCATTGTTGCACTCGGACGGAAGTTCGCGCCGCCAGCTCTCGATTTCATGCGCGCGCGGGCGCTGCGCCTGCCATTCGGCTTCGATCACGATCGCATCCGGTAAGAATTCCAGCGCGTGCACGAGGCACTCAGATCCCTTGGCGGGCGCAACTGACCCTGATCGCCACACCTTAACCGGTGCACTCGCAAGAGCCATTAGCTCGCGATCAAGCCCCGGCAACTTGGGATTCGGCCATTCCCAGACAAGATGGAGGCAATGCTCCAAGTGCCGACTCGCTCCTTGAAGCGGGCGTGGCACCGCCGCAGCTTCGACAAGCTCCAGGAGTTGCGCGGCGGTTTTATCGACATCGAATTTTTCTTCGACGTTGCGTCTGCCTCCCGCAGCAAGTTCCGCTCGCAGTTGCGGATTGCGCAACAGCGACTCGAGCCCATTGGCAAGCTCCTCGACACATCCCGGAGCAACGAGTAACCCGCTGTCGCCGTCGCGGACTATTTCCGGAACGGCAGCAAGGCGCGTCGAGACTATCGGCCGCGCGCTGGCCATCGCTTCGAGAATAACTGTCGGTAAAATGTCGCTCGCACCTTCGCGATCGACGATGCAGGCAAGAGCAAACACATCGCAGCCAGCCAGGCGGCGCACGACCTCTTCCTGCGGCAGTGCTCCCGGTAACCGAACGACGCCGTCGAGGCCTGCGGCAGCGATCGCGTCTTGAAGCGTGTTCCGCAACGGTCCGTCGCCGATGATTTCGCATTCAAATTGGATGCCGCGCTTCTTTAGTTCAGCACACGCGGCGATCAGATTGCCAAAGCCTTTAAACTCGACCAACCGGCCGATACTCACGATGCGCGGCCGCAATGCAGGCGACCTTGGTGGGCTAGCCTGGAACGTTCGCAGATCAATACCGTTATAGATCCGGTAAATTTTTTTAGCGGCCTCGGGACACTTTTGGACAAGCAACTCGCGACTGTAGTCGCTCACTGCTACGACGAACGCAGCTTCGCGGCACATTTCGCGCAGCAGCTCGTTGCTGCCCACATCAAGCATGAAGTCCTGCGCGTGCGCCGTGAAGCTGAAACCGATTTTGCTGATTTGCTTGATGAAGAGCGCTGTGTGGGTCGCGTTCCTAGCGAAATGCACGTGAAAATGCGCCACTCCGCTGCGACCGAATTGTTCGGCGAAAAACAGCGCGTTGCGGGCGCGTCGCTCGGCCTTGAAGGCCGAGCCGTATCGCGCCTCATGCTCCGCGACGAGAGCGGCAGGCCAAATGCCGTCGCGACGCGCGAGCTGCGACATCGTTCGTACAATTTTCGGCGGCGGGGCGTAGCAGACTTCCGCGCGCAAATTCGAGCCGTGCCCGTGGCGAAGGCTCGTGAACGGCGGATTGATCGAGCCGATTTCCAAGTCCACGCCGCGCCGCTCCAACGCCCGCATCTCAGCGTCGCAAAATGTCTGCGAAATCACGGGATACCGGGAATAGAGATAGCCAAGACGCATCGGCATCAATGATTACGCGCGGCGCGCAAAAATAGCAATGGTACGGCGCGTCACTCCCGCCTGTGCCGAGGCTGCGGCGGGCAGGCCGCGTGCACCGCATGCCGTCGCTTATTCCCTACGAAAACTGGACGTCCTTACCCGGGTCCATCTCGAAATCCAGCGCCAGGGAATCCTCCGTGTTCGGCTTAATGATCTCTTCCGTGAACTTCACGAAAACTGGGTCTTCGCGAAAAATGGCGTACTTGTCCATCGACTCAAAATCGATGGCAATGAAGAACGGCCAGTCCATTTCGGGATCGATCCGTTTTCCACATTTGATGCTCAGGACCTCGGGAATTTTCAAAAGCTGCATCCGCGCGTTCATCATCATCGCTTCTACGCGGGCCGGCGTGACCTCGGGCTTGAGCTTGTAGAGAACGACATGATGAACCATGAGGGTAAAGCTAATAGGCGGTTCCAAGGTGCCGCGCAAGCCCGAATCCACAACCGGGCGATGCGGATTGACAACGTCTCAATCAGTCCATATCGGTTTGTCCCGGTATATGCTTAATTAAGGCCATCATGCATGCGTTGGGCCAAAACGACTGGCATTGCAGGCTCTGCGGCCAGCCTCTTGCAACCGAATCTCCTCAGCGCCGGGAGAGCAACCTAGTTTTTTCGGTCGTAATCCCAGTACACAATGAGACCGACCAAATAGCTCAGAATTTGTCTCTAATACAGGCGGAAGCATCGAAGACAGGGTTGCCGATGGAGATGATCGCCGTTGATGACGGCTCGACTGACAGCACTTGGCAAGCGTTGGAAAAGGTGGCCGAGCAAATGCCGGAACTAAAGGCGCTCCGGTTTAGCCGGAATTTTGGAAAGGAAGCCGCAATTTGCGCCGGACTGGCGTACTCATCCGGCCAAGCATGCATCGTGATAGACTCCGATCTGCAGCATCCCCCCGAGCTAATTCCTGAAATGGTTCGGCTCTGGAGGCAAGAGCATTGGGAGATCGTCGAAGGAATAAAGAAAACGCGAGGCTCGGAGTCGCTCATCAATCGAATCGGTGCCCGTTTCTTTTATCGCACCTTGAGCGGTCTTTCGGGTTACAACCTGTACGGGTCGTCAGACTTCAAGCTCCTGGACCGGAAAGTCATTGACGCATGGCTGGATATGCGTGAGCGCAACACTTTTTTTCGAGGCATGATTAGCTGGCTCGGATATCGTCGAAATCAGGTAATGTTTTCCGTACCAAGGCGACGGTTGACGCAGTCACGCTGGTCTTTTTTGGGTCTTTTCCGGTTAGCTATCATCGCCATCACAGCCTTTTCGTCGTTGCCGCTGCAAGCAGTGACGATTCTCGGCGGACTGTTCCTTCTCGGCGCGATCACATTCTCGATTTACGCGCTTGTCATGTATTTTCTCGGCCTGGCATTTCCTGGGTTTACCACCGTCATCGTACTCGAGTTGCTGATAGGCGGGGTGTTAATGATTAGCCTGGGGATCATTGGCACGTACATCGCTCAAATCTACCAGGAAGTTAAATATCGCCCGCGCTACGTCGTTGCAGAAACTCTCAGCAGCCACAGGGATGAGAAACTCTTGCGCGCTCCGGAAAACACGCGAACAGAGGCGGCTTCCACCTTAGCCAGCTGATCGTCAGATTTGCGAGGTACGCCGCGCACATTGGAAACGCCTTGCTAAGTGAGATGGAGCTACCGAACCAACATCCGCTAAAACGGCGGGAAGGCGACGCTATCCACATTAGTGGAGACTATCAGGCCCGAGCTTTGAAATCGGACCGCGCGGCTCAAGGCTTCTGGCACGAAGCAAAATTCAGATTGATAGAACGAATCGCAATGCCTGGAAAGCACGACCGCGTACTCGATGCCGGATGCGGATCAGGAACGATTAGCCATTTCTTGTCTCTTCATGCCGGCGAGGTGGTGGGTATCGATAGCAATCCGTCCGCGATAGAGTACGCTAGTGGCGCCTACAAAGCGCCGAATTTACAGTTTCGACTCGGTCAATTTAACGATCTGGTGGGTGAGAAACCATTCGACAAAATCTATTCCATTGAAGTCATCGAACATCTTTACGAACATCAAGTGGCAGATGTTCTCTCGCTGTTCCAGAAGCTGACGAATCCAGGCGGTCAGCTTTTTCTTACCACACCTAATTATCGAAGTGCCTGGCCGCTCATCGAATGCCTCTTGGACAGGTTCGCGTTGGTCGCGAAGCTCGACGAGGTACAGCATGTAACGCACTTCAATAAACGAATGCTGTCCTCGATGTGCGAACGTGCGGGATGGAGAGTAGGTCACATCGGAACTTTCAATGGACTAGCGCCATTCCTGGCGCCGATTTCTCGCCACCTCGCGCTGGGCACAGAGAAGATCGAATTTCTGTTTAATCGGCTGCTTCCACAGAATCTCTTGTTTTGCTGGTGCACAAACGAGGTTTGACCCGCAAGTCCTGACTGCTGAACGTCTTGCTTGACGATGCGCTCTCGCCAGCGCGAGATCGCTCTGGCTAGAGAAGCGTAGCCGGTAACGCCCTGACGCGTTCCTGAAATTGCTGAATATTCTTTTTGGGGATGTTCATGACGTAAAAGGTCCTTACTCTTCCGCCAAACGAAAACGAAATGGAATCCGCGGTCGCAAGGTCACTGAGGGGTCGGAACATCGCGATTATCCTCTCTATCTTTGGATCGCTTTCCCAGATTAGCTTTAGACTCTTGCCTTGGGGCACATAATCAACGATCGCCTTTTTATTATGACTCCATACATCCTGTTGGGTCATTATGATGACAGGGGTGCCGCCACAAAACGACAGAATCCTCGTGTCGTCATAATCATGCAAAAACAAGTGGACCACTGAGGTAGCGTCCCTAGGGGAGATGAGTGTGTCATAAGTGGCATCCGGAGTGCCTTCAACCCGGTTGAACTCATCGCGTTCGAGACGAGGCGGATTTGAAGGCTGTTTTCCAGCGACAACATCGCGCAAGAACCGCGACACAGCCACCTGTTCCTGCTCGAAGTAGGAGAGTGCAAACGGGTATTTGGTCTTGCTATGAATATATTGAATTGAAGGAACAAAACCGCTTGCCAGTGCAGAAACCGCGACCCCGAGAATGATGATCTTAGATCCAGGAGCCAGTCTCAGCCTCAAAAAGCCAGTAAGGGCAAACCCCATGAGGATGATCCAGAACGGGATTGCAAGTAACAACCGATGTTCAACTACCGGCCCACCCGAAATAAATACGCCTACGACAGGAAGCACTGCCAGCAGTACCACCTCATAACGGCGATGCCAAAGGGCGAAAATTAATCCCGACAGTAAGAAAAAATAGTACGCGAGTGGGATAGGCAAAAAATCTCGCAAGAAAAGCCGAGGGCCTGGGACGCGAAAAAAACAGCTCCAAAGACCGTTGACATAGTATCGCATATCGTTAGGGACCGGATGCCCCCGTGCTGCGCCCAAGAAAGGGTGAATGAAGGTGCCCTCATAGTAAGTGTAGTGTTCCCAGTTGAAGATGATGTAACAGAGGATGGGTGTAGCAGCCATTACGAAGCCATACGCGACCGTAGCAGCCGAACTCCACTTGATCTGCTTTAGTTCTCTCCAACGCAAGCCTGCATAAAAAATGGCCCAAAGCATGAGCGCCAGAACGTATTGTTTCCCCACGGTCGAACTCGCGAGGCAGAGTCCCGCAGCGATTCCGCCTAGCGACAAGGCAAAACTAGAGGTTGTTCTAAATCCCAGATGCAGAAAATACAGAGATGCGACGCACAGAAGGACTGTCAGCGGATATCGATAGCCGACAAAGGTGTAAATGAACGCGACCGGGAGGAAATTGAAAACCAGTGCCGTGACAGATGTGACAACGTAAGATTCAAAAAATAGATCAGCTAACAGAAGCGTGAAGATAAAGACTCCCGACCAAAGAACGAGAAGAGCTGCCTCATAAGATATGATGTTATGGCCAAATAAATCGAGGAACGCCCAAAGATAGTAGTGGAAGAGGGTCTCTCGCGAAATGAGGAAAGGGTACGGGTGAAACCAGGCCGGCTGGAAAGGATGACCCATCACGTAGTTCTTCAAGTACAACAGATCGATTGCGGAATCTTCGAAGAGGCCATTGCCGTTCCAAGGCGCCGTCCGGAAATTCCAGAGATGCGACACTACGAAAAACAGGACCCAGAACAGAAAGAATGCTGTCTTCGGCTTTACTAAGGACTTGAAACCGGCCGCCAGGTCGCGTTGGCCTGGAAGAAAGGCAAACACCAAAACGGCCATGCTAAATAGCCATCCTATCGGATGCCACGAGTCTCCCCAACCTGCTTTCCAGTAGTGCGCCGCGCCAGCCCAGGCGCAAATTACCAGACTGACCAATGATAGACCGAGTAACAGACTTCTCGGTTTAAGCAATAGAGCTTTCTTCTGGGCCAAGTTCACAACCGCACCTATCGGTTCTAAACGACCACGAGTATCCCACGGGTCTACTTCGCCCTGTAAAGCTCAAACTCGCCGATCTTCTTGATAACCTCACACTTCTGGCAATCCGAGTTCGAGCTTAGGACGATCGCGCCCGATGGAGGTTTCGCGCCTTCGGGAAGACGAACAAATTGCGACAAAGGCCTGCCTTCCACAGTGGCATACCAATACGCGTCCATGTAAGTGGGACCCCACTGCCCATTCTCCAGATAGATTGGCCGCTCTGGCCGTGCGACCGCGACGTCATAGAGTGGCTTGTACAGAGCATTGAACGCAAAGTCTCGTTCTGGCCCCTTACGCCAGAAAATCACCTGGAAATCGACAGCTTGTGCAACGGTTACTGCTAGTAAGAGTGCAAGAATGCCCAGGCGGATTGCGCGCGACACGCCGGGGTCAGCAACTTCCGCATGACCTGGTCCGCCATGGTGCCTTATGTCGGTTGTTTCGTCTACGCTCTGCTTTGGCTCAGCCGGGGCAAGCAGCCATTCCAGCGCTGGAATTGTAAGCAGCAGCAAAAAGACGGCATAGCCCATCATGCGCAGCTCGTGAAACGGCCAATCCGTGATCGCGCCTGGCAAGATGGAAACTGCCAGCCCATAGAGCACAAAACGCCACCAGGGTTCGCGCCAGCGGCGGGCAATGACCAGCAGGAGACCAGCCATTGCCAGAATGAACGTGGCAAAACATATCGCTCCGCCGGAACCTTCGACATGATGATGCCAATGGCCATCTCCGGTCAGAAGCAAGGGAGTCAAGCTCTGATCCTGCAAGTAGCACCGGACAAACTCAACAACCTGAGATGGGATTTGTTTCCAAGTGGCATCAGGCTTGATGTAGGTAACTTCCCAGAGCCGCTTTGTGAGTATGCCAGAATGCGACCGATTGAACAGAATGAGTGGTACCAACGTCACCGCGTAGGCGAGCCATATCTTGAGCACGCCTAGGAAACGGTGCTTCGTGGTCGCGAACAAGAGTAGTCCTAACGCGAACGCTGGTGCCAGAACGCGTCCGCTAAGATAACCATACGTAATCACCGCGAGACTGCCGGCTACCATCACAACATCTAGCCAGTTCCACGTCTCCTTAGATTTAATGCGGTAGGTCGCAAGCAAGAATAACACAATCGTGAAAGCAGAAAAATGCGCATCCCAGACTAATCGGCCGATTTCGAACAACCAAGGCGTCAGTAGAGCTGTGCCGGCAACAATTATGCCGATAGAACGCTGGCCAGAAATGCGTTTTGCCAATACGCCAAGCAGCAGACATGCCGCAAACATCCAGAAAGCGGAGAACATCCGCGCCACAGCAATGCTCGGGTGAAGGAATCGGAAGACGATTGCCATTAAATAGATCGTGAGCGGGTTGATATAGGTTGGGTTACTGACTGCGTACTCTTGGAAAAGTATAGGGAACTTCGGGCCGAACTCGCCAGCCCCCGTTCGAGATACGAGATAAGCGTTGTAGGCGGTCGCTGACTCGTCAACGTAGAAACCTGGTGGATTGTGTGACACGCCCCAGGTGTAGAGGATGAAAAGGAGCACGAGACCAGCGACCCAAAGCAAAATTCGCAGGCTCTTTTGAATCCGGCTGCCTTGTCTCAAGTACATTTAGAAGGAGCGTGACTACAGATTAGTTCTCACCACGCGACTGCTCGTAACACAAAGCACGTAGAGCTTCGAGCCGAACAAGGCCAAGCCTGACGGTCCCTCTAGTTTATCGGGCGGCGACGGCACCAAATTTCCCAGTCTGGTTCCTTTCAAATCAAAAATGAGGACGGAGTTCATGTGCATGCTGGACGCGTATAGCCGGCCCGTCTGCGAATCGATGGCCAAATCTTCACAGCCCAGCGGCTGTCCCCATTCGGGCACTGACCATTTGGTTAGAAACTTCCCGTTTGAGTCAAAGACTTGTACGCGGCTGTTTACCGGATCGGCAACGTAAACTCTGTTGCTGCTCGGATCGACCGCGACCGAACTAACGCCTCTGAACTGCCCATCGCCACGTCCCTCGCTGCCCAAACTCGAAAGGACATGACCATCGAAACTGAACTTCACGATTCGATTGCGCCCTGAATCGACGACATAAATCGAATCATCAGGGGCGATGGCGATCTTTCGTGGCCCATATAATCCAGGCGACCACGCAGCGATGAAAGTCCCCTCAGGTCCGAGTTTCTGAACGCGATGCTTGGAGCCTATCTCCGCCACGTAAATGTTGCCCGCGCGATCAATTGCGATACCATTCGGGTCTGTAGTTGCTATGCTGGTAACGAAAGTGCCGTTTCGTGAGAATTTCTCTATTCGCCCATTATTTGTATCAGCGACAAAGATGTTTCCCGCGCTATCGACTGCAAGGGCGCGAGGGTTGTCAAACTGACCTTTTCCATTCCCGTGGCCACCTTCGAAGGCTGTGACCGGTAGTTTTGGCGCACCCTCAGGTGCAACGCCTGGCCGGACGGAATCCGGAATTTTGTAAATCACCGACCTCCGAAATACGAGTCCGTGCACTAACGAGTCGGTGTCATACTTAACGTCCAAGCGGGGACTATTGTAAACAGCCAAGAAATCCATAACTCCTGCGGCCAAAATGCAAGCTGTCAGTGTACCGCCCAGGGCTTGGCCTAACATGGCTGGAGTCTTTAACCTCCACAAACGCCAGCAGCCGTAAGCTACAAACAAACAACACAGCACCACTGCAGCGGCTATGCACATGAGAGCGTTCCAGAGTGGCAGCGCAACTAATAGCAACCCTGAGAACACAAAACCTTTTGCAGATCCCAGTGCAGGCCGGGCGTTCGTGATGATTGTGGAGCGGAAACCTGTCTTGAGCCGATTTTGGCTGGTAGCTTGCTTCGGTTCCCCCAAAGCTACATTCCCATCGGGGCTAGGCCCCGTCGCCGAACGCCTTCGATACTGATCAACCAGGAAGATTAATACAATAAGGAAGAGTCCAGTGCCAAAAGGCACATGTCGCTGGTCAACAAAGGCAATCTGTTTCCAAAATCCCCAAGTTTCGTGGCGATGTGCGTACCCGGCGGCGAGAAAACTAGTTACACGCTGCAAGTAGCCGTGGAAAAAGAAAAGCGTGGCTCCCAGCCGTCCTACAACACGAGAGTTGAAGAGCAGTTCGCCGAGTGCCATCACTAGTGCGAGCGTGCTCGTAAGGCCGAGCACGCTAAGAAGATCCACACTCCAAGCCAAGTTTAGCCCAAGGAATTCCAGATTGCCGGCCTGAAAATAAAATAGAAACTGATACCTAGCTCTATGGGCTAGCGTTTGCGGGAGCTCGATCGGGAACCTCTGACCAAGACCGAGAGTTTGAGCAATGGACAACTGTGAAGCCGAATCCCCGATCTCAGCCGCGGCGACGCGCAGCTGGCCCTGCTTGTTGACATAAAGTGTTCCGACCAGCAGGATGCACGCCGCGGCAAACAGTGCTCCTAGCGCGATCCAGTCCCACTTGGCCGATCCCGGCGCACGCGGCGCAAGCATGCTCACTTTTGGAGCTTTTCTGGACAGCCAGAAGATCGCGCCAGGCGCAATCACGAAAAACAGGAGCTCGGAAAACAGCAAAGGTTCACTTGTATGGGCAAAGGCCAGGCCAACCAAATATGTAAACCATGTGCTGAGTAAGATGCCAACCAATGTGGCTGCTGCACAGCGGTGCGGAATAGAGACAAACCGGTAAAAGCGCCGGCAAAGAAGGTCGCCCAGGGTAATCGCTAATCCTAGATAAATCAGAGCGAACATACCCCGCTCCTTGCTGGCTTAACTGCTAGCCCTGGCGCAAATCTCCAGACTAACAGGTGACAACCCGAGTTCCTGGACGCCGAATTTTGTTGAGGTAATGCCACTACCCTGTTGGAATTTGTTTATAGATCGATCACGCTTATACGATTACCAGCCATGTTCAACACATACAGCTTCCGCTTAAACAGAGCCAGAGCTGATGGTCCTTCGAGCTTCTCAGGTGGCTTTGGGGTCAAGCTGCCAAGCCTGGTTCCGTTCAAATCGAAAATAAACACGGCGTTTAGGTGTGTGCTGGATGCGTATAGCCGCCCAGCCTGCGAATCAATGGCCAAATCTTCATGGCCCATCACCTGTCCCCATTCGGGCACTGCCCATTTGCTCAGAAACTTCCCATTTGAATCAAAAACCTGTATGCGCCTGTTTACCGGATCGGCAACGTACACTTTATTGTTGACAGGATCGACCGCGACCGAACTAAGGCCTGTGAACTGT
>DASYDT010000101.1:0-8125 GCA_036499425.1 Candidatus Udaeobacter sp. | reverse complement strand
TTTAATCGCAGTTACTATGAAGAGCTGCTGGTCGTCCGGGTGCATCCCGAATTTCTGGCAAAGCAAAAACTGCCTCCGCAACTCACAGGCAAAAATATTTGGAAAGATCGTTTCGAAGACATTCGCAATTTTGAGCAGTATTTGGCGAGAAACGGCGTAGTCGTGCGAAAATTTTTTCTCCACGTTTCCAAGAAGGAACAGAAAAAGCGATTTCTGGAGCGAATCGAAGACCCACTGAAAAACTGGAAGTTCTCGGCCAACGATGCCAATGAACGCGACTATTGGGACGATTACATGAAAGCGTACGAAGAAATGATTCGGGAAACGGCAACGAAGGATGCGCCATGGTACGTGGTGCCGGCGGACAACAAATGGTTCACCCGCGTCGTCGTCGGCGCGGCCGTGATCGAAACGCTTGTCGACCTCGATTTGGAATATCCGGAAGTCGATGAATCAAAACTCAAGGAGTTAGCCGCAGCGAAGAAGAAGTTGTTGTGCAAATAGCTGCCGGCCAATCGAACAACGAGCGCGGCCTCATTCCAACGTAGGTCTAAGGTCCAATACGGGAACTACCGTGTTTCCAGGTAAACTGATGATTTTGAGAAGCAGAAAACGGTGAATTGACTTCACGCTTCGGGGGTTCGACAAAACGAGTTGGGCAACTTATAGGGGTAAAAAACAGTTCATGAAGCGTGAACCAGAAACGATAGTCATTCAATGCGCCGCAAGTGCGCGGCGTCGTCATCGTGGGCGCTTCGCTCCTTTGATCGTATTAGCCTCCCTGGCGTTGCCAACTCACGCGCACGCCTCGCTCTTTCATGGCGAGACGCTTGACTCAATCGCCAATGGCATCTCGTGGGTCGTGCTCATTATCGCGCCGATTATTGGCATCGCTGCTTTCTGGCTCGTCCATATCCTGCCGGAAAAGATTGCCCATAAGAAAAAACATCCGCAAACCAGGGCGATTCAGTGTCTGTGCCTGCTCTCGCTTTGTTTTGGTGGGTTGCTCTGGCCAATCGCCTGGCTGTGGGCTTACACCAAGCCGGTCCTGCACAGGATGGCTTACGGTACCGATGTGGACGAGTCGCTTGCCCATCTCGGCAAGGAGGTGACGAAGGAAGAGAACGAAATCGAAAAGCTCCGAGCCCGCGTCGCGGAACTCGAAGAACAAACCAGATCAGGACGGAGTTAAGGCGCAATGGAACTCATTCTCCTTATCATCTACTCGGTCATCGTTTGGCTGATTTTTTTCAAGTTCAAGCTATTACCCTGGAACATCACCAGCCAGGTAATCGTCGTCACCATTCCGATCTTTGCGCTGACGGTCCTCATTCTGTTCATGAACATCGTGTGTCCGTCCTCGTCCGACGTGCGCGCCCAGAATTATGTCATCCCTATCGTTCCACGCGTGACCGGGCAGGTGACCGAGGTTCCGATTGAACCAAACCGGCCCATCAAAAAAGGCGACGTACTTTTCAAGATTGACCCGGTGCCGTTTGAAGCGGCCGAGAAAGCCGCCGAGGCCACTCTGCGGGGCGCACAGGATCAACTCAACAACGCCATAAACAAAAAAGCCGCGTTGACGCCGCGGATCGAGTTGGCGAAAAAGCGCGTCGAGCAGTTCACCCAACTTGCCGCAACCGGAGCGGGCAAGCGGGCCGACCTTGAGCAGGCGCAAAGTGACCTCGCCAATCTCCAGAGCGAATTTCTCGCGGCTGACGCCACAGAATCGCAGGCCAGAGCGCAGATTAGTAAATCGGAAGCGGATCTGATCAATGCGAAATTCGACCTCCAAGGCACGACGCACCTCGCGCCGGCCAATGGCCGCGTAGCGAATCTTGCGCTGCGCCCCGGCGTGCGTGCGACACAGTTTGCGACTATGCCGGTGATGAGCTTTATCGAGGAGGATAACCCGTGGTTGCTCGCGTTTTATCGCCAGAACGAGTTGCGCTACGTGGAGCCTGGGGACGAGGCAGAAATCTACATGGAGACGTACCCAGGTCGCATCATTAAGTGTACGGTGGATTCCATCCTGTGGGCCACCGCACAAGGGCAGATGCCGATAAGCGGTAACTTGCAGAATACGCTACCGGTAGCTGCGCCGGAACAGCGCATCGCGGTACGCCTCGTTCTTGCGCCCAAGGACCGCGGCCTTTTCCTCGCGGCCGGCGCGCGCGGGGCTGGCGCCATTTATACGAACCATGGCAAGATGATTCACATCGTACGGAAGGTATTCGTTCGCGTCTCGGCGAAACTGGATTGGTTTGTTTTCAAGCTCCACTAACGCCCCGCCTGCATGAATAGCCGAGTTTTTCTAGGCGCCGCCGCGTGTCTGATGCTTGCCGGTTGTGCGATTAAACAGCCACCTGTTGGCGAGGAGATCATGCCCGAATCGGCTCGCAGGCAAATCCCAGGCCACTGGGCAGGCCCGCATCGCAGCGGAGCTGTAGTACCAAACTGGATCCTCAGCTTCCACGACCCCGATCTGAGCGCACTCGTTGCGGATGCTGTCGAGCGGAATCCCGATCTCAAGGCCGCAGCCGCGCGCGTTGAAGCATCGCGCGCTGCGGTGAGAATAGCTGCATCATCGCTGTACCCACGAATCGCGATGAAGGGACTGGGTGAACGCCAGGGGCAGCATCTTAGCGGCGACCTCGGCCGCAACATCAACCCGCCAGACTTCGGGAGCTCGGGAACGGAGAACGCCGGCGGCGCCGGGCTCGACACCAGCATTGAGGACACATCACAACGCTGGGTGTACGGCATCGCTGCCGGGGCCGCCTGGGAGGCCGACGTGTGGGGCCGCATTCGCTCCAAGAAAGCTGCCGCGAAAGCTGAAAGCCAAGCTTTGGAAGCCGACTATGAATTTGCCCGGCAATCGCTCGTCGCTGCAGTGGCGCGTGCGTACTTCACGACCATCGAGGCCGCGCAACAGGAAGCCAACGCGCAGGAAACGCTCAACATCTACCAGGAATATTCAAAACTCACCGATATACAGAAGCAGCACGGCTTTGCGAGTGACTTTGATGTGTCGCAGATCAAATCGCGCACGGCCAGCGCAGAAGATGCGCTTTACACGGCACAAGCAGTGCGAGCGCAGACCATTCGCGCGATCGAAGTTGTCACCAGCCACTACCCGGCCGGGAGATTTGACGTGCGACGTTCGTTCCCCGGCCAACCGAGAGCCGTGCCCGCAGGTATGCCTGCGCAAATTCTCGAACGCCGGCCGGACCTCATTGCCAGCGAGCGCCGCGTCGCCGCTGCCTTTCATCGGGTGAACGAGGCTCGCACCGCTCGATTGCCGCGCTTTGTGCTTAGCGCCGGTAGCGGACTCGGAACCGCGGACCTCGACTCAGTCGGCTCGCTCAATGCGCTGGTCTGGACTTTCGCCGGCGGGATCACTCAACCGATTTTCTTTGGCGGCGAACTTCAAGCTGCACAAGATCTTCGCACCGCTGAGCAAAAAGCCGCGGCCGCGAGTTACGTGGGCCACGCTTTACGCGCATTCGAAGACGTGGAAGACGCCCTCGCTAATGATTACTACCTCCGTAAACGTGAAGGCGCGCTGGGCAACGCAGTCTCAAGCAGTGCCGACTCGATCAAATTCGGAAGGCAACAGTTGGAACAGGGCCAGATCGATATGTTTACCGTGCTGCGTCTCACTGGGGAAAATCTGGCTGCGAAAGTCCAATTGACGCAAATCCGCGCCTCCCGTCTCCGCGAACGCGTAAACCTTTACCTGGCGTTAGGCGGTGATTTCGAGGGAACCGGCGCGCCAAAATAGAAACCCAATACTTCTTATGCCATTCGAAAAATTCGATCTTGAAAACCTTGACAAAGACCGTCGCAAGGCCATCGCCAAATCCATTCGAATAACCAGCGTTGAAGAGCTCAAGAAGATCGGCGACGAGATCTTTCCATATGCCGATGATCCGTGGCGGGAAGCTTTCTTCCGATTCATCGCCGAAAACTCTGGCGCCACTTTCCATTACGCGGTAACGAGCGACGGCGTCCACATCGTTTACTGCCGCGACAAAGACAAAGGCATGTGGTTCATGCCCGGGACCGGCAAAGGGCCATTGCAAGCGAGAGGCCGGAAGATCATGACGGAAATAATCCAGGGGCGTCATTGAATCTTCCCAAGGGAGTCGTTGTAGAAGAGCCTTCTCATGCGAACAATCACTAACAATTATCGCGACGCTCAGATTTTGAATCTTGGTTCCGGCGGCGAACGGGGACCATATCTGGTGACGCAGACCGGCGTATCACCGCGCGATCCAATGCCCAAGACACATATGTTCGTGCTCCGCCCGGACGGATACTGGGTCGATTTCAATGCCTACGCGTCGCAGGGAAAGCCGGAGGCCATGGATGAGATTGTCTTCTCCACCACAACGCAAATAATGGAGACATTTGGGAAATTGTTCGGCGCGCCTCGTGTTCTCGACCTGCCGGTTAATGAAGAGGGACTTAAGGCTTGGATCGAGCGCCAGGAACACGGCGATCCTCTGGAGGCAGCTCGGGCGTGGGCCAAAGAATACAAGGTGCGGCATCGGAAAGACCGCGGCAGGTAAGGCCACTATTCAAGAGCGCCGGAGATTGACGCGATGAATGCACCCTCCCTCGCCCGCGTAATTCCCGCTCTCAGTTGGCTGCGAACCTATGACCGAAGCTGGTTGCGTAGCGATGTTTTCGCCGGCATCACGCTGGCAGCATATCTTCTTCCCGCCGGTTTGGGAGATGCGTCGCTTGCTAATTTGCCGCCGGAAGCCGGACTTTACGCGTGTCTGTTTGGTGGACTCGTCTTCTGGTTGTTTTGTAGTTCGCGGCACACAGTCGTCACTGTTACTTCCGCGATCTCATTGCTAACCGGTGCGTCGCTTGGCGAGATCGCCGGTGGGAATACCGCACGCTTCGGCGCGCTCGCTGCGGGAACCGCTTTGCTGGTTGCCTTCATCGCGTTTATCGCGTGGCTCGTTAAAGCAGGAGTCATTGTAAATTTCATTTCCGAAAGCGTAATGACGGGCTTCAAGTGCGGCGTCGCCCTCTTTCTCGCCAGCACGCAACTGCCCAAGCTCTTCGGCTTTCACGCCGCACATGGAGATTTTTGGGAGAACAGCGGCCACTTTTTCAAACATCTGCACGAAACAAATCCCACATCACTTCTTGTCGGAGGAACCGCGCTGGCTGTGCTGATTTTTGGAAAGATTTTCCTGAAAAACAAACCGGTATCGCTGTTCGTGGTCGTTGGCGGGATCATCGCCGCGTCCGCGCTTTCGTTAGGCGAGCGGGGCGTAAAGCTGCTCGGTAACGTCCCTCAGGGATTGCCTCCGATTGGTCCGCCAGCCGTTTACTGGCACGATCTTAATGAATTGCTTCCGCTAGCGTTTGCGTGCTTTCTGCTAGGCGCCGTAGAAACCGCGGCTATCGGGCGAATGTTCACGGCCAAACACGGCGGGCGGTTTAACGCCAATCAGGAGTTTCTGGCCCTTGCGGCTTCGAACTTGGGCGCAGGACTCGGGCGCGGATTTCCGATCAGCGGCGGCATGTCGCAATCGCTCGTCAACGAAGGCGCAGGCGCGCGCACACCGCTGTCTGGCGCGCTCGCTGCAGGAATGATTTTAGTGGTCGTCCTATTCTTCTCGCATCTGTTAAGCGCGTTACCCCAGCCGGTGCTCGCGGCAGTAGTGCTCGTCGCCGTGGCAGGTTTGTTCAAGCTCTCAACGCTCAAACAGCTATGGCGTGGTGATCGTCCCGAGTTCGTGGTAGCGATGGCGACCATTCTAGGCGTTCTGGGCTCGGGCTTGCTTCGAGGCGTGATGATCGGCGCCATCATCTCACTTGTGCAACTGCTTCGCAATGCATCGCGTCCGCACGTCGCATTTCTCGGGCGCATTCCAGGCACCCACCGTTTCTCAGATCGCGCACGGCATCCGGATAACCAATTGATTCCCGGCGTGCTGATTTTTCGACCCGAATCTGGTCTCGTCTATTTTAACGTTGACCATGTGTGCAGAACAATCTTGGACCACGTAAACGCCGAGCCAACACTGCCCAAGCTGGTTCTCCTCGACCTGTCGGCAGCGCCGCGCGTGGATCTGCAAAGCGCACAAGCCCTCGGTGACCTGGCGAACGAACTCACTACTAAAGGTCTCCAATTTCAAGCGGTCGAAGCACGTTCCTCGGTTCGCGACCGTTTGCGCAGCGAAGGTGTCGATTCCAAATTGGGCGGAGTGAACCGTTTCACTTCGGTCGCGGACGCGGTCGAAGATTTTCAGAAAACCGATCTGAAAATGAACGACTAACAGGCGATGATCGCGAAGCTCTTAATTGCCTCGTGCCTCGTCGCGATAACCGTGGCAATTCACGCAGCGGGTCTCGGCATGGTACTGAGCCACGTGTCGCGCTCTACGGTGCAACCGGAGGATACAGGCTTCTGGCCAATTACATGGATGCTAATTCGCATCGCATGGTTGCTGATTATCATTCACCTGTTTGAGATTGTGGTCTGGGGATTGTTTTTCTGGTGGGAGAACTGTATGCCGGACGTCGAGTCTTCATTCTATTTTTCCGGCATTACCTACCTTACGATCGGTTACGGGGACTTGGTATTGCCAAAAGAATGGCGACTGTTCGGGCCGATCGAAGGGTTGACCGGCATTCTAATGTGTGGCTTATCCACGGCGCTTTTCTTCGCTGTGGTCAGCAAAAGAATCTTGCTACGCATGCGTGGGAAGGAAACAGGGCTCACGGAATGAACATGCAATCTGATCTTCCAACTGGGTCAGCTCAAGGCCAGGAAAGAAAAAGATGGGTCGAGCCCGTCGCAGCGTTGCTGATGGCGCTGGCGACGCTTAGCACGGCGTGGTGTGGGTATCAGTCTGCGGCGTGGACACGACAGGCGAATCGACTAATGAACGAGTTCAACGCGCTCGAGCGCAAGGCGGGTCTGCTGACGATGCAGGGAACGCAGCAGGCAACCATTTACGCCGGCATGTTCATGCAAGCGCTTGCTGCGCATGAGGCCGGGAACGAACGGCTGATGAATTTCTACGTCGAACGTTTTCCTCCCGAGTTGCGCAGGGCTTACGGCGCGTGGCTGGCGGAGAAGCCGTTCGAAAATCCAAATGCCGATCCGCATCCTTTTGTGCCCAAGCTCTACGAAACGCCAGGGACACGCGAAGCCGCCGAGGCGACCGCGAAGGCGGCAAACAGTCTTGAGGAAGCGCGCAAAGCCGGGAGTGTTTCCGGTCAGTACCTCGCGAATACTGTTTTGTTTGCCACAGTGCTTTTCTTCGCCAGCGCGTCGGGAAAATTCGAGCAGCGCCGGGTGCGCGTCGTCGCATTCGCTTTTGCCAATGGCGTGCGCGGGTTTATAAGAAACCCTTTTTGTTGTAATGAGACTCACTTTTCTTTTACGTTATGAAATTCCTAACCATTCTTGCCATTTCCGCCGGACTCCTCACTGCCTCTCAGGCGATGGAGAAACCGTCGTTTCACACCAAAGGCACACCCACGGGTAAACCGAGCGGTGCGCTCAAGCCCGGAGAGTACTGGTGGAATCCGCAACTTTCTCCCAGCGGACCTGTAGTCGCGCTCGTGAGTATTCCGCAGCAAACGATGCACGTGTATCGCAACGGCATTCTCATCGGCCGCTCAACCGTGAGCACAGGTACGAAAGGCCATTCCACGCCCGGGGGCGTGTTCAGCATTCTCGAGAAAAAACAGACACACCGTTCTAAGAAGTACGACAATGCGCCGATGCCTTACATGCAGCGACTGACCTGGACCGGCATCGCCATGCACTCTGGCAATCTTCCTGGTTATCCTGCCAGCCATGGCTGCGTCCGCCTGCCTTATGATTTCTCGCAATTGCTCTTTCAAGCGACGGAGAAGGGCGGCACCGTAGTCGTCGGCGACGGTAAAACACCGACCCCGTACCTTGCTTCAAATCCCGGTTTACTGTTGGCGCCGAAGGATTTCTCCCCGGAAATGGTCCGCCGTCTTGCAAAGGACGAGTACGACTGGAAACCCGAGCGCAGCACCGAGGGGCCAATTACGATTGTCGTAAGTTCCGCCGATGATGCGCTGTACGTTTATCGCAATGGCAACCCGATCGGACGCG
>DASYDT010000100.1:0-7421 GCA_036499425.1 Candidatus Udaeobacter sp. | reverse complement strand
CTTGCGATCCAGCAAGCGCCCCTGATCCCTTGATTCCACACGAAAAAGCTGAATTATTCCAAGATCATAGGTTTTTCTCTTACTAAAAGCAGCATGAGCCGCTTCTATGCATTCGTAACTGTGCGTCGTAGCGAAAACCTGCACATTCAGTGATTCAGCAGCCACGGCTATACCCTTCCACACCTGTTCCAATAATGAGTGATGAATTCCGTTTTCGATTTCATCTATGATGCAAACATCCGGCTGTGCCCCGACAAGCTCAGAAAATATTGCGACCAAACGGTTAATACCTTGCCCCACTTGCGTAAGCGGAAGCATTTCCGATAGACCGAGATCCACCTCGATCTGGTTACCATCGGGCGCAGGGTAAACACGAATTTTCTGAATTCTGCCATCCATTTCCCGCAACATCCCTTCAATCTGTTCTTCACCACGACGGCGCTTAACCGCATTCGCGAACAAAGCAACCAGCTGCTGCGGCTGCATCGGCTCAACGGAAACAACCTTGCACCCCAATGGTTTCATTTCCCTTTTTACCATGATTTGCACCGCCGCACCGTTGTGGATTTGGTCATATCCTGACTGAACTTGAGCCTGGAGAAGGGGCCGTGGCTGATCACGGAAAAACAGAACTTCACGGTGCATACCTTCTTGTTGTCCCGTTATCGATGCGGTCCTAATCTTTGGCTCATCTTTCATCAGCCAACGAAAATAACGTTGCTCAGCATTTCCAAATTGCGGCCGCAGCAACTTGGCCATTTCTTGAGGTTGTTTCGGGCGCGATAAGAAAGCGATTGCCTCAAGCAGCGAAGTTTTGCCGGAATTATTTCGCCCGACAATCAAATTGACACGCTGAAGGCCCTGCAGGACGACGCTCGAGAATCCGCGAAAATTCGACAGTTCTATGGAGTTCAGCATGGCTTGCCCTCGGTGTTTATCACCTGCGCTGCAGCATGACGCCAGCTAATTTTTGATGTGTACCGGGGGTTTTACCGAGCAAACCGCATGCCGGGTAAAATCTGTACTCGTATGTGTCATATAAAATCACGGAGGGTTGGTAAAATCGGCACCAACACCCCGGGCGAGATTTGTTCACCCGACGCGAGCACTGCGCGATCGTCGCGCTTCAGATATTCCTCCACCATCATCCAATTCATTTCACTGATCCGCATACGACAAGTTGGCCTACAGATTTGATGAGGACAACGCGGTTTCATCTTCAAGTATCTCTGAGGTGGACCGGCTTTTCCACAAGACGATGCCGTAGCCCGTCGCCGAAGGCCAAATATCAGGCGGCAAAGCCGCAGTTTTCAGACAACGCGTTCCACCCAGGCGATTGACGTTGCGACGTCGGGACGCCTGTGAAGAATCGTTGTCGCCCCGTCAGCCTACGCGAACACTGCGCGGTTGTAAGGCATTTTCTTACTGTAACGCACTTTTAGAGAGCACACCCCCTTCCTTAACGTCCAAACTCTGGGAGCAATAGCTGGGGCGGCTAACGCCGCGTCCCCAGACCCCTGGGCGGCTCGGGGGGAACAGTTTCTCATGCTGCCCTTGGGAGCAAACCACACTTCAACACGTCTTCGCGCCACTCCTCGATTGATCGAATTCACCTCATCAGTGATCATTGTCGGCAATGATTCGTAAACCGACTGTTTTGGTCCTCGGTGCAGGTGCGAGCGCCGAGTATGGATTCCCCACCGGTCGTTCCCTGTTGTTGCACATAGTACGTGAGTTGAGAGGATCATCGCGCTTACACCTGGACATGGCCGAGTGCGGCTTCAGCGACGATCTCATCAAACAGTTCTCCTCGGAATTAAGCGCTTCCAATCAGCCTTCGGTCGATGCGTTTTTAGAGCAGCATAAAAATAACACCGACTATGAAAATCTGGGTAAAGCAGCCATCGCTTCCTCTCTCATCCGTTTTGAAGACACACCGGCGATGGATAACAGGGACGACTTAAAGCTGTACGAATACATTTGGGGCCGCGCCAGCGCCACGCCAGCCACTTACGCTGCCAACGCGCTTTCGATCCTAACATTTAATTATGACCGCTCCTTTGATGAATTTCTACGACGCTCATTGTGCGCATCGCACCCAGAATTTCGCACTCGCGACAAACCTTTCGAAGTTGCCGTAAGCCATTTCCCGATAGTGCATCTTTATGGATCGTTGGGCAGTGTGGATGAAAACCACGATTCATATTTGAAGTATGGTGGCGCGGACAACCCTTCGCTACCGCCGACGATTAGGGCCGCCGCTAAGCGGATTAAGCTCTATCATCAGGCGAAGTTTGATCAGCACTCTGTAGATCTAATTCACGAGCGCATTGAAACAGCCGAGACAATTTGTTTCCTTGGCTTTGGCTTCTATCCGATGAACATTAAAATTCTGCAGTTTTGTGGTCTTGGAAAAAACAAAAGCACTAAGCACTACGCGTCGAGTTACGGTCTCATGCCAGGAGAAGAGAGAGCTGCCCTCGAAGCCTTAGGCCTTAAAGTTGAGTTTGCAAGGGGAGACCTTAAATGCTTGGCTGCGCTTCGCTGGTTGCCCGTCTTAGTTTCCGGTTAATTGGGCAACCTCCGCGCCCAGCTAACACCGCTGACAAAATCAGCACTTGTATAGTCAGACAAAATCGACTGGCCATCGATAGCCGCTCACAATCTAACTAGAAAGAGATAAGCCGTTCGTACTGCAGTTTAATGCCGTCAGAGGAAATCAAAGCAAAGACGACGTCTCGCGAAGCAACGTTAACCTTCTCGCTCGAAAGCTTTTTACCACCTGCTGTGGTAGCGTCCACTTTCAACCCTGTTGCCCCGCGCGATGACAGCCGCATGGTTGACGTGTGATGCGGCTGCAATTCGTTGATTCTGTATGTTTCGCCCGCCAGAACTCGCCGAATGAAAGTGGGATGAAAGTCTGTCTGGATGCTGACCCACCAAAGTGTTTCATCCGTAGCGTTATGGATAACGACAATTGGCTCGTCATGCCCGGGTGGGGGCCACTGTAAGGACGACAACAGCTATAAAGAGTGCTGGTCTCATGTAGAGTTCTCTATAAGTCTAACTAGAAATTAGACTGCAATCTGCCATCTATTTTTGCCTCCATAGAAGCAGTTTGCCGGAAAACACCGCAAAAGGTCAACCGCAATTCCGGGGCAACACTCGCGCCCTGAAAAATTCCATAAAAAACTATATGTGATATGAAACCGCGCCCTAACGCGTGGCCGCCGGGTGAGATTGATTTTCTCTAGTTCCCACGACTGCGAACGACGAAAGCTCGTTGTTCGTCTTGGCTATGACGAATTCGATGCTTTTAGAAAAAGATACGTCGATGCCCACGCGGGACGATTCACGCCTTTTACAATGACTTATCGCTGGAAGAGGAACCGCCGAATACCCTCCAATACGAGGACCGTCACGATCAAGCCCGCGCACACAATGACAAACAGCAGACTGAGAACTGCGATGACAAATATCCAGTCGCCTCTTCTCGATCCCGCGGGCGCGGCAGAGTACCGGCGCAGCAGTTCGTAGTTGCGCACGTTCGACTTGAACCAGAACGAAAATGCATCGCCCAGCCCCGGAATTATCCCGACCAGCTCGTTGATCAGGATATTCATTGCCATGCGCGCGAGTAGAATTTTCGGAACACCGCTTCGCGCTGCGTGAACAAACGCTACTGCCGAAACTATTGCGGAGGTTACGTCGCCGATTCCGGGAAGCAGACCGATAATTGGATCCAAGCCAAAGCGGAGTTTTGTCCCGGGAACGCGCACGAAATCATCCATGATGAGCGCAAGCCATCGGAAACGGGATTCAAGAGAGGCACTTGTCCGTTGGGCGCGGGATCGGCCTTCGGGAGGCAGAACTTCCCACTCCGGCACTTTTGATTGTCGATCTCGGATTCTCGATTGCACGCCTTTTTCTCGATTCTCAATCGAAAATCGCCAGTCGAAATCGCCGAAAATGTTGGCGGGGAATAAAAAACTATATGTGATATGAAAACCGCACGGAGGCGATGGCCGATGCCCCCTCACCGAAATGCTGATTACTTCTTCTTCTTAAGCGGCATGACGGCTTCTCCGATGCACTGCCATTTCCCGTTGCGCTCCATCCAGGTATCGACCCAGCCGAAGGAGCGACTAAATTGTTTCCCGTCCTTGTCTTTGCCCTTTTCCGTCGATGTGCCGACCACCGTTGCCAGGCTCGGTCCATAGACATGGACCTCCATGCTGTCGTTGGTTGACGCACTCACAGTGTCGGTGCTGGTTTTGATCTCGTCGAGCAGTTGGGTTTTGTTCTGATGCTCTCCTTTGGAGGTAATGCCGGCATAGTCGTCGGCTACCATATTTCCCACTGCGGCCTGATCCTTATCCTTCAACGCCTTCGCCCAGGCGTCTTCCATCTGCTTAAGGTTGGTCTCGATCGCGGAATTGTCTTGGGCGCGTATGCGAGGCGCAGCAGCCAAGGCGAGGAGGAGGATGGCCAGGAATGGTCTTAGTGATCTTTTCATACCGAATTTCTTTCTAGGTTGAGTTAAGAAGAAGCCCGTCTCGAACCCCGAATCCCTTTCGCAGCGAGCCACATCGAAGCCAGCGCGCTTCGACCCGCGTGTTTTAATGCGATAGGATATATTGGACGACAGCGTTAAACGTCAAGAGGCAAAGTTCAGCCACGTTTGTCATCCACTGGTTCGAAAAAAACTTGTAAAACTATATGTCAGACAAAGGCTAAGGGCGCGGTGGCTGGGTTGGACGCGGCCTACTCGGTGGTGTGCTCCTCGGAGTAAGCGTAGGTCTTGGAGTAGATGTAGCGGTGGGTGTCGCCGTGGCTGTTATAGTTGCTGTCGCAGTAGCTGTAGCTGTCGCGGTTGCTGTTGCTGTAGGAGTTGAAGTGGGAGTTACACTTGGGGTTGGTGTTGCGCCTCCAGTCACATCCAGGAACGCCGCACTGATCGGCCCCCAGGTCTGGTAGCCTTCGAAGTCGCTCACGCCGCGTCCGCGCACGAAGATAACGTGGCGGCCAATGGAGAGGCCCGTCGTGTCAATGGTCGCATTGACGGGTACTGTCGGCGAGTTGAACGTACCACTCATGGGGATCGCAGTGCCGCCTTCCCACGGTGGGGTATCAACGTAGTATTCCGCCGCTCCCACGTTCTGGCTAAACGAATTGCCGGTCCAGGCGAAGGTGATTGTCGCGCTCAGTTGCGAAGGCATGCCTTGCGGAACTGATGGCGGGTTGGTGGTCACGGTGTTGGCATCTGGTCCGTGCGAAGTTAGATAAGGCGTGCGCGCTATCTTTGCCAGGTAGAGAAGCATCCCGCGGTTTTCCGGCCAGAGTCCCTGTGACGAGCCGCAACCTGGATTATCTATGCACGAGTAGGCGGGGAGGAAGTCCTGGCCGCCCAACTCGGTGGAGAAGGCCGCTATGCCCAGCTCGCCATAGGCCCAGTCAATCGAGCCTCCATCTACCGTATACAACTCTCCGATGATCGAGCCATAGGGGTAACCGTTACCGCCCGCGTTCGCCGCAGCCATGTGCGCGGCGATGTTGTTAGTCTCAGCGAAGTTAGGCATCTGCGTGGTAGTCCAGCCCCACGTATAAAGGTTGACTCGCGCATCTGTGTGGATGTTCTGGTAAACGCCTGTGGTAGTAATAGGCGCAGGGTCGGTGTCGCCGGGGCCGCGCTGGTCGGGCACGAGCGTACGAATCATGTTGACGATAGCCATGTCCTCCGGGTCCGATCCCGCCGATGTCCCTCGGTAGGTCTGGTCGCACACAAAACCGCTCGAGCCGCCGCAGCAGCCCCACTTGAATGGGAAGTTGCGGTTGTTGTCTACGCCGAACTGGTCAAATGCTGTGGGAGGCCAGGAGCACCCGTCGCCTCCGACGTTGTCGCCGTTCTTGCGGTACAAGTACGGGCTGTTGCCGCCGCCTCCCGCCTCGACGATGTGGTGGCCGTCGGGGTTGACTTCGGGCATAAGCCAGATGTCGTGATAGTCCACGAGCCAGTGAACGTCGGGATCGGTATCGTAGTTACTGAGCAGGTAGTCAATCAGGCGCATGACCACTTCTGGCGTAGCGATCTCGCGGGCGTGTATGTCGCCGTCCGCCCAGAAGACCGGTTTTGGGCCGGGTATGTTGCGGTTCGTGATGTGTAGAACGAAAAGGTCGTAGCCGTTCCAGGGACTGGGTAGGACGCACGCGCCTGGGTTCATCTTGCACCAGGAGTCGCCGATATCGATCTTCTCGACCAGATCGGGAAACTTTGCCACCTCCTGGTCGAGGAAGGCGTATATTTCTTCCACCGTCTTGTAGCCGCCGTAGAAAGTGAAGGGCAGGATTTGAGGGTGGCTGAGGTTGCGACTACTGTTCTCGTCTATCTCCACACGGAGGCCGCGCGCCGTCAGGTCATAGTAGAGGTTGCGATCGCGGATTACGGTCAGATAGCCTCCTGTCGTGAGCGCTTCTTCGGCGATGAGTTCCTGGGCCAGCCGGTCGCGCTCGGCGCGGTCGCGGAAGTAGACGCGCAGCACCAGTGTGTCGTACTTCTCGGCTATTGGATTCTTGCCGCTGTTTGAAGCGTCAGGATTCTCAGCAACAATCTGCGATTTGCTGCTTCGGACACTCACGTGCTCGGGGCCAGCCGCCAAAGCGACACGCAAAGCGACACCGGCCAGAGTGACTGCCGCGACTACGCCGAAGGCGCGAAAGACGGGCCTCGCTCGCGCCGATGATTTCTTCGTCGTATTTCCTGTGTGAAGATAGTTGTTTTTCATTTTGGATTCGTCATCTAACTAGAATTAGACTGCAACGTGCAATCTATTTCTGCCTCCTAGAGGCAGTTTGCTGGCAAACGCTGCGCGAGGTCAATCGTAATTCCGGGGCAAAACCCGCGGACAACAATTCCGTAAAAAACTATATGTCAGGCAAAATCGATACTGACTCGGTTTAAAATATCCGCGACAAGCAAACATCAAACTTCAAACTCTCTCAAAACAAACCTCACCAGATTCCCCTCCCGCTCCTGGCCATCATCTTCTCTTTTAAATCCATTTCTCTCCAACAATCTTATGGAAGGAACATTATCGGCCGAAGGGAAAGCAGTGATAGATTTCAACCGCAACACCTGGAATCCGTAATGAAGAACCGTGCTGAGGGCTTCCTGCATAATTCCCTTATGTTGATAGAATGGATGAAGTTCGTACCCAATTTCCGCAGTAGTTTGATCGCTTGAAAAATCGAAATAACAAATTGTTCCTACCGGCCTGGGATTTTCTTTTAAGCAGATGGCCCAATAACAGCCCTCATTTCTATTTATGATGGCGAGGATCTTTTCAATGAATGTAACGGCGTCTTCAATGGAAGTGGCGGCCTGCCTGTCTAGATATTGATTCACCTGTTCGTTGGATCGAAGA
>DASYDT010000099.1:0-7291 GCA_036499425.1 Candidatus Udaeobacter sp. | reverse complement strand
TCCGCAAGAACGGGCTGTTCTTCGTTTCATTCGAGAGAAACTAAAGAGGCTTCAACCGAAGCGGTTGTTGGATTATGGCGGAGGTGACGGAAAGTTTGCCGTCTTTTGCGCGGAGAGCTTGTCGCTGCAGGAAATAGTTACCTACGACCCGGCGCCAAGAATGACATCTCTCGCGCAGTCGGTATGTGCGGATTTCAAACAAATCCGCGTGACCGACGCGATAGCGCAAATTGAGTCCGGAATATTTGATGTCGTAACCTTTAATGGAGTCTGGATGTGCCTTACCAGTCGCGAAGCTTGCTTAGACACATTGTCGCAAATCGCCAGGCTTCTTCGCTCGAATGGCCGCCTGGTCGCATCCGTGACGCATCCATGCTTTCGGACCTGTAAGTTTTCGGACTATTTCACGGACTTCAACAACCGCGATTATTTTAATGATGGCACATTGTTCAATGTCACGATCCGCGATGGGAAACGCGAGCTTCACATCGTTGATGCCCATTGGAACCTGACTGCGATGAGTTCGCAATTGAACCAGTCAGGATTTGCCATTGAAAACCTCTACGAACTACCGCGCTCGACTGACAGATCAAACCAACATTATGCCAGCCTCTGGTTGGTAATTGTCGCTCGCAAGCTCTGAATTTTAAGCAAAAGATGTTTAGATCTAAGCCCTATTGCCCTTCCGTCTCAGTGCAAGGCAGAGACGGATAGGGAATGAGCGCTCCTCTGATCCTGCGAATACGTAGCATCCAAGCGCAGCGAATGGAGTCGCGGGGACACGAGCGACATAGATGGGCAAGCCGAGAGGCCGAATGGAGCTTTTGGGCAAAAGTGACATGGAACACGTCGCGACCGGAATCGCGCGGGTAGAGGGCAACGCAGCTAGGGTAGCTGGCATGAGCACGGGGGGAGTGCGAGTGATCAACGTAAAAACTGCGAGGGAAGCAGCGAGCGAGTTGGGCAAGGAGCGAGTTTCAAACGAGCGGGCGCGAATGTGTCAATCCTTCCGGAGCTTAAACGCGACTCCACTTCCGTTCCAGCAAGACCAAGTGTCCCGATCAAGCCGTGGCCGATGTTTTATTCCGCGCGCAAAGCGTCAATCGGATTGATCCGACCAGCGCGCCGAGCAGGAAACCAGCAAGCGACGAGCGCGACCCCGACCAAGAGAACCGTCGTGGCAAACAGAGTCGATGGGCTGTTGAGCTGCATCCCCGAGTTTCCGGCGGCGAGCACGCGCATGATGCCATTGCTCCAAATAGTCCGATCACGGAACCAAGGAGCGCCAGCTTTACGCCAGAGGCAAGAACGAGCCCGCTAACATCCCGGGCACGCGCACCAAGGGCGAAGCGAATCGCAAACTCGTTAGTCCGTTGCGCCATCGCGCGAGCGATGACGCCATAAATTCCGATCGACGCCAGGCCAAGTCCGAGAACAGCAAACAAAGTAAGGATGTCGCGAAGGATTGCGGTCTGATAATTCGTGCGAGCGATTGCGCTATCGGCCGACTGCAGGTGACGCACGGGAAGATCGGGATCAAGCGCGGTAATTATATTGCGAATGTTCTCCACCGCGCTGACCGGCGCCGAATTCACGGTGCGCACCAGAATCTCATTGTAGCGGATGGGATGTTGTGCCATCGGCTCGTAGATTTGAAACGACACTGGCGGAGCTTCCGGTAAGATCGATTTTACGTCGGCCGCGATCCCGACGATCTCGGCCCACTCCAGCGGCGCGCTTCCAGGTTGCGCGAGGCGTTTTCCGAGAGCGCTTTCGTTTCCGAATAGACCTCGCGCGGTATTCTGGCTGATGATGATTACTTTCGGCGAAGTCGCGGTGTCGCGCTCGTCAAAGGAGCGTCCCGCGAGGATGCGTGTTCCGGCTGTTTCAAAATAGCGGGAGCTAACTGTGTTTACCGCTGCCGTCGGCTCGTGGCCCGGTGGAGGAAGGGCGCGACCTTGCACGACGTATTTGCGAATATCCGGCCAATTGAAGGATGGCGTGAACAGCGAGACACTGGCTGATGCGACTTCAGGAAGGGCCTGCAGCCGTTCCAGCATCAGGCGATGAAAGGCCGTAACCCGTTCATCGTCCGGATACGTCGCCGCTGGCAGCACGATCGTTCCAGTGATGAGATGCTCGGATTGCCAACCGTCTCGGCGATGATTGAGCTCATCCAGGCCGCGGATGAAAACAGCTGCACCCGCGAGCAACACCATTGCTAGCGCAAACTGGCCGACAATGAGAAATTTCCGGAAGCGCTGATGACCGCGGCCGCCGGTCATGCCACGCGCACCACTTTTCAATGCTTCATTAACATTCAATCGCAAGGCAAAGAGCGCGGGCGCCAACCCGAAAGCGATCGCGGTAACGAGCGACGCGCCCACGGCCCAGGCGAAGACGGACCAATTGAAAATGAGAGTAACGCGTTCGCCATTCTCGCCAATTGACCGGTAGGAAATCCAGGCGGCGCCCCATTGCGCAACGAGGATCGCGAGCGCTGCTCCGGCGAGTGCGAGCAGGAGCGCTTCCGCGATCAGCGGTTGCAGCAATTGCCCGCGCGATGCGCCCAAGGCCGAGCGGACTGCAAGCTCGCGCGACCGCGTGATGGTTCGAGCGAGAAGGAAATTCGCCAGGTTCGAGCATGCAATGAGCAGGACAAAAGCGGAAAGGCCGATGCACATTTTAAGCATCGCGCCCGCGCTCCTGCCATGCGTGGTCGACGCCAGCGAATCCGCGCGCCAGGAACTACCGGCGTTCACTTCCGGGAAATCTTTCGCCAGACGCGCGCCGAAGTTCGCCACGAACGCATCGGCTTGCGCGCGAGACAACGACGCGGAGCGGCGGCCTATCACTCGCAGGATCGTGTCCCGCCGGTCAGCCACCTTGTCCTTGTCGAAACCGAGCGGCCGGAAAAAATCCACCCAGCCAAGATGCCGCCAGTCGTTGAAGGATGCGGGCAACACGCCGACGATTTCGTGCGGTTCACCATCGACCCGCAACGTCCGGCCGATGATGTCATCCTTCCCGCCGAAGCGTTTCTGCCAGCAGCGTTCACTGATAATCATAACCCGGTCGTTTCCGGAAAGATCTTCCTTTGGGAGAAAATTCCGACCCAGTTGCGACGGCACACCGAGAACCTTAAACAGGTTTGCCGTGCAGCGGATTCCTGACACCATCTCCGCGGGCTGCCCCGGTTCGGACAGACTGCAATCTGACAACGCATAGGCGGCAACTTCGCCATAATTCGCCGCCGCTCGTTGCAGATCGCGAAAGTCCGCTGGCGAAAAGTTGCCCGATTCGTCCTGCGGCGTTGCGCGATAGAAGCGTTCCAACGCTTCCTGCCCGGGATACGGCAGCGGCTTCTGAATGATGGAAGTAAACGCACTGAACATCATCGTGTTCCCGCCAATCCCAAGGGCAAGCGTGACGATGGCGAGCAAAGCGAAGCCTGGACTTCGCGAGAGCGAACTCACGGCGAAACGCAATGCGCGCCAAAGATCAGCCAACCGCGGAGGACGCCACGTATCGCGAATCTCTTCGCGGTAAACTCCTGTGTTACCAAACTCCCGCTGCGCCCCCAGCCGGGCCTCACGCTCTGTCACCCCTTCCTCGCGGAATTGAGCGATCAATTGATCCAGATGAAACTGCAGTTCGGCGTCGAGAGCCGCTTCGGCTTTGCCACGACGGAAAAGGCGACTGCACTTTGTTCGGAGCCAATGCAAGGTTTCGGAGAACATTACCGGTTACTCCATTTCAAGAACGTTCTGCACCGCCGTAGCGAAGGAGAGCCAATGGGCTTTCTCCGCTTGCAACTCCCTGCGGCCCTTTCGAGTCAGGCGATAGAACTTCGCGTTCCGCCCCGCGTCCGAAATTCCCCACTCGGCTTCAATCCATCCGCGGTCCTCAAGGCGATGCAGCGCCGGATAAAGCGAGCCTTGTTTCAGGGAAAGGCGGTCGTTGGAAACCACCGCGATGCGTTTGGCAAGGTCCCAACCGTGCAACGCCGCGCCGGCCAGAGTTCGCAGGATAAGAAGATCGAGCGTCCCCTGCAACAGTTCGTTTCGTACCTTGTCCATCCGCACAATCTTATTGTCACGCTTCTACAATAGCAAGCCTTTTTTGTCGGAGCTCGACAACAAACGTTTCTATTGGGCAAAATGAGAGGAATCAACCGCCGAAGCGTGTAAAGATGATTTGATGTCCGAGTCGCGCGTTAGGAGAAACCTGTACCGCCGGGCGAATCGGGAAACCGGGGATCAAATCTCCCGCGTTTGCCTCCTGTCACGGCAACAGCATCCAGGCTCAGCGACGCATCCAAGCTCAACGAAATATTTTGCTACTGCTGCGGTTGACGGAGCGAATTTTGGACTGAATCAGGTAATTTATCGGCGTTCCGCAGCAAAAGACTTACTTGCCAAATTTCCGAGTCGCTCAGTTTCTTGTTGAACGACGGCATGGCGCTGAAACGAATCCCGTTTTTCACCACCCAGTGAGTGGCGCCTACCGGATCGTCGGTTACGCCGGTACCTGGCGGAAGCAGGTGCGGCGGGAGTGGATAAAATCCCTTCGCGCCACTCGACGCCTGATCCAGCCGTCCGTGACACCCTGTACACGCCTGCATATATATTTTGGCGCCTGCCAGAAGATTGGTCTCGTCTGCCGGTAACGGCGATGGATCGTCCGCACTTTTGCCAATCGACGCGGTAATAGCCGCGCTCGCGATGGTTCGCTCCAACGGCGACGGTTTGGTTCCCGTTCCCATGAAAATTCCGCCGCGCGTCACAAAAAGATAGCTGGCCAGCACAACGAGCCCGATTCCAACGACAACCCCAAGAAAGAACTTAATCATGGTTTAATGACGCGGAGGTAACGAAAAAAATAAAGAACTTTCCCTTTCCCGTTTCTCTACTTTGCCTCGCGCATCGCCACTCGGATCGGCTGCCCATTCTGAATAGATATTACGTCTGCTGGGAAAGGGAAGGTGGTCCGCGTGATGAGATGCGTTTCATCTTCGACGCCCTTGGCTTGGGAGGAGTTTTTTCGGACCCGCAATCGGATAGTTTCGGTTAACGGATTCGCTCGGCTCGACTAACCACCGCCGCTTAACTGTTCGGCGGCCATTCCACCCCGCCCAACTCTTTCGGCAATTGTCTCGGATCGACCGGATAGATGAGCGAAAGATCCATGTTCTTCGATTTTGATCCTTGAAGAAATTCCAATTCTTCCGGCGCACCGACGATGAGCCAGAGTACGTCAGCGTGGGTATCGTTGAATACCTGACGCAACTCGTTAGGCCCGACCAGCACGCCGCCGTATTTCGGCACGGTCAGTGTCTCGTCGCCCACGCGCATGCGCCCCGTTCCTTCCAAAACAAAGTAGAATTCCTCCGACCGAATGTGCTTGTGTAATGTGTTCGCGCTCTTGGGCGGCAATCGCCAGAGCCGCGCGCCGAGGTTCTCACTGCCGGCGCGTTCGAGATAATCGGCGTTCGGGATCTTCATCAGGTTCGACGGGCACCAGTGTAACTCTTCCGGCTTGATGAGATAATAACCTTGAATGGCTTTCATAGACTTAGTCTGTTCAGCCTCTCAACCTTTGCACATTGATCGCCTGGAAACAACGGCGCCGAATGTATGGGCAGTGGGAGAATGCGCCGGGAGCCCCTATTTCACCCACGTATCCGAGAATGACTTCCGCATCATTCATGCGAATCTGAACGGAGGTAACCGAAGCACCCGCGACCGCCTGGTTCTTTACTGTCTCTTTATTGATCCACCGCTGGGTCGCGTTGGCATCAACGAGTCACAGGCTTTGGCAAACAACATCTCGTATCGAGTGGCGTCGCTCCCGATGGACGCCACCTTCAGGCCACATACTCTCTCTGAGAACTAATGGCTAACGATAGCCGCGTCACGTTGTTTGGGCACGCGAGCAAACAACATTCCCAAACCCTCACTCATTGTCGGGTGAGTGAGCACGGCATCTCGCAGGAGCGTGTATGGTGCCCCTGCCAGCATCGCGACCTGAACGAGAAACGCTGATATGCGTCAGTCCGTAAGATTTCAACATCCTCTCACGGGACGAGGAAGTCCTGGATTGCTTTGGCGATTTCTTCGGCGTGTGTTTCCAGCGCAAAGTGGCCAGTATCGAAGAAACGGACGGTGGCATTTGGAATGTCGCGTTTGAAAGCCTCGGCACCTGCCGGCAGAAAGAACGGATCGTTCTTACCCCACACCGCAAGGAACGGCGGCTTGTGCTTGCGGAAGTATTCCTGGAAGGCCGGATACAGCGCAACATTGCTTTTGTAGTCGCCAAACAAGTCCAGTTGGATCTCATCGGCGCCGGGCCGCGCGAGGTAAAAGTTGTCCAGCGAATAACCGTCAGGAGAAACAGCGCTCGTGTCAGCCACTCCGTTGGTGTATTGCCACAGCGTCGCCTCAGGTTTCAGAAAAGCACGTAGCGCGTCACGGTTGGCTGGCGAAGGATCCTTCCAATACTTCTGGATGGGATTCCAGCCTTCGCTCAATCCTTCTTCATAGGCATTGCCGTTCTGGGAAATAATTGCGGCGACCCGCTCGGGGTGACTGACCGCCAGGCGGAAACCGATCGGGGCGCCGTAGTCAAACACATAGACCGCGAAGCGGCTGAGACCGATCACCTCCGTGAAACGCTCGATCACCTTCGCGATGTTGTCGAAGGTGTAGCTGAATTGGCTGCGGTCGGGCATGTCCGACTGTCCAAAACCGGGGAGGTCCGGCGCGATAAGGTGGAGACGGTCCGCAAGCATCGGGATCAAATCGCGAAACATGTGACTCGATGTTGGAAAACCGTGAAGTAGCAGCAGGGCCGGTGCGTCCGCCCTACCCGCTTCGCGATAAAATATGTTGAAACCGTCAACGTCGACTTTGCGGTAACTGGATTTAGCCATGTCCTGCCCCTCCTTCTTAAAGATCGCAGCGCGACCTCGCGCTGCTCGTCACTCAGCCTGCCCGCCATGGCTGATCACACGTCACTCGTCACTGTCTTTCATAAACGAATCTCGCCAACGGCTGTCAAACCTTGCGTGCGGGACCTCGCCGATCATCTCCTGAAAAACAAGAACGCGTTAGTGCAATGGGCGCCAGTGCCGCTTCGTGTAGTCATGGGAGTTGGCTTCATCGTTCACGGCTGGGCCAAATGGAGCCGCGGCCCGGCCGGGTTTGCAAAATTGCTGCAACAAGTCGGAGTTCCCCTCCCCGGCTTCACAGCCTGGGCCGTCACATTCCTTGAATTGGCAGGCGGCTTCGCT
>DASYDT010000098.1:0-34474 GCA_036499425.1 Candidatus Udaeobacter sp. | reverse complement strand
CTACGAAGGCAGCGGAACGGGCGGCTGGCTCTCGGTCAACGACGTCCATTTAAGTCTGAACGATATACATCCAAAGAGCGCGCTGAGTATCGGCTCGACGAAAGACAACCAATTTGCCGTGGCCAGCGGCGGAAAAGTTTTCGCTCTCGGCCCGCTTACATCCACAGAAGAAAACGGCGGCGACCATCTTGCCGTTGTGCCGCGCGCGGGGGACGAAGCGTTTCTTGTGACGCGTCGGAGCGCCCTGAGTTGGCCGAGCCCATTTGATTTCAATTTCATGACCGGCCATTCGCCATCATGGAAACGGCATAAGTATTATGAGCTGCGCTGGAAAAAACCCTCTGGCGCGACGCTCGATATGCTTTGGCGTTACGAGCAACCGTTCTACGGCAAACAGCTAGTTCCGGGTGACGGCTGGGGAAGCGGATTCAGCGTCCATGAAGGTATGACCGGTCTCATCCGGGCAGAAATTCGACCTTAATAAGGAGTGAAGTGCTGAACGAGTCGAAAACTCGACTGGAAAAAAAGCTCTACGCACGCGCAATGAGCATAGAACTAAAGCACCGCGGACACGTTGTACTGCGTTTGTCATGTCGAGCGGAGTCGAGACATCTCTAATTGATTCTGATCCATGTCGCGTGATTACAACTTCTGGATCTACATCGTCACGAACCGGAGCCATTCGGTTTTTTACATTGGTGTAACAAGTCGCCTATCACGGCGAACTTGGGAGCACCGAGAGGAAGTTAAAGCTGGATTTGCGTCCAAATATCAGTGCAAGAAACTCATTTATTACGAGCATTATCGCGACGTCCGCGATGCGATCGCTCGGGAATCCCAGCTTAAGAAGTGGTCGCGAGCGAAGAAAGTTAAGCTGGTTGCTCGATTGAACCCGCGTTGGGAGGATATTGGTGCTGATGTGCTACAAGACCGATAAAATCGAGAGATTTGGTTCGCTCACTTCCCGTTCGCTCAGCCTTCGGCCTTCCCGCCTATGTCGCAGCTTCCCAAAGCTACTCCATTCTCGACTGCGCCTTCGGCTCCGCTCGAAATGACAAGAATGCATGATTCGGATTGAAACGCGCTTTCAGCGCTTGTTCTTGCGGTAATCTAGTCCCGGGGGCGATGCCCCAGGCTAGGACATGAGACAGCGCCTGTGGCGCTAAAGACGCACGCTTTCGCGGTTACGTCTGAGAGCCACGCTTGTCTCAAGCGAGCTTCGCTGCATCGTTTCGGGGTGCGACTTGCGCGCAAATTCCAAAAGCTGTTTTCGCTCGATGCCGTGCAAAGCCTGTGGGAGCACATCTGCCGTTGGAGTCATCCCGTGAGTGCGCGGCGGATGCTCGCCACGATTAATCAGGCGCAACTAGAAAGGCTGCGTGAACATTATCCTTACCGTCCCAACGCGCGAAGGATCAACGCCTATGAAGACGCAGCGTACTGGATCGGCGTCAACGTCAAGCATGTCCAGGACCTGTGGCTCGATCGCGCGCCGCCACTTCACATTCTCGACCTGGGCTGCGGCGCCGGTTATTTTCTTTACCTCTGCCGCCTGTTTGGCCACGAGGGACTCGGCCTGGACACAGATGAGGACCCATTTTGGGGTGGCACAACGCAACTCCTCGGCGTTCGGCGCATCATCGCGCGAATCGATCCGCAAACGCCGCTGCCCGATCTCGGGAAAAAATTCGATCTCGTCACTGGTCATCGCGTCTGTTTTCACTGGATTACAGGGGACCAACGGGAGGAATGGACTCCTGCCGATTGGAAATTTTTCATTCAGGATATTCGAACGCGCTTTCTCAAACCGCGCGGGCGCCTGCTCCTAGAAATTAATCCACGGCCGGACGGTTCTTCATTTTTTACGCCGGAGTTGCGGGCAGTCTTTGAATCGCAAGGTACGCGGATTTTTCGCCACAAAGCCCTGCTCGCAGCGAACCCAAACGAACGCCCACGTTTCAAGCAGATTTAAAATTCACCACGAAGAGCACCCGCCTTCGTCAAAACTACGGCGTGGCAAGCAGAGGACACAGAGAAATTCAGAATCAGTGTTCCTAAAAACCTTCGTGTTCGTCGTGTCCTTCGTGGTTAAATCTAGGATCTACAGTTTCCAATCTGAACAATCCCAGCCGAGCGTTTGCTCAACGTTTGCGATGTCTTCGGCGAACAGGTTGTAAAGGAAAATCCGCTCCTCCCAGTTCATCGCGCGCTCGTATGGCACAACGTTTCTGTCTTTGCTGCGCACCGAACGCAATGGTTTGCAGCCGAGAAACGAAAAGATGGACGCGAGCGTTTCGCGCTGGAGCTCCCTGAACTTTTCGAACTTTGCGACCTTCACTTGCTCGCGCGGGAAAAATTTGAAGAGACGCTCGAGTTGCCTTCCATAAAATCCGCGATCGACATAAGCGAACCGGCGCGCTTCAGCCGGAGGCGCGCCGGCGATGCGCGCTTGTTCTTCGCGGACGGCATCGAAGAAATCCAGCGGCTCGCGGCCTTTGAATCGTTGCATGTTCCAATGCGCAAAGGCGCGGTCCACCGGGTTTCGCAGAATGATCAGCAATTTGATGTTCGGGTTGTATTTCCAGATGCGTTCCGCCACCGCCTCGTAATAGATGTAACTGGGCGAGCAATCACCAGCGATGGTTGAGGGAGCGAGCAGCGGATAATGCTTGTGCAATTGCTCGTAATCGGCCTCGGAAATGAACATCGCGTCGTTATCGAAAAAATGGATTTCCTGCTGGTCGCCCATCGTGATGTTGGGATGCTTACTTAGAAAATAATGCAACGCCGTCGTTCCCGACTTCTGAGCGCCCGCCAGAATGAAATCGAGCCGCTCGATTTTGCGCCGCCTGCTTCGAAACATCGTCATGAATCAAGAACTGCTACTCCCATCGCGCAATCGGCTTCGCATAAGCAGAAGACGGCGGTCCGGACGTTGGTCGATGTTTTTTGTAACTTTAAAATTCGTCGGCCTGTCTTAACACAGCGATGAGTCTTGCTCTGAAGGCGTGCGTGCGCGGGCTGTCAACGTTCCTTCAGATTATCATTGTTGTCACCTTCGTTGTATCGCTTGCCGTAATCGCGGCTCTCAGCTGTTTGGGAGCGCGCAAGAGGAGCCGGGCCTGCGAAATTCCTAACGTGCTGTTCGATCGATTCAGGGATCACGCCGCTTGACCGCGCAGTGATAGGACAGGAGTTGTCGCGCGCTCGCTAGCGTTTTATGCTCCGCGATGCTTACAGCTTTTTCGACATCGCGAAAACTGCGATCATTTACCGTGGCGTGCGCGATTGGCTTTGTCGCATCCGCCGCTGCCGACGAAGGGATGTGGCTTTTTAATGCGCCACCGCTGAAACAGCTCAAAGAAAAATATCAGTTCGAGCCGACGCCGCAGTGGCTGGACCATCTGCAAAAAGCCAGTGTCCGCTTCAATTCCGGCGGGAGCGGGTCATTCGTTTCCGCAAACGGGCTCTGCATCACCAATCACCACGTTGGCCTCGACACGCTACAGAAGATTTCGAGCGAGAAAAAAAATTACGTCCGCGACGGCTTCTACGCGAAGACGCAAGCTGAAGAATTCAAAGCGACCGACCTCGAGCTGAACGTGCTCATGTCGATCGAAGACGTAACCGACAAGGTGAAAGCCGCGGTGCAGCCCGGCATGTCACCGGAAGATGCAAACAACGCGCGCAGCAATGTGATTGCGCAGATTGAGAACGAATCGAAACAGAAGACCGGATTGCGCTCCGACGTGGTCACGTTATACCAGGGCGGCATTTACAATTTGTATCGCTACAAACGTTACGATGACGTGCGGCTCGTCTTCGCTCCCGAACAGCAGGCGGCCTTCTACGGCGGCGATCCAGACAACTTTGAATACCCGCGCTTCGATCTCGATATATGCATCTTTCGTGTTTACGAAAAGGGGCAGCCCGCGCATCCCGAGCATTACCTTAAGTGGAACAGCAAAGGTCCGGCGGACGGCGAACTGACCTTTGTCAGCGGACACCCGGGGAAGACCGATCGGCAATTAACGACCGATGAGCTCGCCGCGATGCGTGACGGCGATGTGCCTTACCTGCTCAGTATGCTGAACCGCCGCGAAGTTTTTCTTAATGCATTCGCCGCCCGCAGTTTTGAAAACGCGCGGCGTGCGCGCGAAGACCTGTTCGGCGTTCAAAACAGCCGCAAAGCCTTCGGCGGAATCCAGGCCGCGCTGCTCGATCCCGAGATCTGGAATTCCATCACTGCACGCGAGAACAAGCTGCGCGACGGAATCGCCGCCGATCCGAAATTTGCCCCGGCGCTCGCCGCCTACGACAAGATCAAGCGGGCGCAAGAGGCGACTGCCACAATCCTGCCCGTCTATCACTACTATGAAACATCACGCGGCCGTGAGACCGTTATCTATCGCGCGCCACGTGGCTTCTACAGCACGCTCTTTAAATATGCGCGCCTCCTCCTTCGTGCCGGTGACGAACGGCCGAAACCAAACGGCGAACGTTTCCCTCAGTTTCGCGACAGCAATAAGGAATCGCTCGATCTCGATCTGTTTTCCACCGCGCCGATTTACGATGACGTCGAGCAAATCACGCTGGCTGATTCGCTGACGGATCTTGCCGCTGCCTTCGGCGCGAACGACCCACAGGTGCAGCAGGTCCTCGCCGGCAAATCGCCCCGCGATCGCGCGGCTGAATTGATCAAAGGAACGAAGTTGAAAGACGTCGCCTTTCGTAAGCAGCTTTACGAAGGCGGCGCGGCTGCAGTTACTGCTGCGCACGATCCGATGATCGAGCTCGCGCGCCTCGTCGATGGCCCCGCGCGCGAGGCGCGGAAAACCTTCGAAGCTCAGGATGAAGCGAAGCAGCAAGCTTACGCAGAAATCGCCAAGGCGCGCTTTGCCCTCGAAGGCACCAACACTTATCCGGACGCGACCTTTACGCTGCGTCTTTCCTATGGGCCGCTGAAAGGCTACGAGCAAGACGGAAAACAAATTCCAGCGCTAACGAACTTCGCCGGCCTCTACCAACGCGCCGCCGAGCACAATAACCAGCCGCCGTTCAACCTTCCGAAGCGCTGGATCGATCGCAAATCGAAGCTTAACCTCAACACCCCGCTCGATTTCGTCACCACGGCCGACATCATCGGCGGTAACAGCGGCAGCCCTGTCGTAAACAAAGCGGGCGAATTCGTCGGCATCATTTTCGATGGCAACATTCAGTCGCTCGCGCTCGACTGCATTTTTAGCGACAAACAGGCACGCGCGGTGTCAGTCGATTCCGCCGCCATCACCGAAGCGCTGCGCAAAGTTTATGATGCGAATGCGCTCGTGGACGAACTGTCGATCGCGAAATAAGCTGCGCGCCTTTATTGGTAGGGACGTCGCGCTGCGACGTCCGGACAGCGCAGCGCGCTGTCCCTACCAATTCAAAGCTGCTTCAGCAGCGTCTTCCACCGCGCCCACGCTTCGTCGCGCGCCTTCTTGTCGCCTTCGCGAACATTTGGGTCTGCCGGTTCGCCGGCACGCATGAATCCGTGACCAGCCCCTTTGTAAATCACCGGCTCGTATTTTTTGCCAGCGGCTTTCATTAACTCTTCTCCTTTCGGAATCGTCGCATTCACGCGCTCGTCATTCTCGCCGTAAAAACCGTATACCGGACACGCTATGTTCTTCACTTTGTCGGGTGAATCCGGCGCGACGCCATAGAAAGAATATGCCGCTTTCAGTTTCGGATTTTCATTCGCGTACGCGAAGGTCACTCCCCCGCCCCAGCAGAATCCGCACACTGCCAGCGTGCCTTTGCACGATGGAATTTTTGTTAGTGCGTAATCCGCCGTCGCATCCAAATCGGCTTTGACTTGCTCCTTCGGCAGCGCCGACGTCGCTTTGCGCGCAGCATCGAGATCTTCAAACTTCTGACCGCCGTGCAAGTCGGGCGCGATGGCAATGACGCCGTTCTCGGCCAATTCATCACACAAACTGCGTACCCAATCCGTCAGGCCAAAAATTTCGCTGATAACCAGCACAGCCGGCGCTTTGTCCTTGCGCTCGGGGTAAACGACGAACGCCTTGATCGTTCGTGCGCCGGATTTGATATCGACCCAGTCCGCGTGGCGCGGCGAACTGTTCAGCCGATCTCGACCGAAATCTTTGATCATTTCTGCGTGAATACCTTGGATGACGAAAACAGAGACTAAGCCGACAAGGAAGCGTTTCATAGCCAGAGATTCCTCGACTCCGCTCGGAATGACAAATTATCGATGTCAAGTCGCAGCCGGGCCGACAGCTTTACCCTTGAATATCGCGGAATCAATGCTCCATCGCCCCGGTCCGTAAAAGACCATAAATAGAAACAGCCAGCAGAGGACGACCGCCAGTTCGCCTTTGTTCAAAATTGGAAAAAATTGCTCGGTCGAGCTTGGCGCATGCCCGATCGCTTTACCCGCCGCGTGCACCATGAAATAAGCTACCGCCATTTCACCAGCGGAGATAAAGGCGGCCAGGCGTGTCAGAAATCCAAACGCAATCATTAGTCCACCGACGAGTTCGACGACTCCTCCCACCAGCATCAGACCCGCGACGCCTCCGTGCCCGCCACCAGGAAATCCGAGAAGCTTTTGGCCGCCGTGACAGGCAAACATAAGTCCAGCTATCAGTCGCATGATGCAATAGACCGGGTCCGCAAATCGATTTAGAGAGTTCATGGCCGCTCAGGCTGAACGATGGCCCGTAGCGCTGTCAAGAATTTCAATGGTAGGGGCGGCGCGCCGAGCCGTCCGTCGGCGCGCCCGGCGGTCGCGCCCTACCTCACGCCGCTTTCTTTGCAGGCTGCGTTCGCTTCAAGCGCGATTTGGTTTTTGCCTTCGTCTTCGCTGGGCCGGATTCCCCTGCTTCAATCTGCCAATGGCCTAACGATTTCATCAGTGGGATGGTAGTAATTTCCAAGTAGCGGGCAGGATTCGATTGGTCAACATTTACATGCCGATGCCATGTCTGCGTTGGCGTGCAAAACAGGTCACCCGTCTGCCAAGTGATGCGTTCTTGTGGCTTGCTATCCGTGCGAATCACCGAATAGCCCTTACCGAAAATCACATAGAAAAACGCCTCACAGGTGTGGCGATGAGTGGGCGTTGCGCCTCCTGGAGGGATTTCACTAACGTGGGCTTCCAAACCTTTAATGCCGGGAAAAGAAAAATATGCCGCGGCATTGCGACGGTCAGCACGCGCATGCACCGGCTGTTCAGGTAGATTCTTAACCAAAAGCCCTTGCTCAGCAGGATAACTGAACTCGTCGATAAAGGCATCGAGGGACGCGACAAGATCTGGTTTTTCTTTCTTCACGCTGCTTTCTTTTTCCGCGCAGCCGCTCAAATCACGAATGAAAAAGATAGACTAGCGTGAAGCGAACTTTCTAATCATTCTGATTTCGTCATTCGTCATGCACGTCATGCTGCTTTCTTTGCTGGCTGCTTTTGTTTCTTGTGCGATTTGGCCGCCGTCTTTTTCTTCCCGCCGGCTTCCTTCAGGCTCTTTTGCAGGACGGAAACCAGATCGATCACCTTCGTTGCTTTCGGCGCTTTCTTCGGTTTCTCTTCGATTTCTTTTCCGCCAGCTTCAACTTTTTCTTCGATCACTTCCATGAGCGCCTCGCGATAGTCGTCCTTGTATTTCTCCGGGTTCCACTTCGAGCTCATGCTGTCGATGAGTGACTTGGCCATGTTCATTTCGCGTTTGCCCACTCCTGTCTTTTTCGGGACATGCAGCTTTTCTGGATCCGCCAGTTCATCGGCGAAATGCATCAACTCAAGGACGAGCGCGCCGTCCTCCGGCTTCACGCCAGCCAGATATTGGCGCGTCTTGATTACCACCTTGGCGACACCGACTTTGTTCGTGTCCTTGAGCGCGTCGCGCAGAAGCGCGTAGGCTTTGTCGCCGCCTTTTTGCGGCTCAAGGTAGTACGGTTTGTAGAAAAACATCGGATCGATCTCCTTCTGATCGACAAAATCTTGAATGTCCACCGTCTGGGTGGCCTCGAGATCAACCCGCTGAAAATCTTCGTTCTTGAGCACGACGTACTTTCCCTTCTCGTACTCGTAGCCCTTGACGATCTCGTCCCAAGGAACGTCTTTGCCGTCCTTCTCGGCAACGCGCTTGTAGTTAACGGGGCTTAAATCGCTTTTGCGCAACAGACGAAACTTGAGCTCCTCCCGTCTCGTAGCGGGATAAAGAGCAATGGGAATATTAACCAGACCGAAGCTGATACTGCCTTTCCAGATTGCGCGCGCCATACAAAATTATTTCGCACGGCGAGTCCGGTTTGCGTGCAGGTAAGGGCGGTTCACCGAACCGCCGGCAGGCGATTGAGGTCAATCGCCCTACAAACGATCCATCTACGCGGCCACTTCGAGTTGCTGATGCGAGATGCCGCGCAATTCGAAAAGTCGGATCAGCGTTTCTTCGATCAAATTATTCGGGCAAGACGCACCAGCAGTAATCCCAATGACCGCTGGGCCATTCGGTAGCCAGAAATACGAAACGACCTCGCGTTTCTCATGCAGGTCGTAATGATTGATCTCGGTGCTGGAAACCAGTCGAGAGGCGTTGAGCACAAAGTAAGTTGGCAATTTTTCTTCGCCCATCTCGGCGAGATGCGACGTGTTCGAGCTATTGTAACCGCCCACCACCAGCAGCAGATCCATTGGCACATTGAGCAATTCGCGCAATGCATCCTGCCGCTCCTGCGTCGCACCGCAGATGGTGTCGAAGAACCGGAAATTCTTTTCAGCAAGCTCAGGCCCATCGCGATCGAGAACGGCCTGCCGAACTCGCCGTTGCACTTCCTCAGTCTCGCCGCGCAGCATCGTCGTTTGATTTGCCACCCCGACGGTTTGGAGATGCACATCGGGGTCGAATCCCGGCGAATGCGCGCCCTTGAATTTTTCCAGGAATGCCTGTTTGTCGCCGCCGCGGCGGATGTAATCGCAGACGTAATCGGTATCTGCAAGCGTCAGGACCACCAGGTAATGGCCGCTTCCGTCGCCGAGAGCGCGCGAACTGGTGGCCTTGGTTTCTTCGTGCTCCGCTTTGCCATGAATGATTGAAGTAGCCGATTCGCTGGCGTATTTGCGCACTCGTTTCCAGACGCTCATCACGTCGCCGCAAGTGGTATCGACGATCTGGCAACCGCGGTCTTTGATCTGTTGCTGGATCGACAACTCGGTTCCAAATGCCGGGACGATCACGACGTCTTCCGGCCCGAGATCAGAAATGTCCGCCTCTTTATTTTTGCCGGTAAGGTTCTTGATGCCTAACGAGGCGATCTGATGATTGACCTCGGGGTTATGAATGATTTCGCCGACAATAAACAGCGGGCGATCTTTGAAAACTTTGCGCGCAGCATAGGCAAGATCGATCGCGCGCTCGACGCCATAGCAAAAACCGAATTGTTTCGCCAGGCGCACGGTCGTGTCGCCGACGGAAATGATTCCACCTGCCCGGCGCACCTTCTCGACGATGTCGCTGCGATAGTGCGATTCGACCTGTTGCTGCACCGCGGCCATCACATCCGGCGTGCGGAGGTTCACTTTCTCGCGCGCGGTCGTGCCGCTTGAAATCAGGTTTGTACTCATTAGGAGATGCGGCAGAGGCCGCGGCTATTACTGTGGCCTAACAGCCCAAACTTTACAACCCGGACGGCAGGTCACAAACCGCCGCTACGGCCGGCTATTGTAGCGGCGCTCCGTGAGCGCCGACATTCGCCTGGTGTCGATTTTATTCGAGCAGCGGCCCACTAGGCGCTTCGAACGCCGCGTCCGTAACCTCAAGGTGCGGGTCCGGATCTGGCGTGCGCGAATCATCCACTCGCTGCACCGTCGGGCCAAGCGTGGCGTCCTCCGGTTGCGAACTGGCAATGTTCACTGGCGTCCCGATTTTCACCAGCGCAAAAAACTTCGGCGCGGCTTCACCATGCAACCGAATACACCCGTGCGTGCGCGGATAGGGATGAACAAAACCCTGATGGAAACCGTAGCCCGGCGAAAACTCACACCAGTAACCCATCGGATAGCCCACGTAACGACCTCCGGCGTGGCCTGCTGTGGTCGCCACGACGGTGTTTCCCTGCACGCTAAAGCCGTACTCGCCAGAGCGCTTGTGTTCCTGTTTGGAGTAGATGGTGAAATTGCCGCGCGGCGTCGGCTTATTCGCCAGGCCTACCGAGATCGCTGCCGCCATAAGACAACGATCACCCTCCATCACGTAAACGTTCTGCTTCGAAAGTGAAACTTTCACGCGCACGGCTGAAGGATCATGTGGGCGATAAGCCGTGACGTGGTATGGCCCGCTACTGGCCACGCGGGTCGTCCCGCAACCAGCAAGCAACAAAACCAGACCTGCGCCGGCAACTATTAAAATGAATCGAGAGATATGTCGCATACGTGCGTACTGGATAAGATGAGACGGTGTCTTGTCAACTTTGCACGTTTGTTTGCTATTTTGTGGTGAAGATTGCCAGGAAGGCGACCTCGATGGCAAGGGCTTCGTGAATGTTGCGACCGAGATGATCGCGCAATTCTTCAAGGCAACGGATGCGTTTTAGGATCTCAGCGGCGCTGAAACGCGTCGCTAGTGCGGCGGTTTCTTTTTTCGCATGCGCCAGATCACGCTGCACAACACCGTTGCTCGCCCGAAGAACGTCAGTCCACCAGGCGAATAATGTTTCGATCAGTCCAGCGCGCCGTTGCAGGTAAAGACTTTCAGTGAGCGCGTTGTAGTAATCTTCTCGTTCTTCCAGCCACCTGCCATCAGTCGCATCTTTGTAACGCGTTTCTTCCTTTTTCAATGCCTCATCGGTTTCGCGCTTCACTTCCTCGCGCACTCCGCGGAGCAGGCGTTGAAATTCCTGAGCAAGGCCATAGGCAAACTGGATCGTCCAATTTTTTTCACGCGAGCCTTGCTGCAATAATTTCACCAACTTCTCTTCTTCGTCCTTGCTTTGCTGCTGCCCATTTGGCGCAAGCGGAATTGCGATGCACCGAGAAAGAATTGTCTCCGGCAGGGCTTCAGGCAAAGCGCTTAACAGAAGAAGCAAGGAATCTTTTGGCGGTTCTTCCAATGTTTTGAGAAACGCGTTCGCTGCTTGGACTACGAGCCGGTCGGCATCGGGAACAATGGCTACTTTGCGACGGCCGTTTGCTGCGCGCATTTGAAGCGCGTGCTCGAGATCGCGTACTTGCTCGATCAGAATGCGCCGCGATCTCGATTCGGGTCGGGCAACAAAAATCTCCCGGGCCTTGGCTGAGAAAACATCTTTAACTGGTGTGCCATTAACCAGGCTGGCCAGATCAGCGGCCAGCACTTGCTTGCCACTGCCCGGCGGTCCAGTGATCAAATAAGCGTGCGCAAGTCGATTCTGTTCGTGTGCGCGGCGCAAATACTCAAGCGCGGTTGTACGCGAAAAGGCCATTCAAGATTTCGGATTTGTGGTTAAGGCCGGAAAACGACAGGAAAGCGTTTCCCAAATCTCATTCTCGACCTGGTCTGCGTCGCGCGAGCCGTCGATCAACACAACGCGCTTCGGTTCGTGCGCAGCCAGCTCGTGATACGCTTCGCGAACACGCTCATAAAACTCAGCAGGCTGTTGTTCCATCCGGTCGGCTTTGCGCGGCTTCTGCATCCGCAACGCCGCCGTGGCAGCATCGACATCAAGCACGAAAGTAATGTCCGGGACACAATCGCCGACCGCAAACGCATTCAGGCGTTGGACCATTTCGCGATTCAATTTTCGCGCCGCGCCTTGGTAAACAGTTGTGGAATCAAAGAACCGATCTGCGATCACGCACAAGCCGCGCTCAAGGGCGGGCTTGATGATCTCGCGCACGAGCTGGCTGCGGCTGGCCTCAAAGAGAAGCAGCTCGGTTTCCGGCGTCATGGCCGAGTTGTGCGGAGCAAATTGCAAAAGTTCGCGAATCGTTTCGCCGATCGGCGTTCCACCCGGTTCACGGGTCACCAGATATGCAATGCCAGAGCTCTCCAGTCGCGCGGCCAGTCTCTGAACTTGCGTAGATTTTCCGCATCCTTCCGATCCTTCAAACGTGATGAATGGCAGCCGAGGCATTTGCTCTCACTTGTGCGCAGTCACACGCTTTTTCAAGCTTCAAATCCCGAACATCCAAGTTCGAAAGGAGTGGCAAGACCAACCACGAAGGCCACAGAGAACACGAAGAGTTATTTTAATCTTGTTTTTCGGGTGCTTCGTGATCTTCGTGTGCTTCGTCGTGCAATATTGAGATCTCACCAGGGGTTGGAGCTTGGAATTTGGAATTTATGAAATCGTTTTGGCTGGTGAAACAGGAACCATCCTCTTATGCGTGGTCGGACTTTGTCCTGGAAGGCCAGACCAGCTGGACCGGCGTACGCAATTATGCTGCGAGAAATAATCTCCGCAAAATGCGCAAGGGCGATGAAGTCCTTTTCTATCATAGCGGCGAGGACAAAGCTGTGGTCGGAATCGCCAAAGTGGTGCGAACCGCGTATCGGGACCCGACGTCGAAGGAAGGTGATTGGTCCACTGTCGATCTCGCCGCGGTCAAACCACTCCCGCATCCGGTGACGCTTCGTGAAATCAAAGCCAATCCGCAGCTGAAGGGAATTCCGTTGGTTCGGCAGTCGCGTTTATCGGTTATGCCTTTGGCTGAAACGGCGTTTCGCGAAATTGTGGGAATGGGCGCACATCCACCGTCATCCCGAGCGTAGCGCAGCGAAGTCGAAGGATCCCGTCGAAACGCCTCGGTTATGCAGTGGAATTCCTCGACTTCGCTCGGAATGACAGTACTCGATTTGCCTTGTTCAAACCTGCTCCAGAGCCGAAAATTCCCAAGTGAGCACAATTGCGGCAACCGAGTTCCTTCCACTGGTCGCCACGGCGGGAGCTGCGCGGGAGTTTATCGTCGTCTCGTTGCACGACGTGGCTCCTTCCAGTCAGCAAATTGCAAACACAATCATTTCAGAACTGGCTCGCCACGGTGTGCGCGTCTGTTCTCTCCTTGTGGTGCCCGATTTTCACCATCAGGGACTGTTCACACAAGACCGACAATTCGTGTCGTGGCTGCGAGGTTTGGCAGCGGAGGGTCATGAAATCGTCATCCACGGTTATTTCCACGAGCGCCCTCGCCGTGCGAAAGAAACTTTGCGCGACAAATTCCTCACAAGATTTTACACGCAGCACGAGGGCGAGTTTTACGACCTGGGTTATGACGAAGCTCTGCGCCGCATTGCAAGCGCGCGGGACGAATTTCGCGCGCACGGTCTCAAGCCGCGAGGTTTTGTGGCGCCTGCGTGGTTGCTTGGCGACGAAGCCGAGCGCGCCGCATGCGATGCGCAGATGGAATACACCACACGTCTGCGTACCGTGTGCGATCTCCGTTCGGGCGAGGTATTTTCTGCAAGAACGCTGGTTTATAGCGTTGAAAACAATTGGCGCCGTGCCGTCAGTCGCACCTGGAACGCAGCGATGTTCCGATTCCTGAAAATCAAGCCGCTCTTGCGGATCAGCATTCATCCGCCTGATTATTTCCACCCGACGATTTGGAGGCAGATTCTCGCTTTGATCACGGCAACAAGTAGTGTGCGAACCGCCACGACCTATCAGGACTGGGTTGCCGAACAAAGACTGAGACGCTGACTCTAGTGTTGTGTAACCGATATGACTTGCCAATCGTCGAGTTCAAAATGGCCCACCGCCCAGGCGCGACGAGGGAGCATGTCCTTTGCGACCTGTAACCGAGACGCAACGCGGGCGCTGGGCTATTTTCAACTCAACCCTTCGGGCCGCAGCTCTCTGGCCGAATTTCGGCGTCGCTCGCTCGGCCACTATCGCAAAGGATACAGGCGCGTCGCTGGCTTCTTGAAATTCGTCCAAACTCCTTGCGGCGATTGGCAAGCCATACCGGTTATACAACACTAGATGTGAGCAGGTGCGATTTACATGTTCACTCGCGTTACAGCGCGCGCTCGGAAGAATGGCTCTTCCGCCGTCTGGATTTTCCCGATAGTTATTCGGACCCAAAACAGCTGCATGAGCAACTGCTCAAGCGCGGGATGGATTATGTCACCATTACCGATCATGACGCAATCGAAGGCTGCCTCCAGATTGCGCATCTGCCTCGCACTTTTATCAGCGAACAAGTCACGACGTATTTTCCTAATGATCCCTGCAAGCTCCACATTCTTGTTTGGGGAATCTCAGAGCAGCAACATCGCGAGATCGAAACCGTCCGGGATAATATCTTCGACCTGCAACGCTACCTGCAAACGACGCAGATCGCGCACGCAGTCGCGCATCCTCTTTACAGCGTCAACGGCAAATTGCAGGCAAGACATCTCGAGCAGCTGATTCTTCTCTTCAAACATTTCGAGGGTATCAACGGATTGCGCGATGCGCTCCTGAGCGATCTGGCCCAGACTCTTTTTAAACAGTTGAAGCCGGAGAAGATCGACAAATTCGCGAATCGTCACAATCTTGCGCCCACGCACGCGGAGCCGTGGAAAAAAACTTTGGTCGGCGGCTCGGACGATCACGGCGGGCAATTTGCCGCTTCGGCTTTTACGGAAACGCCGGCTGCAGGTTCTGCAGAAAAATTTCTGGAATTTATTCGCACCGGCGATTGCACCGCGCGTGGCCACGGAGGAACGCCGTTAATTCTGTCGCACGGCTTTTACAACACGGTCGCCTGTTTCATCCAGGACCGGTTCCACGAAAAACTCGGCCCTGGCGCAGCGCTACTGGAGAAAATGTTTTCGCGCTTTATGGAGGGCCGCGCTCCCACTGAGTTCACGCTCAAAGAGAAAATGGAATTTATCGTGCAAGGCGTTGTTTCCGGAAAAATTTTCGAATTCGCCAAGCCCGCGAACGTGTCGCTTTGGAAAGAGCTTTCAGGTTATTTCGCGCGGCCAGAGGTAAAGGCGAAACTTGCCGCGCAATTGGACAAGGTCAGCGAACCGGAACGCCGCACATTTCTCATGGCGAACATGGTCGCCGAGCAGCTCGCGTTTCGTTTCTTTAAAAAATTCGTTCAGCAAATCAGCAGCGGCAACATGGTCGAGAGCATGCAGGCACTCAGCGCGATTGTGCCGATCCTCGTAATTCTTACGCCGTACATCTACGGTTTTCACAGTCAGGCGCCCTCGCGGAAATGGTTGCGAGCGATTTTTAAGGAATTGACCGGCGAAATTCCGATCGCCTTGCAAAATCGCAAACGCGCCTGGTTCACCGACACCCTCGAAGACGTGAACGGCGTGGCAACGACCATCCGCAAAATGACCGCGGCCGGAGCAGCGGCAGGGAAGGAGCTCACCGTTGTAACGTCTCTGAGCAATCTGCAAATTTCCGATATTCCGATCAAAAACTTCCCGCCCATAGGCGAGTTTGAGTTGCCGGAGTACGAACTGCAAAAACTGAGTTTCCCGCCAATTCTCCAAATGCTGGATTACGTACAACGGGAGAATTTCAGCGAGATTATCATTAGCACTCCGGGGCCGGTTGGATTGACCGCACTGCTCGCGGCTAAGATGCTCAACCTGCAAACGAGCGGGATTTATCACACCGATTTCCCCCAATACATTCGGATTCTTACCGAGGACAGCTTCCTTGAAAGCATGGCGTGGCGTTACATGCATTGGTTCTATGGCCAGCTCGATACAGTTTTCGTCAACTCCGAAGAGTATCGGCAAAGCTGGATCAAACACGGGCTTGATCCAGCCAAGCTAAAAATTCTTCCGCGCGGCCTGGACACCGAGCTGTTTCATCCTGCTCGACGCGAACCGGCGTTCTTCGAAAAATTTGGCCCGCTCAATGGCGAGGTTCGCCTCCTCTATGTGGGCCGCATTTCACGCGAGAAAGACCTCGACGTTCTTGCCGCCGCTTATCGGCGTCTGCGCGATGAGGGTTTGCCAGTGCAACTTTTCATCGTCGGTCACGGCCCTTATTCCGAAGCCCTCGCAAAAGCTTTGCCCGAGGCGTTTTTCACCGGCTATCTCACTGGCAGCGAATTGGCGAGGGCTTATGCATCGGCAGACTTATTCGTATTTCCAAGCACGACCGACACTTTTGGCAACGTTATCCTCGAAGCGCAGGCATGCGGCCTGCCCGTAGTCGTCTCTGACTCTGGTGGACCCAAGGAATTAGTGGAAGACAAAGTCAATGGTCTGATCACGAAGTCACATGACGTGGAAGACTTCACGCACGCTATTCGCACACTGGTGACTGACTCCGCGCTGCGAGAGCGCATGGGCGAGTCCGCTCGAAACAGCGTCATTGACCGAAGCTGGCCAACTGCCTTCGGCAAATTCTGGGCTACGACGGATACTTTTTAGCGCCAACGGCGCTCTGCTCAGGTCAGCCTGGGGCAACGTTCCAGGGATTACGGACCAAGAAGACCTCAGCGCTGAAAGCGCGGGTCATGAACGCTATGAATCCCGCCTTCAGCGCTCACTCCTAATTTCAATCCAATTTCCTGAGGCGATGCCCCAGGTTCGCCACGGCGAATCCGTCCTGTGGCGGACTTGATTGAATCAGCGCTTTCAGCGCTAGAACATGCCTGCGTCGTCCGAACATCGCAGCGCGATGTCCCTACCGTGTCGTCATCCATGGCAACGCGTCCAGATCGACATTGCCGCCGGTGAGAATAATCCCTACGCGTTTACCCTGGACGGCAATTCTGTTTTCAACGATCGCCGCATACGGAACCGCCGCTGACGGTTCGATGATAATCTTCATCGTCTCCCAGATCGTGCGCATGGCCGAGGTAATCGCTTCTTCACTCACGGTTACAATGTCATCCACGTAACGCTGGATAATTGGAAAAGTTCGTTCGCCGACGTTTGTCCGCAGTCCATCAGCAATCGTGAATTTCTTTTCAGTCACGATCCTTCGCCCGCCGCGAAATGATTGCGCTGCGTCGTCCGCATTTGCCGGCTCAACTGCGATCACTTTAATTTTTGGTCGCATTGATTTCGCAGCGATCGCAGTGCCGGAGAGCAAACCGCCACCGCCGACGGGGCACATCACAAGATCGAGAACAGGAATGTCTTCGAGTAATTCCACCGCTGCCGTTCCCTGCCCCGCGATCACATCCTCGTTTTCGAATGAGTGAATCAACGTCGCGCCTATTTTCTTGATCACCTCTGCGCAGCTGGCTTCGCGTGCTTCTTCCGTCGGTTCGCAAAAGACAATATGCGCACCGTAGCTCTCCACGGCGCGCACCTTCACCTTCGCAGAGTTCGACGGCATCACGATGTGCGCCGGAATTTTTCTCAGTTTTGCCGCACGTGCCACCGCCGCCCCATGATTGCCGGATGAATGTGTTGCCACACCGCGTCGCGCCGTCGCGTCATCGAGCGCGAAGACAGCGTTTGTTGCGCCGCGCGCCTTGAACGCGCCGATCTTCTGAAAATTTTCGCACTTAAAAAACAATCCCGCCGCGGCGGGACTCGCCTCATTCAATCGCTCGCTGGTCAACACCGGCGTGCGATGAATGTGCGCGTCAATCCGCTCATGCGCCGCGCGAATTTTATCGAAGTCGATTGCGATCGACTGGCTAGGAGCTGGCATTTGGGCTTTGGAAATGCTCCGGGCGCAAGCCGATTCCGACCAGGCGAGCTGGAATTTGGCGCAGAATAGGAAAATTCTTAAGCAATCGGGGCAATAACGGCAAGTTCGCGCCTTCCCGACTCTGGCGACCGGTGACGACGTATTTGTGGACAAGCACCTGCATGTATTGAATTACCACGGCTGGCCATTCGCGACGTTGTTGCACCTTGCGAAGATCAGCCACTGAAACATGACCGCGCCGCAATTTTTCAGCCAGCAGATTAGCCGTCGCAACTGCATCCTGGATTGCGAGATTGATCCCCACACCGCCCGCAGGCGACATCGCGTGCGCGGCATCGCCGATACAAAGCAGACCTTCGCGACACCAGTCGCGCAGACGATTGATCTGCACGGTGAGCAATTTGATTTTTTTCCAGTCGTCGAGTTCGCTCACGCGATCGCGCAAGAAATCCGCCATGGCCACAAGGTCGTGTTGAAACTGAGGCAACCCCTGCGCTTTGACCTTATTGAAATCGCCTTTGGGAATCACGTAGCCGCATTGCCAGTAGTCGCCGCGGTCGATAAGCACGAGCAGTTTGCCGTTCCGGAAAAATCCGAATGTCTGCTCGGGATCATCGGCGTGTTTTGAAATGTGCATCCAAAGCACATCGATTGGCGCACCGTACTCGCGCACTTGAAAGCCAGCGCGGTCGCGCACGGTTGAACTGCGGCCATCGCATCCGATGACAAGGTCGGCGCGCACTTCGACTTCTCCACGCGGCGTCTTAGCGCGAACGCCGATCACCCTATCGTTCTCGAAGATGAGATCGACCACTTCGTGTTCCATGAGCAGTTGGAAATCTGAAAATCGTTTTGCATGCGATGAAAGGAAGTTCAGAAAATCCCATTGCGGCATAAATGTGATGAACTTGCAGCGCGTGGGTAACCGCGAAAAATCCGCGATCGGCACTGCATGGCCGTTAATATTGCCGCGTAGCTCGCGCAATTTTTGATGTGGCTGCTGCAGAAACTCCTCGAGCAAGCCGAGCTCGTGCATTAGTTCGAGCGTTGATGGATGAATCGTGTCACCGCGGAAGTCGCGGTTGAAGTCAGCATGCTTTTCCAGCACTGCCACCTCCACGCCGGCGCGCGCCAGTAAATAACCGGCCATCATCCCAGCTGGTCCGCCGCCCACGATTACGCAGCGCGTTTGCAGTTTTTGAACCACGGATTACACGGATAGCACGGATTAGGAATATCAAGACTATTGTTTTGGATCCGCGCCATCCGTGCAATCCGTGGTCAACTTCAATGAAAACTACGCAGCCGCTTTTTCTAAACGAAGAGCAAGTTCAGCAGCATCTGAGGACGCCGGATTTGATTCCGGCAATGGCGAAAGCGCTGATCGATTTCTCCACAGGCAAAGTGACTCAGCCGGTGCGCTCAGTTATCAACATCAATCCTCCCGGCGGATTCCTCGGCTTAATGCCAGCGTTAACTCCAGATGGGCTCGGGCTCAAGGCCGTGACGTTCTATCCAGCGAATGTCGAACGCGGAATCCCAACGCATATGGCGACGATTTTTCTTGTCGATCCAGACACCGGCACGCCGCTCGTGATCATGGACGGCCGCTTGATCACCGAGATGAGAACGGCAGCAGTTTCTGCCGCGGCGACAAAGCTTCTCGCTCCGCCTGACGCAAAAGTCCTTGCCATTCTTGGCAGCGGCGTGCAGGCGCACAGTCACGTGGAAGCGCTGCGATTCGTTAGGCAATTCGAGGAAATTCGCGTCTGGAGTGCTACGCAAGAGCACGCGGAGCGATTCGCAAAAGAAATTGGCGCAACAGCAATGTCCACTGAAAAAGCGGTGTGCGACGCAGATGTGATTGTCACTGTGACCAATTCGAAGTCGCCGGTGTTGAAAGGCGCCTGGTTAAAACCTGGGTGTCACGTGAATGCAATCGGCGCGTGTCGCCCTGACTGGCGCGAACTTGACGATGAAGCGATGAGCAATGTCGTGTTTGTCGATTCGCGTGAAGGCGCGCTAAAGGAATCCGGCGACGTCATTCTCTCCGGAGCGAGAATTTACGCCGAGCTTGGCGAAGCGCTCGCCGGCAAGCTTCCACCGCGCGCAAATGAAACAACCATTTTCAAATCACTCGGCATGGCCGTGGAAGATATTGCCGCGGCGATGCTGGTTTATCGCTCAATAGCGGCCGAGAAATAGATTGTAGGGCGACCGCTTCGGTTGCATCTCCCCGGCAAGCGGAGCGCTTGCCCTACAACCATCGCCGGATGAAAAATATTGTAGGGCAGGCGCTTCGCCTGCCAGAGGCGCTTGCCCTAGAACCGTAGATGACGGAACAGTTGGCAGCAATGCCAGCTGACCTTAAGGAGCTCAATTCGAAAATCGAGCGCGCGATTGCTGACGGAAAGTTGATGGAATCATCGGCGAAGAATATTCGCGCGCTGCTAGCCGGCGCACCGACCGATCTTTATTTGCGAGGAGTGAATGAACTCGCTAACGCATCTCAATGGTCGGAATTAAACGATCGGTTTTACCAAACGCTGACGTTTGGAACTGGCGGACTCCGCGGGCGCACGATTGGCAAAACAGTTACGATCGCGGAGCGCGGGAATGCGGGCGAAGACGAGCGACCCCAATTCCCCTGTGTCGGTACGAACGCGATGAATTTCTTCAACATCAACCGTGCAACGCGAGGACTTGTCGCTTATCTGCACTATTGGAACCGACGCGAGAAAATTTCAGCGAAGCCCAGGCTCGTAATCGCGCACGATCCACGCTTTTTCTCGAAGGAATTCGGAGAACTTGCGGCGAAAGTCGCGGCTGAAAACGGTTGCGATGCGTGCGTGTTCGAGGGCCCGCGCTCGGTGCCGGAGCTTTCGTTTGCTGTTCGTTATCTCAAGGCAAGCGCGGGCATCGTGATCACGGCGAGTCACAACCCTCCGTACGATAACGGCTACAAGGTTTATTTCAGTGACGGCGCGCAAGTGATCGAGCCAAACGCCAGTGGGATCATCGCCAAAGTTAACCCGATCACGACCGAATCGTTCACGCCGGTTCCAAAAGATCAACAAGGCAAAGTCACAACAATTGGGAAGGATATCGATCAAGCTTACATGCGGCGGCTCGAAACTTTGATTCTCGATCCATTGATGATTCGGGAAGCGAAATCGCTGCGAATCATTTACACGCCGCTCCACGGGACCGGCAGCGTAGTTATCAAACCGATGCTCACACGGCTCGGCTTCAATTTCCAAGTCGTGCCGGAGCAGGATCGCTTCGATGGTCGATTCCCGACGGTGAAATCACCGAATCCCGAAAACGCGGAGGCGTTAACCATGGCAATCAATCTTGCTCAGAAGGAAGATGCGGACCTGGTCGTTGCGACGGACCCAGATTGCGATCGCATGGGAGCAGCAGTTCGCGCGAGGGATGGCAAAATGAAATTGCTAAGTGGAAATCAGACCGGCTCGCTCCTCGCCTGGTATCGAATCAAGATACTGTTCGACAAGGGCATGCTGAACAAACAAAACGCTTCGCGCGCCGTGATCATTAAGACTTTCGTGACGACCGATCTGCAAAAGGCCATCGCCAATTACTACGGTCTGCGCTGTGTCGAAACGCTGACCGGTTTTAAATACATCGGCGAGAAACTGGGTAAGTACGAGCGCGCGATCCCAGAACAACTGCGTCAGAATTATGCCCATCTCACCGAACAACAAACGCGGCGGCTTCGTCTTGCTCACTCTTCGTTTTACGTTTTCGGCGGTGAAGAAAGTTACGGCTACAGCAGCGCCGATTTTGTTCGCGATAAGGACGGCAACGGCGCCGTAATCATGTTTTGCGAAGTGGCTGCCTATGCGAAATCGCGAGGGCAAACAGTCGATGAATTGCTCGACGAAATCTTCGCGAAATTCGGCTATTTCGCGGAGAAAACGAATGCGCTCGTTTTCGAAGGCGCAGAAGGCGCAAACAAAATTGCGCGCCTGATCGAGTCCTATAGCGCCAGCCCATTCTTGGAAGTACTGGGATCAAGAGTGATCGGAATCAAAAATTTCGAGAGGGACATGGTCGAAGACGTCGAGGGCGACCTGGTTCCCAATGAAAAGATGTTGATTTTTGAACTCGAAGATGGAACGCGAATAGCCGTGCGGCCCTCGGGAACGGAGCCAAAGATCAAGTATTACCTTTTCGCCCAGCGCCGGCCGGAGAATGGAAAATTCGACTCTGCGGAACTCAAAGGAATCAAGATGCAAATTGGAGAAAAACTCGATCGTCTCTGGGATTGGCTGCAAAAAAATGCCGAGGAGCGCTTGCGCTAATTAAAGCTCCAAGGTCCAACATCCAGAGAAATTCCAAGCATTAAACCTAAAAGCTGAAGATCCGCCGCGAGGCTTTGGTGCTTGCAATTTGAAGTTTCTCTGGAGCTTGGATGTTGGAACTTGGAGCTTCAAACCTCGAGCATGCGCGAGTTGATGAAAAAAGTAACAACCGTCTGGCCGTGGTTGGCGGCGATTCTTAGCGGGTTGCTCTGTACGTTCTGTTTTCCGCCATTTGATCAGAGCTGGTTCTGCTGGTTTGCGCTCGTGCCGCTTATCGCGGCTGTGTGGTTTTCCGGAGAAAATTCAAAGCGCCGATGGCTGCGCAACCTGTTGCTCGGATACCTGGCCGGCATCGTGTTTTTTACAGCGGCGTTCAGTTGGCTGGGCTCGCTGGGAGTTTTGTATCAAAATTTTTGGCTTCGCGGTTTATCGTTTCTTTTAGCGGTTTACCTCGGCGTTTACTTTGGGTTTTGGGGCTGGTTTGTTGGCCTGATCGCGCCCCGCAATTTCCTGGCTTCGTGGCGAAATTTGCTCTTAGCGTTTTTAGCTGCATCCGCATGGACTGCGCATGAATGGGTCCGCGGGTGGTTGTTCAGCGGTTTTGGCTGGAACGGCCTTGGTGTTTCGTTGCACGGCACATGGCCGCTAATTCAAATTGCCGAATTCACCGGTGTAACCGGCTTATCGTTTGTGGTTGCGTTCGCAAACATCATCGCCGTCACGACGCCGGTCCGTTTGTATTTGGAAGCGAAAACGCGCCAGGTGCGACCGCATTTTGACCTTACGCTGATGTTGGCTGGTCTCGTCGGGCTTCTGGCGTTTGGGCTATATAGCGTCCAAAACCGCCCGCCCACGGAAACGCTTCGCGTTGCCGCTGTGCAGGCCGACGTTCCTCAGCACGAAAAATTCGATCCGGAGTTCAGTGCCCAAATCTTTGAACGTTTTCAACGCCTGAGTGAAATTGCGCTGCATTCCAATCCGCCCTCTTCCTTGCTGATTTGGCCGGAGAGCTCAATGCCCGATCCGGTGCGCGACCCGGCGACGGAAAGCAACGACTTCGTTACTGAGTTTTCCGCATCCTCAAAAACAGACCTGCTGCTGGGAACGCTCGATGTGGAAAATGGAAAGGACTATAACGCAGCGGTTCTGATTTCCGGGGCCACGCAGGAGATGCAGGTTTACCGGAAGGTGCATTTGGTACCATTTGGCGAATACGTCCCGTTGCGACGTTCTTTTCCGCTGTTCGCCGCGGTAGCGAAGGAGTGGGTGCCTGGCGATTTCGCCGCGGGCAAACGATACACGCTGTTTCGCCTCACGAATGGCAATGCGCAGATCGCGCCGCTGATTTGCTTCGAAGACACGGTTGGCGATTTGACACGGCAATTCGTAATTCGAGGCGCAAACTTGCTGGTGAACCTCACAAATGATGCCTGGTTTTTGCATTCCGCCGGGTCGCAGCAGCATTTGACGAACGCTATTTTTCGCTGTGTCGAGACGCGTCGTCCGATGGCCCGGGCAGCTAACACGGGCGTGACCTGTTTTGTGAATCAGTTTGGCCGCGTTACTCAGGTATTGCGCGATGAAGCGGGCAGCACATTTACTGAGGGCGCGCTGACAGGCGAAATCAAGATCCCTACGGAACACGAGTTGACCTTTTACACGCGACATGGCGAATTGTTCGCAAAGGTGTGCGCTGCAATCACGCTTCTGGCAATTTTGATCGCGGGCTTCCTCCGATGGCGAAAATTGTAAGGCGTTCGCCGCGGCGAGCGCCACTCGGAAATGTTGTGCTCCGAAAGAACCCATTGGGCCATGCCTGAAAGTATTAGAACGAAGGATGCTCCAAATCCGCCAAAGAGGGCGATGGTTGGACCGGCCGCGCGAACCCCGAAATAGTTAAGACGGCTGACTATGGTCGCGGCATAAACACAAAGCGGAATGGCCGAAACCAATACGAAAAATGCCTGAACCCTGACGGCATCGGCATAGACCCGGAAGAATTCCAGAATGGTCTCTTCCCCGGCAAATGGTGACACGTAGTGTTGCCCTGCTATTGCGGCAGAAATAATAATCCCGCTCATGAACAGCGCCACGTAGACTGACCCAAGGATGAAGAGTGAAGGATCGTGATGTTTTGTTTCTAGCGCATTCGTTATTTGCATGAATCATTCATAATATGAATTATTGTCCGAAGCAAAGATTTTTTTAGGGTGCTAGTAAGATCATGACCTCGAAAAAGAAATCGCAAACGGGCGCAGCGTTTCTCCTTTCCCAGCTCGGCGCATACGCGGCTGAAACTTTCCGACGAAAGATTTCCCCTCTGGGCCTTACTCCCCCGCACGCTGGCATCCTTCGCCTTATCGCCAACACGCCCGCTTGCAACCAACTGACGCTAGCGAGAAAACTTCGCGTGCTTCCAAGTCGCATGGTCGTTCTCCTCGATGATCTGACGCGCAGAGGACTCGTGGAAAGAAAACGCAGCGCAAAGGACCGCCGTCATTCCGAGCTTGTCCTGACGAACAAAGGACAGCGGACTTTACAGAACCTTCGAAAACTAGCCGCCGAACATGATGCTGAGCTTTTGGTAGCGCTCACCAACAGAGAGCGCGAGCACCTAATGGCGCTCGGACGAAAAATCGTCGAGCAACAAGGATTGACCGCTGATGTTCACCCGGGCTACCGGACACTAGGAAGATCCCGCACTAAGGAATGCTGAAAAGGAAAGGATTGTCCGGTATTCCTACCGACTTTCAAAAAGTTTCAAATGATCGCCTCAGGAGCTCGACCTTGGAGAAACCACCTTCCAAGGTTAAAGTCAAAAGACGTAAATAGCTGTAGATAAGTTATTTATGGCTCCAGAGGTAGGATTCGAACCTACGACCAATCGGGACTCTACCACTCACGCCTTGTTTAGAAGGCGCTCTCGAATTAACCGCGCGAATTTCCACGATTTGATCTTGCGCTGGCGGTGTAACGGTAATCATCGATGAGTGTCTCAACTGCAGGTTTGGCCGCGCGCTGCCGGGACATTTCTGTACGTCCCTGCAGCCAATGGGGTGGAGCGGGATCAAGAACGGCCCGTTGCTGGAAAAAATGAGACAGGAGCGATTTAATGTCTTCATCGCCGGCGACCGCAACCTTCAGTTCCAGCAGATCTGCCAGACTCCGGTATAGCGGTGGTCCTGCTGCGGGCGGAAGCACGCGGTTGGCCGAGACGCTTCCACTGATGCAGCAGGTAATGGAACGAATAAGCTCATTACAGCCTGGGACCATCCCGGTAATTCCCGAAACGAGTTGAGTTATTGCTTCTTTAGCACAATGCATCTGGAAAATCCTTGGCGAGCCGTAGGCTAACGAACGCTGCTGCGTAATGGCTTGGGCTGGACTCACCACGGCGTCTGTGGATCAAACTGCGGCATGGAAGTTCGTTTTGGCTAGCAGCCGAAACCAACAGGCCAGCGGCCTGTGCTCCCCTGAACACGGAAGCGCAAATGTCCCGGCAGAACCGATTTTATCTTTTGAAAGGAGCGCACCAAATGTACGCCTCAGAGATTATGGCAATTGAAAAACCGCAAAGCCGTCGTTTCCGAAAATCGAAATCGACGCTGAAACCGGCATGCCCCGGTTGCAGAATGATTAAGAACGACTGGCCCGGAGAAGGATACACACACGATGGCGAAACGTATTGTTGCCAGGGTTGTGCGGAAGGCACCGGTTGCATGTGCGTCGCCGTCGGGAAACCAGGCTTCTCACGCCAGGGGCAGAAACTAACGCGGGCCGAGCCGCGTCCCGGCGAACAGCGCTCTGGCGCGCCTGCGCCGAGGGGCGAACTAAGCGGAGAACGAGATAACTTCGGCACCGAAGAGGCTCTCGATCAGGGCGGGTAAGATCAGCAGCCAGTTAAGTGTTGAGAGTTGAGTGTTGAAGTAAGAGGCGGAAAACGCCGAACGCCCAACGTCGAACGTCGAATGAAAAAGGCCGCGGTCAGCGCCCACGGCTACAGCAAAAGGCGACGTTGGATTATTGATATCGCCCGGAAGAGATGATTAACTGTCCTCAGGCGAGATTCAGATGACTGCAGAACAAATACTCAAGGAGATCGAAGCTTTGCCGAAGTCAGAGTGGGAACGCCTGGCGCAGCGCATGCGTGAATCGGCGGAAATTCCTCAAGACTTCATCGATGCGTTGAGCGATTTCGACAAGCAGCGGTTCGTTTTCATGGAAACCGCGCTCAATGAAGTGCCGCGATTACAGTTTTGATCGTAACCCACTAATTAACACGAATGGACACGAAGGTTTTCAACAGAAGATAACGAAGATAGCGAAGGCGAGATTTTTAGACCGGAATCTTTGTTCTCTTTGTTAACTTCTGTAAGAGAGTTTCCACATTCGTGTTCATTAGTGTGCATTCGTGGTTAAATTCGCAGTACCGCCGCTAGAGCAATTCCTGGATCAGACCCTTCGCTTGTTCTGGGGAAATGCCGAGTCTACGGAATGCGAGCGGACCTTCGCCGGTGTGTAACACAGGCTCGAGATCTTCCAGGCTTTCCAAGTCGGTCCGATGCCAGAACAATCCGATAGGAATTTCTTCGCCCCACTGATAACCGCGCTTAATCGCCTTGTGGAAATCGGTCGGATCGTGGCCCTGTTCCTCGAGTATTTTCACGCGAGGGTTAAACCATTGGTAGGTGTTGTCCTTGTTGTAGGTGACGCAGGGACTGAAAACGTCCACGAGCGCGAAACCCTTGTGTTGAATGGCGCCCTTGATCATTTCGACCATGTGTTTCTGTTTGCCGCTGAAAGCGCGCGCGACGTAGGTGGCACCGCCGACGATTGCCATCGGGATCGGATTGATCGGGTTCTCAACGCTTCCGTGCGGCGTGCTCTTGGTCTTCATTCCCTTGACGCTGGTGGGCGAGCATTGGCCGGTGGTTAATCCGTAGATCTGGTTGTCCATCACGATGTAAGTCAGGTCGACGTTGCGCCGCATGGTGTGAACGAAATGGTTGCCACCAATTCCGTAACCGTCGCCGTCGCCGCCGGTGCAAATCACTTTCAGCTCGTGGTTGCCAAGTTTGACGCCGGTCGCAACCGCCAGTGCGCGGCCATGAAGCGTGTGCATTCCGTAAGTGTTGATGTAACCGGGCAGATTCGATGAACAGCCAATGCCGCTGATGACGCACGCCTGATGCGGCGGCATCTCCAACTCGAACAGCGCCCTTTGAAGCGCGACGAGCACAGAGAAATCGCCGCAGCCCGGACACCAATCAGGATGGATGCGGCCGCGGTAAGTCTCTTTTGTTAATTGGCCGGGTTCGGCGGTGGCGGGCGGTGCAACGGGCGCGGTCATGGTTCGTTAGGCGTTAACTTCATGGACAGGAATGGAAAGACGGGTCTTGCCGGCCAATTGATCTTTCACTGCTTCGACAATGTGGTGCGGCATGAATGGCTCGCCGTCGTACTTCCGGATGTGACCGTGCGCATCGAAACCGGTTTCGCTCCGCAGATAACGGGCGAACTGGCCGCTCTGATTGTTCTCAACCAGGATCACATTCTTACTGCGCCCGAGAATGGCGCTGATCTCCGCCGCGTGCAGTGGCACAATCCATTTAATGGCGAGCTGATTGGCCACGATGCCTTCTTCGCCCGCGAGTTTTTCCACTGCTTCGCGGATTACGCCTTCGGTTGAGCCCCAACCCACCAGCGTGACATCAGCTTTTTCTGGACCAACGAGTTTCGGTGCCGCGATATCGTTGATCGCGCCTTGCATTTTGCGGGCGCGTTTCTCAACCATCATCCGCCGCTTCTGCGGATTGGTGAATTCATCGCTGATGAGCGTGCCGTCTTCATCATGCTCGTCGGTCGCGGCGGTAAAAATGTGACCGGGCACTCCCGGCACCGCGCGCGGAGAAATTCCGCTCGGAGTATTCTTGAAACGCAGATATGCCTTGTCGTTGTAGCCGCTGGCGGGATTCGCGCCGTTTCCATTGCCGTTAGACAGAATCAATTCGCCGCGGTCGATTTTCACTGCAAAGTCGAGATCATCCGGATCGATGCTCGCGGTGCCTTCGGAAATCAGCAGATCGGACAAGACCAGACCGGGGCATTGGTATTTGTCGCAGAGATTGAACAACTCCGGAATTGTTTGAAATAAATCCAACTGATTGGTCGGCGCGACAACAATGCGCGGATAATCGCCCTGGCCGGCGCCGAGCATTTGCCAGAGATCGCCTTGTTCGGTCTTGGTCGGCACGCCTGTCGCCGGTCCGGCGCGTTGCACATCGATGCAAACAATCGGCGTTTCAATCATTCCCGCCATCCCGACAGCCTCGGTCATCAGCGCAAATCCGCCTCCGCTGGTTGCGCACATGGCACGACAACCGGTGTGGGCTGCGCCAATCACCATGTTCATCACGCCGATCTCATCTTCGACTTGCCTGACCATGATGCCTAGCTCGCGCGCGTGCACCGCCATCCACATCAACACGCCGGTGGATGGGCTCATCGGATACGCCGCGTAAAACTTCACGCCTGCGGCCGCGCCGCCCATGGCGATGGCTTGGTTGCCGGTAATTATTCCGAGCGGCTTGGTTCCTCGTGGCGCCTTCCAGGAAAAGGCCGCAAAATTTTGGGCCGCGTAATCGTAGCCTGCGCGAGCGATGGTCACGTTTTCGGCCACGACTGCGTCGCCCTTCTTTTTAAATTGCCGCGAAATGACCGTTTCGAGCGGTTCCGAATCAATCCCGAGCAACTGAAGCGTCGCGCCGAGCGCAGCAGTGTTGACCGCCAGCTTGTTTCCCTTGGTCAATTCCTTCATCGGCATGCCGCACAGTTGGACACCGTCCGCCGCCTTCCCGGGCGTGACTTTCTCTTTGTCATAAACGGCGCACGCGCCGCTCTTCAAGAAATGCAGATGCCGATCCATCGTGTCTTGGTTGAGCGGAATGAAGACGTCGATTTTGTCACCCATGTTGCGGACCGGCGCGTCACCGGCGCGAATCGTCAGAAAAGTATGGCCGCCGCGGATGATCGATTGGTAAGCGTTGTAAGCGTTGAGATGCAGTCCGCGCCGCGCAAAGATAAGCGCGAGAATGTTTCCAGTGGAAGCGATCCCCTGGCCGTTCTCACCGCCAATGCCGACTGCGAAATCAATTTTGTTCATTACGCCAGAACCGGTTTTTGCTGTTGGGGGGCGTAAATTTGCTGTGCCGGACGCTAATAAGCAAGCGAAAGCCAGAAAGGAACGTTGATGGTCGAGACCGTAAAGCTCCGTTGGAGCCACGCTCCTTTGAAGAGCCGACCTTGCGGCAAATTTTCGGCTCGGATTCGCGGCGGTTTTGTGATGTCGAAATGACGTGGCAGAAACTTGGTCATCATTGTCATCGCGGCCAATCGGCAGCGTTTGAAATTAGCGGCATGAATGAACTAACAAACCCAATCGATGAACCAGAAGAACAACACGAATCTACCTACGCGCTTCTGATGCGCTCGGAGGAAAAAAGCCGCAACCTGCTCGAGATGGCAATCTATCCGCTCTTAATCATTGGTGCGATAATCGCCATCTGGCAGTTCGCGTTCCAGCCGATGGACCTGCCTTCGAGAGATACAAAGGCAGCCGTCAGCGTTACCAGCGGACAGAAGTTGAGGGTCGGTAGTTGAGTGTTGCGAGAAAGCAGAGATACGGCAGCGCATCAACGCCGCTCAGTAGGGCCGAGTTTTCAGTTGGCAGAAATGTGGTGATACTTGTCATTGCTGCCAGCCGCTATCTCCTGTCAAACTAGATGTCATGAATGGATCAACCAATGCTCTGAATGGAAGAGAGATACTCTACCGTGTATCACAGAAAGGTTTCATCGCGGCAATTGCTCTTTGGGTTTTCGGTCAGATTTCCGCAAATGCAGCCGAAGCAAATCCGCTGAAGCCCCCGGCAAACGGAAGTATTCCTGTCGCCTTCCTCATTTCAGAAGGCGCAGTGATCATCGACTTTTGCGGGCCATGGGAAGTTTTTCGGGATGTCATGGTTCCCGGTCGCCAGGATCATCCATTCCAGCTTTACACTGTTGCAGAATCGACTTCTCCGATCCGCGCCGGCGGCGGGATGAAGATTGTCCCCGATTACACTCTGGCAAATGCGCCGGCACCGAAAGTCATCGTTATCCCTGCGCAAAGTGAACCGAGCCCTGCGACGCTGGAGTGGATTCGCAAGAATTCAAAGAACACGGATGTAACCATGTCGGTTTGCACGGGCGCATTTGTTCTGGCGAAAACCGGACTCTTATCCGGCAAATCGGCTACAACATTTCACGGAGCGTTTGGCTATTTCGCGGTGCAGTTCCCGGACATCCATCTCAAGCGCGGAGCCAGATTCGTTGAGGACGGAAACCTTGCGTCTGCCGGCGGACTCTCTTCCGGAATAGATCTCGCGTTGCGCGTGGTCGAACGCTACTTCGGCCGCGAGGTTGCCAAACAAACTGCCTACAACATGGAATATCAGGGGCAAGGCTGGATGAACGCTGACTCGAATCAAGTTTACGCCAGCGCACCCGTGTCAACAGCCGATCATCCGCTCTGTGCAGTATGCGGAATGAATGTTGACCCGAAGTCAGCACCGAAATCTGTCGTCAACGGCAAGACTTACTATTTCTGTTCCGACGATGATAAGAAGGTTTTCGACGCAGCCCCGGATAAATTTGTAACCGCTGATAAAAAGCTGTGAGTCGGCGCACAGATCCAGACAGTTCGGCCCGGACAACGCGTCGAATCGTTTTTGTTGCCGCACCTGAGGTCGAGATCCTTGACTTGGTCGGTCCGCTCCAAGTCTTCGTCCGCGCGTCGGAAATGTACTGTCGGGAAAATTCTGGGTCGCCGGCGATTTACTCCGTTGAAGTGGTAACCACCTCCCCTCACCGCTCATTCGTGGCCAATTGCGGCCTGCGAATCACCGCGGATAAGACGTTCTGCGAATTGCGCGGAAAGATAGATACTCTGCTTGTCGCCGGCGGGAACTCGATCGAGCGCGACGAAATCAACCCGAAAGTAGTTCGCTGGTTGAGAAAGATTGCTGGACGAATTCGACGGGTCGGCTCCGTCTGCACCGGAGCGATGCTTTTGGCCCGGGCCGGTTTGCTGGACGGCCGCCGTGCCACGACTCACTGGAACTGGTGCGAGGTTCTGATCAGGCGAGCTCCGCGCACGAACGTTGATCCCGATCCTATTTTTGTCCGGGACGAAAACGTTTATACATCCGCAGGCGTTACTGCGGGAATGGACCTCGCGTTGGCGCTAGTCGAGGAAGATCACGGCTCACGTCTGGCGTTGCAGGTAGCACGCAATCTGGTGCTCTACTTGCGCCGGCCGGGCGGACAATCGCAATTCAGCGCCGCACTATCTTTGCAACTGACCGATCGAAAACCGTTGAGCGAACTCGAGGCGTGGGTACTCGATAATTTGAACAAACCGCTTAGCGTGCCGGTGCTGGCGGAACGGGTCGCCATGAGTCCCCGCAATTTCTCGCGGGTTTTCACTAAAGAGATGAAGACTACGCCAGCAAAATTTGTGGAACGTCTGCGGGTCGAAGCTGCTCGCCGACGACTGGAGGAAAGCCAGAACAGCATGGAAGCGATCGCGGGGGAGTGCGGCTTTGGGAATGTCAATTCGATGCGCAATGTCTTTCAGCGCGCGCTAAAAATTCCACCTGGCCAATATCGTCGCCACTTTCGACACGTGAAACGCCCGGTGGGAAAACGAAATAAAAATTCTAGATGACAACCGAATCTGCGCTGCGGAGAAGACTTCGTTACCACTAGACGAGATCTTGCGGAGGCTGCTTGTGTTCCCCGGTCAAATGCCTAAGGCGCTTAACAGCGTGGAATATTCATTCACAAACGCGGCGAGTTTCGGATGAGACGCTTCGAACTTTTCAACGGATTGTTTCAATTCGTGCAAATACGTGTGGAGATGTTCCGGGCGTTTCTCCTGGCGAGTCGCTTCGTGCGCAGAAGCCTCGACAAGACGAGCGATGCTCTCGGCATCCTTCTGGTGCGTTTGTGAAATCTGCGCGAGCTCCGGCTTCAGCTTCGACAACGCTGCTGATAGCGCAGCTTTCGTGTCGGCCGGAAGATGGCCAGCAGCGTCAACGGTTGCTTTGGTCTTTTCAATACGTTCGTCGCTCATATGGGCAGCCTCTGTAGTATATTAAGAATCGTCGGATGTCCGAATCCGAATTTCCCCAACAGAACGTTTGGGAAAGCAGACAAGTTCAGCGTAAACTTTGGCAGCTCACATTGACATTATATGGAGATTACTGGTCGATGCGTTTGCGGCGGGACACATTACGTATTGAAGAGTCGGCCTTTTTCCCTGGGCGATTGTCATTGCATCGATTGCCGGCGAAGCGCTGGCGCGCCTTACGTAACGTGGGGATCGGTACCGCGCGCAAATCTGTCCGTGACAAAAGGTGAACCGCGCAAGATTGCGCATGCGAATCGGATTCGGTCGTTTGCCGCGTGTTGCGGCACGCATTTGTTTTTCGAAGAGACGAAAGATTCAGACACGATCGACGTCACGATCGCGTCGCTTGACGATCCCGCACCGTTTGCGCCACAGAAATCGATCTTCCTCGAAGATAAATTGCCGTGGGTTGTGATCGACGAGTCGATTCCGTCGTTCCAGAAAACCCCGCAGAAGAAGGCTAGCCACTGATTGCACGGATGGCGCAGGTAAGAAGTCGTTCTGAGATCGGCGGTCGCAGACCGCCACTACAGCAAGATCACTCGTGTTCATTGGTGCCCGTCAATCAGGCGCGAGGTGAGCTGAAGCATCAACCATTGTGAGCTGCCGTTTGATGCGAGACGGCGAAAGAACAAGGGCGCTCATGTAATGTCCCTACCGCTCCAGCTCGGACTCGTTTACCTGATCTCGGAATTGCTGCTGACGGTGACGCGCCGCTCGCGCAGCCGCACAGGGACAAAGCAGGACCAAAGTACCTTGCGCGTTCTGTGGTTGATAATTGTGGCAAGTGTTGCAGCGGGAATTTACATGGCCAGCCATTGGCCAACGGCTGCACTTCCTCATGGACGAATGTTTGCATTCGTCGGCGTAGTGCTGTTTGTCACCGGATTACTGCTGCGCTGGTGGGCCATCATCACGCTCGGTCGCTTTTTCACCGTGGATGTGACAATTGAAAAAGATCATGAGCTGGTCGAGCGAGGACCATTCCGTATGCTGCGTCATCCTTCCTACACCGGTGTGTTGCTGGCCTTTAGGTTTCGCCTTGTCGCTCCGCAACTGGGCCGTGCTGTTTGTCGTTCTCCTGCCGATTGGTGCGGCCTTCATTCACCGCATGAATGTGGAGGAGGATGCGCTTTCTCGCGCACTCGGTCGGCGCTACGCCGATTACATGAAGCGCACGAAACGGCTTGTGCCTTTCCTCTGTTGAATGACCCGGAAACCTTGTGCGGGGCAGGAACCCGCACAGACGGCCGATGCTCTGCTGATACCGCAGTTTCGTCTCGACGGTATTGTGACCCGCAGCGCCAATTGTTCCCGGGAATGTTTGAATTCGTGATTATTCGTACCGATGAGCACGATTTGACAGTACACCGGTTGAGCGTCTTAACTCCTGCCCATGAAATTCAACTGGGTGCGGCATTTTTCGCGTGGGTGTGTAATTCTTATCTGCTGCTGCGGCGCAATCCTATTTGGATCGGGCGCAAGCGTAGGTGTGCCGGACACCGCTAGTTGGGTTCAGCTTTCGCCCGCCAGTTCTCCTCCAGCGCGCTCGTATCTTGCGATGACTTACGATCCAGCCAGCGACAAAATAATCATGTTTGGTGGATTCGATGGCACGACATATCTGAACGAAACGTGGACATTCGACGGCGTTACCTGGACCGAAGTCGCAACGAACACTCCGCCTCCGGCCCGCGCTGCCGCCCAGATGGCCTATGATTCTATCACTCGGAAGGTCGTGCTTTTCGGCGGGTACAATGGAACAAATTACCTGGGAGACACGTGGTTGTGGGATGGGACAACTGCACAGTGGACGCAGGCCGCACCTACACATCATCCCAGGCCTGTAACTGGTCCGATGCTGTTTCCCGACCCCAACGGAAGGGTCGATCTTTTTGGCGGATTTGACGGACATTTCTACCAGCTCACTATGTGGCAATGGACCGGCTCCGACTGGAGGCGGCTATCTCCTGCGACGGTCCCGTATGCACGTTCCTCAGCAGCGGTCGCGACAAATCCTACCATCGACCAGGTAGTTTTGTTTGGTGGTCTCGGCGACGTCAATCCGAACAACACCTGGACTTACGACGGCACAACTTGGACTTTGCAGTCCCCGCGTACTCAACCTGTCCTGGTGTACGCAGCCTCGGCCGCTTTCGACCCGAACATCAATGCAGTGATTCTCTTCGGCGGCGGAAGCGGTGGCGTAGATCAGAACACTACATGGAAATGGCTTGTGGCTGGGGGCTTCTGGAACTGGCAACTAGTGGCCACGACGCAATCACCTCCGCCGCGCGAAGGTGCAGGTATGG
>DASYDT010000097.1:0-63425 GCA_036499425.1 Candidatus Udaeobacter sp. | reverse complement strand
TGGCGGCAAAACATTCGAAAGGGTGCTTTACCGCGATGAAAACGTTGGCGCCAGTGATGTGCAGATCGATCCGAGCGATCCTGCGATTGTTTATGCCGCGCTGTGGGAATCGCGCGAGGGCACGTGGGAAAACGGTGTTTTCAATGGAGACAAAGGCGGTATTTTCAAATCGATCGACGGCGGGAAAACGTGGCGGCAGTTAATGAAAGGACTGCCGGGCAACATCGTGCAGGCGAACATCGCGATCGCGCCAAGCTCGCCGAAATCTCTGTTCGCTGCCGTGCGAACCAAAACGATTTCGAAACTTTATCGCTCCGACGACGGCGGCGAAACCTGGAGCGGGACCACCGACGATCCGCGCCCGGGGCTCGGCATCGGCGGTGGCGATCTGCCAGTGGTGCGATTCGATCCAAAAAATCCGCAGATCGTTTACTCGGCGAGCGTGGTCTGTTGGAAATCGACCGATGGCGGCAAAACCTGGGAGGGTTGGCGCGGCGCGCCCGGCGGCGACGATTATCAAAATATTTGGATCAATCCAAATAATCCGGACGTCATTCTTCTCGGTTCGGACCAGGGCGCGATTGTCACGGTGAACGGCGGAGTGACCTGGAGCTCGTGGTATAATCAATCTACGGCCCAGTTGTATCATGTCAGCGCGGACAACGCATTTCCGTATCGGCTTTACAGTGGCCAGCAGGAAAGTGGTTCGGTCGGAATCACAAGTCGCGGGAACGACGGGGAGATCACGTTCCGCGACTGGCAACCGGTCGCGGCCGAGGAATACGGCTACGTCGTCGCCGATCCGCTCGATCCGGACATCATCATCGGCGGCAAACTGACGCGGTTCGATCGACGAACCGCTCAGGCCCAGGCAATTTTGCCGGTGCCGGTGCCAACAGAAGATTTCCGGATGTTGCGGACCGAGCCAGTTGTTTTTTCGCCAACCGATCAGCATCTGCTTTTTTTCGCTGGAAACACACTTTGGAAAACGCGCGACCGAGGCGATCACTGGGAAAAGATCAGCCCGGATTTATCGCGACCCCAATACGACTTGCCAGCGAGCATCGGAAAATACAAAGCGGGCGCGACGAAGCAGGCGCATCGTCGCGGCGTGATTTACACGGTCGCGCCATCGCCGCTCGACGTGAACCGCATCTGGTGCGGGACCGATGATGGTCTGATTCATCTAACGACCGACGGCGGGAAAACTTGGACCAACGTGACGCCGCCAAACATTTCCGCATGGCAGAAAATTTCGCTGATTGAAGCGGGACATTTAGATGCGAACACCGCTTACGCCGCAGTGAACACGTTGCGACTCGACGATTTACGGCCGCACATTTTCCGAACGCAAGACAGCGGCAAAACGTGGACTGAAATTGTGACCGGAATCCCGGCCGGCCAAACGGTGAACGCGGTCCGCGAAGATCCCGAGCGCAAAGGCCTGCTTTTCGCCGCAACGGAAAAAGGAGTTTATGTCTCGTTCGATGACGGTGCGACTTGGGACTCGTTGCGGTTAAATTTGCCGGCGACCTCGGTACGCGATCTCATCATCAAGAATGACGATCTCGTGGTCGCGACGCACGGCCGCGGATTTTGGATCCTCGACAACATCACTCCGCTGCGCCAGTTCAACGCAAACCAACGCGAGAATCTGCTTTTCAAACCGCAGACAGCTTTGCGCGTCCGTGGGAATGTAAACACCGATACGCCTTTGCCGCCGGATGAACCCGCTGGCGAGAATCCGCCGGAGGGCGCAATGATTGATTACTTTTTGCCAAACGACGCCACTGGCCCGGTGACGATTGAGATCAAAGACAACAAAGGCGCGTCGGTCAGGAAATATTCGAGCACGGATGCGCCCGTGAAGCCCGACCCGAAGCGGTTAAGGATTCCGGCTTACTGGATTCGGCCGCCACAATTGCTTTCCACCAAAGCCGGCATGCACCGCTTTTTATGGAACATGCATTACACGCCAGTGCCGAATGTGCAGCCGGAGTTCCCGATGTCGGCGACGTACCACAATACCGCGCCCACGCCCACTTCGCCGTGGGTCGCGCCCGGCGATTACACGGTCGTGCTCACGGTTGACGGCAAAAATTTCACTCAGCCTCTCACGGTCCAAATGGATCCTCGCGTAAAAACATCCGCCGCCGATCTTCAGGCGCAGTTCGATCTATCGTGGCAGTTGTATCAACTGCGGCTGACGCTTGCGCCGATTGGAAAGAAATTCGACGAGATCAACGAGCAGCTAACGAAACTAAAAGCGCGGGCTGCGGAACGCCCTGACGTAACGGAAAAACTGGAGGCGTTTGTGCAAACGCTGACTCAGTTCGGGCCGCCGCATCCTCATCCAGGCGCGCCGCCGTCGCTATTTGTGCTCGAATCGACCGAGAGGTTGTTCAAAGAAATCCAAGGCGCGGATGCCGCGCCGACCGCAGCGGTCAAAGCGGCTGTCGCGGATGTTGAGAAGAAAGTTGAGCCGTTAATGCAAGCGTGGCGCAAACTGCTCGACTCCGATCTCCCAGTGTTAAATCAGCAACTCAAGCAAGCTGGGTTTCCCGAGATGAAACTAGATTAAGTTGGAGCCCGCGAATCACGCGAATTGACGCGAAAAATTCAGAAGTCTTTGGTTTGATTCGCGTGATTCGCGGGCAGAAAAAGTGACTACTGATCACGGACTACGGACAACAGACCAGAAATCGCCGCTCGTCACGACGTATTTGGAAATGCGCTCGCCGGATCAGCTGCGGCCAAAGAGAGTGACGAGTGACAAGTGGCGAGTGACGAGTTTCGAAAAGACAGATGCGAGCTGGAGATTCAACCGCGATATGTATTTTCGCGTCGGCGAGCAGTGGCACTGGATCGACAAACGACCATGGACCGATGAGCAATGGAAAGAATACGCCGCCGCGCCGGAGCTGCGAACGTTCGCCGCGTACTGCGACGACGCGCTCGCGGGTTATTACGAGTTGCGATCTGATACGGAAGGTGGCGTCGAGATCGCGTACTTTGGTTTATTACCGGAATTCACCGGCCGCGGTTTAGGCGGCGCGCTGCTGACGAGCGCAATCGAAGAAGCCTGGTCCCGCCGTGGCGGTATCGCGCCTACGCGCGTGTGGGTGCACACGTGCAATCGCGATCATCCGCAGGCGCTCGCCAATTATCAGGCGCGCGGCATGATCGTTTACAAGATCGAAGAAGGGAAAAATATATGAATAAACGGAGAAGCTTCTATTTCGGGTTCGCGGTTCTGTTCATTAGTTTGGTCGCGATGGCGCAAGAACAGGGTGTGATTAAGCCCCAGTCACTCTTGAGCGAGGTCATCCAGGGAATGCCCACGGGCGAGAAGCAGGAGGTGCGGGTTCTCACAGCGACCTTCAAACCGCGCGATAAGACGATGTTCCACACACACCGTTTTCCGGTCACCGTTTATGTCTTGGAAGGCGCATTCACATTGGAAATGGAGGGGCGCGAGCCAGTCACGGTAAAAGCCGGTCAAGCGATAGTAATGCCGTCGCATGTGAAAATGACGGGTTACAATCGCAGTAGCACCGATCCATTGCGGCTAGTGCTTTTTAACGTGAGCGATCCGGACACACCCTACCTCGACCCAGTACTCTAGATACTAGAGATTATTTTCCCGGCTGGATCGTGCTATCGGCGGAGAGTTAAGGTGATCCACCGACGATAAGCGAAACGGGCAAAGGCGATGTCGCTCGGAAGATCGCGGATCGCGGAAGCGAATCGCTCCGGGGAACCACGAAACTGGTGGAGATGGAGAACTGCGGCCACATCCCGCGTTTCGAAGAGCCGGGAGAACTCTACACCGCGCTGCTGGAATTTCTGAGGCTGCGGTAGTGCAGCGCGCAAGACTGCCGTAGGACTTCGGATGCTATTGTTTTAAATTGTTGGCTGCCCGCTTCAACATCTCGTGCCTAAACCCTCTCAAAAACCTCAGGACTGTGTCCGTTCTAGCCTGACTCCGCATGACGTAAGATAGGTCGACGGGGTCCGGACGGGCCAGATCTTCCAACGCTTCCTTTGCGACGGAAAGTCCCTGTCCGGCGGCTTTTCGATACCAGTCAGTGGCCTTCGCATAATCCACCTTCACCCCTAGCGACTCAACACCGAATTCGTACATCGCTCCCAATAGGAACTGATCATTTGCGGCGCCCCCGTCTGCGCCTGCCTGGACGAACCGAAAGAGATCGCCTGCGCTAATTGCCTTTTGCTGTTCGGTTCTAACCGCTTCCAGGTTCGATTCAAGGTCCGTGAGGTCGTATCTATCAAAGTTTTCTTTGACCATCCGTTCGCTAATAGACTTGACTTCGAGTTCCACTTGCGTCGGTGAACTGCGGGTCGCCGCCGCGGAAGCCTCTTTCGAACTTGGGCTCAACGAAGGGCTAATCGTCTCTGAATCGCTCGGCGGAACGACTGACTGAACAAGCGCTGTCGGGGGCGCAGTCGAACCAACTTTTGGAGGCCGGCGTAGCGTAAGAGCCCACACTAAGCAACCCATGACAAGTGCAATCCCAATCGCTATCAGAGCCTTCCGATAATAGGGCGTTAGATTCGGAGAGATGTAGTCGGGTCCGGACCGCTCGGCGGCCGTGGCAGATCCGAATGCTTCGTGCAGGTCTTTAGACTCCGGCGGTCTTACGGATGCCGGCTCCGCCAAGGGCGCGACCGGCGTTGCGGATAGCTCCGTTTTTTTTTCCGCGGCAGCGAGGGACTTTTCAATCGCTTCGATCAATCCGATCCACATCAGCATGGAAACGCGTTTCGCTCAGCTCGATCGCGTTCCGTCGCGAGAGCGGTGCTAGTGCTTCTGGCAGATCCTGCTTCCGCGGCATCGGTGCTCCGCCAACGAGGACTGGAATAACGCGGATTTTGCGCTGGAGTGCAGCGACGATTTCCATACGCACAAAATCCTCTGCGTCGTCGAGACGGCGCTTACCCGACGCATCGGTTGCGCGCAGCCAGTTGGGCCCGATCGATACGATAGCGATGTCACAAGTGCCGACTTTACGGTTAATAGCTTCGACGAAGTCTTCGCCCGGCTCAATTTGGTCAATATCGATGAAGACCTGATCCTTACCAAAGTGAGCCGTTAACCGGTCGTAAAGGCGACCAGCGTAGGGCGCGGTGTCTTGACGGCGATAGTTGATGAACAGCTTCGCGGTGTTGCCGCCGGGAGACATAGCAGTTTTTTTTACCCTAAGCCGCAATGCCTTGGAAGCAACTCGCCGAGATAGCGATCATGTCGCACGAAGCCAAGGAATACTAAGTAGGCGGCTATTTTACGGCGGCGTGAAATGCGGCGTCGAGTTTTGTTTCTTTGTCGCTGGCGTCCGCCAAAGGACGGACTCGCTGCGGCGAGCTTGTCTTGGCGGTACTTTCTTTTGAAAAGAGAATCGAAAAGACATTCAGACTGCGCGCTCGAAACGCGCCGGCGCAACTGAGTAGATAAAATCGCCACATTCGCCGGAAACGTTCGCCGTAGCGGTCTGCAAAGCGGGGCCAGGCGCGGCGGAAGTTTTCCTCCCAGGCAAGGAGTGTCGGGTCGTAGTTCGGCCCGATGTTCTTGACGTCTTCAAGGATGAAAATGCCTTCCGCGGCGCGTGTCAGGCGAGCGAGGGAAGGAAGCAGGGAATTTGGGAAAATGTAGCGCTTGATCCAGGGATCGCCGTGGACGCGCGAAAATTGTCCGCAAATTCCCTGGCAAAGAAACAATCCATCCTCGGCTAACGAACGAGCGGCCGCTCGCATATAGGTGCGATAATTTTTGTATCCGACATGCTCGACCATGCCCACGCTCACGACCCGATCAAATCGTTCGGTGACTTCGCGGTAGTCGCGCAGTTGGATTTCGACGTCTAATCCGCGACACCAACGTTGTGCGTAGCGGAATTGCTCTCGGGAAATTGTTATCCCAACTACCTGGCAACCGTAGTGGCTGGCGGCATAACGGGCCAAACCACCCCAGCCGCCGCCGATGTCCAGCACACGGAGGCCGGGTCGCAAACGCAGCCTCTCGCAAATCCAATCCAGCTTCCGCAGTTGCGCCGAGGCTAAATCGTCACCATCGGCGAAGAGCGCACAGGAATACTGCATGTTCGGATCAAGCATTGCTTCGAAGAAATCGTTGCTTAGATCGTAATGCACCCGGCCGACTTTTCGGGCACGCCGGAGAGTTTGCTGGTTCGCGACGAGCGCGGTGAGTAGTGCCCAGACATTCGGAAGCCGAAATGCGAAACGCTTCTCGAGCCCGGCACGAATGGCGCGGCAACACATCTCATCCAGCGCGTCGCAGTCCCATCAGCCGTCCATGTACGATTCTCCGAAACCGAGCGTCCCGGAAGCCAGGACTCGGCTAAAGAAGCGCGGATCGTGCACCTGTATGTCCCAGCCCCGAAAGCATTCGGGGTTGATGCCAATGTCCGCGGACGCGAGAAGATTCGTTATCACATCTTGGGCTATGGACATATGATTTGGCCGATCACGGGAGCGCTTCGTCTCCGTCTAAAGAATCGTGCCCGCTGCGGCGATTAGTTTGATCGAGGCAAGGGGGGATAAGGATGGAGAAAAACAGTGCATCTTGGGTCGGTGCTCGTGGCGGAACGAGCCGTGTCACGCAGCGACCGGACCGCGCAGGCATTAGCCGGTCGAAAAACTGCAATAATCATTAGGCGATCCCCGTTGCGGCTGTATGATCGGAGCTAACATAGCAGCGTCAATCGATCGCGCGGGTGTGCGGCCCCTTCTCACTGCCCCACCAACTCAATGATGAATGCGATCGATGGTCATAAGAATGAGCTCGAAACGTTGCTCGTGAACTTGTCGCACGACACTGCCGCTTCAGGGATGGATTTCGCGGCGTTGCTGAATGCGTATATTGCGCGTCTCGACACAAATTGCTCAGACATTCAGCGAATGCATCCATTCGGCGCTGGCGCGAATAACAGGAGAACTGACATGGAACCAACATTGACTCAGAACTGCGCGCTTTACTACCTCCAACATACAACTCCAAAAGGTCGTGCCGCGCTTTTCCAAAAGTTTCGCGCTGCTGCGGCTCGCAGGCAGGCGCCGTCTATTCAGCGGCAACTGACGCGCGCTGGGCTTTCCGGGAGGCGACCGCGATGACGGAAGCATGGGTGGCTATTCCAACCTCGGCGTGCACCCATTCGACTTCGCTCAAGGCAGGCTAGGTCGCGCCCTACCTTAGAATTGGCGTCATTGGTTCCGCTGTGTGGCTGTTGCAGCTCCTTTTCGCCGGTGTCACCACGACCTGTCGGGGCTACAGTTCCGCGGTCATCCGCCTTCACCAGGTTACGGCGAGACGAGTAGACCGCGGCTACAAGGCAGCGCGCTGGGACAGCGCACGCTACAGCATCGAGGCTGGCGATTGGAGTGAAACTAGCGTTTGTGTTCCGCGAAATCCGGGCGATAGTGGGCGCTTATTGGATTCACTCTGTTTAACTTCACTGCGCGGTAGATCGTCAGGTGAGCGTCGCTCATTGGTGGTTTGAAACCCGATTCACGGGAACGGCTTTGTAGGTCGGTAGTTTTTCCAAATTCAAACACAATGAAACTATACGTAGGTAATCTCTCTTTTGAGAGCACCGAGAACGATCTTCAGGATCTGTTCGAACAACACGGCACCGTCAATGAAACCCATTTGATGATGGACCGTATGACTGGCAAATCGCGCGGGTTCGCGTTCGTCACCATGAACGACAATACGCAAGCCAATGCCGCCATGAGCGCACTGAATGGCCATGAACTCAACGGCCGCGCACTAACTGTGAACGAAGCACGTCCGCGTGAAGAGCGTCCCCGCCCTGAAGGCGGACGGCGTCCGTTCGCTGGTTTTCGCCGGTAAGTCGGTTTGTCTGTAGTCTGTAGGGGAAGCAGTCTGCTTCCCGACCCATTGGATGCTAACAGCATCCCCTACAGCAGCAGCGAAGATGGGCATGGTAAATTCTGAAAAAGCGATTACAGTGGAGGGTACCATCATGACGGTGCTTCCCGGAACCATGTTTCGCGTCGCCCTTGCGAACGACCATCTCGTTCTTGCGCATATCTCCGGCAAAATGCGCAAACGTTTCATTCGCCTTACGATCGGTGATCGAGTGAAAATGGAAATGTCACCATACGATACCGCCAAGGCGCGCATCGTTTATCGACTCTGACATGGCGAGGCGATTCTATTTCGATGCGCCGCGCGCACGGCCGAAAAAAGCCGGCCTCGATATCAAAAGCTTGCTTGTGCGCTGTCCTTCCACGGCCAAGCTCACGGATACCGGAAAGACAGTAGACCAAAAGCGCTGGTCCACGGCCAAAGTCAAAGCCCAAAAGTTCACCTGTGTACACTGCGGCAAGGTTCACGCCTGGTCGAAGGAAGACGTGATTCTGGGCCGGATAATGTCCACTTGATAAGTCGATGGTTGGTAGTTGATCGCGGCTTTCGACAAAATTTTCTCAAGTGATTTTTCGCATCCCGACCGATCGCATTAATTGGACGACAAGTTCGTTCCTGATGGGCACGTTTGTGCTCACGCTGACCGCGGTGCCGTTATACCTGTGGTATTTCGGTATTGATTGGTTTTACTTTGCAGTCTTTGGAGTCATGCTGGCCGTGACCGGCTTCAGCGTCACGCTTGGTTATCATCGGCTGTTTTCGCACATGACTTTCCGCGCTGTGCTGCCGGTGCGCCTGTTCACGCTCATCTTCGGCGCCGGTGCGTTCGAGAACTCTGTCCTGATGTGGGCAAGCGAGCATCGTCGGCATCATAAACATGTCGATCACGACGAAGACCCTTACGACATCAGCAAAGGTTTTTTCCACGCGCACATCGGCTGGCTCTTGTTCAAGCTTCAGCCACAACCACCATTTGATAACGTTAACGATTTAAAGAAAGACCCGTTGGTCATGTGGCAACATCGGCACATTCATGTCATCGCAGTGCTGGTGAGTCTTGGTTTGCCCACCTTGCTCGGTGCGCTCTGGGACGGATGGACCGGCGCGCTCGGTGGTTTTCTCATCGGCGGCGTCGCGAAAGTTGTCGTGCTCCAACATGGCACGTTCCTGATCAACTCCGCCTGCCATACCATTGGGCGTCAGCCTTATTCGACACGGTGCAGCGCGCGAGATTCGTTTCTACTGGCGCTGTTTACCTTTGGCGAGGGCTACCACAATTATCATCACGAATTTCAGCATGATTATCGAAATGGCGTGAAACCGTGGGAGTGGGACCCGACAAAGTGGTTGATCTGGATTCTGTCGAAGTTCGGATTGGCGAGCGGTCTTCGCCGCGTGCCAGCGGAAAAAATTTCCGCAAGCCAGGCGCGGGTGCGTGAGTTGCAAATGACCACTGGCAGATGACCAGCCTGCGCCGGCGCCTGCGACTTGGTAGGATGGGAGTATCAATATCCCCCAGAGTTGTCGAGCCGATAAGCGTGTCCTGCCGTTTTCGTACGCGAGAGGATGAGGATGATGGCGATCACGGGCGAAGAGCGGTACCCCAGATTCGATCGACCTAAAGCGGTTAGCCTTGTTTTCGCTCCGTCTCTTGGGACGATAGCTGCGGCAGCTACTTACTCTGGTCATACACTTCGCGGATGGCGGAGACCACGGTCTCCGGCTCGTCAAATTGGATATATTCCGAGCTGTGGTGCGTGAATATCTGCTTGGCATTCGACGATAGTTCGAGCCAATGCGCCTGCGCCAGCGTCACCAGACGTTCGTACTCGAGATACTTTGCATCCAGGTTACGGGTCGCCGGCAAGTGGCCGACCGCATGGTTGCCGCTGGTCAGAACGCGGATCGGACGGGAACCGAACGAGCGGCGGTGCTGCCGCAAATAGCTTTCGTCCCGCGGCGTCTGCTCCATCTCGGAAATATAGGCGTCGTACATCGCGACTTTCGTTTGCGCGATCTCTAACAGCTTGGCGTTCAATTCCGGCGACCATGCCGCCTCAGGCAAACCGCGAAAGAACTGCTGAGCGCAGGTTCGTTGTGGCTTGCCCGGACGTGCCGGTTGCAGCGGCAGCGGCCTTTGTTCGGCGATCGCATTACGACACTCGCGTAGCTGAGCGATGATGCCCTTGTCCCCAAGATGCTCCTTTTCCCACATTTCCTTCGGTTCAAACTCGCTGGCATCGCCGTCCACCATGACCAGCCCCGCAACTTCTTTCATGTACCGCTCGGCAAACGTGCGTACGTTGTCGGCGCCAAATGCGCTTCCCACCAGGATGTAGGGCCCGGTGATGCCGGCGTTGTGCAGGGCGGTGTGTAGCTCCTCGGCGATGCGCACGCTCGTGCGCGGCATAGGACCGGGCTCGCTGAAGCCTGCGCCGGCACGGTCATAGCTGCAGGCGCGCGTGAACTTTGCGATCTGCGGCTGCACCACACTCCAGGCCGGCGCCCAGTCTTCCCATCCGGAATCGAAGACGACCGTGGGCGAGCCGCTCCCCATGCAGTATAGATTCAGTCGCGCTCCGTCCCCGGCCGGAGCGAGCTGTCCGGGGCGGGTATAGATGCTGTCATCGGGGGCGGGGCTCGCTGCGTCGCTCTGCGCGCGGCAGACCGCTGCGAATGCCACACATGCGGCGACGTAGGTAATGAGAATTAGGGATTTGTTCATATTTACTGTCTTTGGTTTTGTTTAATGTTGAGCAGTTTCCTGCCTGCAATTGGATTGATATTCATTTGTGCCGTCGGGCGTTTTAAGGTCGGCAACGCATGGAGCATTGCCGGAAGCATTGCGAACAAGGAAAAGCGCGACCGACAAAAAGAAAATTCGTTTCATAGATTTCATGGGCGGTGGACGTCCGACTAGAATGTCCTCGCCATGCGAAAACCCATAATCACGGCGCGGAAGTCGGCAGGATTGCGTTCTCGGGTGGCCGGTCGCAGCAGCCACGCCGGGAACATCCACGAGCCGCCGCGATCAACGCGGAGGCACTTGCCCTGGCTGTCGTTCGCATGGACGTCGCTTGAGGCGATCTCATTCGCACGTCCATTTGCGGGAGCCCCGGCGTAGCTGTTGTCGTAACAGTCCTCGGTCCACTGCCAAACGTTCCCTGCCATGTCGTAAAGGCCGAATGCGTTCGACGGCTTCGCGCCCACCGGATGTGTCTGGCCACCGTCGCAAAAAAGACCGTCCACTTTTTCGCAGCCGGAGTTGGCATTGAACCAGGCGTGAACAGGAGCGGCAGCGGCGTCATCGCCCCAATAGAACTTAGTTGTCGTTCCGGCGCGTGCGGCATATTCCCACTCCGCTTCGCTGGGCAGCCGATAAGGCCCATTTGCTGAGGCCGCGCCGCCGCGATGCGCCTTGCGGTTCAACCACGCGATATAGGCACGCGCATCCTGCCAGCTCACGCACACGACTGGATCACGGTCAGTCTGCGCATGGCCGGGATTTTCCCACGTCAACTTCGGATCCTTCGCCCATTTGAAGATGGCGCGGCCGCGGCCGCAACCATCACCGGTTGGGTATCCCGTCTCCCGAGCAAATGCCGCGTACTCGCCACGAGTGACGTCATACTTGCCCAGGGCGAATGACGGCAATGAGACCTCATGTTGCGGAGCTTCATCACCAACCGCATACATACTGCCACCGTGACTCGCGGCCCAGGATTTCTCCGCGGCGGATGAACCCATGGTGAAATTCCCCGCGGGGATAACCACCATCTCAGGACAATCTGGGCAATCACGAAACACCGTGCCGGTCGCGCGGGTCAAGTTGGTCGCAGCCGGGGTGTTGACTCTCTGGAGGCCGTCGTGTGCGGGCGACGGCTGCGATGTCTGAGCCCTCGCTACGCTTGGCATGGCGAGAAGCAGCCAGGCTGCTAGTGGAGCGGCAAGCAGTTTCACTCGGGGCCTCCTGGGGAATAGTATTTGTGAACAAAACGCGTCTGACTCTGCAAAATCTTCAGCGCCGCGAATCCGGCGGGACCATGTTGTTCGCACGGTAATAGACGACGAGCTGACCGTAATGTTCCGCGCTGTGCTCGATGGCGACGGTCCAAATGTACGAGTTGTGGGCCAGTCGGTTGCCGAAAAATTTCGTTATATTGTCCAGCCCCGCGTCGCCCTGCTGCTGAATCACTTTCGCTCCGTCGGCGACCGCCTCCTGCACGAACTTGACGACGTCAGCCTTGGTCTTGAAAAGGTCACGCGAAGGGTTGTCGCCCTCGCCAAAGTCAGGCCCGAGGTTTGACCCGGAAATTTTCCGTATCAGGACAAAATCCAGTGCGGCGGCGTGGAGAAGATTCAAGGCGAAGATGCGCTGGTCTTTCTGCACCTTGAAGTCGTATTTATCTTCGGGAAAATCCTGAGCCATGGCGATGAGTTTGTTCCCGATTGCGTTCCACATGGCCAGAGTCTCTTCGGTTCGGGAACGCACAGGAAGCGGAGCCTGATTCTGAGTTTGGCCCTGACTGTAAAGAGCCGTCGGGAAGCCGACTACCAAAGTGACGGCAATTAGAGCAAACAAAGACTGTTTCATTGTAAGTTTCTCCTTAGGTTGATTTGCATCTAAGACTCATCGACATGCCGGCGGCAAACACTAACAACAGTGCAACCATCGATCGCGTCGGATTCATATTCATTTGCCAGCTCGCCCATGAGATGCAGCAGAATCGCATTTGTTCCCGACCGATGGAGAATTTTTTCAAACCTCTTTACTCACACAGTTATGAGACCCCTCGTTGTTTGTCTCCATCGGCGGGAACAAATGCGCGGCTGAGGACTCCCATTTTGGGATAACGGCGATATGTCCGCCGACCTGGAGTTTGAAAATCTTGTGAGACTTTACTATCGCGATCTGTATCGGTTTGGCTTGAGTTTGACCGGGAGCGAAGCTGACGCGGCTGATCTGACGCAGGAGACTTTCTACATTTGGGCGAACAAAGGTCACCAGCTCAAGAAGGCGGCGAGCGTGAAAGGCTGGCTCTTTACGACGTTGCACCGTGAGTTTCTCAAGACCTGTCGCCGCCGAAATCGTTTTTCAAGCGAATCAATCGACGAACGCACGGAGGATTTGCCGAATGTGCCAGCGGCCTGCGCGGAGCGAGTCGATTCGCAAACGTTGCTTTTGATCCTGAGCGAAATTCCCGAAGATTTTCGCGCGCCGCTTGTGCTCTATTACATGGAAGATTTGTCCTATAGAGAAATCGCCGATGTCCTGGCGCTTCCGCTCGGGACGGTGCAGTCGCGTATCGCGCGCGCGAAAATTCAGCTTCTGCGCCGGTTGAGTGAAACCAGTTTGCCGCTTGAGGAGGCGAAATGAATACGCGCGAAGCCAAAGACATCCTGCTTCTCTATCGCGGCAGGATCGACGATTCCGATCCGCAATTTCGCGCGGCGTTGGACTACGCTAAAAGCGATCCGGAGCTTGGCCAATGGTTGCGAGAGCAAACCAAATGTTACGGTGCGATCCAGGCGAAGCTTCGTGGAATCGAACCGCCGCTTGGGCTATCGGAGAAGATTGTGCGCAGGCGGCCGATCCCGTTTCCGCGAGTTTGGTCGCGCGTTCTGCAGCTCGCTGCAGCCATCGTCATCTCGGCCAGTGTGACCGCGCTGCTGATGAAATGGTCGGAGCGCCGCAACCATTCTGTCGCGGGCGCGCAGGAAATTCTCGTGACTGGCGAGGTGCTCGATATGACTTGCTACATCGCTAACAACTTGAGCGGTCCCGACCACGCCGAGTGCGCGAAGGTGTGCATCAGAAATGGGGAGCCCGCTGGAATCAAAACTCAGGATGGAAAAGTTTATTTGCTGACCGGTGAACCCGGTCAGTCGATCAACGCCAAGCTGGCAGACTACGCCGCCAAAGTTGTGACAATCAAAGGAAGAAAAAGTATGCGAGACGGCTTCGCGCAACTTCAAGTCGAAGAGATTCGGACGCTCTGAGAAGTCCCCACTCGATTGCGAAGCACGTAACGAGTGAGGCTGAAACATTTCAGCAATGAAAATTAACAACACCAGACAATTGAAACATCTCGCCGAACGCCGGAGGCGTGTTGCGAATGCGATAGGACTCCGCGATGAAATCCTCCTGATAGGCGCGGGTGAACCCATTCCGCTTCCCGGGGGTTCCGACCAGACATACCCATTCTGTGCGCATCCGGAGTACTATTACCTGACCGGGATCGATTCGCCGGGCGGAGTTCTAGCCTTCGATCCGCGACAACGCTCTTCGAAGGGTTGGGTCTCTTTCGTCCCGTATGTGACCGAGGCGGAAAAGACATGGGAAGGGCGAACACAGCTCACCGGCACACCACTTCCACGATTGGAGCCTTGGCTGGGAGCTCGGCGTGGCCGTACGATTATCAATCTAGGCACCGTTGCACGGGGTACGATGTGATGAAAGCGACGTCGCGCGCACGCGCGAACAATTTACGCACGTGCGACGCGCGAAGGATAGTGTTGAGCTAAGTCTCCTCCGACGCGCGGCAGCCGCGACTGCGAAGGGCTTTTCCGCAGTTCGGCGACACATTCGAGCGGGTGTCAGCGAACGAGCGTTAGAGATTGAGCTCGAAGCCGAATTCTTCCGCAATGGAGCCGACGACGTCGGCTATGGAACAATTGTGGGTTCAGGACCCAATGCCGCTGTCATGCATTTTTTGCCGTCGCGACGAGAAATCCGGCGCGGAGAGTTTGTCTTGATCGACGCGGGTGCGCGGGTCGATCGCTACGTGATAGATGTGACACGCACGTTTGTTGCCGGAGGCAAACCCACACATTTTCAACGCGATCTATTTAACGTCGTCTTGGAAGCTGAGCGTAACGCAATATCCCGCTGCGTGCCGGGCGCCGAATGGAAAGATCTTCATTTGAGGGCGGCGATAGAAATGACTGACGGATTGATTGAGCTCAAGTTAATGAACGGCAATGCCGAGTCACTCGTGGAGCAGGGGGCACATACACTGTTTTTTCCCCATGGGCTGGGTCATCTCGTCGGGCTTGGCATCCGCGATGCGAGCGGCCGTTATCCGGGACGCCCGAGGGATGAGAGCCCGGCATTGCGAAATCTGCGGATGGACCTACCGCTTGCTGCCGGCTACGTCACAACCGTTGAGCCCGGCTTGTATTTCATTCCTGCTATCCTCAACGATCCCAAGCGACGCCGGCAATATCGACAGAGCGTGAACTGGCGTCGGGTCGATAACTGCCTCGGCTGCGGCGGTGTTCGCATCGAAGATAATGTACTCGTGACGGAGAATGGGCCTGAGGTTCTGACTGCGTCGATCCCGACTGATTGGTGAATGCAGGATCACGCGCTGATTGGTGAATGCAGGATCACGCGACTCCGAGCTCGGCTGCTGCGCATAACGCATTCGACGACCGGAAGGATGCAGAGTTTTCGTTGTGATAAGAACGTGACATCAATGAGGTTTTGTCATTAACTCGAAGCCCACTCATCAATCGCCTTCGTGCGAGGAGGAAGACCGTCATGAAGTTGAAAAATTTAAGAAAAAAAATCCGGCGACTCGAGAAACGTTTGCAAGAGGGCCCCAAAAGGCTGGCCAAGCTAAAAGAAAAACTGAAGGCAGCCGAGGCAGCAAAGGCGCTGAAGGCTGCGAGGAAATCGGCTGGCCGCGCTGCTGCGGCTCCAGTGGCCAAACCTTCTGCGCGAGTCGAGAAGAAGTCCCCAGCGCAACAGGCCGAAGCGAAGAAACCGAGCGCCAAGAAAGCGAAGAGAAAACGGAATCTCTCACCGGAACGTCGTGCACAACTCGCGGCCGCGATGAAAGCCAGGTGGGCGGCGAAGAGGGCCGCTGAGGCGAGTACGCCATTCGTTTCAAGCGACGATCAACATTCTGTACCTGAGTCGCCTCCACGGCCACCAGAAAGTAGACCGGGTGGCGTTTAGACCGAATTAGATACCAGCAGTTCGTTGTCGCTACAACGAATCAATAATATGAAATCATTGGTGTTACTTATTTTCATTTTGATCGCGCTTGCGTCGGTCACTGCAAACGCACAGACGAAGGATGGAGCGCCGGCAAACGGAGACGATGTTGCAATAAAGGAAATTCGCGGCTGGTTAGACCGATGGACGAAAGCATTCGCCGCGAAGGACGTCGACGCAATTATGGCTCTCTACGCCGATGACGTAATCGCCTACGATATAGTGCCGCCGCTTCAATACACAGGGAAGGCTGAATATCGCACCGATTATGACCAATTCTTGTCGCAGTACGCGGACAATGTGAAGGTCGAAGTACGCGATCTGCACGTCGGTGCCAGCGGCGACCTCGGTTATGCTGCCGGGCTGGAATTAATCAGCGGGACACTGAAGGGTGGTCACAAGTCTGAGGTCTGGGTCCGATTTACATCGCTCTTTCGGAAGTCCGGCGGTCGCTGGCTCGATTTTCACGATCACGTCTCGGTGCCGGCTGATATCGAATCAGGCAAAGCGATGCTGGAGCTGAAGCCGTAGCGCGGCCGGTTTAGCCCCACAGTTGCGCCGATGGTAAGCCTATCCTGCCATTTGTGTACGCGAGTCCGTGCTCGCGATCGCAGGCGAGGAGGAGCGGCCCGTCAAGATCGACGTAATCAGCGGCGCTGGCGAGCAATCGAGCTGGAGCCATCCCCAAAGAAGTGCCCACCATGCAGCCGATGAACAATTTGAATCCGCTTTCGCGGGCGCGCTCGCATAGGCGGAGCGCTTCAGTCAACCCGCCGGTTTTGTCGAGCTTAACGTTAACCACTTCGTAGCGATTCTTCAGGCGCGGAAGATCGGCGGCCGTGTGGCAACTTTCATCGGCGCAGAGTGGTATTGGATGATCGATAGCTTCGAGGACTTCGTCGGCATCGGCTGGAAACGGTTGTTCGATCAGTTCGACGTCTAATTCTTTCAGCGCTGGAACAATTTTGCGGTAATGCTCAGGCGACCATGATTCGTTGGCGTCGATGAGCAGTCGCGTGTTCGGCGCGGCCTCGCGTACGGCTTCGACGCGCGAGAGGTCAAGGCTCTCGCCGCCAAGTTTCAATTTCAGGATTGGCCTGGTTGCAGCCGCTTTCGCTGCGGCGGCCATTTTCTCCGGCGTATCGAGACTGATCGTGAACGATGTCTCGACTTGATCGACAATCGGCATATTCGCCAATTCCCAGACGCGTTTGCCGGAATTCTTGGCTTCGAGATCCCAAAGCGCGCAGTCCAGCGCGTCGCGCGCCGCGCCCGGCGGCAGCAACTGTTGCAATTTAAGTCGGTCCCACTCGTGCACGCTATTTACCGACTCAATCTGTGCCAAAACCGACGCGGTGCTCTGATTGTACCGCTTGATCGGGATACCTTCGCCTCGTCCGACATGCTTTCCGTCGCTCACAGTCACGGCGACAACCCGCGCTTCCGTTCGACTGCCGCGCGAAATGCGAAACGGTTCCTTCAGCGGCCAGACCTCTTCTTGTGCGTCGATTCTCAATGTTTCACCACAGAGATCACAGAGGCCACAGAGCCGCAACCAAATGATTCCTCGTTGGTCTTCGTGTCCTTCGTGGTTAACTCTTTCGTAGGCGAAAGCGCAAGAAATTTTCGCTGGCGTGCAATCCTATCGGAGGAGACGCTCAAAACGGATGCGAATTTTACGAGCGCTAACGGTAATTGGAGCAGCGGCGGTCGCCGTTTCGTCGGTGCGCGCCGCGACTGGGCCACTGATGAAAGCGGCCGTGCTGCAGCAGTACGGCGGACCGGAAGTATTGAAATTGCAAGAGGTGCCCCGGCCGGAACCGAAAGATGACGAGGTCCTTGTCCGCGTGATCGCGGCCGGAGTGAATCCGGTCGATGCGTACGTGCGGCAAGGAAAGCTGTCGGAGCGCGGCTTGGATAAACGGCCAATGATTATCGGATATGATATTGCAGGCGTCGTCGAAAAAATCGGAGCCAGGATAACAAAGTTCAAGACTGGCGATGCAGTTTACGTTTATCTGCCAATCATGCGCGGCGGCGGTTATGCGGAGTTTGCGATCGCGAAAGAGAGCGAGATGGCGCTCAAGCCGAAAAACATTGATTTCGAAAAAGCCGCCGCTGTGCCGTTGGCTGCGACGACAGCGTGGCAAGCGTTCATCGACGAGGCCAAGATCGACAAGGGACAGACCGTGCTGATTCACGGCGGGTCGGGCGGGGTCGGATCCTTTGCAGTGCAAATTGCGAAAGCGCGCGGCGCGAAAGTGATCGCGACCGCTTCAAGCGCGAACCAGGATTTGCTCAAGCAACTCGGGGTCGATCAACCCATCGATTATACGACGACGAGGTTCCAGGACGTCGTGAAAGATGTCGATGTTGTCTTGAACTGCGTTCGTGCGGATACGCTCCCGGCGTCGTACGGCGTGGTGAAGAAAGGCGGCGTGATCGTTTCAATTACCGGCGAACCTGATCCGGCCGAATGCGAGAAACGCGGACTTCGCTGTTCCGGAGTGAGTGCGCATCCGGATGCAAATGTGCTCGATGAACTCAGGAAGTTGATCGAGGCGAACAAGATCACGCCAATCGTGTCGCAGACTTTTCCATTAGCGGACGCTGCGAAGGCGCATCAGCAGATAGAGACGCGTCACACGCGCGGCAAGATTGTGCTGCGGGTAGCTGACGAGCCGACACGCTGAAAACGCTAGCTGCGCAGCGCTTTCGTGAATCGAACCAGTTCGTCGGCGACTCGTTCGATTCGCTTGGCGATTTTTTTGTCGGTGATGCGTTCGCCGTCGAAAGCGTCACTCGTGGCAAAGGCGAACCGCGGAATAATTACGCAGCGAAAATCGAGCATGAGACTGTTGGCGTACGACATCACCGACATGTAACTCGCGTGGCCGCCGGCGGCGCACAGGAAGCCGACGATTTTGCCTTCCCACGCGCTACCCGTCAGCTCGATCAGGTTCTTGGTCGCGGCGGCGACGTCGTAATTGTAAACTGGCGACGCAATGAGGATGCCGTAAGCACGCTCAATGGCTGCGCTCAATTTCTTCGAACTGGGCATATCGTAACATTTGTCTGCGTCGCATAGCGGCAGATCCATTTCACGGATGTCGATCCAGTCGCAATCGACTTTTTGTTTTTGCAGATGCGTGAACGCGGCGCGACCCATGCGCCGGCTGTTGCTGTCGGGATTGCCGCTGGTGCTGATGACAAGATGCTTCGGCATGGAGCAATCCTAGAAGTAAACGCCGAACGCTCAACGTCCAACGCCCAATCTCGAATTCAGACACTGATCGTACGTGTACATAATCGAGCCTTGACGTCACCAGAACGAGCGAGTGATCGCTACTTCAAATACTTGTCGAACCACGCGATTGTCTGATCCATTCGATCGACCTGGTGCTCAGGCTTGATGAAGAGATGGCCTTCGCCGGGATAAACAACGAGCTGAGTTGGTACGCCGAGCGTCTTCAACGCGTGCCAGAACTCGTACGACTGCGCTGAGGGGCACTCCGCGTCGCGCTCCCCGGCGATAACGAGCGTGGGGGTCTTCACGTTTTTGATGAACCGAATGGGAGAGCTCTTCTCGTAAACGGCGGGATTATCGTAAACTGATGCACCGAAGAACGGGATCATCCATTGATCGATCAAGTTCTGGCCATAATAACTTTGCCAATTCGCAATGCCGGCGCCCGCGACAGCGGCGCCGAAACGGTTGGTCTGTGTGACAGTCCACATGGCCATGAAGCCGCCGTAACTCCAGCCGGTCACGCCGAGGCGCGCAGAATCGATTGAATATTTTTTTATCGCGGCATCGACTCCTGCCAGGATGTCGCGCAAATCGCCGCCGCCAAAATCTTTTACGTTCGCGCGAGTGAAATCTTCTCCTCGACCGTAACTTCCACGTGGATTGGGAAGAAGAACGTAATAAGCGTGTGCGGAGAGCGCGGCTATGATCGCGCGCGCCATTCCAAATGATGCTGGCCATTCTGACGTGGTCACGCCGGATGGTCCGCCATGAATGAGGACGACCATCGGATATTTTTTTCCGGGCTCGACTTTCGCCGGCGGCACCAGCCAGCCCTGAATGTTAAATCCTTCGTTCGTCCACTCGATGCTTTCGGCTTTGCCCCAGTTCGCCCGCAAGCCAACGTTGTTGTTAGTCAGTTGACGCCATTCGCCGAGCGGCCCGGCGAAAACTTCCGGTGGCGAGTTGTAGGTGCTGCGAACAGCCGCCGCGAACTTTCCATCTTTCGATAACGCGAAGTTTGGAAAATTTCCAAATGCGTGAACGCCCTCCGGACCTTTCCAAATCGTCCGGGCCGAATTGTTCGTTAGGTTCAACTCGGAAATCGCGCTTCCGCCGCCTACGTACTCGACGAGCAGAATGCGATCGGGCGCCAGCCAGAAGAATGAATTTACCGACGTTTTTCTACTCGATGTGCGATTCGCGACATCGCGACCGTCAGCCGTCAGCGTGAATAGATCGCCGCCGTGAAATCCTTCGTCGCTCATCAAACCTTCGATAAATGCGATCGACTTGCCATTCGGTGACCACCGCGGAACCGCAACTTGAAGAGAAGGTTTGTAGATGGATGTGGCATTGCCCCTTGCAATATCGATCGTGTAAATCTGCGCGATCCACCAATTGTTGTCGCCGGGCCCCGGTGCCGCAGTTGCGACAAACATTTTGTCGTCCGGCGACCAATCGTAATCGTAGATGTGGAGATTCTCCGGCGAAACCTGTCGCAGCTTGCCGCTCGCAATATCGAGAACAGCAATTCGCTGGTTATGGATCGTTGTATCAACAACTCCAGTCGTTGCGGCCGCAGCCATTAACGGGCCGCCGCCAGCGGCGCCTTCAATGTAGAGAAACGCAATCTGCTTGCCATCGTGCGACCAATTCGGTCGCGCCGCGTATCCTTTTAGATCGGTAATTTTTTTAGGATTAGAACCATCAGCATCTACGATCCAGAGTTGCCGCTGCTCTTTTTGTCCGGCGCTGGAGAAAAACGCGAGCATCTTCGAGTCGGGCGAAAATGCTGGATCAAAATCAGTCCTCTCGCCGATGATTGGAAATTTAACGAGCGTCGCCGGCGTACTTTCCGATGTCCCGCGGACGTGGGTCTGCTTTGATGGCGACGCGGCAGTCGATTGCACCCATGCGACATGCGCGTCGTCAGGAGAAAGCGCGACGTCGCCGTAAAGAACAGTTTTGCCTAACTGTTCCGTGAGCTGTTGCACGGTCTGAGCTGTTAAGGCCATGGGAAAAAGACAGATCAGAAGAAAATACTTCACATCTCTAAAGACCGCAGGAAAGCAGGAATGCAATTTCGGAGACTTTACCGGCCGTCACAGACCGCCGCTACAGCAATGTGCGCACGCCGGCTAGAAGACGATCCACTTCTTGCGACGTTGTGTAGCACGTACAACCGGCCCGAACTAATCCGTCCGCGCCTTGGCCCAATCGCTCCACTACTGTCATCGCATAGAAATCGCCGTGCGAGAGGAACAGTCCGCGCTGCACCAATTTCTTCGCCACCTCAATCGACGGCAGACCGTTCACGGTGAAAGCCACCGTCGGTGTGCGCGGCGCGCCGGGAGGTGGACCGTAAAGACGGATGCGTTCTATTTCGGCCAACCCAGTCCAAAGCCGCGTTACTAATGCGTCGCCGCGCTCGTGTAATTGCTGGAACGCAGCGCGAAGACGTTCACGTCGCGTCGCGCCTGGAGCAAGCGACGCGAGAAAATCCACAGCAGCCGCTGCGCCTGCGATGCCTTCATGATTCTGTGTGCCGGTCTCGGCCCGTTCCGGCGCAGAATCGGGCGCCGGGATCAGTTTCGGAAAATCAAGTGAGCCGAGCAGGGCATGCCGACCGTAGAGAATTCCGATGTGCGGCCCGTAGAACTTGTAGGCGGAGCAGGCGAGAAAATCGCAATCCCAATCGCGCACATCAATCAACCCGTGCGGCGCGTAATGGACCGCATCGACAAAGATTTGCGCGCCTAACGAGTGGGCCAGTTTCGCGGCACGCCGAACATCGTTGAGCGTGCCGAGAGCATTTGATGCCGCGCCGATCGCCACCAGCTTTGTGCGGTCGGTCAATTGCCGCGAGAAATCGTCCCAATCCAGCTCACCGGTTTCAGGAATCATTTTCACCATGCGCACTTTCACGCCGCGTTCTTTCTCCAGCGCGCGCCATGGCGCGATATTGGCGTGGTGATCGAGCTCCGTCGCCAGGATTTCGTCATTGCGGTCGTAGCTGCCGCCAAGCGCCCGTGCGAGGTGAAAAGTTAACGTCGTCATGTTTGCGCCAAACACGATTTCAGTCGGGCCTGCGTTTAGAAAGTCAGCCAGCGCGCTGCGGGCAGAATCGATAATTGCATCGGTCTCCTCGCTGGTCGGATAAGCCCAATGCGTGTTGGCGTTGTGGTGATACAGATAATCGTTCATCGCCTCCACCACGGTGCGCGGCACCTGAGTGCCGCCGGGCCCGTCGAAGTAGCCAACGCGATAGCTGTTATGAGTGCGCGCGAGCGCGGGGAAACAGCGCCGTATCTCGTCGATCGGAATCATTGCTGGAGCTTGCAAGCCCGCAGTCTGTTTTAACCGGACGGTCATTTCGGCTGATTGCGATCGTAGGGAATAATGTTGTCCCATTCGTCAGCCGAGGAACGAGCGACAAACGCAACCACCGGTTCGGTGTCGCTCATGTTGAAGACTTCATGCGGCACACCGGGTTTGATGTAGATGAAATCGCCGGCCTCGTTTTCAATAGCTTGTTTCAAGCCGTCGCCGAACTCATGGCGCACTTTGCCTTCGATGATGTAAAGGATTACCTCGAAGCCGACATGAATATGCGCATAGGCAACGCCGCCCGGCGGAATCGTGGCAATATTCGCCGATAGCTTCGTGGTGCCCACATTTTTGCGCGACATCCCTTGCTTGTAATGAATGCCGTTCCAATCCCGTCGCCCGCCGCCGCCGCGAATGGTCAATATCCCGTCGTGATCTTCAACTACACTGATGTCGATCTCGGCTCTGTCGTCTTTCATACCAGCGGAAACCTATCGGCCGTCATCCACTTTCGCCAAAGGCTACAGCGTGACAAGTACATTGCCGCTACACAAGATTGGCGATGTACATGTCGCGATCAAACGGCGCGAAATCGTCGAGTTGCTCGCCGGTGCCGACAAAGCGGGTTGGAATTCCAAGTTCGTCCTGAATCGCGACGACGATCCCGCCTTTGCCGCTCCCGTCGAGTTTCGTGACGATCAAGCCGGTTAGCGTCAGCGTGCTATTGAATTCGTGCGCCTGGCTCAGTGCGTTGCTGCCAGTGGTGGCATCGACTACGAGCAACCTCTCATGCGGCGCATCCGGATCGAGTTTGCCGAGAGTGCGCTTCACTTTTTGCAACTCGGCCATGAGATTCGTTTTTGTGTGTTGGCGGCCAGCCGTGTCGCAAAGCAAAAACTCGATTTTGTTCTTCAAGGCAGATTGATAGGCATCGTAACAAAGCGCAGCCGGGTCGGCGCCGTATTGGCCGCGGATCATTTCAACCCCGAGCCTTTTCGCCCAAACATCGAGTTGCTCGATTGCAGCAGCGCGAAATGTGTCGGCTGCCGCTAATAGCACGCTTTGCCGATCTCGCTTTAAATAACGCGCGAGTTTCGCTGTCGATGTTGTTTTGCCGGTGCCGTTCACGCCGACGATCAAGATCACGGCTGGCTTGCCGTTCCCTCGATGGATTGGCGTCGGACGCGACGGCAAAGTGCGCGCTATCTCCGCGCGCACCGCTTTGATCACGTCTCCAATTCCGAGCAAAGCCCAGGCCTCTCGCTCCTGGAGCGTCTTGATGATTCGCATTGTCATCGGCACTCCGAGATCGGCCCGGATTAACGCCTCTTCCAGCTCGTCCCAATCGATTGGCTTGCCCGTGAATTGTTTTGCGAGCGATTCGAGGAAGTTCATTTGCTTGTTATGTCGAGCGGAGTCGAGAGATCTCGCGATATTTTTGCTCCAAGAAAATTAGAGATTCCTCGACTTCGCTCGAAATGACATCTTGTGCTAGCGGCCCGCCGAATCACGATTCCCGCTTGGTCACCGCTTCTCGCGCCGGACGGTCCAGATCTTTTCGCACACGATCGAGAATCCCGTTCACGAAACGGCCTGATTCCGCGCCGCCAAAAGTTTTTGCCAGCTCGATCGCTTCGTTGATCGAGACGACTGGCGGGATATCGTCGCGATAAAGCATCTCGTAGATCGCGAGCCGGAGAACATTGCGATCCACCGCGGAGATGCGCCGGAATTCGTAATTCTCGCAGTAGCGCCGGATGCGTTCGTCGATCTCCGGAAGATGCGCCACCATTCCTTCGATGAGCGGCTGCGCAAACTCGCGCACGCGCGGCTTGGCTGGGCAAAATTCCCAGAAATCGTCGATCTTCTCCGGGCCTTCGCCGCGCTGGAGATCGCGCCAGAAATGATATTGAATTGCCGCCTCTCGGGCTCGGCGTCGTTTACCCATCGTTCCTCGGCGGCCTGGAGACCGCCGCTCCTTGCTTATTCCGAAGTTCTGATAAGACGTCTGCGATTTCCAGCGCCGCCCGCGCAGCTTCGGTGCCGCGATTAATCTTGTTTTCGAGACAACGCGCACGCGCTTGCGCTTCGTTATCGAAACTGAGCACCGCGTTGATCACCGGAACGCCGTGTTCGATCGCAATGCGTTGAAGTGCGTTTGTAACGGAGTGGCTTAGATTTTGGGCATGATTGGTTTCACCCTGCAAAATCACGCCGCAGGCAATCACCGCGTCAGTAGTTTCCTGCAAGGCCAGCTCACGCGCGACCACGGGGATTTCGAACGCGCCCGGCACACGGTCGAGAGAAATCGTCGCGTCCGGTGCGAGGGCTCGCAGTTCTTCTGTAGCGTGATTGACCAGCCCATCCACGTAATGCGCATTGAACCGGCTCGCAACGATACAGAACGTGCGTTTCCTCTTGTCCACTCGCGGGCGACTTGGCGCGGCCTTCGACATCTAAAAATGACGAATGACGAGTGATGAATCGCGCGTCGTTGTGAACTTCGTCATTCCTTCGAGCTTCGACATTCGAGCTTCGGCATTTACAACAGGTGGCCCAGCTTCGTTCTCTTTGTTTCGAGATATTTGGCATTATGCGGATTCGCCTCGGTGCGGATCGGCACTTGCTCGATCATTTCGAGGCCGTATCCCTCGAGGCCGACAACTTTCTTCGGGTTGTTTGTCAGAAACCGGAACTGCCGCACGCCGAGGTCGAAAAGAATCTGCGCGCCCAGACCGTAATCGCGCAGGTCGCTGGGATACCCCAGCTTCGCGTTGGCTTCCACAGTATCGAGACCTTCTTCCTGCAATTTGTAAGCGTGAATTTTTGCCGCTAGCCCGATGCCGCGTCCTTCCTGGCGCATGTAAACCAAAACGCCGTTGCCTTCCTCGGCAATTTGCCGGAGCGCTGCATGCAATTGATTCCCACAGTCGCACCGGCGCGAAGCGAAGACATCGCCGGTGAGACATTGGCTGTGCACACGCACCAGTGTCGGCTTGTTTTTGTCGATCTTACCTTTCACAAGTGCGAGATGATGCTGTCCATCGAGTTTCGAGCGATACAAATGCAAATCGAAATCGCCGTAATCGGTCGGCATTTTCACGATTTGCTCCAGCTCCACCAGCTTCTCGCGAATGCGGCGGTACGCGATCAAACCTTGGATCGTGCAAATGCGCAGACCGTGTTTCTTGTGGAATTCCATTAGCTCGGGCAACCGCGCCATGGTGCCGTCGTCGTGCAAAATTTCGCAGAGCACACCAGCCGGTTGCAGGCCCGCCATTCTTGCAAGATCGACGGCTGCTTCGGTGTGACCTGCACGCCGCAACACGCCGCCATCCTTCGCGCGCAGCGGAAACACATGTCCCGGCTGGTTAAGGTCTTCCGGCGACGATTTCGGATTAGCGATCGCCAGGATAGTCGTCGCGCGATCGTACGCGCTAATGCCGGTGGTCACGCCGCGCGCAGCGTCCACGGAAACCGTGAAATCGGTCCGATGCGTTTCGCGGTTTTGTATCACCATTCGTTGCAAGCCAAGCTGCTCGGCACGCTCATTCGAGAGGGGCACGCAAATCAGGCCGCGTCCGTGCGTCGCCATGAAATTGACGGCTTCAGGTGTCACCTTTTCCGCTGCCATCACCAGATCGCCTTCGTTCTCGCGATCGGCGTCGTCGGTGACAATGACCATGCGCCCTTTGGCGATGTCGCTTAGCACATCGTCAATTGCATCGAACTGAAATGTTTCCGTTGTCTTTGCAATCATCGGCACAATACCATTACGTCCAGAGCTGCTTTGAGCAACTCTCACGGAAAAGGAGACGGACCATTTCTCTTTGGGAAGCTTAGCCCACCGATTAGCGCCCCAGGCTGGCAGTGAATGCGCGCCTTTGGCGCGGGAAGCGTATGAGCTGCTCGCGATTGCGAGCAAAATTGCGCGACGCATAAAAACGGAAAATGCTAGAAGGACTTGCTAATGCAGATCATGGATAAAACGGATAAGATCTTTGTTGCCGGGCATCGCGGCATGGTCGGCAGCGCGCTGATGCGCCGGCTTGAAGCGGAAGCGCTTTCCAACATCGTGACGCGCGAGCGCACTCAGCTTGATCTCACGGATGAATCTGCGGTTGCGAAATTTTTTGAAGAAGAACGGCCGCACATCGTCATTGTTGCGGCGGCAAAAGTTGGCGGGATCAAAGCAAACAAGGATTACCCCGTTGAATTTCTCGTCGAGAATCTGCGGATTCAGAACAACGTCATCCGCTCGGCCCGCGAGAACGGCGTGCGCAAACTGCTGTTTCTCGGGAGCTCCTGCATTTATCCAAAGTTCGCGCCGCAACCAATCCCGGAGAGCGCGTTGCTCACTGGCCCGTTGGAGCCGACGAACGAAGCGTACGCGATCGCGAAGATCGCTGGCATCAAGCTTTGCCAGGCATTTTCTCGCGAATACGGGGCGAATTTTATTTCGGTAATGCCGACCAACCTTTACGGCCCCAACGACAATTTCGATCTGGAGACTTCACACGTGCTGGCCGCGCTGCTGCGCAAGACGCACGAAGCCAAAATGCGTAACGATCAAAAGCTGATCGTCTGGGGAACTGGAAAACCTCGGCGAGAATTTTTGCATGTGGACGATCTCGCCGCCGCATGTCTTTTGCTTTTGGAGAAATATGACTCGCCAGAGATCATCAACGTCGGCTGTGGCGAGGACATTTCCATCCGCGAGCTTGCGGAGATAATCTGCGAAGTCGTCGGTTTCGATGGTAAACTCGCCTGGGACACAACCAAACCGGACGGTACGCCGCGCAAGCTTTTGGACGTCACCAAGATTCGCGCGCTTGGTTGGAAGCCAGCGATCACGCTGCGGGACGGCATAAAGCGAACGTACAATTGGTTTGTCGTAAACTTTGCGCAGTGATCTGTCGCGAACGCGGCGGATGCGACTCATCGGACGCATAAGTCCCATGCTGGGTTGACCACGCATCTTTCCGGCGTTGACCCCGAAAGCTTTCGGGGTTGACTGCTCTCAGGGAATGAAAAATTTGCGCATTGGCGTTGTTGGCGTTGGTCACATCGGAAGCAATCACGCGCGACTGTACGCGGAGGCTCCGTCCGCTGAGTTCACCGCTGTGTATGATGTGGATCCGATTACAAATCGCACAATTGGGACCAAGTTCGGCGCGGCAGCTGCCAAGTCGCTCGATGAATTCATTGGGATGGTTGATGCGGCTTCTGTGGCGACGCCCACCAACACGCACTACACAATCGCGCGCTCTCTGCTTGCGAAAGGCAAACATGTGCTGGTCGAGAAGCCGATCACCGACAACACTGTGCACGCCGCCGAGCTTGCTGACTTGGCCGCGAGCAACGGCGTGATCTTGCAAGTCGGCCACGTGGAACGTTTCAACCCGATTCTGGGCGCTCTTGAAAAAAATCTCACGCATCCCCGGTTCATCGAAGCGCATCGGCTCAGGCCCTACTCGGAGCGCGGTACCGACATGGGTGTCGTTCTCGATCTAATGATCCATGATCTGGAAGTCATTTTGCATTTCGTGCGTTCGCCTCTGTGGAGTATCGATGCCGTGGGCGTGCCCGTGCTGAGCCGGAGCGAAGATATCGCCAACGTGCGACTGCATTTCGAAGACGGTTGCGTGGCAAACGTGACCGCGAGCCGCATCAGTCCCGAGCGAATGCGCAAGATTCGCATTTTTCAGGAAGACGCATATCTCTCGCTCGATTACCAAAATCAAAGCGGCGAAATCTTCAGGCGCGTTGGAAGACAGATTTGGCGTGACAGGGTCCAGATCGAACATGAAGAACCGCTGAAGCTTCAGCTGACTTCTTTTATCGAATGCGCAAACACGGGACGCCAGCCGCGCGTTTCGGGCTCTCAAGCGACAGCGGCTCTGGACCTGGCAGTCAAAATCACGAAGCAAATCGCGTCGAGTGCGTAGAGCTCCTGATGTATTCCGGCGCTAAATGCTGTAGCCGCCGCCCTGCCTGGCACGCCGTAGTCAGGCGAAGGCGGGTGGGCGATTTCTTTGGGCGCATCCAGCGTGGACGGGCCACAGCTCCGTGGCTACAACGAAAATGGAATCCATGACCATTTACTTCGTCGCAGGCGAAGTGAGCGCTGACAACCACGGTGCCGCATTGATGCGCTCCCTGCGTGAGTTGGAGCCCGAGTTGAAGTTCATTGGGCGCGGCGGTCCGCAAATGCAGCAGCGCGCCGGCAATAAATTCAAAAATTGGATCGGCGACGCAGCCGTGCTCGGTTTGTGGGAGGTGCTCAGGAAGTATGGTTATTTTCGAGAACAATTTCGCGAAACGCTCAAAGAAATTCAGGAGAGCAAGCCGGACGCAGTTGTGTTGATCGACTATCCGGGATTCAATTTGCGGCTCGCTCGCGCGCTGCAAAGGAAATCGCCACAGCAGAAGGTAATTTACTATATCAGCCCGCAGGTGTGGGCTTGGAATCCGGGCCGCGTCAAAAGAATGGCGCGCTCTGTCGATCTGGTGCTCTGCATCTTTCCGTTTGAGGCCGATCTCTACAAGAAATCTGGCATACGTGGCATGTTCGTCGGTCACCCGATGATGGAAAGATTGCAGGCACGGAAGATCGATGTTGAGCGCGACCCGAATTTGATCGGACTTTTCCCGGGCAGTCGTTCGCGTGAGGTGCGGAAAATTTTTCCGATAATGATCGAAACAGCGCGCCAGCTCTTACGACGAAAACCCACTTTACGCTTTCAAGTTGCCGCCGCGTCCGAGGAACTGGCAGGCGAAATGAATTCAGCAACTGCGGCACTGGAAGAATTCCAAGATCGACAGCCGATCCAAATCAAGGTCGGTGAGACAGCAGAGATCATGCAGCGAGCGTGGGCGGGAATTGTTGCCTCGGGAAGCGCCACGCTGGAGGCTGCTTATTTCCGAATGCCGTTTGTGCTGGTTTACAGGGTGGCGTGGCCGACGTACCTGGCAGCACGCGCGGTGGTGAACGTGAATTATCTTGGCATGCCTAATTTGCTTGCAGACAAAGAAATTGTTCCGGAATTTATTCAGCACCAAGCAAAGCCGGATGCCATTGCCAAAGCAATGTGGCCATTAGTCGAAGATGTACATGCACGCGAGCAAATGATTTCCGGATTTGATGCGATCATCGGCAAATTGGGCGGCAGTGGCGCCAGTGAAACAGTGGCGCAAGCAGTTCTTGAAGAACTCAAGGAAGTGCGATTTGCAAGTCGCCCCGGCGGACTGCCGCCTTCGAGACGCTACGGCGAGCCAGGGGAGACCGCCGCTCCTTGAATGATGCGATGAGAATTTGGGATATTTCACGGACACTTTCGAATGACTTCGCGGAGTGGCCCGGCGACGAGCCGTTTCATTATCGAGTGACGAGAGATATCGCGAAGGGCCAGAGCGTAAACCTGGGCGCGGTCACGATGAGTGTGCACAACGGCACGCATGCTGATGCGCGATTCCATTTCGACATAAAAGGCGAATCGATCGACAAAGCACCACTCGACATTTATCTGGGTCGCGCCACCGTGGTCGATCTCGCGCAAATTTTTTCCCGCTCGAAGGAAAAACACCTGATCACTACCGAAGATCTTAAGCCGCACGCCGAAGACATCGCGGCAACCTCGCGGCTTCTCGTAAAGACCGAACGATGGAGCGACTCCACAATTTTTCCAAATCAAATTCCCGTAATTGCAGCCGACGTCCCTGTGTGGCTGCAGAAAAACGGTGTCAAACTTCTCGGAGTGGATCTGCCGTCAATGGATGAGATCGATTCCAAATCATTGCAGAACCATCACGCGCTTGCCTGCGCCGGCATTGCAATCGTTGAATCGCTCGATCTCAGCGATATCGCGCCGGGTATTTATAATTTTGCGGCGCTGCCTCTGAAAATCGCGGGTGGCGATGGCGCCCCTGTGCGCGCTGTTCTGTGGCGCGACTGAGACCGGATGGTTGTCATTCCGAGCGAAGAGCAGGGTAGTCGAGGAATCTCTCGACTTTAACAATTAGAGATGTCTCGACTCCACTTGACATGACAAGAACCCTGCTTGACCACCGGCGCACCGTTTGGTTTGTCGCCAGCCTAACGATCCTGCTTTTCGCGGTCGCCAATCTACCGTGGCGGCTTGACGACTACGACCAGGCTAAGCAGGCGTTCACTTCCTTCCAGATGATCAAGGAAGGCTGCTGGTTTTTTCAGCAGACGCCGCATGGGCATGTGGCCACCAAGCCGCCGCTCGTAGGATGGATTTCTGCCGGTCTCTTTGAGATAACGCACTCGTGGGAAATGGCGTGGCGGCTGCCTTCATTTCTGGCTGCGGTCGGGATTGCGGTGTTTCTATTCCGGGCTGCAACCTTGGCCTACGGAACGATTGCTGGCCTGATCGCTCTCGGCGCGTTTGGCTTGAATCTGTTGAGTCCGCGGCTCGCGACGTTAGCGCGCACCGACATGCCGCTGGCGTTTGTGATTTTTTTGATTGGCTTGCTGATCTGGCAAAAAATCAGAGCGGGCACCGAGTGGAGATTGCCAGATCAAATTTACATCTTCGCATTGCTTACGGTGGCAATGCTGATCAAAGGTCCGATCGTTTATGCGTTTCTGCTACCGGGAATCGCGCTGTTTGAATGGCGTTATGGTAGGGCGCGACCGCCGGGCGCGCCGCGATACAGTGCATGGTCTGGCTGGTGGCCATGGATTGCTTCGCTGTCCGTCTTCCTCTTGTGGGTGATCGGCGGGATTGTGTTTACGCCTGGCTTCTTCGACCAAGTCGTGATGCGTGAATTCGTTGCGCGTTTCGGCGAAACGATTCATCGGCCGCAACCGCTTTATTTTTATTTGCCGCATCTGCTGCACAAATTTGCTCCGTGGAGTGTGCTGGTGATCGGTGTCGCCATTCTCGATCTTGCGTCGCGCCGATGGCGGATTCGCACCGCCTTTCGCGAGATGTCGCCCGAAACTTTCTGGCTGCTTTGCTGGAGCCTCGGCGGTTTGATCGCGATGTCGTTGATTCCATCAAAACGCGTGGACAGAATTTTTCCGATCCTGCCGCCGCTCTGTTTGCTTTTGGCGGCACAAATTGGTAGGGACGCCGCGCTGCGGCGTCCGGACGCCTCAGCGCGGCGTCCCTACCTGGCTGCCGCATTGGCCTTCGCCATCTTCTTCACTGGTGGCTACACAATTTTCAAAATCGCCTCTGGCTATCGCGATCATCGCGATGCACTCGTTGCGTTTGGAAGGAATGTTCGTCATGAGGCGGAAGCACGTCATTGGCGTTACGAAGTGGTGTCTGCAAAAGACGAAGGGCTGCTCCTCTATTTGCGGAAAACGCATTTCATCGAACCTGATCGCGCGGTCATTGAATGGAACGGTGGCAAACTCGATGCGCTCGTCGCGTCAACAGAGAAGGCGCCAGCTTTGCTCGGCGGGCTTCGAAGCACTCCTCGTTTCAGTTTGAAATCAGATGAGAAAAAGAAAGCGCAGGGGCTAGACTACGTTTTGATTACGCATTAGTCATTTGCGGATATCTACACGAAGAATTTCGCCATTGTACTAGTAAAGGCGCGCATAAATGTTTCTCCACTTAAAGATCGAGCGGTCACGCCTCCAATCAGGGCGGCTATCCCGACGAGCAATCGAAAAACTTGCTCTGCGAAAACGCTGTGGCTCCCTCTGGCGATTTCAAAAACAGTGACAAAATCTGACACGCCTGACGAGAAAAAGATAGGCTGTGGCTACCGGGACAGAGCTTCAATCGCAATCACCATGGCTTTCTTAGATGAGGATCCCCGTAAAATCCAAGAACCGTCAGCTTGTCCGAGAGTGTGATATGCGTTCGCCGCGATCTAAAAAAGAACACTACATTTTCCCTCAACGGAAGGGGCTGACCAGTGATTGGATCGATCTGCTGAAAGCTAACCTCGTAGCCTTGAGAAGACTCACGTACGATCTGGTATCCGAATGCTTGTGCGCTCTACTCGCGTCCAGGCATAAAGGAAGTCTCCTCTGCGCCCGAACGCTTCCTTGTAGGGTGCAGGAAAGTCATGGGCCCTCGAAAAGGAGGGTCTTTCTCTTCGAATGTAAGATAGAGAAACGCTGGATCTTTGAACTCCCATTCGGGTGCGTCGGAGGGCAGTCCCCAATGGAGCTTCCAGATAGTCTCAAGAGAGGGCGATTCCCACGCACCCATCCAGCGGCAGTCAACCTCTGAAGAGGCGCTCGCAGAGGCGGCTGACGCGAGTACGGCAAAAAAGATGATTCGCGGTGCAAGGAAGGAAGGCAGCAACATTCGCCTGACGAGAATTCGACGAAAACTTGTTTCGTCTATTTCCGCTTTTGCTCAGGAGCGGGTCGCGATAAAAAGAAAGCTTCATTTGATGTTGACAGCGATTGCTATCGTGGGGCTGGCCATCGCATGAGCGTGATGCGGATCTTGCTGGCCTTTTGGAAGGAAATACCATACGCCCGGCGTCATTGCGCCGCGTTCGGGTAGCTGTTGCAGGCGCGACGGGTCCAAGCCGGCTGTGATCAGACCAGAGGCGTCGAACTCGTACACAATGTCTTCATGCGTGCGCTCCGGCTGGGTCGCGAAGTGCACCATCGTACCGAGGCCGCTGTTGAAACAATATTCGCCGCTCGCCGCCGTCTGATCGATAGCGATCCCAGGCTTCGCGCGCAGAATCCTGGCGATGGCAAGAATCTCACGTTTCGATGCGTCCTGAAGGGCGAGAACGTCGGCGTACTCACGTTTGAGCTTGGTGAACTCGTCTTCGGCTACCGGCTTTTCGCCGGCAAGAAGGCGAACGGTCACAAGGGATGTTAGAAGTAGGAAAAAAATGCGTCGCATGATGGTACCTCTGTATGGTGTTTGATGGGCTGAACTGTATTTCGGCTGCATTTCGCAGTCTAATTCTGAATCTGACGAGTGGAAGGTCGAGTGTCGCCGAGGCGAACATCAAGAGATTCCTCGACTTCGCTCGGAATGACAAAGGAAGTGTAGAAATGGCGACTCGACTTTTCGGCGCGTGAATTTACCCTGCTCAAACGGGAAGCTGTCAGCTTCCCCAACGGGAGAGACGAGTCTTAGATGGCGATGGAAGAATTTCCGAAAAAAGAATTGGAGACGCTCTGGGCTCCGTGGCGGGTGGAGTATTTCGAAAAGGAACCGCGTAATCTGAATTTTCTTTCCGAAGCGGCGCAGGCCAGCGATGACGCGGCGCATTTGGTGATCGCGCGGCGAAAGAATGCGTTTCTGATGATGAACCGCTACCCGTACTCGGTGGGCCATCTCATGGCGGTGCCGTATCGCAAGGTCGCGGAGCTTTCGGCGCTTGGTGACAATGAGGTGGTCGAGCTTTGGAATTTGGTTGTGCACGCGCAGGCGCTTCTACGCGCCGCGACGAAGGCGCAGGGATTTAACATCGGTTTAAATCTCGGTGGATGCGCGGGCGCGGGTGTGCCTGATCATCTGCATATTCACATCGTGCCCCGGTGGAGCGGCGACACCAATTTCATGCCGATCCTCGCCGGCACGCGCACGCTCTCGGAAGGGTTGCGCGCCTTGTATGACAAATTGATGGATGCGCAGGCGAAGATGGAAAAAAGGTGATCGGTGAACAGTGATCCGTGATCAGTGGTCAGTGATTTGGAAATTCAGAACTCGTAGCAAGCCATGGGGTTTTACTTGTCACTGATCACTTGTCACTAGTCACATTCTTATGAACACCTGGGTCGAAGCGCCGCCGCGACAAAAGGGTCTGGGCTGCTTCGCGCGGGGTTGCCTGATTCTTTTGGTGTTTGCGATCGTGCTGGCGATCGCTTGCTTTGCCGGGATGTATTGGGGATTCCAACGGCACTCCGCGATCATGCACGGTATTTATTGGCTGGCAAAAACGCATTCAATCGCGGAAGCATCGGGGCCAGTGCCTGAATTCACTGGCTCGGACACTCAAATTCAAAGTGTCCGCGATCGGTGGCAGGATTTCGAACAGAAGACGCGTGCGGGTCAGGCGGCCGAGATCGAACTGACCGCAGATGACATTAATGCTTTGGTCGCCGCGAACCGGGATGCGCGGGGCAAAGTCTCTGTGTCGATCAACGGAAACCAGCTTAGTTTTCAGGCGAGTGTTCCGCTTGGAGAGGTCCTTGGTCGGCCGGGTTATTATTTTAACGGGGACATCACTGTCGAATTCAAAGGCGCGGAGCCATTAGATAATCCGCAGTTGAACCGGATTATTGTAAACGGGGAGCAGGTGCCGAATGATATTTTAAATTGGAAGTATCGCTCCAAACGATTGCGCGAATACCTCGCTGATTACCGGAATGGTTACGACATCGAGACGATCGAAGTGCACGATGGTAAATTGATTCTCCGATCGCGCAGTGAGTAGCGCGACGACTTGTTAGGGCGCGACCGCCGGGCGCGCTTTTGGTAGGACATCACGCTGCGATGTCCGGACGGCGCAGCGCGCCGTCCCTACCATAAGGCAGAATTAATTCGGCTGCATGATTTCGCGCACAAAGACGTTAAGCTGTCCGTCTTCCTCTTTGCGCACTTCGGTGATCTCGTACGGCCGCGTCTCATCCCGACTCACTATGGCGCCCTGCCGCGGAGGAGTGTAGCCACTCGGAAATTCTACAATGATGCGTGTGGAAGAACTGCCGCCGAAGTGCAGCACTTTGTCTGTTAGTTTTGTGCGCGGGCGCAACACGGCTTTATTGGCCTCGGAAAAATTCACCACGAATTGTCCCTTCAAATAAACGCGTTCGCCCGCGAGCCCGCGCTCAGCGACATCTCGCAGATCGCCTGTTCCGATAAGCCGGCCCAGCGGCATTTTGCCCGGTGGAAATGTTTTCCAACTGCCGCCGCCAGCATTCGAAGCTAGAGCCACGTTGGAAGCATCGGTTGGAACCGGCTGCGCGGGTAGAACGGGTATCGGCGTAGCGATTGGGAGAGGTGAAGTTTGGGCGACAGGTGCAGTCCCGGCTCCAGAAACCTTCAGCGCAGGTGCAGGTGTAAAAGCAGGAATGTTTGGAACGCTTGGCGGTGTAAGCGCGGACGCGACTGCAAATGGGGTCGGACTTGGTACACCTGGTTTCTGAGCGATCACTGGCTGACTTGGAGTTGATGCCGGCGGTGGCGACTCGAGCTTTTGTTTCTTTCCTTTTTTACCTCTCGGTAACGGCGTTGGCTTGGCCAGCTTATTGTTTTTCGCTAACAAAGGTGGCGAAAACATCTGAACAGGCTTGGCTTGTTCGACGCGCACTAATTCATTCTCGGCCGGCGGCGGTGTCGCACTGGGAGCCAAGCCAGGTATGGAAACCGCTGGACCTCCCTGGGCCACTGCGGCTTTTTGCCGATTGTCCGCGAGCCGTTTCTCGATGGCTGTGCGTTCCCGTGCCTTAAATAATGGCCAGCCCGCAGCCAGGTTCAGACTGAGCGGCGGTTCAAGACGAAAGGTTCCTAAACCGCGTGTGACCGTGTAGCTTCCATAAAGCAACGGGACAGCTGTGATCATGATGCGGCCATCAGCCAGTCGCTCTGCATGTATTACTGCAGAAATATCGTGTGTCCGCTCCAGCTTGACCTCTAACCCAACCGTGAGCGTTTGTTTCATTAGAGGCAGGGCTTCAGGTTTCGCTGGGTAAAGATGTTCCATGACGAGCTGGCCATTATCGATGGCATTTGTCAGCGCCACCATGCCGGAGGTAAACACGTCTCCGGGTCCGAGCTCGCGCGTGCCAACGATCATGTACCTGCCTACCACATAGGGCACCAGGCCGCGTACCTGCTGATAATTTCGGATGTAATTACGTATCAGTTCGGCGTTCGCTCTGGCAAGCTCCGCCGCGCCCATCCCCACATAGCGCTCATAGAGCTGTTGCGGATTCAAAAATTCGCCAGGCGGCGCAGCAGTCAGCTCGAAACGCTTTGTTGGTTCAATCTTGTGCAGTCTTTGCAAGATTCGGTAGCTGTCAGGCCGTTCCGGTTGATCGAAGATATAGAAACTGCCCAGCCACGCTGCCAACGCGAAGCCGATCAAAAGCAAAATCGCAACCGTCCAGGCAAAATAATTGATCCGCCGCCGGGAACGCGCGTACGGCTCGTCGTACGGATCGTATGGAGAAGCACCATAGTCCATCAGTCCAGTGGGCGACGATTCGCCATTTTCAAGCCGATTGCGTCGTTTCAAACGACGACCCGCACCCGCAGGTGCGCGAAGCGTTTGGATTAACGACCCGAAAACCGGTGCCCGTCAGACCATCGCTAAAATCCAGAGTCGCGCCGCTCAGATAGGGAACGCTATCGTCGTCGATAAAAAATTGCATCCCATTGCGCTCCACCACTGCGTCCCCGTCTTTTTTTTCGTCGAGCGTCATTTCATAATGCAGACCTGAACAGCCGCCTTTCGTTACCTGCACACGCAGGCCTTTTCGCGAATTTTCCGCTCGCTGTGAAAGCAAACTCTGGAGCTGTCGAACAGCACTCTCCGTGACGTTAATCATTCTTAGAAAATACGGCTGCGGCGTAATCAAGTCAAAGAATCACCAAGCTCCAACCTCCAAGCTCCAGAGAACTTTCAATCGTCAAATTTCAGGACATAGAGCAGCGCATTTAAGTTTTTAGAACTTGAGATTTCTCTGGATGTTGGATGTTGGGCTTTGGAGCTTTCTCAGGTCCTTTTTCCTTCGCAATCGGCAATCTGGAATCTACAATCTCGAATACAAAATGGGCCGGATTCGATTGTTGCCTGAGACCGTGGCCAGCCAGGTGGCGGCCGGCGAAGTGGTGGAACGCCCTGCGTCGGTAGTGAAAGAACTGATCGAAAACGGCATCGACGCAGGTGCTCGCAGAATCGACGTCATGATTCGTCGCGGCGGAATTTCGCTGGTTCGCGTGATCGATGACGGCTGCGGCATGGACCGCGATGATGCGCTGCTTTCGCTGGAGCGGCATGCCACCAGCAAAATTCGGACGGCGACTGATCTTGAAGCGGTCGCCACGCTGGGATTTCGGGGCGAGGCGCTGCCAAGCATTGCCAGTGTTTCGCGATTTCGCCTGACTACGCGCGAGGCGCACGCAGTTGCAGGGACCGAAATCATCGTCAATGGCGGCAAGCTCGACGTTGTGCGCGATGGCGGTGAAGCCCCTGGAACGCAAGTCGAGGTGCGCTCGCTCTTTTATAACCTGCCCGCGCGCCGGAAATTTCTTCGATCCGAAAATACTGAAAGCCGCAACATCGAGCACCAAGTCCATTTACAGGCCATCGGTCATCCTCAGATCGGCTTTTCCTTGTTGCGAGACGACCGTGTGTTATTTCAGTTACCGGCTGCGGCAACACTCAGTGATCGAATCCGAGATTTGTTTGGAGTTGAGCTATTGCAGCGCTTGGTTGAGGTAACGAGCACTCGTTCGCCCAAGACTCGGATCAGAGGCTTTATCGGGCAGGCGGGCCTGAGCCGCCAAACACGAACGCAACAACTCGTTTTTGTAAACGGCCGTGCGATTGAAAGCGGACTGCTCACTGCCGCTATCCGTGAGGGCTACCACACGGCTCTTATGAAAGGGCAGTATCCGGTTACGTTCCTCTTTCTCGAGCTCGATCCGGCGAGTGTCGATGTAAATGTTCACCCGGCGAAACGCGAAGTGCGTTTTCGCGACCCGGCTGGAGTGCGTGAGGCGATCGTTCAACGCATTCAGCAGACACTCGAGGCTGGCCGGGCGGCATGGCAGGAAAAATTTCGAGCGCCAGTCAGTTCGTCGGTCTCTGCTGCCGGGAAAGTAGCTCCTGACCTGAGACTGCGGCCCGAGGTATCTGGTCCAGAAGAGGTACATCGCGAGTTACCGCATTTTGGTCCAAATGTAGCCGGGGTCGTTGACGCCGGCCAAGCACCAGTTTCAGAGATCGTAGGGCAGCCCCGAAAGTTTTCGGGCCTGCCGACCTCTCGCGTCGATTCGGCAAGCGATGCGCTTGCCCTACAACGGCATGCCAGCAAAGCTGCTCAGCAGCAGTTCCAGATCATCGGTGTGCTCAACAAGCTTTATGTCCTGATGGAAAATGCAGATGGCCTTGTCCTGGTTGATCAGCACGCGGCGCATGAACGTATTCTCTTTGAAGAATTGCGGCGCAGAATGGAAGAGCAGGGGGTCCCAACGCAAAAACTGCTCCTGCCACAGACGTTCGAGGTGCCACCGCGCGACGCCGATTGGATCGAGCGCAATCTGTCAATTCTGCAAAAGATGGGTATTGGAATTGAGAGTTTCGGTCCGGTCACGTTCAAAATCGACAGTCTTCCCAGTTTTTTAGACGTCTCAGATCCGGCGCAATTCATGCGCAAAGTGATTGATGATCTGAAGAGCGCCAGCAATACCGCTTCAGCAATGCGCTTGGGCGAAGAGATGATTGCCAAGAGCGTTTGCCGTCACGCGGTCAAAGCCAATGATCCATTGCGTTACCCTGAAGTGGAAAAATTGATCCGCGATTTGCTCGACTGCGATCTGCCTTACTGCTGTCCGCACGGACGGCCCACCATGATCCAGATTTCGCTGGCCGAGTTAGAGAAAAAATTCGGACGGAAAATGTGATGCTATGGAGAGCGCTCCTAGCATATTGTGCTTGCTACGGCACACGCGCTTGCCATTTGGGAGGCAGGCGGGTTTAATTTGGCGCCGTGAAGAAAATCGAGGCCATCGTCAAGCCGTTCAAAACTGAGCCAGTGAAAGAGGCGCTCATGGCGGCGGGCGTAGAAGGAATGACACTCAGTGAGGTGAAAGGATTTGGCCGTCAGAAAGGGCACAGCGAAATTTATCGCGGCACGGAGTACACGGTGGATTTCCTTCCAAAAACAAAGTTCGAGATGGTTATTGCGGATGATCGCGCGCAGCGGGCGGTGGAAGCAATCTTGGGCGCGGCCAAGACCGGGAAAATTGGTGACGGCAAAATCTTTGTAACCGAAGTGGAAGAGGCGGTGCGCATACGAACGGGTGAACGCGGAATGGAGGCGTTGTGAGCGCGCAGGTCAGAACTCGGAAGTCAGAGGTCAGAGATCAGAAGTCACGCTCTGGCGCTTTTTATGGACGGCTTGTCATGTTGAGCGGAGCGAAACATCTCGGTCTATTGCTGTGGAGAGCCGGTCCAAAGAAGATCCGAGATTCTTCGCTTCGCTCAGAATGACACCTGTGAGATAGCTTTAACGCTTTAACGAATGCACGAATATTTGTTGTCGATCTTTCTCGGAGTCGTCGAAGGACTGACGGAATTTGTTCCTGTAAGCTCAACCGCGCATTTGCGCATCTGTGAGGCGCTGCTGCGCATCGATCTTCATGATGGCTTCTGGAAAATGTACACGATTGTCATCCAGCTCGGCGCCATTCTGGCGTTGCCAGTCTATTTTTGGCAACGCTTGTTGCAGTTTGTTCGCACTTTCCCACGAGGCGAACGCGGCAATCGCACCATCTTTACTCACCCGTTGAGTCTCACGCTCATTGCATTTGTTGTAACCGCAATTCCAGCGTGGGCCCTGACGAAACAGATCGGCAAAAACCTGGAAAATCTCTGGGTGATGGCGTTGGCGCTTCTTATTGGCGGAATCATCATGTGGATTGTTGATGTGGTCTTCACGCGGCCGCGCACGATGCACATGGAGGAAATGACTTTGCCGCAGGCAATCTGGATCGGCGCAGCGCAAATTCTTTCTGCTGTTTTTCCCGGCACCTCGCGCTCGATGTCCACCATTGCTGCGGGGCAAGTCGCCGGCATGTCGCGTCCGGCCGCGCTCGAGTTTTCGTTTTTCTTATCGATGCCGACGATGCTCGTGGCCACCGGATATGACTTCCTGAAGACCGTCATGCCGCGTCATCACGAAGTGAATATCGCGCCGTTGGCAATGAATTCTCATGAATGGATCGTGCTCGCCATCGGATTTGTAGTTTCATTTTTCGTGGCGCTGGCAGTCGTCGCATGGTTTATGAACTGGGTGCGCACGCGAGGGTTTGTGCCGTTTGCTCTTTACCGGGTTGTGCTCGGCATTGGATTATTGATGCTACTCGTCCGGGGTGTGCTGTGATTGATTAAAGATGGAAACGGACCTCATTCTTCCCGATCTGCAAAGCGCGGTCCTTTGCGAGGACGTCCGCTGCGAAATCAATGGGATGCAGACGCTCGTGGGCGTGCTCAGCGTAATCCCGGCGCCCGCGCTGCCGATTAATTATATCCGCCTGTGCATTTGGACGCGCTGGTGCAGCGGCGCAGGAAAGTTCCGGCAAAGATCCCGAATTATCGGCGTGGATGAGCAGCAGGTCATCGCGCAGGCGGAGGTCGAGTTTGTACTGAAAGAAATGGAGGGCCAGGCAACGAACGTGCATTATTTCGGCGGTGTGCAGTTTCAGCAATACGGGATGCATCACGTGGAAATTTATCTGGGGAACGAATTGCGTCTTCGTTTTCCGTTGCCGGTGATTCAAGTCGCGCGCCCAACTGGCTAAACTCGGCGAGCTCTTGTGAGCGAGGCGTTGCCAACGGGTCGGATTTATCTATCAGGGCGCTTCATGCTGAGAGGATTTTTCCGGCCGCTATTGTGCAGCCTTGTGCTTGTCGGGCAGATGCGTGCGCAGGAAGTAGTCGTTCCTCGTGAAACAAAACCGAAGGCTCCCACGCAAGCGACGCCGTCTTCTGAATCTGAGCAAACCCCGTCGGAATCGGCCATACCGGCAAGAACCAAACCCAAGTCCCGCGAAAAGAAATCCGCGGCGCCCACGATGGAGCAAATGCGCGCGTCAGGAGCGCTTGCTGCCGAGGGGCGGAGTGACCGATCCGTTCCGCAACCAACCAGAACGGGTGCGTCTCGCTCGGAGACGGCGGCAGCGGCAAGCCCAGCCGTCTCGCCGACAGCCACGCAGGTGAAAAGAGAAGCGCACATTCCGCAAAAGAGCGCATCGCGCCCGTCCACGCCGCGAGGTACAAAGCTGGAGCCGATCGGACCAGTTCGGCCGACCATAATTGAATCCGGGAGAGAGCAACCCAGCGCTACGCCCTTGCCAAAATGGCAACGTGGTGGCGAGCAAACGCCCGCGCCGTAATTGGCGAAGTCTTGCTGCGCAAGCGTATGTATTTAGCATTGAAAGTGCTGATTCAATTTAAACCTGGGGCATCGCCCCAGGGAAATTGGATTGAAATTACGGTTGGGCGCTGAAGGCGCGACGCATGGCGTTAATCACGCGCGCTTTCAGCGCTGAGGTTTTTTGGTCCAAATTCCTGGGACGTTGCCCCAGGCTGACCTGAGCGGAGCGCCGTTAGCGCTAAACACGTAGGCGCAAGCAAATCAAATGTGCGACGTTGCTTTGTGTCCAGTCCTGGCAGCGCAGCGCACTAGCTGCGCAAAATTTCTTGCGCGGCGACTTCGCCAACCTATTATTTGTAGGCAAGCCCAGCACCTTGCTGCAAAGTGCTGGGAAATTTTTTGCCCATTTCTGATTTCAATGGCGAACACAATCTTGATTGGGATGCAGTGGGGCGACGAGGGCAAGGGCAAGATCATCGACGTGCTTACCGCCAAGGCTGATATCGTTGTCCGTAGCCAGGGCGGCAACAACGCCGGGCACACCGTCATCCATCGCGGCGTCAAGTATATTCTCCACCTGATTCCATCCGGAATCTTGCGCCGCGGCAAAGTTTGCGTCATTGGGAACGGCGTTGTCGTCGATCCGCTGGCGCTGGTCGCAGAGGTTGAGGGTCTGCGCAAATTAGGAATTAAAGTAGATAAGAACCTGCTCATCAGCGATTGCGCCCACCTTGTCCTGCCTTACCACCGCATACTCGACGAGCAACGCGAGCTGCGTCGAGGCCGCATTGGAACGACCAAGCGCGGGATCGGCCCGGCTTATGGCGATAAAGCAGCGCGCACGGGCCTGCGCATGTCCGACTTGATACAGCCGATTGTGTTCTCGAAAAAACTGCAAGCCAAGGTTATTGAGAACAACAGAATCCTTCAGGCGCTCGGCGCTAAGCCGAGCAGTTTTCGGGAGGTCAATGAAACTTACCTGGCTGCTGCCAAAAAACTGCGCCCTTTCGTAGCAAACACGGTCGTGTATCTCCATCGCGCGATGGAGCGCAGCAAACAAATCCTGTTCGAAGGCGCACAGGGGACATTCCTCGATATCGACCATGGCACCTATCCGTATGTGACTTCTTCGAATACAACGGCTGGCGGCGCGTGCACAGGCACGGGGGTTCCTCCCCATCGGATGGATCGCGTGGTAGGCGTGATGAAGGCGTACTCCACGCGCGTGGGCGAAGGAGCATTGCCCACCGAAGACGACCAATTAGCGCAAATGCTTCATAACCTCGGACGCGAATTCGGCGCAACAACAGGGCGCAAACGACGCTGCGGCTGGTTTGATGCCGTAGCTACTCGTTATGCAAGGATGATCAACGGAATCGACGAGATCGCCATTACCAATCTGGACGGACTCGATCACGTCGATCCGATTCGAGTTTGTGTTGCGTATCGGCTAAACGAGAAACGCCTGGATGTTCCGCCATGCGACGCAAGCCAGCTGGCTAATTGCGAGCCAGTCTATGAAGAGGTCCCCGGCTGGAACGCATCCACTCATGCAGCGCGAAAATTTTCGCAGCTTCCTTCGGCAGCGAGGAAATACCTCAGATACATCTCCGAAATAACCGGAGGAAAATTGTCCATGGTCAGTGTGGGTCCCGCACGCGGCGAGACGATCGTTTTGTGAGCTGGCGTTCACGCGCCGAGCGAATTGACGAAGCACGAATGACAAAGCCTACAGCCAGCCGCGCGTCCTCGGCATTCGTCATTTGATCATTCCTTCGTCATTAGACATTCGGCGTTCGTCATTTACCAGCGTTTGCCTCTCGGCAATAAATTCCAGAAGATAGGGCTACAACGATGTCCGCAAGCATTAAAACGGTTCCCCGTCACATCGCAATCATCATGGATGGCAATGGCCGATGGGCGAAGGGGCGCGGACTGCCGCGCATCAAGGGTCACGAGGCCGGCGCGCAGGCTGTTCGCCAGTGCGTGGAAGGCTGTGGCGAATTAAAGGTGGAGTACCTCACCCTTTACGCGTTCTCGGCCGAAAACTGGCAGCGCCCGAAAACCGAAGTCCTCGCACTCATGCGTTTGCTTGAAAAATTTTTAAAAGAGAAAACACCGGAATTGATTGAGAAAAATGTGCGTCTTCAGGCGATTGGCCGGCTGACTGATCTGCCCGAAAGCTCGCAGGAACAACTCCATAAAACGATTGAGCAAACCGCCGGCAACACAGGTCTCACGCTTATTTTTGCATTGAGTTATGGCGGCCGGCTCGAAATCATCGACGGAATTAAAAGTTTGCTCCGCGCGATTGAGCTGGGTCACATCGACAAGGCAATGATCGACGTGGAGATGTTCAGCAAACATCTTTACACCCGCTACTATCCCGATCCAGACCTCCTGATCCGCACGTCCGGCGAAATGCGTCTCTCCAACTTTCTTCTTTGGCAAACTTCCTACACTGAGATGTACGTGACGCCAAAGCTGTGGCCCGATTTCACAAAGAAAGATCTCTTGGCCGCCGTGGAAGAATTTGGCCGCCGCCAGCGCCGCTACGGAGCGGTACAGTAGCGTGGATACATTTTTGATAGATGGGAAATGATATGAGATTCGAAGGGCAAGTGGCCATTGTCACCGGAGCGGGGCGGGGGATCGGGCGCGCTATTGCTTTACAGTTCGCCAAGGAAGGCGCGCGGGTGGCTTGCGTGAGCCGAACGGAGCAAAACGCGAAGAAGGTCGCGGATGAAATAAATGCCGTTCGTGCCGACGCGGCGAAAGCATACGCGGTCGATGTCGCAGACCATACTGCCGTCCAAAAAGTCGGTGGCAAGATTCTCGAAGACTTTGGCAGGGCCGACATCCTGGTGAACAACGCTGGAGTAAGGCGCGACGCGCTTGTCATGCGGATGTCGGTGGAAGATTGGGACGCCGTGATCAGCACAAACTTGCGCGGCGCGTTCAGTTTTACCCAGGCGATTGTTCGCGCGATGACGAAGCAGCGTAGCGGCCGCGTTATCAACATCAGCTCGGTAATCGGTCTGATGGGTAACGCGGGGCAAACAAATTACGGCGCCAGCAAAGCAGGGTTAATCGGGTTCACCAAGTCGCTCGCGCGCGAGTTGGCGAGCCGCAACATTACCGTCAACGCAGTAGCGCCGGGCTTTGTGACAACGGACATGACCGCCGGACTGTCCGAGGACATCAAGCAAACAATTCATGCTAAAATTCCGCTTGGAAGGACCGCAACGCCCGAAGAAATTGCCAACGCGGTGACATTCGTTGCATCGGCGGAAGCAGGCTACATCACGGGCCAGGTGCTCTGTGTCGATGGCGGAATCGTGATGTGACGCGCGCCGCGCGTTTTGGGTAGCGCACGTGTCTCGCGTGTTGGTTTCGGCGTCGCACCGAAACAAGCTTTCCTTGTACATTGCTGCCGCGGTGTGTATCGAAGTCCAAAGAAAAGTCCGCGATCGCAAGGACGCGTTCGCCAGCCCGCGGGACGCGCGCGCTACCCAGAGCTTGGCAGATCGCGCTGCATGATTGTAATTCGTCCATGCGCGATGACGACATCGCCGACCGAGATGCGGCATTCATACACCGTGTTAGCGCTGTCGCCGAACAAGCGGCTCGCGAAAATCTCAAGCGGCCCGTCGATATCATCCAGGCGGGTCGCGTGCAAACGCGCATTTCGCAGTGCGGCCAGGTAGCCGGGTGGCGCGGTCGCGCCTGATGAGCGCGCTCGCAATCCACCGTGCACTGCCGCCGCTTGTGCGCCGTATTCGAAGGCATGCAAGGCTGATAACCGCCCGGCGCGACGCAACGGGTTAGCTGGATCACGGTGCGTATTAGTCACGCATACGATCGATCGATCATCCCATTGAGTGACGATGTCCAAGAGGCACATCGAACCAGAGTGCGGGATGAGCGTCCGGATCTCTGCTTTGTTGATCGGCAGACTATCAGCCATCACGCTGCACTAGCTTGGCAAAGCCTGGTCCCAAAACGGATAGAAGTTAAACCAGTTGTAAGGCGCAAGGCGCGCGTAATGCTCCAGGCGCTCGGCGTAGCGCTGCATCCAAAGCTGAATGTCTTTGGCGCGATGATCGCGATTCAGAGTGATCTCATCGGCAAAATGTTCGAAGTAAATCTCGTAGCTGTTTCCGCCGCGGTACAGACCAAAAAACAAAATCACAGGGCAACGCATGGTGGCGGCCAGCAGCACCGGGCCGGCTGGGAACGTAGCCGGCGCTTTCAGAAACTGACACTGCGTTGTCTTGTCGCCGCCCGAGACGCGGTCGCCTAACATTCCGATGAAAGAGCCGGCATCCAGACTCTCCTTGACCCTTATCAATGTATCCGGTCGATCGGGTGCAATTACGGTTCCAGCAACTATCGGATTTAGCGCGTCAAAAAAACGCGTGATATTTTGGTTGTGCAACGGGTCCATCAGTACTTTGAGCGGAAAGTTCCGCTGCATTACTCCCAAGGCGCGCAGCACCTCGAAGCTGCCCAGATGCGAGCCTAAGAGGATGCTGCCTCTGCTGCTTTCGATTTGGCGATGCAAAATTTCCTTCCCATGAACCGTCACATGAAAGCGCTCGAATTCACCGCTCAGCAGATAAACGCGATCCAGAATGGTCGCGGCGAAGCAATGAAAATGGCGGAAGGCATGCCACCAGTGAGCTGGCTCCCCGCGCAAACGTTTCAGATATTCGTACGATGTCCGACGTGCAGAACGTGCAGTGATCACAAAATAAAGTGTGATCGGGTACAGCAGTAGCCTTGCACCCCAGCGTCCTATATGTATCGCAATCGAGGCAATTATTCTCAGTGAAACGGGCGTGCCGCGTTCCGGCAAGCTCGCCCAGCGATCTGCCTCCGAAGCTCTAGTCCCGAGAACCTGCGGAATCATTTGCCGTTGCGCTATTCTGTCCACAAATGGCGCCAGTGAAAAAATGTGGATAGATCTCGCGAATGCGATCGATATCCGGAGCCACTCTGGCGTGCTTGAAACCTGCGCGCGAAAAAGCGCGGCGCCACTGTTCTGCAGTTAAAAATCCCGGATTCGGTCGAATTTCCGGATCTGTCTGGACATTTGTAAAACTGTCCAGAATCTGAAACATCAACTCCGGGTAGATTGGCTGATTATCGTAAGGTCGCACGCATTCGCCGATCACCAGCCAGCCATCGTCGGCCAGAATGGAGCGGGCCTCATTCAAGCTAAACAAAAGATTCTTGGAGATATGCATCACGTTGACGGCAAATACGAGATCGAACTCTCCCGAGGGGATTCCTTGATTATTCCATGGCAAGTCAAGATCCAGCGGGGCCCATTCGAGCGCCATATTTGGATATTGACCTGCCAGTTTACGTTGACTGCAGCGTCGGAAGTATGCGTTTGGCTCAGTAATGAGGTAGCGCTCTATTCGTGGCAAAAGACCGCGTTCAGCAAGCAACTGGAGCAAAATTTCGCTGGCGCTGCCGGTGCCGGCGCCAACTTCCAAAATCCGGAGCCCATCCCCGGTGGAAAGATGATCGGCGGCTAACATTGCCCCCACCCAATTATTCACCGTGTAGGTCGAATTATTGTTGTCGAAATAATTCAGCCACAGCGGTACGCCTTGTGGTCCGAGCAGATTGCGATCGCCACTTTGCCGGCCACTTGCAACAGCCGGGTAAAGGCTTGCCGCATGATCCAACAAGTCGAGCGTCGCTGCATTGGCAGGGTCAATACTTAGACCTGCGGCATGGAACCGCTTGAGATCTGCCTCCCACGGTGAGTACCGAAGCCGATAAAATCGTATGTTCCTATTGGTCTGTACCTCGGCGCACCCGCTTTCCACGAGACGTTCGAGGATCCAGCGTAGGGCGAACTTGAAACGCGGCTGAAACGAAAGCAGCCGACAAAGTTCATCGGTCGATCGCCACTTGCGGAGTCGTTCTACAAGATTCAGTTGGCGCGATAAATCAACGGCCAGCTCGATGCTGTAACGCTCCATCAGTTCGATGCTTTGATACAGGCGTTCGCTGAACACCTCCGGCGGAAATTGTTGAAGCCACTGCGCCAGGCGGGGATCGCTCCGCTGGGCTTCAAACGGAGGCGAAGCCGATGATAGCGCGTTCATGAAATCACTGTGTTCGCCCAACGAACTTCAAGTCGACCTTCAACTATTATCCGATCTTCGACGCGGCAGGAAAAGTTCATTTCGCTCGCGCCACCATCGCTCGCGGAAAAGCAGATCGTGAACGTCTGCTCAGGCTTAAGTGGCACGAGGAATTTAACAGTTTGTATGCCAGTAAGCTGACAATCTTTGCGCCACTCACCCAGCGCCCCAAGTACTTCGTCGAGGATAACTACCCCGGGCACAAGGGGTATGTCGGGAAAATGTCCGGGTAAGCTTGGATGATCAGCGCTAATCGCCCGGCGAACTTCAAAGGTCATTCGCGAAATTTCCGTCACCCATCAGATTATTCTTTCCGGTAAACGAGACAAAGCGAGAACGTTTTTGTGCTTCTGCAAACGAGGTATCTCGACCGGGTGACGAGAGTTTCTCACCATTCGGCGAGGATAAGCCAAATCGCTGACAATACGGCGCGAACGCGCTGAGGACTTCCTGCGCAGAAGAACCAAACTGCGATAGATGATATCGATGACTCGCAGATTGCCTCTGCGCGTTACGTGCAACAAGAACACGCATGCGTTGCTCTGCCTCTCGCGAGAGCGACCAGCCAAAATGATCATAGATTCGCCGGACCGCAGCGATCGGGTCACGGCGAATTTGGTTGTATTCCAAGTCATAGATTCGGTCGTTGGCCAGTCGGTCTCGTTCATCCAAAAATTTCTCCATGGTTTCAGACCAGTACTGGATTGCTTCGCGGTAAATTGTAAATGGATCGACGGCATCGCTAAACGCGCTGCGAAGGATCGCCACGAGACTTGATACCGAAGCCATCGCATCAACCGGCGTCCGGTGGGTCTGCACAAATAGCGCGTCCGGATAGACGGAGAGCAATGCAGGCATGGCAAACATGTGAGTAGGCGCTTTCAGTATCCAACGGCCGGCAGCACGCCGAAACTGCAGATGTTGAAGAAACCGGCGATGATATTGGTATGCCGGTCGTAAATCCTGTCGAAAAAACCAGGCGCGATACGACGGCACGTAATACATGGCATCGAACTGATCACTCATAAACGCAGGAGTCATAAGGCTGACGCATTCCTGCGGAACTTCTGCACCGACGGCGTGCACGTAGCGAAACGTAGGTACGAGCCAGTTGAAGAAGTTAGAACTCTGGGTCGCGCGCTGAATCCGGCGCTTCTCATCAGCGGGAGTTGGCGGAGATGGTGACCTCACTTCCCACATGAGTGGACATCGATGCTGCGGGTCCGCGGCGAGCAGACTATGCAATACGCTCGTACCACTGCGAGGTAGCCCTACGATAAAGAGCGGTTCGCGGATTTCCTGGCGTGCGATCTCGGGATAAACCTGCCTGTCTCGTTCCATCCGCAACCGCGAGCACAACGTCTGCAAGACATCGACCTTGTGAGCGATCTTTCCGATCAGGCTGAGCCGTGCGTCGCTCTGGCAGGACTCGAGCAAGCGCGAGAGCGCTTCAAAAAAGTCGCCTTCGCCGAAATCATCAAGACCGCAGCGCCGCTTCGCAGTCTCGATCAAGTCAGCGGCAAACACTCGATTGGATGGAATTCGTGTTTTTTCCAGCAGTGCTCCGAATCCATTGACAAGCCGAACAGGCAGGCACGGACGGACCTGTTGGAGAGTAGTAGCAGAGGTGTTCATTCAATTACGAATACAATCGTGCCAGCGGTCGCGTTTGATCGCTAGTGGACTTAAGGGTTATGGAAATGACCGAGCGCGGCAAGTCAAGCAACGAATGCAGCAAGCGCGTGGTTGCGCATTGCCAGTAATCGCCTCATCATCTTGATATGCAAACGGAGAAAGCCACATTCGGCGCAGGCTGTTTCTGGGGAGTAGAAGAAACTTTCCGCAATTTACAGGGTGTTTTGTCCACAGCGGTCGGGTATGCAGGCGGCACGAAAGACAATCCAACGTATGAAGATGTTTGTACGGACAAATCTGGACACGCCGAGGTGGTGGAAGTCGATTTCGATCCGTCGCAGATCAGTTACGACGAAGTTTTGAATGTCTTCTGGTCGAACCATAATCCCACCACCCTGAACCGGCAGGGACCGGATGTTGGAACGCAATATCGCTCGGTAATTTTTTTTCATTCGCCCGAACAAGAGGCGGCGGCCAAAGCTTCAAAAGATAAAATCGAAAAGAGCGGCCGGTTCAATCGGCCGGTCGTAACGCAAATTGAACCCGCGCCGAAATTCTGGCGCGCGGAAGAATATCATCAGCGTTATTTGCAGAAACGCGGCCAGTCACATTGCACGATCTGAACGCTCGTCATTCGTCGCGGCGTGCGTGACTCCACCTCTCCCCTTTTAGTATGCACGTAGCGCCAAAGGTGTCGCATTCACTCTAGCCTCGGGCAACGCCCCAGGATGGATGGCCTCCCTAAAAAGCATCAGCGCTGAAAGCGCGATTCACTTTCTCTGGGATTGGGAACACGCGCTGGACTGACTCGCGCTTTCAGCGCTTGGTTCACTGGGCAATCGAAAACTGGGGCGATGCCCCAGGCTAAAATGACAGAGCGCCTGTGGCGCTAAAAGCAAACACCTTCGAAAAGCGAGAGGCGACTGAGTTCGCTCGTGATATTAGTTACAGGTGATTTAAGAAACGTGATTCACCCATGAAAACTGAGCCTCGCGTTATTCGCACCAAAAATTTCGCTGCCGACGCCGCTGACTTCATTCTTGAACAGGCGCACAAAGCTATTGGCGAACGCAACGAATTCCGGATTGCGCTCTCGGGCGGAAACACGCCACTGCCAGTTTACGCGCGGCTTGCCGGGATCGCGCATGATTTGCCGTGGGAGTTGATTCACATCACGTTCGGAGACGAGCGCTGCGTGCCACCGGATGATAAAGACAGCAACTTCAGGATGGCGCGCGAAACTCTCCTGGCGCCAGCCGCAGTTCCTGAAAAATCTGTTTTGCGCATGCGCGGCGAAATTGATCCTCAAATCGCAGCGCAGGAATACCAGGACCATCTCGATCTCATGGCCACCCAGCGCCGTGAATCGATTTATCAGCATGACCTGATTTTGCTCGGCCTCGGGGACGATGGGCACACCGCTTCGTTGTTTCCCGAAACAGCAGCGCTGAACGAACAAATCCGGCGCGTGGTCGCGAACTTTGTCCCGAAACTCAACGCCTGGCGATTGACGTTTACTTTTCCGCTCATCAATCACGCGCGGCACATATTGTTCCTGGTGGGCGCATCGAAAAATCCCGCGCTGATCGAGCGCGTGTGCGAAGGCGACCGGCAATTCCCGGCTTTGCGAGTCGATCCTTCGGCAGGAGACGTGACATGGATGATTGCGGAGTAAGCGATCGAAACGTTCAATCGACTTGTAATTCTCTTCGCGCCGTCATCCCTAATCCCGCAGCGCGGGATTAGGGATCTCGCATATACGCGAGCGGCGCTGGCGTGGAATGAGGCGGCGCGAACTTCGATCGTGAGATCTCTCGCGCCGCTCGCGATGACAGATTGCGTATATGCGTCGTCTGTGAGATTTCTGCAGACGCAATGACTACGCCGCGCGCGATCATCGTTACAGGCTCGGCCGGCTTAATCGGCTCGGAAACGGTCAAGCGCTTCGCCGGCGAGGGCGCGCGCGTGATCGGGATCGATAACGACATGCGCGCAGAATTTTTCGGCGCCGAAGCTTCCACCAAAAAAACGCGCGACGATTTGATCGCGAATGTTCGCGGTTACGAACATCACGATCTGGACATTCGGGACGCTGCCGCGGTGACGGCGCTATTCAAACAGCATCGCGGCTCAATTGACGCCATTGTGCATACCGCGTCGCAACCGTCACACGACTGGGCAGCGCGCGATCCGCAGACCGATTTTACTGTCAACGCGAATGGCACACTGAATCTGCTGGAGGCAGCAAGAAATTTTTCTCCGGAAGCACCGTTCATCTTTACATCCACGAACAAGGTCTATGGCGACACGCCGAATTGTTTGCCACTGCGCGAACTGGAGAAACGCTGGGAAATCGAGCCGAGCCACGAATATGAGCCCGGCATTTCGGAGACCATGAGCATCGATTACACGAAGCATTCTCTGTTTGGCGCGTCGAAGGTCGCCGCGGACATTCTCGTTCAGGAATACGGGCGCTATTTTGGAATGCCGACCGTTTCTTTCCGTGGCGGTTGTCTTACGGGACCTGCGCATGCTGGAACCGAGCTCCACGGTTTCCTTTCGTATTTAATGATCTGCACCGTGAGCGGCAGGCCTTACCGCGTCTTTGGGTACAAAGGCAAACAGGTGCGCGATAACATCCACAGCTTCGATCTCGTCGAAGCATTCGTGGAATTCGTTCGCGCGCCGCGCGCCGGAGAAGTCTATAACATCGGCGGCAGCCGGCACAGCAACTGTTCCATGCTCGAGGCTATCGAGGTGTGCGAACAAATCAGCGGCAAAAAATTAACCTGGACCTATGAGGAAACGAACCGCATCGGCGACCACATCTGGTGGATCAGCGACGTGCGAAAGTTTCAGTCGCACTATCCAAGATGGAAATTTCGCTACGGCATGCGCGAAATTCTCGAAGAAATTCACGGTGCAGTGGCGGGATGATCAGATTTGTTGTCCACGGATTCCGAATCTGAGATTACACCACCCGCTCACTGCGTTCGCTAGAGGACACGGAGACCACAGAGAAGGGATCTAGGAAAAAGCAAAGCTCTTTTAACTTAGGTTCTCTAGGGGGGGACACCGGGTGGTGAAAATTCCGTCATCGTTTGGCCGAATAGATCCATCACCCGCGCTCCCGCGCTAAAGGCCCGGAGTTCACGGAGAGATTTTTTGACAGAATGAACAGAATTTTCAGAATGATTTTGTTCGTTTTGTTGTTCTGTCTGAATCCTTTGTGACCTCGGGATCTCTAGGCCGGGACGCCGGGTCTAAAATTCCATCATCATTGCTGAATGATCCACCACCCGCTCACTGCGTTCGCTGGAGGTCACGGAGAGCACAGAGAAGGAATCTAGGAAAAAGCAAAGCTCTGTGCCCTCGGGTTCTCTAGGCGGGGACGCCGGGCGGTGAAATTTCATCATCGTGAGATCGGGAGGCAGAGAAGCCAGGAGTTCCCTGACTTATTTTCTTGGTTTCCTGGTTTCCAGATTTCCAGATTCCGAATCTTGTGTAAATCGGGGCCGCTGGCTATGGATGAAGAGGAGGGTGTTTTCGGCGTTGCCGCGAAACAGTCTTTCTCGACGATCTCAATATTCTTCGCCTTCGTCTTCTTTTGGTGGCGCGACGCGATCATCCACGGCGTAGGCATGCAGCATCACCGCGCCGAGATAAAAGAAAAAAAGACCAAGACCCCAACCCGCAGAAGCGAATGCAGCCAGCAACACAAAGATCCCAACCGGGATTGCGCCAGCCATCCAGAGAAAGCCCGCCATGATATGTCCCTTGTAAATATGTCCCAATCCCGGGATGATACTGAACAGAACCGCCACTGCGTCGCTCGCTTTGCCTTCGGCGGTCTGAGTCGTCGCCGTCCGCGTCCAATCGCACCGGTCGCAGCTTTCCGCGTCTTTGGGCACGAGATGTCCGCAGTATGGACAAGCCATTTTATCTCCCACGCTCGGTTCGGGCCGAGTAGGCGGTGCGTCCGTGTACTCCACGCTCATGTCAAATGTTGTAGGGCGTCTGTATCAGACGCTAACTGTTGAAGGTTCACAAGGCGCGCCGAATTCGTCAAGCAAAACGAAGACAACCACGGATTACGCGGATGAAATTGTAGGGCAAGCGCTCCGCTTGCTAGATCACAACCCATCGATGTTAGAGCGGGAAAATCGACCGCACGATCTCCAGTGAGATCGTGCGGTCTTCAAACTATCCGTGTAATCCGTTCCTACTGTTTGTTCGCTACCACTCGCGGAGCCGGTCTGCTGGTCTCAAGCTGCGCGCTCACCTTTTGGATTTGCGCAGCTTGGTCTTTTACTGTTGCCGCGAGACTCGCAACCGTAGCTTCCAAGTCTGCGATCCGCTTCTGCTGTTTTTGGAATTCATTGGACATGGCTTGAGGACGGGCGGCTTTGAGACCGCGTAACTTCACGTTCTTCCCGTTGGCAGGGCCAACGGTGGTGCCTAAGTGGCCATCTGAATCGATGTACACCGGAAGAGCTTCCGCACTGACCGCCCCGCCGTAAATGCCTCCGATAAACGTCAATGTGTAATCGGTTCCGCTGGCCGCAATCCCGCCGATGGAAATCACATTCTCATCGCCGGCAAAACCGGGATCGCCGACATAGATATTGTTTCTGACGATGCCTGCGTCGGTCCCGGCGTTGGCGCCCAGAGCGGTGATATAATCGCCATCAACGTTATTCATAAGGGCGCTATCGCCAACTGCCGTGTTGAAGCTCGCAGTGCCGCTTCCGCTCGAGTCATTATTCAGCAGCGCGAAAGCGCCAAGGCCGGTGTTCCCAGAGCCGGTGACATTTAGAGTAAGCACGCAACGGCCAACAGCGGTGTTCGTGAATCCGTCGACGTTGTTAGTAAGCGTAAAGGCGCCGAGAGCAGTATTGCGGTAGCCGGTGTCGTTATAGACGAGCGCGTCGGTTCCAACCGCCGTGTTCTCATAGCCAGCCGTATTGAGCAACATCGCTGCAGCGCCAACTGCGGTATTGGAGTCCGCATTGTTGAGAACCAGCGTTCCGCCGCCAAGAGCTGTATTGTAGCTGCCGGTGCTATTCGAATAGAGCGAATACCAACCGACGCCTGTATTTCCAGCACCGCTGGTGAGAAAGTTTAGCGCATTGCATCCTTCCGCTGTGGTGAACCCGGGATAGCACCCGTCCGGCGGCGGGGTTCCAAAGCCGCCTGCATGCATCTGCGGTAAAAATGCAAAGCACCCAAGAGCCAGGATTATTGTTGTGAATGTTGTGATGTTTATTTTTTTCATAAGTTTTCCTTTTCTGACGGTGCCAAGACTACAAAAACTTCGCCAGTTTTGTCGAGCCCAAAATGATGGCGCTACCGAGAAGACCACGGATCACACGGATTTTGTAGAGCGTCTGTGTCAGACGCCAAACCTGTTTTCGCCGCGAGCGGCGCGATGGTAGGGCGCGTCACTCCGTGCGCGCCGCCTTCGGCGGGCAGAGGACTGCCCGCCCTACATCTTCCTGTGAAATCCGTGTAATCCGTGGTCACCGGCCTTTGGGACTTCGCGCTTGGGATTTGGACTTGCTGGATGAGAAGTATTATTTTTTCGTTATCCGCGACATCCGCGTTATCCGTGGTTCATAACGATTTGAAATTTTAGAATGGTCTCGCTTGCTGAAATTGTCAGTTACACCGACCGCTTTCTGCGCGTTCGAGACGTGGGCGATTGGGACAACGCGCTCAATGGCCTGCAAATTGAAAATTCAGGCCGAGTCACGCGACTCGGCGCGGCGGTCGACGTTTCCACGCGCGTGTTGACTGAAGCCGCAAAGAAAAAAGTCGATCTTCTGATCGTGCACCACGGTTTGTTCTGGCCCGGTCTGCAACCGGTGAGAAGCGCGTTGCGCCGGCAACTCCAGCTTGCATTTGAAAACGATATCGCGCTTTACAGCGCGCATCTTCCTCTGGATATCCATCCGAAAGTTGGCAACAACGCGCAGCTCGCCGCGGCGCTTGGACTCAAATCAGCGCACCCGTTTCTGGAAGAAAAAGGCCAGCCGGTCGGTCTGAAAGCGCGCGTGTCAACGCCGCGCAGCGAGCTCGTTCGTAAATTGCGACGAGCATTCAATGGCCCGGTAAAGTTTTTCGATTTCGGCCCGAAGCAAACGCGCACGATCGGCATTGTGACCGGCGCCGCGGGCTCGGAAATCTACCGGGTCGCGCAGGAAAACATCGACACGTTCATCACTGGCGAAGCTCCGCACTGGGCGGCTGTCGCGGCTGAAGAGCTCGGCATGAATCTTTTGCTCGGCGGACATTACGCCACCGAAGTCTTCGGTGTAAAAGCGCTGGCTGCGCATTTATCCAGACGATTCAAAATCCCAAACGAATTTATCGATCGCCCCACCGGTTTGTGAGCGCCACTCCTTAATTGACCACGGATTACACGGATGGCACGGATAGAAGCGATCCAAGGACCGGCTCATCCGTGCTATAGGCCAAATTCGTCGCGTCTCTAGAAGATTTTTCTGCCCACGAAACACTCGAAAGCACACTACAAGTTCCAGCACAGACATTCGATTTATTTTTCGCGTTGTTTCGCGTGTTTCGTAGGCAATCTTTATCGTGAAATCCGTGTCATCCGTGGTTTTGCTTTTCGTACAAAACTTTTTATCCAAAATGCTTGACATCAGGGCCACTTAAATGGCAAAAACCGCCCCACCGCACACGCATGTCGCATTCAGGCAAGAATCCTGTGAAAACGCGCATCCTGATTTTGGAGGAGCATCCGCTGCTTCGCCGCGGGGTCACCGATTATCTCAGTTCTCAGCCGGACATGACTGTCTGCGGCGAAGCCGGCAACATTCGCGATGCGCGCAACGAGATCGCCAAATGCAAGCCTCACTTGCTGCTGACTGCGCTGCGGCTGGGGACCGGCGACAGCCTGGAATTTGTCAAGGCGATCAAGGCCGAACAACCCGCTTTGCTGATCCTGGTGTTTTCCGCCTTTGAGGAAGCAATCTTCGCAGAGCGCGCCCTGCGCGCGGGCGCAGCCGGTTACATGATGAAAAGCGCGCCCGCGGACGAGTTGTTGACCGCCATTCGCGAAATTCTATCTGGCAACATTTACGTCAGCAGGGATGTGGCGATGCGGGCCTTCAAAAAATCGTTGGAGTCGCCAGCAGAGGCGCGTTCGGCGCGTCCTACCATCGGCATTGAACGTTTATCCGATCGCGAGATGCACATTTTTAATTTGTTAGGCTCCGGGCTTCGCAATCGGCAAATCGCTCAGTCGTTAAACCTCAGTGTAAAAACCATCGAGACCCATCGCGAGAATATTAAACACAAGCTCGGTCTGAATAGCGGCCGGCAGTTGGTTGAGTTGGCCGGCAAATACGTTGAGCTGACTTTTATGCCGCCTCGGGCCGTCATCGGCAGAAGCAAAAAGAAGGTCGTCCGGTTCCCCGCCGCGTGAGGCCCGAATAGATCCACCACCCGCGCTCCCGCGCTAGAGGCCCGGAGTTTACGGAGAGATTTTTTGACAGAATGAACAGAATTTTCAGAATGATTTTGTTTCGTTTTGTTGCTCCTGTCTGAATCCTCTGCGACCTCGGGATCTCTAGGCGGGGACGCCGGGTGGTGAAATTTCTTCAGCGATGCCGATTTTCACAGGTTCCAGAATAGAACCCGAGTTCACGGAACTTTTTATGAAACTTTTTAAATCCCTTCTCCGTGTTCTCTAGCGATCCCGCGGTCGCGCGGGAGAGCGGGCGGTAAAAATTTTACGAGGGTAATTGTACCTAAGGACATTTTCACATCAGAAACGCGCCGCCCTGTTCACTGCTGTTCACATCTTCCCCTAGGGGGATGTGTGTTGAAAGATCAGGAAGCTTTCCTTACCTGAAAACCAGCCTTTTCCCTTTACAAGCAGTTTAAGGACAACCAAACTCCGCGCTTCATTTTGAGAATGCGCGTGCTAAAATTTCACCGCTAATCCGTTCGAATTTCTCACAGGAGGCGGAACTTTTTTCGCAGACTTCGCTATGGCGTTTCGGTATGGCGAACCAGGAATGGAGACGCAACGCAAAATGAGACTGGCGCTGTCCCTCAGCCACCCTTTGCACTGCTCGACAAAAACTCCTGTAGGGCGTCTGCGTCAGACGCCAACCCAATGGCCTGGCGTTTCACAAAAACGCCCTACAAGATCGGCAAAATTTGATTCCACAAGAACTGCACAGTTTTTCGCAAGATCTGCAAAGCGCGGCTGCTCCCCCGCATCCTTGATAGGCGAAGTGATGCAAACCAATCCGGCAGACGCCAACCCGATTGAGCGGCGTTTCAAACTCTGCCTAACAATTCCCCCTATTTAAACCTGTTCCTCCCCAGAATACCTATCAGCGTTACCCAAACCAACAGTAACCAGGAAATTTTAGAAACTTTGGCCCGCCGTTCCCGAAGAAGAACCCAACATGGCGACTAACAAGAACGGCTCATGCATCGAGTTTAGGTTTGGTGTGAAGTAACACCGCAGACAATTCGCCCCCGGAGAATCGGCGCCGAGAGGAGTAACTCCTCCCGGCGCCTTCTCTTTTTCAACCCCAAATCAGTGCTGTCGGTCTCGGGTTAGCGCCAAAGGCGCGATCTCATTGCAAGCCTGGGGCAACGCCCTAGGATTTGTGAAATACAAAACGGCCAGCGCTAAAAGCGCGATCCATTCTGGGGCTATTGAATCGCGCCTTCAACGCTTGTTCGTGGTGTGCGGTTGATTTCCTAGGTCGATGCCCCAGGCTGCCAGTGAATATGCCGCGCCTTTGGGGCTTGATATTTGTCGCGAGGCGTGATCACCAGCACCGAGTTGGCCTCTGACACAGCGGAGCGGCGGGGACGCCAAGCGACACTAACGGGAAGCCCGAAGGGCGAAGGTCGCGGGCGCGAGCGAGTCAAACGCCCGACAAAATCCGTGTCATCCGCGAAATCCGTGGTTATCTAAAATCAATTCGTGTTCATTCGTGTTCATTCGTGGTTAAACTTGGCCGATGGCTCTTGACGACCGGCAAATGAGCACCCGCGCGACGGGCGTTGTTGGCATCGCTATTCTGTCCAGTCGCGTCCTCGGTTTGATACGCGAGATGGTGTTTGCGGGGTTGTTTGGCGCCGGAAGAAATCTCGACGCATTCTTAATGGCATTTCGGTTGCCGAATCTGCTGCGCGATCTGTTTGCCGAAGGCGCGCTTTCGACAGCCTTCATCACGACGTTCACAAAAAAGATAGCGATTGAAGGCGACCAATCGGCGTGGCGACTGGCCAACAAGGTCGCGACGCTTACGGCCGTTTTTATGAGCGCAGTGACCGTGCTCGGCATCGTGTTCGCGCCGCAGCTTGTCGATCTCTTAACGTGGGGAAGTTGGTCGCCAGACAAGACTGCGCTGACCATTTTGCTTACTCGAATCATGTGGCCATTCATGCTGCTGGTATCGCTGGCCGCGCTGGTGATGGGGATGCTCAATGCGAAACACGTGTTCGGTCCGCCGGCCATGGCTTCGAGTTATTTCAATCTCGGCTCAATCATCGGGGGCGTGGGAATCGGTTACTGGATCGACCCGCATTTTGGCGCGCTCTCACTCGTAGGCCTCGCCATCGGCACACTCATCGGCGGCTCCTGGCAATTGCTAGGACAATTTCCGTCGCTGTGGAAAGTCCGCTACAAATATCGCGCTGATTTTCATTGGCGGGACGAAGGAGTACACACGGTGCTGACCTTGATGGGACCAGCCGTGATCGCTGCCAGCGCAGTGCAGGTGAATGTGCTGATCAACAGCGGATTTGCGGCCAGCCTCGGAAATGGTCCGGTGAGCTGGCTCAACATTGCGTTTCGCCTGATGCAATTGCCGCTGGGAATTTTCGGCGTCGCGATCGGCACGGTTACGCTGCCGCTCGTTTCAAAAAGCGCCGCGCGGGGCGACACAGCAGAGTTCCGCACAATTCTTGCGCGCGGAATGCGTCTGGCGTTTTTGCTTACAATTCCGTCGGCGATCGGCTTGGCAATGCTCGCGTCGCCTATCGTCAGCGTGATCTATCAGCATGGACGGTTCACGGCCGAGATGACGCGGCAGACTGCCGGCGCATTGCAATTTTACGCCATCGGGCTCGTTTCGTATGCGGTGTTGAAAGTGTTGACGCCTGCGTTCTACGCGATTGGGAAACGCAACACGCCAATGGTGGTGAGTTTTCTGGCGATCGGCGCGAATCTTTTCCTCAACTGGCTTTTTACATTCCGACTTGGTTGGGGACACCGCGGCCTTGCGTTTTCGACGAGCCTCGTTGCGACGATTAATTTTCTGTTGCTTTACGCGCTGATGCGCCGGCATACACGCAGGTTGGAGACACGCCAGATGCTAATCGGCCTCGGAAAAATTTGTGTCGCCGGCGCGCTACTTGCGCTGATCTGCTGGGCAGCAAATTACTGGTGGCTGGATGCATGGGCTAGTTTCCGGTTTTTTCAGAAGCTAGCCACACTGCTTATCGCGATTGCATTTGGCGCGCTGACGTTTTTCGGAGCGGCGTTTCTGTTACGCGTGAGTGAGGTGCAGGACATTATTGACGTCTTCCGGCGAAAAGTCCGCTCGTTGTAGAGGCGTTTGTGTCAAACGCCGAATTCATACGGAAAAGATAGGCGCTTGGCACAAGCGCCTCTACAACAGCGCTTGATCGAGGTCTTCGATCAAATCGTCTGCGTTTTCGAGCCCGATCGATAGCCGTAGCAAACCTTCGGGTGAAGTTGTTCCCGGTCCTTCGATGGATGCGCGATGCTCGATCAAACTTTCCACGCCGCCCAAACTCGTGGCGCGAATAAAGATTTTCGTTTTCGCCGCGACCGACAGCGCCGCATCGTATCCATCTTTCACTTCAAACGAGAGCATCCCGCCAAACATCGACATCTGACGCGCGGCGATTTCATGTCCGAGATGCGACTGCAATCCTGGATAATGGACGCGTGCCACTTTTCGATGTCGCGCGAGGAAGTCCGCCACTTTCATTGCGTTCTCCGAATGCGCGCGCATCCGCCATGGCAATGTGCGCATACCGCGAAGGATCAGCCAGCAATCGAAAGGCGAGGGGACTGCGCCGCCTTCGTACTGAATGCCGCGAACCCGTTGAAAGAAATCGCTGTTTTCTTTTGCAACGACAATTCCGCCCAGGACATCACAATGCCCGCCGAAGTATTTTGTCGTTGAATGAAGAATAAGATCGGCGCCCAGATCGAATGGCCGCTGCAGCACGGGCGCCCAGGTGTTATCGCAAACGCAGAGCGTGCCTGCGTCCTGAACGAGTTCGGCGACCGCGGCGAGATCTACAATTTTTAATAGCGGATTGGACGGCGTCTCCATCCAAGCCAGTTTCGTTTCCTTGCGAAGCGCTCTTTTGACGGCGCTAAGGTCGCTCATGTCGATGAAGTTGGCTTGTAATCCCCAGCGCAGGAAAATTTCGCGCAGCAATCGCGATGTGCCGTAGTAGGCGTCAACGTGCGCCAGAACGTGATCGCCGGGTGCGAGCGCTTGAAAGATCGACATGGTCGCGCCTGTGCCGGAGGCGAATGCCGCCGCGCTTGCGCCGCCCTCAAGCGCGCTGATGCCGCGTTCCAAGGCGTCGCGGTTGGGATTATCGTTACGCGTGTACATGAAACCGCGCGAGTACGTCCCTTCGATATCGCGCTCGAAAGTGGTGGAGAGATAAATTGGGGCAGCAACTGCTCCAGTGGCAGGATCAACGGAATGTCCGGCGTGAACGGCGAGAGTTTCAATTTTCATTTGTGGCAACGATACTGAATTCGAAACGCAGTTGTCGACCATTGTGCATTTTGGAGTACGCGGACATGTCCGCGCTGTTGAAAGCGGCGAAATGTCGCCGCACTACAACGTTTTCGATTTGACGACGCCACTTGCCGAGCGCAAATAGCAGCTTTCCGATGGACTCCCAGAGTTGCGCTGATGCAGCGATGCACACGATTTACGACGACGAAGTTTTCCAGATGGCCTGCGAGCAATTTCGCGTCATCGCCGATTATCTGAACATCGACAAGGGCGACCGCGAATGGGCGACCTATCCGAAGCGTGCCGTCGCCGTGACGTTGCCCGTGCACATGGACGACGGAAGCACGAAAGCCTTCCAAGGTTACCGCGTGCAACATCACATCGCGCTCGGCCCGACGAAGGGCGGCACACGGTTCGCGCCTTCGTTGTCGATGGGCGAGACGGCCGCGCTGGCGATGTGGATGAGCTGGAAATGCGCGCTGGCCCAATTGCCCTATGGCGGCGCGAAGGGCGGAGTTGCCATCGATCCGACCCAACTTTCGCGCAACGAACTGGAGGCGGTCTCGCGCCGCTACATGCAGGAAATGATCCCGTTCGTTGGCCCGCACACGGACATCATGGGGCCGGACATGGGTACCAACGAACAGATCATGGCCTGGTTCATGGACACCTACTCCGTTTACATGGGTTACGCCGTCAACGAAATCGTTACCGGCAAACCAGTCGCCATCGGCGGCACCGAAGGCCGACGTGAAGCGACCGGACGTGGCGTTGTGTATCTAATCGAGCGCGCCATGAACATGTTGAAGATGGACCCCGAAAAATGCACTGCGATCGTACAGGGATTTGGCAACGTCGGTTCAGTGGCGGCTCTTTCGCTCGCGTACAAAAGCGGCGTCAAAGTCGTCGGGATCAGCGACGCGTACGCCGCGATTTACAATCCCAAGGGAATCGACGTGAAAGGGGCAGAACAGCACATGCTGAAGAAGGGAAACCTTCGGGCATTTGCGCAGGGCGATCGTGTTGATCCGAAGGAATTCCTCACACTGCCGTGCGACATTCTTGTTCCCGCGGCGGTCGATCGGGTGATTACCGGAAAGAACGCCGGTCAACTCAAGTGCCGTATCCTTGCTGAGGCTGCCAACGGTCCCACCACGCCAGACGCGGACCTGGTTCTCGAAAACCGCTGGGACGAAATCTTCGTGATCCCGGACATTCTTTGCAACGCCGGCGGGGTGATCGTCTCGTACTTCGAATGGGTGCAGGGTTTGCAAGCGTTTCTGTGGTCGGAAAGCGAAGTGACCGACAAACTTTTCCGTATTCTCGAGCATTCATTTGCGCAAGTAATCAAGCGTGCGAAGGAACACAAAGTCTCGCATCGCACAGCGGCCATGGCCACCGGCGTCGAACGCGTGATCAAGGCCAAACAAGTGCGCGGTTTGTTCCCATGAGCGGCGCACAAACTTACGAGCGGTGAATTATTGTAGGGCGTCTGTGCCAGACGCCATCGGGTTGGCGTTTCGCAGAAACGCCCTGAAATCCACCAATCTCCTATGATTAAGTTTTCTCACTCCGAAGAAAAGCGCGACGACCGAGAACTCGACGTTTTGGTGGATGAAGAGAACGGTCTGCGGATCGTTGTCTCGCGTCTTGGGGCGGAACTGATTAGTCTGGCGCGAATCAACGACGCCGGCCAATGGACCGGTTTCCTTTATCGCGACAACGATCTGTCAATGCCGTCTCAGGGCTGGTCAAACCACGCAACCGTCATGGGCTATTATCTTCATCGGCTTAAAAATGGTCGTAGCCTTTATCGGGGCCGTGAAATTAGAGGTGGGAATCATGGGTTCCTTCGCTCCAAGGCGTGGCGCTTTGCGGGATTCTCCGGTGAGGGCGTCGGTGCTTCGTTGAAATATCGAATTACTCCGGAGGACTTTTCACTTGTTGAATACCCGTTGAGAGTGAGTCTGGATCTGACATACAAGATCGAGTTGAACACGCTGAGCGTTCTTTTCGAGTTTCGGAACCATGAACCCGAGTTGACTGCGCATGTGGCGTTCGGATTGCATCCCGGCTTCGCAGCGACTTCGTTCGAAAGCTTTCGTTTGCAGATGCCCCGCGGTTGTTATCGCCGTTATTTTTCGCCGGATAATTTTCTCTCGGGCGAGACGCGCGACATCGAGTTCCCCGGTGGCGAAATGCCGTTCCCGAGAATGGAGTTGCCCGGCTCGATCATTCTCGAATTGGTCGATGTTCCGAGGCCGC
>DASYDT010000096.1:0-3333 GCA_036499425.1 Candidatus Udaeobacter sp. | reverse complement strand
GCATTACCTGGCGGGTGGCGATGTCAGTCACGTGGTCCTTGCACTGATTGCCGCCGACAAGGCGGGAATCACCCTCGATTTCAATCGTGCCTGCGCCATCGATCTGGCCACGAAAGGCACAGGCAAGACCGTTTTGGAAGCGGTGCGCACAAGCATTAATCCCAAAGTGATTGACGCACCGAGCCCAAACATGGGCCGCACAACGATTGATGGCGTCGCGCAGGACGGTATCGGCGTTAAAGTGAAAGCCCGCGTTACGGTGCGTTCGCACCTCGACCGATTCGTCGGCGGCGCAACCGAGGAGACAATCATCGCGCGCGTCGGCGAAGGCATCGTGAGCGCGATCGGATCGGCGCATTCCTACAAGGAAGTGCTGGAAAATCCCGATCGCATTTCAAAGACGGTGCTCGCCAAAGGTCTCGACAGCAATACGGCATTCGAAATTCTCTCCATCGATATAGCCGACGTCGATGTTGGCGATAACATCGGCGCGAAATTGCAGACCGAACAAGCCGAGGCAGACAAGCGCGTCGCGCAAGCGAAAGCCGAGGTGCGCAGAGCAGCCGCGGTTGCCGTCGAGCAGGAGATGCGCGCCAAGACTCAGGAAATGCGGGCGAAAGTGGTAGAGGCGGAGGCACTGGTGCCGCAGGCCATGGCCGAGGCGTTTCGAGCCGGGCATCTTGGCATCATGGATTATTACCGGATGAAAAATGTACAGGCCGACACTTCGATGCGCGAATCCATCGCGGGTGGGGACAAACCGCAGGCGGATGCGACGTGATGGTTGAACGCAGCCACTGTCCTCCTGAGCGGAGTGGAAGGATCCCGCGATCGTACCGAAAAGTAATGCAACGGGATTCCTCGACGTCGCTCGGAATGACATTTAAAGCTTTAACGCCCTGAGCCAATGCTTGCCGTTAATCTCGACAACATACTTTTCTTTCTGCTGATCGCTGTGGCGGCGTTGTTTCAGCTCCTGTCGAAAGCGCTGAGCAAAGGCAGAAAGGCGCCAGACGAAACACCAGAATCGCCGACGCCTAAAATGCCTCCACCGATCCGACGCTTGCCAGCAGAGTCAGACGCGGATCGGATTCGCAAATTTCTCGAAGCACTCGGGCAGCCGCCAAGTTCAACTCCGCCTCCGCCGGTTGCGCCCCGCGCCGATATTCCGCCTCGACGGCTGGCGCCCGTCCAACCGCCTCCCGTAACCCCAGGCACATGGCGAGTACCTCGGGAACAACGACAGAAACCCGATTTCATCCAAAGAGAAAGCCGCCCATCCGAACAGCCGAGCCGTTTGCAGAAAGTCGTTCCACCATCCGTGCCCGTCCCGGCTACGTCGGGATTCGAAGTTCACGAAGCCTTACCGGTTGAGCTTCGGGAGCCGCCGATCGTCAAAACGCCTATAGAAGCTTACGCAGCGGCGGCTCGGCCACTTCTAAAAAAAGCAGAGTTCAAGACAGACGTCGCAACATTGCTCGGATCGAAATCTGGTCTGCGCCAAGCAATTATTCTCCGCGAAGTTTTCGGACCACCGCGGAGTTTGCAGGAACTCGATTTTGTGTAGTCTCCGGCTGTCCTCAGCGGATTCCTTCTGCGCCAAGCACGCCGCACTCGACAGTCCACGCGGGCGTCCCCCCAGTATCGGCAACGGGTTTTTATAGTTTTCGGCGTTACGATGCCCTTGTAACGAAAAGTGACAAAACTGTTACTTAATCCTTAGCTGCGAATAGATGACTCTGGTGCGAATGTCTTTTGTACGAAAGGAGCAGTTCACCGTGTTGCCGATACCTCTGCCGCACCTTCAGGATACGGCTTCAAGCTACAAATGCACCGCACGCACACTCCTGAGAAAGGAACTACCCATGAAAACCAGCTCGTCTATCAACTATGAAAGTTATGTCCGGCAGCTCGCGAAGCTCGCCGCATTTGTGTTGCTCGTAACGCCAGTGTTCGCCCAGACCTACACGATTACAGATCTCGGCACGCTAGGCCCAAACAGCGATGGAAATTTCAGCGTCGCCTACTGCATCAATGCCAGCGGAGAGATTGGGGGAGAATCGAGCGCGCCGTCGAGTCAGATGAGCGACCCCGCCTTTCTTTACAGCAATGGTCAACTGATCAATATCGGTACGCTCGGTGGCGAAGATGGCCAACCGCGCGGGATCAACACCTCCGGGCAGATCGCCGGTTACTCCACTCTTGCGACTGGTTCGTATCGCGCCTTCCTCTACACAGGCGGTCAAATGGTCGCGCTCGGCACACTTGGCGCCGATTACAGTGTCGCCTACGCCTTGAACGACTCCGGTCAGGTCGTCGGCAATTCGGCGCATCTCGGCGGGCAGGACCACGCGTGTCTCTTTAGCAACAGCCAGGTGATTGACCTGGGAACGCTCGGCGGTGACACGAGCAATGCCTACGGCATCAATAATCTCGGAGTCATCGCAGGTTATTCGTATAACTCCTCGGGCGATTTTCTCGGCTTTATCTACCAGAACGGCACTATGACTCCTATCGGCACCCTCGGCGGCAGTTGGAGCATCGCGTATGCGATCAACGACCAGAACCAGATCGCCGGGCAGGCTTACACCAGGGGCAACCGTGCCGCGCACGCCTTCCTCCGCCTAAGTGACGGGCAAATGGTAGACCTGGGCACGCTCGGCGGATCGGGTGGCTGGGGCTTGGCGATCAACAACAGCGGCACCGTAGTGGGCTTCGCGACCACCCGCCGCAACGACTATCACGCCTTCATTTCCACTAATGGCGGCAGAATGCAGGACTTGAACAGGCTCATTCCGGCAAATAGCGGCTGGATCCTGGGGCAAGCCAACGGGATTAACGATGCCGGCCAAATCGCAGGCTACGGCACGATCCGGGGCCAGACGCATGCCTTTCTTCTCACACCGGTGCCATAATTGCCGTGGCTCCTCTTCAGGGTCCCCTCAGGAATCGCTCTTGCCAACTAATCGGCACAAACAATGAAACGCTTTCCGTCGCCGCGACATGCGTTTGCAACGAGGATCGTCCCCTCGTGAGAATCTAACGTTGAGATGCAGTTCCAACTTTAACCCGCTTTTCTGGGTTTACTCTTCGTTCAGGCCGGGTTTCGGTGCAGTTCTGCCCCCTAGTTCTGAGTTCACTTTTTGCAGGCGTGCAGTGAGCGCTTCAGTTTAATTTCTGCTGGTCCGCGACTTTGGACTAAAAACCCTCAGGCCGTCGCGTGCGCTTCTGCATTTTTTCCATAACCTCGCGCCGGATTTCCCGCAGTACATCAGTGGAAAGGAATTTTAAAAATGAAAACCTTTATCGTTTATGATTTAGATTCACAAATGC
>DASYDT010000095.1:0-3672 GCA_036499425.1 Candidatus Udaeobacter sp. | reverse complement strand
GCAGCGGTTCTTTTCACCTTTCCCTCGCGGTACTTGTTCACTATCGGTCGCCAATGAGTATTTAGGCTTACGCCGTGGTCGGCGCAGATTCATACGAAGTTTCACGTGCATCGTATTACTCAGGAAATCCCTAGGCGTGCTTGGGTTTTCGGTTACGGGCCTTTCACCCTCTATGGCGCAGCTTTCCAGAAGCTTCACCTAACCTTTGCACTACCACGTCGGGCTCCTACAACCCCTACCGATAAATCGGCAGGTTTAGCCTCTTCCGCTTTCGCTCGCCACTACTGACGGAATCTCTTTCGATTTCTTTTCCTCCGGTTACTGAGATGTTTCACTTCGCCGGGTGTCGCGATGTTCCTGCTATGGATTCACAGGAACTCGAGCAAGTGTTACCCTGCTCAGGTTACCCCATTCGGAAATTCACGGGTCAAAGCGTGTTTGCCGCTCTCCGTGACTTATCGCAGCTTGCCACGTCCTTCATCGCCTATTGGCACCAAGGCATCCATGATGCGCTCTTTGTAGCTTGATCAATCTGATCTGATCCGGCTGCTGCCGGACCAGAGATTCTTTGATAACTGAAACTCTCTTGGCCGTCTTGCGACAGCCTCTTGATTTCAGACTCAGCTCTTAAAGTTGTATTTTCTTACTACCCTGTATGTAGATGTCAAAGAACCAGCCGTTCACGCGCATTCAGCCGACAAAAAAACTCAATCTCGAATCCGACTTGAACTCGGGTCTGCCGCGCCACTAGCATTTGCGGAGGCAGCTCCGATTGATCATGTCGGGACAAAATTGAGTTCCAATTTGTAGTCCCCGAATGTACGTAGAACGCACTCCAAACTAGAGGAGTCCCGCTTCCAGCGGGATCAGTAAGATAACAATGGATCGCCGACGGTCAACCGTATTCGGAGGATTTTTGTAGGAATTTTTGCTATTTGCATACGCCTGGCGCAAAAGCGTTTATGGGTGAACCTTGCCGATTCCCGTGCGACGGTAGATTGCCGAAGCATCCCACGAGGCAGGATGGAGCGCGATCTATCCATTGCCGTCGGCGGTTGCGATGTGAATCGAACGGCTTTAGAGATAACCGCAACAAGGTAGGATCAGCGCGCTGCGCTGACCGGACGCCGCAGTGCGGCGTCCCTACCATTACAACTCGATGGCGTAGCGCTTCATCTTGTTGTAGAGGGTGGGGCGCTGGATGCCGAGAAGTTCGGCCGCTTTTTTCTTGTTGCCGCGGCATTCCGCGAGCGCTTGGAGTATGGCGGTTCGCTCGAGGTCGTCGAGAGTTTGCACACCGCTGCGCGGTAATGCGCTGAGCTCGGCCTGTTGCAACTCGGGAGGTAACTGGATTTCTGGCCGAAGCTCTTTTACGCCGATTACGCCCTGTCGCGCCAGCACCACCGCATATTCAATTGCGTTTTGTAATTCGCGAACATTTCCCGGCCACGAGTAATCAAGCAATTTCTGAAACGCGTCCGGCGAAATCTCTGGCTCCGGCTTACCAAGTTGTTGAGAAAACTGTTTTACAAATTGCGAGATCAGCGGCGGGATGTCCTCTTTGCGTTTCCGGAGCGGGGGCACTTCGATTTGAAAAGTGTTTAGCCGGTAGTACAAATCGGAGCGGAGCCGGTTCTGCGCGAGCGCCTGGGCAATCGGCCGGTTGCTCGAAGCGATCGCGCGAAAGTCTGCTTTCAGTGTTTGTGTGTTGCCAAGTGGCCGGTATTCGCGCTCTTGCAACACGCGCAAAAATCGTGTCTGCAAGTCTGCCGGCATATCCGATATTTCGTCTAGAAAAAGGGTGCCGCTGTCTGCCGCTGCGATCATTCCCGGAAAATCGTGCATCGCTCCGGTGAACGCTCCTTTCACGTAACCGAAAAGTTCTCCCTCGATCATTGTTTGAGGGAACGCCGCGCAATTCAGCTTCACCATTGGTTGTTCTGCTCGCCGGCTCCGGGCGTGAATCGCGTTCGCGATCACTTCCTTGCCCACACCGCTTTCACCTACGATCAGAACGTTGGCATCCGACGGCGCCATCGCATCAATTAATTCCTCGATCTCCTGCATTGGTTTGCTCTTAAAAATTGGCGTGGGCCGAGCCTCTGCAATCTCGAGACGTTTTTCGAGTTGCTCTGTTCTTGCCCGGAGGTGTTCGGCTTGCCGCAAGAGAAACTGCTTTTCCAATGCTTTCTCCACCAGACTAAGGAGTTCTTCAGGCGCGTACGGCTTGCTAATGAAATGGTAGGCGCCGCGTTTGATGGACTCGATGGCATTGTGCAGTGAGTCGTGCGCAGTCAGGATAATTACCTGCACGTTGGGCAACTCGGTCTTGATTCGATCCAGCATCTCCAATCCGTCGGCATCTGGTAGGCGAAGATCGAGCAATACGAGTGTTGGCGATTTCGATTTCAACACCTTGAGTCCTTGCGCGCCAGTAGGCGCGGTCTCGACTTGATAACCATGTCGCTTCAGCAGCGCCTCGAGCGTCATCAGCACTGGCCGCTCGTCATCGATGATCAGGACACGGTGATTTTCTGTTTTCATTCCATTGCGCTGCTCGTCCTACGCACGAGCAGCGGGCTCCAGTTTGCTTAAACGATGAGAATGATCGACGTTTCAAGCTTATTCGGAGGCCTCGTTTGTCACGGGAAGCGTAAGCGTCGTGATGAGCGCCGAAACGTTCGGATCATATTGAGCATACAGTTTTCCGCCGTGGGCCTCTACGATAGCGCGGACGCGATTCAGACCAAGACCATAATGGCGTTGACTGATTTTCCGAATCGGTTCGCGTCCCCAATTTTGCGTAGGTAACTCAAAACGACCCTTTGGTTCATGGAGAGTGAAGCGGAACCGGTTGTTGTCGATTTTGGCTTTCGCCAGCAGTGGGCCTTTGCCGCGGTCATGCCGGAAAGCATTGGCAAAAAGCTCGGTAAATACTTCCTGCAAAAGTTGCGGATCAACGTTCAACATCGCGTTGCCAGGCTGAATCTCCCAGGTGATCTCGGTATTTTGCTTTTGAAAATCGTTGCTAATCTTCCTGCACAAGTCTCCCATAAAATCCGTGGCCCGGTAAGAAATCAGGGTGGGTCTAACGTCGCCGACGGCTCGGGAAAGCTGTTGTAAAGTCGAGGCCATCCCTGAGACCATTTCACGCAAACGTTTGATCTCACCGAGAACTTCTTCGTTCTTCTCCAGCTCACCGATGTAAGCGGATTGCAGTTCGATCGCATTTAAATCGTTGCGAAGATCGTGACCGAGTTGCCGGATAAAACGGACTGTGTCGCTCCATGAGACGTTTGGAGAATCTTTTGCATCCTGCGAAGGCTTTTCTGCCATAAGCGCACACTACCGCTATTGTTCGAGTGAAAACTGGTCTTCCGCCGCTTCCTGACCGGGCGCGACCTTAACGTGCGGATCGTTGCTCGCCAAATGTCGCAGCGCATGAAACACATCTTCCGGGTCTGCGTCGATGGAGTGCGCAATTTCTTCGGCGGTTTGTCCGCAATCGGTCGCGAGTTTCTCGCTCACCTGTTTCTGAAGCTGCAACAGTCTCGTCGCCGCTTTTTTTCCAGCCTCAACGCCGGGTTGATCGTAGGCGTTGATGTTAACCAGCGAGCCATAAAAGCCAACCGCACGTTCATAAAGCGCAATCAACGCTCCGAGGTTAAACGC
>DASYDT010000094.1:0-5418 GCA_036499425.1 Candidatus Udaeobacter sp. | reverse complement strand
ACTCAAGATCAAGAATAGCGATTATATATGCATCGTCACGTTGCGCGGCGCCATTGAAGCGCGTGCGCTAGTCAGCCGGCGCACGCGACCCCTTCAGATCGATGGAAAAACTGTGCATCAAGTTGCCATTCCATTTCATTTTGGTACGGCTGGGAAGGTGCGCGGCGACGCCGCCAATGATCTGTTTCCCATTTCAGGCGAGCCCAATGTCACCATCATGGAAGCCAAGGCGTGTGGTTGCAGTATTGTCCCTGGCCGATTGCCGCGCGGACCGGCCTTCGAAGATTGGCTCAACAAATACGTGCCGAAGGGTGGCCCGCTCAATTTGCATCCCGAACAACCGGCGCCCGGTGCGCCCTGCGCCAGAGCCGGTGGTGGTCACGGCTTGGAAGGAAAGATCGACACTCGATGATCGGCCAAGGCACACACAGCACGAATCAACGCCGGCACAGTTACGTGCAGGAAAATGTCGAAGTTGGTTTCTTCACCGATCCGACTGTTTGCATCGGCTGCAAAGCTTGCGAAGTCGCTTGCAAAGAATGGAACGAAGTGCCTGACGACGGCTTTACCTGGTCAGGGAACTCCTACGATAACACCGGCCATCTCGGCGCTTCCACCTGGCGGCACGTTCTGTTTCTGGAACAGGATCGCCAAAAAGGCGGTCAGATCGTCGGTTCTCACTCGTTAGGCAACGGCGATAGAGACGATCCATTCCGCTGGGTTTTCCTTTCTGATGTCTGCAAGCATTGTGAGGAAGCGGGTTGCCTCGAAGCGTGTCCGACCGGATCGATTGTGCGTACGGAAGTCGGCTCGGTGCTGGTGCAGGACGATGTCTGCAATGGCTGCGGATATTGCGTGGTGTCCTGTCCGTTTGGCGTTATCGATCGCCGGCCACAACCGCTGCCCAACGCCGGCGGCGCATTTAAGTGCACATTTTGTTATGATCGCCAAAAGAGCGGACTCGTTCCAGCCTGCGCCAAAGTCTGCCCGACCGAATCGATCGTGTTTGGACGGCTCGATGATCTGCGCGCGCAGGGAACCAGGCGTGTGCAGCAATTAAAGGAATCTGGTTACGACGACGCGCAGCTCTACGACCCACAGGAAACATCTGTGCGCGGAATCCACGCATTCTTTTTAATTCTTGGTGAACCCGAAGCATACGGACTTCCGCCGAAGCCGCAGATTCCAACCATTTATTTGAAGTCAGCGTGGACTTCGGCCTTCGCGACCGCGATTGCATCAATCATCGCGACGTTCTTGGCGTTCGCGTTTTTTTCATGACAACTGATTCGCCATGCGAAAAGCGATTCGAAAAGTTGCGGGAGGAAGCTTGGGGAAAAGGCGTCGTGGCCGGTCGAGGTGTCGATGTTGCGGGCGGTCCAATTCCGAGAAAACCGGGCTACTACGGTGAGCCGGTGCTCAAACCGCCGGTTTGGACCTGGCAAGTTCCACTCTACTTTTTCTTCGGGGGAATTGCCGGGATGTCCGCGGTGATCGCAAGTGGTGCCGTTATCTTTCACCATCTCGATCTTGCGCGCGCGGCCATGTGGCTCGCGGCCATCTGTGGGGCAATTCTTTCACCAATTTTGTTGATCATGGATCTTGGCCGTCCCCATCTGTTTCTCAACATGCTGCGGGTTTTCAAACCTCAATCGGCCATGTCGATGGGCGCTTGGATCTTGACAGGGTTCGGCGCTTGCGTCGTTCCCGGCTTGATCGCGTTTGAACTGCATGCTCATCAGATTTTCCCCGGCACACTGGATCAACTTCTGCGCGTCGCGGGCGGCATCTTAATTTTTTGCTCGGCGATCTTCGGAACCTTGCTCGCGACTTATACGGGAGTGCTGATTGGGGCGACGGCGATTCCGGCGTGGTTTTTGCATCGCACACTGCTTCCGATTCATTTCGGAATCGCCGGATTGGGATCTGCGGCGGCGTTACTTGAATTGCTCGGCCATCGCATCCCGCCGCTCAATGCGATTGGATTCTTCGCGGCCGCTGTCGAATTAGCCCTCTTAATTTGGCTGACAATCGACAAACATGGCGTCGCAGATCGGGCGATACACGAACATGGCTCGGGCTGGCTCATTCGCATCGGCGAAATCCTGAACGGCCCGCTAGCACTTGTCCTCCGTTTTTTTGGCCTGGTCCCGTTAGCAGCGATCTTCTTTCTGATTGGCGCGCTGGTTAGTCGCTTCGTCTGGATCGCGGTAGGCAAAGTTTCCGGTTCCGATCCGGAATCTGTTTTCGCCGCGGAACGCTACTAGCCACGAACGCGATCGTAGCCGCAGTCGCTGATCGCACTTCTGTCTCCCCAGCGACCTCCTCCTGAAGAGGGAGTCGCGATCCGTCCTGTAGCGGCATCGCAAAATCCTCCGGACGCGTCGTGGAAGCCGATCGAATACGCCGATAACTTTTGGCATGAAAACAAAAAAAATTCTGCTGACCGGGGTCATCGCATTTTCGATCTTCGCTTCGAACGCGTTTGCGCTGATCAAATCGCCTTATCCGCGTCAAGCTTCTCGGCCGGACAACAGCATCGTAATCGCCGACGACAGGCAAGAGTGGGTTCAAACAACTCTTCGAGCTTCAAGATGAACACACTAATCGGGGATCACTTGAGTGATTTCGTGGCTACGATTGAACAGGCGGGCGTTCCGGCGCTGCGTGTCGGATTCACTCTCGCCGTGATCGTCTTTCTGCTTACTGGAGTGTTCATCTGGCGCAGGCGACACGAATTTTTCGATCGCGATCCAACCGTCGAGGACGATGTGACCGTCGTCCGACACAATCGCGAGGAGGCTATCGTATTTGTCTGGGGCGGTCTGACGCTGGTCCTGCTCGCCATCCTCTACCAAGTCTGGAGTGCTTGATCTCAACAATTTCAAATCCAAAAAACAAACTCAGAACCATCAGGAGAAATAATTATGAGCGCATTCACTCGTCGAAATTTCATCGGAAAAACCGCGGTAGCGCTAGGTAGCTTTGTCGCATTGCAAAAAGTAGGAGGCGCAGACCGAAGTAAAAGCGATCCTGGCCCAGCAAATCCGGGGCTTGATGGCCAGAACTCAGATTCCATATGGCCACCTGTCACGGACTCCAAGAGCCTGGTCCAAAACTTCAAGTATCCGTTTTCCTTTGCGAACAAGCGCACTTACGAAGGTGGATGGTCACGCGAAGTGACTGTGCGGGAGCTGCCCGTGGCCAAGGCCCTGGCGGGCGTAAACATGCGGCTCACAGCCGGAGGTGTCCGCGAGCTGCATTGGCACACCGCCGGCGAGTGGGCCCTCATGCTTTACGGGACGGCGCGGATTACGGCAATTGACGCGGACGGTAAGAGTTTTGTGGCCGATGTGAAGAAAAACGATCTTTGGTTTTTCCCAAGCGGGATCCCGCACTCGATTCAGGGCCTCAATCCCGACGGCTGCGAATTCATGCTCGTGTTCGAAGACGGTGAGTTTTCGGAGTCAGAAACGGTGCTTTTGAGCGACTCAATGGCGCACCTGCCAGACGAAGTGCTATCGAAAAATTTTGGCATTGGCGAACAGGCGTTGAAGAATGTGCCGAAGGAAGAGCTGTTTATTTTCCAAACGGATGTTCCAGGGGCACTGGAGGCCGATCAGAAAGCAGCAGGCGGAGCGCTTGGAAAATCACCGAAGGATTTTGCTTTTCGCACGATGGAAATACCGCCGACGAAGCAGACGAAAGGGGGCAACGTGCGCATTGATTCGAGCAATTTCAAAGTCTCAACGACTGCGATGGGCATGGTCACCGTTCATCCGGGCGGAATGCGGGAACTTCACTGGCACCCGAACGCGGACGAGTGGCAATACTATATCGCTGGTAAGGGTCGAATGACGGTGGTGGCGACAGGCAACAAAGCTCGGACCATGGACTTTCAGGAGGGAGACGTCGGATATGTGCAGAAGACGTTGCTGCATTACATCGAGAACACAGGCGATACGGATCTGATCTTCCTGGAGATGTTCAAGGCCGATCGCTATCAGGAGTTTTCGTTCTCGGAGTGGCTGGCGCACACGCCGCCGGAACTGGTTATGGCGCATCTGCGCATCGATAAGGCAACCTACGATGCGATTCCGAAGGATGGCGTTTCGGTAACACCGCTGTCGTAGCGGCAGTCAGCTCAGACGGTCGGACACCGTGACAAAATGACCCACCTATTGAACGCAATCTCTAGGACAGCGGTGGATCCTAAGCCGTAACACTGTCGAAAATGACTTTGTGTGAAATATCGGAATCAAAACTCGGGAGATAAAGGTATGTTTACAACTGAAAAAGAACTGCACATTGATATCCCGGTAAAACTTTCCGACGGGAAGGTTGTGTTCAGCATCGCCGCGCTGTCGTTCGAGGGAGATTTGCCAGCGTCCATCTTCCATCTTCAGCTCATCGTGAATGACATCGCCGACTGGAATGCCAAGTCTCAGGTGGTCGCGGTGTTTCACACAAATGCGGGGCACGTCACGCTGCAGGATGCTGCTTACAACACGGACCGAAATATTGCGACCGGGAATCCTTACAGGGACCTCGTCGTTGATCTAATGAAACGCGGCGTTCAGGTCGAGCTGTGTGGAGCAACGGCCAAGGTTCATCACTGGGGAAATGCCGACCTCATTCCCAGAATCAAGATCAACACCGATGCCATGGCGCGCACAACACAACTTGTTCAGGACGGTTTCGTAAAAATCTCGGAATCCTGAGAGCACCGGATGTCAAGACTGATGATTACCGCAGCCCCTGAAACAAATCGATGGAATGAAGGACAGCTCATTCCAGAGACTTTAATTTCGGCAATGGCGCAGCTCGTTGGCGAAGCTGAAACAATACTATCCCTAACATCCGTATGGCACAGTAAGCAGAGCGTAGAAAGAGGACTGAGATGAATCCCATACCAAAGCATTCACCTGCAATCTCTCAAGTCCCACCGACTTCAGTTGAGCAATCGTCGGGAGTCGTGCCAAACGATTATTTCCACACCGGCGCTGGAGCTCGCTATTTACGCGGAGCAGAAGGACCCATCGTTACGCAACCGTTGCGTGGAAATGTCAGCGTGTTGATGGGATCGGGTGCCAATATCGTCGTCTTGTCAGGCGACCATGGGAAGTTTCTGGTTGATGCTGGAATCAGCGTATCGGAAGCTAAAGTGAAGTCCACACTCAACGCGATCAGCCCCACTCCGGTCGTATATGTGGTCAATACTCATTGGCATTGGGACCACACTGACGGTAATGGATGGATGCACCAATCTGGCGCAAAGATCATTGCGCACCGAAACACACTGAAGCACTTGTCCCAGGCAACTCATGTCGACGATTGGAACTGGACCATGCCGCCCGTACCGGCTGGTGCGCGCCCCACAATACTCGTAGATGAGAGTACAACATTCATCTTTGCGGG
>DASYDT010000093.1:0-14107 GCA_036499425.1 Candidatus Udaeobacter sp. | reverse complement strand
GCTGCATCCTGTGCCAAGTCGTACTCATGGTCCTTTTTTACTGCGCTCCAAAACAATCGGCCGCCCTGGCGCCAGCCATCGAGGACGATGCCGTCCTCGAAAGGCTGGTTGCGTGCGGTGACTACTAGACAATTGCTCTCGTCGTCGGTTCCCGCAAAAGCAGCACCCCAGTGAAGCACCAGCGTCTTGAGCTTGAGCTCTTTCAGGCGTTCGCCAATATCGCGCGTGTAATGGCCGCACCAGCCCCGTTGTCGCCGGCCAATTTGGATCAGGAAGTTCTGAAATATCGGGGACCAGGCGAGATGATATTCGCGCGCAAGGCTGCGCGAGGTGGTGTGCGCCGTTACCGAGAGCAATTCCGCTTCGCCCGGGTCCACGTCAGGCGCGAGCGCCATGAGCGCGTCACTCAACTTCTTGATTGATTTCTCGTCTTTTGCGCAAATCGAGTTTACGCAAAGGCCGAATGCAATGATGAAAAGAGCCGTTCGAATCACGTTAGCAAAATTGGTAAAGACTAAGCGTGAATTATACCAAAATTACAGATTTTCTGATGATATATCACTGATGCTTGACGAGACTGTTCGCGAACCGCCAGACCTCGTGAAACGTGTTGTAGAGCGGGGTGGGGGCCACCCGAATAACGTTCGGTTCCCGGAAATCGCACTTCACTCCAGCGGCGACAAGCTCGTCATGCAACTCCTTTGGATGTTGGTGTGCCAGAATGGATAACTGGCAACCTCGTTCATTCGGATCGCGCGGCGTGATGACACTGAATTTTTTCGAGCCGATTTCCGTGAGGAGAAATTCAAGATAGCCAGTCAGCTTGGTCGATTTCGCTCGCAGCGGATCAATCCCTCCTGCCTGATCGAAGATTGCGAACGAAGCGCGCAGCGGCGCCATAGAGAAAATCGGCGGGTTGCTGATCTGCCAACCATCTGCTGATGGAACTGGAATGAACTCCGGTTCGAGGTGCAACCGGAATCGCGTATTAGGATTGTTCCCGAACCAGCCCGCGAGTCGCGGCAGTTTTGTGTTGGTGGCGTGACGCTCGTGCACGAATGCGCCGGCTACCGCGCCGGGACCGGCGTTAAGATATTTGTAGGAACACCAGACCGCGAAATCGACGTTCCAATCGTGCAAGGCGAGCGGCACGTTCCCGATCGCATGGGCGAGATCGAATCCAGCAATGATGCCGTGCTCCCGCGCTGCGGCTGTGATTTTTTCGACGTCGAACAGTTGCCCCGTGAAAAAGTTCACGCCACCAAACATCACTACCGCCAGTTGGTCTGCGTGCTTCTTGATGAGATCGAGGATGTCTTCGGTTCTAGTTGCGGCCTCGCCGTTGCGCGCTCGCGCGAGAATGAGCACCTCTTTCGGATTCAGCCCATGATGCGCGATCTGCGTTTTGATCGCGTAGGTGTCGGAAGGAAAAGCCGGTTCTTCCATCAAGATCTTGAAGCGCGACTTGGTCGGCCGATAAAAGGTGGCCATCATCAGGTGAAGATTCACCGTGAGACTGTTCATGCAGACGACTTCGAGCCGCTTTGCGCCTACGAGGCGCGCTGTCGGTTCACGCAGCGCCTCATGATACGAATACCACGGCGTTCCCGCGGCGTGATGCGCATCGACACCAAACCTAGCCCAGTTGTTCAATTCCTCCTCGACGATCGCTCTCGCCGATTTCGGCATCAGGCCCAGCGAATTTCCGGCGAAATAAATCAGCGGCTTGCCATCCTTATCGACTGGAAGGTAAAATTGTTCGCGGAAATCGCGCAGCGGATCCTGCGCGTCCATTTCGCTTGCAAATGTTTCGTCGGCAGAAAACATCGTGCTCAACTATGGCGATTTTCGCTGCATGTCCAACAACCGCTCGCGCAAGCCAATTCGGCCTTCCGCGCGGACGACGAGCAATCGCACTTTGCGTGTTAGGCGCACTCATTCTCTCCGCGACCGCGCAAGCCAATCCGGCAACGGCCCAGACACAAAAGAAGCGCATCGTCATTGCCGCTCATATGCTGCTCGACGGGCGCGGCCACGTCGCCCACGACACGCGCATCGTTGTCGAAGACTCGAAGATCGTGGCGCTCGACCCGAAGGCCTCGCCTGTCGATTACGACTTGCGAGGCTTCACCGTCCTGCCCGGTTGGATCGATTCGCACGTTCACATCACCTGGAGCTTCGGCCCGGATGGCAGGAATGCAGGCGCTGAGCAGATAACGCAGTTCGCAGCCTATCAGTCGGCGTCGAATGCATGGCTGACATTGATGGCTGGCTTCACCACCGTGCAAAGCGTCGGCTCGCCGACGGACGTCCCTCTGCGCGACGCGATCGCGAAAGGCGCAGTGCTCGGTCCGCGCATCCTCACAGCCATCGAGCCGCTCGAAGGGCAAGGCCAGAAAACCGGCATGCCTGACGAGATTCGAGCTTTCGTGCGCAAACAGAAGCAAGCCGGCACAGACCTTATCAAAATCTTCGCCTCTGCATCCATACGTCAGGGTGGCGGCATGACGCTCTCACAGGATCAACTCAATGCCGCGTGCGACGAGGCGAACAAACAGGGGTTGCGCACGCTCGTGCACGCCTACAAGGACGCCGTGCGCGCCGCCGCGTTTGCCGGTTGCACCGAAGTCGAGCACGGAACGATGGCGACCGATGACGATCTCAAGGTTTTAGCTAAGCACGGGACGTATTTCGATCCGCAAGCCGGACTCGTGATCGAAAATTATCTAGCTAACAAAGAGCGCTTTCTCGGCACGTCCGGCTATACCGAGGAAGGTTTCGCAGCAATGGAGCGGGCCGTGTCGCTCGACCATGATATCGTCCGCCGCGCTGTCAAGATTCCTGGACTTAAGGTCGTTTTCGGCACGGACGCGGTCGCTGGCGCGCATGGCCGCAATGCCGAAGAGTTCATCGATCGCGTGCGCGATACCGGCGTTGATCCGATGAGCGCCATGGTTTCGGCGAACTCGCTTGCCGCCGAAGCAATGCGTATGGGCGACCGCATCGGCTCCATCGTACCTGGCTACGAAGCCGACATCATCGCTATCGACGGCGATCCCCTTAAAGACATCGCTGCGGTGCGCCGCGTCGTTTTCGTGATGAAAGGCGGCGTCGTTTACAAGAACGTCGCGCGCGGCGCGATTCCGATTCAGAGGTAGGGACATCGCGCTGCGATGTCCGGACGGCGCAGCACGCCGTCCCTACCATTATGCCGACGGCTGCTGCATGAATTCAATCGTCGTTCCATCAGGATCGCGCACATAAATGACGCGCTTCCCTTTGTTCGGGCCGCTTGTCAGCGTCTGCGGTTTGCCAGCCGCTTTCCAGCCGGACACGCAAATTCTTTCCAAGACGGCGTCGAGATCCTCGACCAAAAGCGCGAGATGCACTGATCCGACATCGCAAGGCCTCAGAGCAACCTGTTTTCGATCCGGCGGCGCGAGATACTCAAGCAGTTCAATTTTATGATCGCCGGGTGTTTTTAGCACAGCAAGCTTGATCTCAGCTCCGGCAACTCCTGTGATTTCTTTCGCCATCTCGCCAGTTTGATGCGCAGTATGCGAAAGCTCGAAACCGAGCACGTCGCGCCAGAATGCAAGCGAGAGCTCAAGATTTGAGACCGTGATGCCAGTGTGATCTGCGGAAACGATGTGAAATGGCTTGTTGCTCACAAGCTCAATTTAACCACAGATTACGCAGATTTCGCCGATTCAGGCGACGCGCGGGCAGCGCGCACGAAAACCTGTTCGCCGTAGTCTTTACCTTGCTTGTTTGTAGCGCCCCAGACGTGCAAGAGCGCTTCCACATCGTTGACGGGTGCAACGTTAGTCTGCGCTGTTCCTGATCTTCTTTTGACGCAAAACAACCGATTTTTTGCTTGATCTCAACGGCCTTCAAACAAAACGCACCTTACGACCGTTACCCAAGTGCGCGAAATTTTCGCCAAAGAATGAGCCGTTTTCCGGGTCGTTATTGCATTAAGGAGTATAAAACCATTCTATTTTGCAAAAAGAAAACTCCAGCCGGCGGCAACCATCCTGGTCGCCCGGACAGTAACTCCTGGCCGACCGATGCCGCCACGTAGGCGCCATAGTCTTCCTGAAATCATCGCCCACGAGAGGTTGAGGCCGGCACTGACCCCGGTGGAGGTGTAAAACCGGCCATCTTGGATGAGCGGTCCAGTCTAAACAGCACACGAAGAAAATTCTAGTATCAATCCGGTTGTGATGCCAAGCGCTGTAGAGGTACGAGAAGACATCGACGCGCGGAGCGATGAGCTCTGGCTGGACGCCTCGGCACCAGATGCGTTAGGCTTTGCCGTTATGGCAAGGGTTGGCACCGAGGGGCCCACGCCGTCCACCGCGGCGCCGTTGACTCCGTCTGTTGTGCGTGAGGCGAATCATGCCGAGGGCAACGATGCCGCCGTGATTAGCGAGATGATGCCGGGGGTTTACGAGGACTTGCGTCGTCTGGCCGAGACCTTTCTGCGTGGCGAACGGACCGCTCATACTCTTCAGCGGACCGCGCTCGTGCATGAGGCTTTCCTTCGCCTGATTGGTGAGAAGAATCTTGTCTGGCAAAATCGTAGTCACTTTATCGGAATCTTCGCGCGGGTGATGCGACAGACGCTGACTAACTACGCGGTCGCGCGACATCGTTTGAAACGCGGCGGCTCAGATCCTCTGAGACTTACTCTCGAATTTTACGACAGCCGCAAAATTGATGTGACTGCGCTCGACCAGGCGTTGCAGGCGCTGCAAGCTCTGGACGAGCGACAGGCGCGCATCGTCGAACTGCGGTTTTTCGGCGGGCTGACGGTGGAGGAAACAGCCGACGTCCTGGAAATTTCGCCGGCCACAGTGAAGCGGGACTGGACCCTGGCGAAAATTTGGCTTCGGCGAGAACTATCTGCCAATTAGGGATTCAAATTCTCCGTGAGCACAAAAACTACGCGATTCGGGCAAGGGAACATCGATCCGCAACGCTGGGATCGCTTGAAAACCATCCTGGGCGAAGCGTTGGAACAAAACTCTTCAGCGGTCCGGATTGCCTTGGTCGAGAGACGCTGCGGTGAAGATACGGATTTGCTCGAAGAGGCCGAGTCGCTCCTGGCCCAAGCGGAAGCGCTTCTTAAGGAGCGTACCGACAGCTTCGAAGATTGTGCGCAGAACGCAGCCTCCACTTTCTGGCAGGATGGTCCGCCGCGCGGAGGCGAGCGCGTGGGGGCGTATGTCATCGTTCGTGAACTTGGCCGCGGCGGGATGGGCACAGTTTTCCTGGCAGAACGCGCTGATGGTCAGTTTGAGAAACAAGTCGCCATCAAGATACTGAATCGAGGCGCCGACACGGCTGAGATCCTGCGGCGTTTCCGATCTGAACGCCAGATCCTGGCCAGGCTCGATCACCCAAATATCGGGCGGCTGCTCGATGCCGGCACGACCGACGATGGTCTGCCCTACTTCATCATGGACTATATTATCGGCGCGCCGGTGACTCGATTTTCAGTTGCGCATAAGCTCTCGATGCGTCAACGACTGGAGCTCTTTTTGAAGATCTGCGACGCGGTGGAATTTGCGCATCGGAATCTGATTGTCCATCGCGACATCAAGCCCAGCAACATTCTGGCCAATGCAGTAGGGGAGCCGAAGCTGCTCGATTTCGGGATCGCCAAGCTCCTGGCGAAAGACGAGGACGCGGCGCAATCGACTGCCGAGGCACAGCAGCATCTGACACCTATCTGCGCTTCGCCAGAACAGGCGAAAGGAGATCCGATAACAGTCGCGACTGATATTTACTCGTTAGGTGCGCTGCTGTATGAAATGTTGAGCGACCAAAAGCCCCACCGGTTTTCCATAGCCCGTCCCACGCGTGAGGAACTGGCTTTAGTGATAGGTGAGCAAGTTCCGCCGGCGCCCAGTGCGGTTGCTTCTGATGCGGAAACCGCGCGGCTCTTGCGCGGTGATCTCGACGCGATCGTCCTGTTCGCGATGCGCAAGGAACCCAAGATGCGTTATCCGACAGTAGCGGATCTCGCGGCTGATATTCGCCGCCAACTCGCGCGCAAGCCGGTTGTCGCGCGTTGCCCTACTCTTGGTTATCGCGCGAAGTGTCTGCTCAAGCGCAATGGATCACGTCTCGTGACGAGCGCGGCTGTTGTGATTGTGCTGGCCGGAGTTCTGTTCGCGTTTTGGGCTCGATCTCAGCAAAATGCAGGTAAGGCGGCGGCAATCGCGCAAAAAAGTATTGCCGTGCTGCCGTTTGAAAATCTTAGTAGCGATCCGGATAATGCATATTTCGCGGAGGCCATTCAGGATGAAATCTTGGCACGGCTTTCCAAGATCGCGGACCTAAAAGTCATCTCACGGACCTCCACCCAGAAATACAAAAGCGCGCCGGATAATCTGCGCGAGATCGCGAAGCAACTCGGGGTTGCAAGCATCCTTGAAGGCAGCGTGCAAAAAGCGGCCGATCAGGTGCGAGTCAATGTGCAGTTGATCAACGCGCCGAACGACGCCCATCTCTGGGGAGACATTTACGACCGCAAGCTGACTGACATTTTTGCTGTAGAGAGCGACATTGCCAAGACGATCGCCGACACGCTGCAGGCAGAGTTGACCGGTGAGGAGAAACAGTTGATCGCAGCCCAGCCGACGAGCGACACCGCAGCCTACGAGTTTTATCTCAAAGGCCGATTGCTCTGGGGAAAACGCAGCGGCGACAATATCCCGAAGGCAATCGGATTTTATGAGCAGGCGATTACGCGCGATCCGAATTACGCGCTGGCCTACGCCGGCTTGGCGCAGGCTTACGTTCTTCTGCCGTTCTTTACTGCGACGGCACCACAGGATGCCTATCCAAAAGCAAAGACTGCTGCACTAAAAGCGCTGCAACTGGATGACAAACTGGCGGAGGCACATACCGCGCTCGGATTGTCGCTGTGCTTCAGCGACCGCGATATGGCAGGTTCGATATCGGAATTTCAGCGCGCCATCGCGCTAAACCCCAACTACGCCACGGCCCACCATTGGTATGGAAACGGCCCGCTCCTCTTCCTAGGCCGGTTCGATGAAGCGATCGCCGAGGGCAAACGCGCCATCGAACTTGATCCATTCTCGCCCATTATCAATGCAGACCTAGGGGTGAATCTGTTGTGTGCGCGTCGATACGATGAGGCAATCGCGCAGTTGCGCAAGACGCTGGAGATTGATCCGACGTTTTATTACGCACATTATGATCTGGGCGTCGCTCTTCAGCTAAGGGGCGACATGCCTGCCGCAATTGCAGAATACACAAAGGCACAGCAGTTGAGCGACGATCTGTTTGTTCCAGTGCTGCTCGCATCTGCTAAAGCCCAGTCAGGCGACAAGGATGCGGCCGTGCGAATGCTGTCTGAACTGGAAGAACTCAGCCAGCATCGCTACGTGCTCTCATACTGGCGCACTTTGCTCTACGTCAGTCTGGGAAATCGCGACGAGGCAATTCGTTCGTTGGAGCAAGCTGCCGCTGATCGTGACAGTCTCAGCGTCATGATGATTAAAGTTGATCCGCAGCTCGATCCGCTTCGTGGCGATCCGCGTTTTGAGGCGTTAGTGCAAAAGGTATTTGGCGCCGAACATAAGTAACGAACGTGAATCCCCAAGAGATTCTTCGCTCAAAATCCCCAACATGATGGCTCAGACCTGCCCGAAATCGCCAGTGTGCTTGTGCGTCTCGATCGCGGTGCTGGCGTCATTGTAAACGCGAATCACGGCCCAAGACGTAGATTGGTGCCGGGTTTCATGTTGTAACGGGATAAAGCCGAATCGACCGGACCGAGCCTCAGCGCCGGCTTCGGCAGGCGCAAGTGGCAGCTTGCCACGCTTGACATCCTACTTAGGGGTTAAACCTTCGGCGGAATTTATCCTTAACCTTCTCCAGTTCCGCGATCTCGGTAACCGTCGGACAACCGTCGCGGCGGTTATCGGGGTGTAGAAGTGCAAAACCGGAATGCTAAAACTTTTAATTTTCCAAGAATTTTTGAGCCGTTTTTGCCGCTTTTATTGCATGCCTTAGTATTATGAAACCAAAACATATACTTATCAGCATTCTGGCAGTTCTATTCGTGTTCCCATTGATGGGGACGTTCGCTCAGCAGGCGGCGAACTCGGGCTCTATCGAAGTGATCACGACTTTTGATTATCCCGGGACCGGAGTTGTGACCACCTCGCCGCAGAAGATTAACGAAAGAGGCGACATCGTTGGCGAGTACATCGATTCGAGCGGAGTGGTGCGCGGTTTTGTCCGGTTCAGCGATGGTAGCTTTAGCGCGCCGATCGTCGATCCTAACGATACCGTGGGTTTTACCGAAGGCCGAGGCATCAATAACTCAGGCACAGTAGTCGGTGACTACGAAACCAGCGATCTCAACCAGCACGGGTTTTTCCTGTCGCGCGGAACCTTCACAGAATACGATGTTCCCGGCGGGGTCACAACCAATGTGCTTGGGATAAACGATCCCGGGGACTTTACCGGCACGTTTGATCCCGGCAGCGGGATCCTCCAAGCGTTCATCAGCGTTGGCGGAACCTTAACCTCGTATAGCGTCCCGGGAGCTAGCGCGACCCTTGCTTACGACATCAATAATAACAAAAAGTTGGTGGTGGGATACTATGTAGACAGCTCAGGAATCCCTCACGGCTACTACCGGGACGCCAATGGGGCGCTGCACTTCCCGATCGATCCTCCGGGCTCCACTACGACAATCCTGTTTGGAGATAACAATAAGAACTGGGTGGTGGGCAGATATGTGGACATCTCAGGCGTGACTCATGGACTCTTCTTTACCGCGCCAAACAATTTCTTCACTTTCGACTATCCCGGCTCAACCTTTACATCGCTAAACGGAATCAATGCGCAGGGGTTTATCTGTGGTCGTTACGGCGATCCTTCAATGCCGGGCATTGCCCATGGAATCATAGCTCGCGTCAGAGGCACACCGCCGACAAAAGCGGCGAGGCCGGAAATGAAGGCGCACAATTCCCGGTCGGCGCGCTGAGTTGCAAGGGAACCCGATCATCACGCGCAACAATTTAAATCAACACGGAGGTATAATATGAAGAAACCAGTTGCCATCCTAATCTGCTGCGCATTGCTAGCGCCGCTGGCATTTGCTCAGCCAAGTTCGAATGGTACAAAGCAGGGCACAAGTACGACAGAAGCAGTAACGGTAACGGGAACGATCATCAAAATGACGACTGAGGACGGGTCGGCGGCGATTTACCAGCCGTCCAACACTCTCGTTGTTACGAAGGATACTCCCGGCAGGTATGTTCTCGACGGGCCTGGCCACGTTGTGAACAAGAACGGCGAAGGGATCCAAACCGCGATAAAACCCGGAGCTCACGTGCATATTTACTACGCACACGCGGGCGATTTACGCATGGTTGATCACGTCGTTGTCGATTGAGCGCGCGCGTCCTGCAATATCACCAATAAGAGCCGCAGGGTTCCTTGAATCCTGTGGCTTTAATTGGTAGGAACATGTCGCTGTTGCGGTAAGCTGTGGAACACACTTTGTGCTTTGCGGAATCGTTCTTGCTGAGTGGGGTCCTTCACCGTCTTCGCGGTTCAGGATGACATTCTATCCAACCGCGGCGATCACCTTGAGCTCGATTGCAATCGGCGTTGGCAACGCGCCCACCTCAACCGTAGTCCGAGTGGGATTTGGCTTACCTGGCCCGGCAAAATATTCCGCGTAAACGCGGTTGTAGATTGGAAAGTCCTTCTTCATGTTTGTGAGAAACACAGTGACATCGACGATGTCCTGCCATGTTGCACCGGCGTCTTCCAGAACGAGTCGAACATTTTCGAACACGGCGCGGCACTGGGTTTCAATGTCGTAATTCACGACGTTGCCTTCAGAATCCAGAGTGACGCCCGGAATTTCTTTGCTGCTGCGCTTGCGCGGCCCGATCCCCGAAAGAAACAGAAGCTCGCCTACCCGTTTCGCATGCGGAAATGCGCCCACGGGTTCAGGCGCGCGTTTGCTTTCGATCGATTCGCTCATTTCTGAGGTCGGTATTTCTCGAACTTCTGCAATTTGGGATCCATGTGGTCCCACGGCTGTGCGTCCACAGTCCACATTTCGAATTGCGGTTTGTAGACGCTTGGATCGTCCAGCGTTCCACCCGCGATCCCCTGGCCGAAGTCGGTCTTGCACCGAACAATCGCGAACCGCATTCGGAACAAAAACCGCGGGTGTTATCGCCGATCATCTCGCTTTTCGTTTCGTGATATTTCGGCGTTCCTTTGGTGATCTTAAACGCATTCGCCGGTGCGTAGAAGACAGGCGTGTAGCCGCTGCCAGTTGTTTTCTGACAATCGCGGCAATGACAGTTGAACATGACGATCGGGTCCGCCGAAACTTCGTAACGAATAGCGCCGCACGCGCATCCACCAGCAATTTTCGTAGGCATGGCCTACTCTCAACAATCAACTCTCAAGGCTCAACCAGATTCGCTACTTCGCTATACAGACGTTCTTTGGCTCCGTAAAGAATTCCGCCTTCGCCTCGCTCCTGCGTGCCAAGGGCTATGGCGTGACAGGCTCCGCGCTTCTCCTTGGTGAGTTTATCGAGCAATACAAACATTCTTTGCCTCTGTGAAGAAATGTAGCGCCTCGGTACCGCCTTCGCGGCCGACGCCGCTTTGTTTCATCCCGCCGAAGGGGACGCGCAGGTCGCGTAGCAGCCAGCAATTCACCCATACCGTGCCGGTGTTGATCCGTTCAGCGACGCGATGAGCGCGGCTCAGGTTTTGGGTCCAGACACTGGAGGCCAGGCCGTAGTCGCAATCGTTTGCGTAACGGATCACCTCTTCTTCGTTATCGAATGGCGTGATCGTCACAACGGGTCCGAAGATTTCTTCCCGATTGGTCCGACATGAGACGGGCAGGCCGGTGATGACAGTCGGCGGAAAGAAATACCCCTCACGACAGCGCTCGTTAGGCGGTTGCGGCACAGAACCGCCTAGCGTTACCTTGCCGCCTTCTTTCTGGGCGAGATCGATGTAGAACTTAATTTTCTCGAGCTGCGTCTTGTTTACGATTGCGCCTTGCTCGGTTTTCTCTTCGAGCGGATCGCCCAGGCACAACTGTGCCGTTCTTTCTATGAAGCGATCAACGAAATCCTTGTACACCGATCGCTCGGCGAACACGCGCGAACCACACAGGCAAACCTGTCCCTGGTTTGCAAAAGAAGAGCGCACGCTTCCGGCGATTGCTGCGTCGAGGTCGGCGTCGGCGAAAATGATGTTTGGATTTTTGCCGCCAAGCTCAAGCGACACTTTCTTGAACAATGGCGCGCATGCCTCGGCTACCTTTTTGCCGGTGATCGTGCCGCCAGTGAACGAGATGGTATTGATCTTCGGATGCGCGGTGATCGCGGCACCGACATTTGGACCGGTCCCGTGCACGACGTTGAGCACTCCATTCGGCAGCCGAGCTTCGCGTACGATCTCGCACAGCATATAAGCAGTCATTGGCGTCAACTCGCTCGGCTTAGCGATGGCCGTGTTCCCAACTGCGATGGCGGGCGCAATTTTCCAGCTGAGCAAATACAGCGGCAAATTCCAGGGCGAAATCAGTCCGACGATGCCGCGCGGCTGACGCAGCGTGTAGTTGAACGCGACGTTGTCGGTGATGTGCGCCTCCGATTCGGTGTGCAGAATTGCTGTCGCGAAGAACCGGAAGTTGGCGACGGCGCGTGGAATATCCAATGCGCGGGCGAGCGAAACCGGCTTGCCAGTGTCAATCGATTCAGCGCGCGCGAGTTTTTCCAGATCGCGCTCGATCAAATCGGCGAGCCGCAAGAGAATTTTCGATCGCTCGGCTGCCGGTTTTTTCGACCAATCAACGAATGCTTTCTCAGCTGCAGCCACTGCGAGATCAACATCGCGACCGTCGCTTTCGGCGACGTGCGAATACGCTTTGCCAGTCGCGGGTTCGATGTTGTCGAGGTAGTTTCCTCCGATTGGCGCAACGAACTGGCCGTCGACGAAGTTTTGAATCTGCGGTAATTCGGCGCGCACGGGAGAGTCTAAACGCTCAATCCGCCTTCGCCAATCCGCCTTCGTGTAAACCTGCGGCGAGTCGAGAGACTACGGCGTGGCGGACGCTCAACGTCCAATAGCAAGACACAGCTCCGCAGATTACGACGGCTGGTTGGCGGATCTTCTATACATGTACAGCTGAAAACCTGCGCTCGGTCCGTGAGTGGTAACGTTCTTATATTCCTGCCGCCGACCATTTTGAAATCTTCGGCGCGTCCGAACTGAAGCGCGGCTAGACATCTTTCGCTGGGGGGAACATGGATTAAGCGCGAAAACGCGCTGGAGGCACAAGGCGAATCGCCAGCGGCGCCAGTGCCCGTTTGCCAGCGATACTATTTACTCCGCACGAAGCCGTGAACCACGTTGTTCGCGTCAAAGTAAAATCCTGTCACCGCCCCGTTCGGAGCAATGCTGAAGACGAGCGGACCCTGTCCGGGGCCCGTGCCCGCGCCTGGAACATCAAACTCAACGATGGCGCCATACTGATCGCGCACGAAGCCGTGGTTCACATCTGCCCCGTCAACATACCATCCCGTGATCGCTCCACTCGAATTTATTCCAAAAGGAAAGGTACCTTGGTTGGAGCCGGTGCCCGCGTCCGGAGCGTCGAAGATCGTGAACGTGCCGTCCGCGGCCAATACGAAACCGTGACTGAGATTGTCCATGTCATAGTAGTTTCCCATGATTTGCCCGTCCGGAGTAAAGCCCCCACCATATGTACCCTGGTGGAAGCCCGTGCCAGCGCCCGGAACATCGAATGTGGTGATGACACCATTCTTATCCCGCAAGAAGCCGTGGACCGCATTGGTCCCGTCAAAGTAGAATCCTGTGATCTCCCCACCTGGGCTGATTGCGAAGCTTTGCGTACCCTGGTTCGCTCCTGTGCCTGCACCCGGCGCATCGAACGTAGTGATAACGCCGTTCTTATCGCGCAGGAAACCATGACTGCCGAGGGCTGAGTCAGTGTAATATCCCGCGATCGCCCCATTCGGGTTGATGTTAAGGGGGCTCACCACAAAGGTACCCTGGTGGAAGCCCGTGCCAGCGCCAGGCGCATCGAAGACCGTAATCACGCCTTGATTAGAGCGAACGTAGCCGTGGGCCGCATTGACTGAGTCAAAGAAGAATCCCGTAATCGCCCCACTCGGGTTTGCGGAGTAGGCCCACGTCCCCTGGCCGAGGGCCGTGCCCGCACCCGGCGCGTCGAAGATGGTGAAACTGCCATCCTTGGATCGGATGAAACCGTGCCGCACATTGTTCGCGTCAAGGCTGCGTCCTATGATTGTCCCAGACGGGTTGATGCTGAAGGCAAAGGTGCCTTGCGCACCCGGCGCGTCAAAGGTGGTAATGGTTTGTGCGGAAGTTTGAATGGATGCTGCCAGCGCGACGAGGATCGTCAGCGCCGGTACAAGCTGGAGAGCCAGCCGAGTTCGTTTTAAGTGAGTTTTGGTTTTCATGTTCACGGATATACGGCCCTGGCATCCATAACCGTGAGGACAAAAAACGCACACTTCCGGCTACGTACCCGATGTTGAGGTTAACGGTGCCACCCGTTTCCTAGGGGGAATCCGATTACCATAGCCGTTATCAAAGGCGCCGCCGTAAGGTTATCGGATGGGCTTACAACACGTGATGCGGCGACGCCCTAAAATCCAAGGAAACCAACTGTCTTAGGGCGAGAATATGACCCCTGCTACAGAGTACATGTTAGGACATAGAATTAACAATAGGAGCCACTGGACCTATCTTAATATCGTTGGATTTTATTCCCGCCTATGCTGAAGCAGGCCCTGCAAGAATAAATCGGTTATCAAGGTAACCATCTTTTCGATATCGCGCCGCTTACCCAGTTCATGTGTGCTCAAATGAAATGGCAGCAACGAGTTTGTGGCGCCGAGGATCGCGTTCGCGGTGGCCGAGCAGTCTGTTCTTCGAAATATACCGGCGCGCTGTCCTTCCCTTAAAGCGGCAGCGAAAAGTTTTGCTTCTTCCTGGAAATAGTGTTCGCGGCGCTCCAACAC
>DASYDT010000092.1:0-51745 GCA_036499425.1 Candidatus Udaeobacter sp. | reverse complement strand
TCTGGTGCAGTTCAATGGCACTAACTATGTTACCAGTTTCTTCGACAACATCCCCGGGGGCATATTCGAGGGCGCCTCTTTCGCTGACTGCGACGTTCCCACGCCTACGCCTACCTTTACGCCTACGCCTACCTTTACGCCGACAGCTACATTTACTCCTACCGCCACGTTTACACCTACCGCCACATCTACTGCTACAGCGACATTCACACCTACCGCCACATCTACTGCTACAGCGACATTTACGCCAACACCAACGCCCACGCCAACGTCAACGGTATGCGGTGCTCTGGGTTCATGCACGCCTCCGTATCCGTTTGTTAGCAGCAGTCCGCGGACGAACGTCGCCTTTAACGAGAGCGAGGTGTTGAGAGCCTTCAAGGTTTCCACGACTTCCGACGGCTGCACTCCGTTGCAGCTGCAGATGTTCTACAATGACGAACACGCCATGACGCTGGGTGTTCGCCAGACTCAGGTGAAGACCTGCGCCGGTACGACCGTAACTGGTAACTACCCGGTCTCGCCGATGGTGAACCACCCCGCGGACCACGTAGATAACCCGATGACTGGGGCCACCGAGGCTCAGGGAGGGGTCGACCCGTCAGGTCGCCCGATGCCCCCGGAGGTGTTCATTACAGACTTGGATACGTTTCCGGGCAGTTCCAACCCCCTTGCTGGCGATTGGCAGTATGGCGGCACGGGCATCCCGCCTAATCAAGTCTTCGGGACATGGAAAGCTGCCGTCAGTACGTTGGACCAAACCGTGACGCCCAACGTAATAACGGTCACTCCGGACGCTGACCCGGTTGTGAACAACTGGAACTTAGACGGGGTATGTCCTGGGCCTGATTGTCCTGATCCGGTGCCGACGCCCACCCCAACGAACCAGGGCTACGGCGCCGAATGCCGCTGGAACATATCCTCGCTCAACCTGACCCCAGGTCACCACTATCGGTTTTACTTCATCGTTCACGATGGCGACCAGAATAAGACTGGCGGCGATAGCGGCCAGGCTTGTGTGTTCTTAACGATGCCGGGGAGTCCCCCGCCGGCAAGCCCAACCCCGACTGCGTCCCCTACACCAACAGCTACGCCAACCGCGACACCGGGGACGTTCATCGTTGGTACGAAGACGCTCAGCTCGAAGAGTGTCACCGTCAGCGTCTTTAACGGCACCGGCGCGAGCCAGGTGCTTACGACGCTGTCCATCAGCTGGCCGCAGGCTACTAATCACAACCTGACCAAGATCACGCTGGGCACTACCACGATCTATAACACGTCAACGGCGAGCCCGCTTACCAACGCGGTTCTGCTGGGCACGACGGCCCAGCGGACGATCGCCGCGGGTTCATGCGGAACCGTGACGTTTACGTTCACGAGCAACGTTGACACGAACGCCAACGACTACACTGGTTCGCTCCACTTCAACCCGTATGGGGACGTTACGATATTGCCATAAAGAGCATCGCACGCTTCAATAACGAAGGGCCGGCGCAAGCCGGCCCTTTTTTCTACAGCTCGATTGCGGTCAAGCTCAACGTCAATTGCGCTGGCAGTAGCTCCAGTTGCATAGCTTCTGCCATTGCCGCGGGCGCATGGTGGTGCCAGCGCAGCATTAAGCGGGCTCGTAAGCAACGGGCTCCGGAAAAAATTATTCACGCTCGGCGACGACGTCACCGTCGGGCCCGGCCACGGACACCGCCAACACAAATCCGAACCGAGTGCAGAACCAATCCGTTTGTCCGGTGACTGCGCCGTAAACTCGTGGCGGTCGATTCAAAACCTCAGCGCCGCCGTGCCGCTACCAAAATTTTTCACGTAGCTGTGCCGGAGATATAGTCCGAATCCTATCGCGCCAATTCAAATTAGGATACCTAGGAAAGATTAAAACCAGTACCTAAGAAAAAATATTGTTGACTTCCACGGTGGGATTTAGAAAATGCGAACTCACGTCAGCTAACACGCACAGTTAAGACCTCCCCCACAGCAGTGAAAGATCGCGCCAAATCTTGCGCGGGAAGACAACCATGTCGGGTCCTCGTGGTCGGAGACACGTGCGTCAGCGAGGCCGGCATGGCCGCGATTGTCGGGCGCGATAAGCGGTATCAAATCTGTGGCAGCGCGCATGGTTTCTTTGATGGAGGCGAACTCATCCGACAAAATCGCCCCGATATTCTGCTGATCGAACCATTTCTGGAAGATCGCGACGGCATCCTCTGGATCAAAGAACTCGCCAGGGAATACCCGCACACTCGTATTTTGATTGTATCGCGGCAATCCGAACATGTTTATGCCGAGCGCGCATTACATGCTGGCGCGGCCGGTTACTGGACGAAAAACGGATCGCCCGAAGAATTGATGCACGCGGTCGAGACAGTCATGGCAGGAGAAATTTATGCGAGTCCGTCGATTACTGCGCTGGCGATCCAGAGATTCGCTCATCGCGCGAATTTGCCAAGGGGACTCGATGCGCTGAGCGATCGCGAGCTGGCCGTGTTCTCGCTGATTGCTGCAGGACGCCGTCTGGGTGAGATCGCAAAGGAACTGGGCATCAGCCGCAAGACCGTGACTACCCACTTCGAGCACATCAAGCAAAAGCTGGGCTACGCGAACGCGGAAGAACTCAAGCACGGTGCGCGCGAATTGCTCGGAGCAGGGGAAGTCCACGCGCGGCGTCCCACACAACGCTGACGTGGCGCGAACCCGCGTACCTTAGGCGAAGGCCAAATAACCAGGCGCGTCAGACGCGCAGGCATTGCCCGATAGCTCGCATCGGGAGTTTACCGATTCGAAAAATGGGGCCGTCTGCCCGATAGGCAAGACTCTTAGTCTCGCCATAATCCGCTCCTTAGACAACCCAAGGTTACTAAAAAATGAAAAAAATCCCCCTAAGAACAAAAATCACACTCTTCGCGCAGGGTCAATCGCGACCAGGGCTCGGTCGCAGGAATGTAAATACCACGGAAAGCAAAATTAGCGGTTACGTTCTTCACAGTGGCGCGGCCGCGCTCTTTTTTTTATGCGTCGTCGTGGGCGGCAGCCACGCCTACGCGAATGACAACTGCATGTCGAACGATTATACGATTACCACGGGTAGCGGCATCCTCGTGCCCGGCACCGTCGACACCGGCAACCACACTGACGACGGTATCACATTCATCACTTTGCCCTTCCCGGTCACCTTCTACGACGAGATCTTCTTTTCGGTTGGTATCTCATCGAATGGCAACCTGCAATTTACGGGTGCTAACGGTCAGGATTACAGTAACGGTTGCCTGCCCACCGCAAACCTGACCGACCTGATCGCTCCATACTGGGACGACCTCTACACAGGAGACATAGCTACTAGTCAGGGGGTATTTACCTCGGTAACAGGGACGGCACCCAATCGCATCTTCAATATTGAGTGGCGCGCTAATTTCTGTTGTGGGACTGGAGTGGTTCTAAACTTTGAAGTGCGTTTGCATGAAGATACGCCCAATTTTGAGATCATATATGGAAGGTTGGAAGACTGCGAAATCCCTGGCTGTCAGGGTTTGGGCGCTGTCGTAGGCGCGCAACGCGACACCGGCTCGCATTTTACACAGTTTGAGTGCAACACGGGCGGGCTGATGGACGGCTTGCAACTTAACTTCGTCTATGCTTCCGGATGCGCCTCGCCCACGCCTACACCCACGGCCACCGCTACGTTTACTCCAACCGCGACCGCAACAGCTACAGCCACGGCCACGTCAACAGCAACAGCTACAGCCACCGCTATCGCTACAGCTACTCCAACGCCTACCCCCACCATCTCGCCGACAACGCTGACGGCAGCGCCAGCCTCCGGCATTTATGGCGGAACGGTTAACCTGTCTGCTACACTCACTTCGAGCGGATCACCCGTCAGTGGCAAGAGCATTAACTTCACGCTGAACGGCAATTCGGTGGGGAGTGCGACCACCAATGGCAGCGGCGTGGCAACCAAGACTGGCGTGAGCCTGTCTGGAATCTACCCGGGCATCTACCCATCGGGTGTTGGGGCTAGTTTCGCAGGGGACACCTCCTATTCGGCCAGCAGCGGAACAGCGTCCTTAACGGTTGCGTATGGCACGTGCACTGGGCCGGACCCGGGAGGCGTCATTTTGCCGCCGATCAATAGCGACGGGACCAGCGTGTACAAGAGCAACGCCGGCCGCACCATCCCGGTGAAGTTCCAAGTGTGCGACGCCAACGGGAACTCCATCTCCAACCCGGCAGCGGTCTTTACGACCGGCTTCGGTTCGGTAACCATGCTGAGTGAGCGCCGCGGCACGGTGGACGACGTAAACGCAGACACCACCACTGACATCCCAGACGTCGCCTTCACCTGGAGCGGTAGCCACTGGCAGTTTAACATGGACACCAAAAACCTGAACGCGGGCTCGACGTATACTTTCCGCATCAACCTGAAGGACGGCAGCGGCATCGTGTTTGTGGTCGGTGTGAAGTGACGCTGGGAACCAGCTAGCCCCCAGAAGAAAACAGCGCCGGGAGCGTAAATCCCTCTCGGCGCTGGCACCGCGGGCGTGGTGCGGTCAGACAAAACTAGCGCGATTGCTGTAGTCTTGGCAGGCCTGACAATGGCCGCGATATGAGCCCCGCCCTGCAGTGAAATCTCCGAGAGAACGCTTAGACCTCTGCAAGAAAAGATGCCAGAGGCTGGAGATTTTCGATTTTTGCCACAACCGCGCGCAACGATTGCAACGCATTGGGAATGTGTTGCAGGAAATGTTTGTGGCCTTTGATGAGGCCGAGGAATCCATAAGCACCCAACGCCTGCATGAGACGCTGCATCGCGCAAAGCCGCAACTTGAAATCGAAGTCGCCGTCAATAGTGATTCCGTCTTCTAGCTGCCGCGTGCGATAGTATGCGATCAACTCGTCGCGCTCCGCTTCGGTAAGATCGACATACGGATCGTATAACAATGAAGCGAGATCGTAATGGGGTAGGCCAGGTCGCATTCCCTGGAAATCGATCAGGTAAACCTGGCCGTTTCGAATGATGATATTTTGCGATTGAAAGTCGCGATGCACCAAAACTCTTGGCAAGCTGGCAAGATGTTTTGCGATTTCGCGCAAACTGGGAAGCGCTGCCAGCTCCTTGCGTTTTGATTCGCCGACGCTGAAATAGCGGCCCAGGCAATTCTGGAAAAAGTATTTCTGCTCCCATCGGTAAAGCGCAGCGTTGAATTCTGCAGGCAAATGCTCCTTCATTTCTACGCAGACCGACTCTGGCAAACTGTGAAGCTTCGCAATCTGGTCGAGCGTTGATTCGTAGAACGCGCGGCGGACGAGCCAGCTCTCGTGTTGGTAACTGTAAAGGTCGCGCTCGCCCAAGTCTTCGATCCAGATGAGGCCTTCCACCGGGTCGTGAAAGTAAATCTCCGGCACGCGAATGCCGTTCTTCGTTAGAAATTGTGCGATCTGGACGTAATGCCGGTTTTCTTCGCGTTCCTGATTGTATTTAACGAGGATCAGCGCCTGATCCGCAGAACATTGGATTCGATAAAATTTGCGGTCCGAGCCTCCTTTTTCGATTGGCCTGATTTTTATGTGATCGATATCCAGACGCGGAAAATGCATTCGCGTTCGTCGGAGAAGCAGGGCGGTTCTCATAGTGGAAATCAGATGTCGATGTTGCGATGGATGCCGCTGACCTTTTTTTTGGAGCGGACAATACAATCATGAAGCTGACTTTTGGAAGCAATTTCTGCATCGGGCCACAAAATAGTGTCTTCGAGGACCGCTTCTGCGCCGACTCGGCAATGTTCTCCGACAACCGTGCAGCCGCGCAATTCCGCACGGGAGTCAACGATGGCTGATTTGGCTATGCGCTCGGGCCAATCGCTGACTTCGATGTAACGCGGCTTCCAATTTCCTCGCAAAATCTCGCGGTGCACCTCGAGGTATTCGGCGCGCGAACCAATGTTGAACCAATTTCCATCGTTCATCACCAAGCCACCGATCTTGCCGCCTTGTCCTATCCAATTCGAGAGAATCGGAATAAAGGAAATCTTTTTCTGCGATTGAATTCGCTCGAAAATCGCTGAATTCCAAACAGCGATATTGGCGAAATCGAGATTTCCCGCGATCCCGTAGCGCTTCGCGACGTCCACAACGCGGCGATCGCGCAAAGCGATATCCGAAGCCAAACCGGTCTCGCGCAATGCGAGGGTTACGTCGTTCCCACGACGGAAATGTTCGTCAATCAAAGGTCGCAGATTGACATCGGTTAAGATGTCGCCGCTGTAAGTGATGAATGGATCGCCACCGAGGCAGCGTTCTGCATTCTTAATGCCACCGCCGGTCTCCAGCAGCTCGGGTTCGTGAACAAGCGTCACCGGAGCGCCGGCATAATCGCCGCGGTTAAAAAAGCTTCGAAACAATTCGGGACGCCGATGCGTGTTAATGACGAACCTGTTCACTCCGGCGTTAATCAAGTGGTCGAGCGCAAAAGTGATCAGCGGCTTTTGAAAAATCGGTATGAGCGGTTTTGGCAAATCGTCCGTCAAAGGTCGCAACCGTTTGCCGACACCCGCCGCCAAGACAAATGCCTGTGTGACTGCGGCCATGAAGAAAAATTAGTGATTCCTCGACTTCGCTCGGAATGACACGATGCCGACTGGCGAGCTCGGGTTATCTTAAATAGAGCGTGCGCGTGCCGAAGTCGATGATGCCGTGGTGGCTTCTCAGCGTTTCCGCGCCGAGCAGTCCGGCGACAGGTGGAGAACCTTCCAATAACCCGTCGTGAATTAGCCCCTCCAAGTCAATCACGCCTACTTCCTTACCGATAATATCGACCGAGCCCACTGACAGCTTGCGAATACGCGCCACGCGCACGCCACGCTCCTTCAGATTTACAGCCGACGAACTATACTGCGTCTCTCGAGTGGCGATTCGCATTCGCCGGACGAAAGAGCGATGCAAGAGCGTGGCGAACGAACCAGTATCGACCATGAGCTTGGCGGGTTTTCCGTTAACGGAACCGTTAACAAACAGATTATAATCATCGCTGACTTGAATCGGCACAGCGCGCAATCCGCGCCGATCGAACCTGGGAACGCTGCCCAGGACTTCCGGATCGGTTTTTAAAATGAGTAATTGCCGTTCACAATCCAGCACAGCGTGCGTCGGGAAAAGAATGTCCGCTCCAATGATCCCGTCGATTTGCTGCTCATGAGCGCGGCGCGCCGCGCGAGCGGAATAACCGAAATCCACAGTAACCACCGGCTCATCCACCAGCGTTAGCCCTCCGAGTCGCAGCTCACGTGCGATCGCTACGCTATTGAATGCTCCGTTAATCTGAACCCGTGCCGGCAACTTCGATTCGGCTGCGGTTGGTTTCAGCCGAAAATACTCGCGGCGGTTTAAAGCGATTGCGCTTACCGGCGCGCCACTATCGACCGTAAGCCATGCCAGTCTGCCATTAATGAAGGCACGCACCAGCAAATGATTTTGCCGCGAGCGGAAGAGCGGTAGCGCTTCAAATTGCGCAGTTCCTCGCGCCTGGGCGCCCCGCGGGATACCGGTCAAGTCGACGACCAGCGCCACAGCCACGCACCAAATCGACAGAAACTTTCGCATGAGGGAACGGAGACTACACGGTTCCTTTTTACACGTAAAACAATTTTGCGTTTAAAATTGCTGATTTTAGGCAAATGCGAGAAAAGGAGTTTTTTAGCATTGCGTGGCACAGGTGACTGATGATTAACTCTCCGCCAATCCAAGCGGCACAACATGGCAAGCGCAATTACTGAAACACCGGTAGCCGAGCAGAAGCTCGTCAGAGGGCTCGGTCTGCTCGACTCAACCATGCTCGTAGCCGGCTCGATGATCGGCTCGGGAATTTTCATCGTTTCGCCGATCATTGCCCGGCAGGTCGGCTCACCGGGATGGCTGCTCGTTGTTTGGATCGTCACCGGTTTGCTGACGCTGACGGCCGCGCTGTCGTACGGAGAATTGGCGGCGATGATGCCAAAAGCTGGGGGCCAATACGTCTATCTTCGCGAAGCTTTTTCACCGCTGTGGGGCTTTCTTTACGGCTGGACGCTCTTCCTTGTCATTCAGACTGGGACGATCGCGGCGGTTGCGGTTGGATTCGCGCGCTACCTGGGCGTCCTTGTTCCCTGGATTTCCGAGAGCAATTATCTGATCGCTCCCATCCGTTTCGGTGGATATGGGGTCTCTCTTTCCACTGCGCAGCTCGTGGGCTTAGCGCTAATCGGTTTTCTAACATTCACGAACACGCGTGGGTTGGAAATAGGCAAGCTCATCCAAAATGTCTTCACCACGGCAAAGACTGGCGCGCTGATCGCGCTGATCGTGCTCGGGATTATCGTGGGTCTCAGATCCGGCGCGGGCGCGGAAAACTTCAGCAATTTTTGGACAATACGCGGCGATTTGCAGGAAGTCGGCGCCGGATTAACGGCTGCCACGGTGTTTGGCCTATTCGTCGGGATTTGTGTGGCACAAACAAATTCGCTGTTTTCCGCGGACGCGTGGAACAACATCACATTCACCGCTGGCGAAGTGGTCAATCCTCGCCGCAACGTGCCGCTGTCACTCGCATTCGGCACTTTTCTTGTAATCGGTCTGTATCTGCTCGCAAATGTTGCTTACCTCGCCACGCTGCCTTTCACCGCAATCCAAAATGCGCCGAGCGATCGGGTCGCGTCTGCAAGTGCGAATGTAATTTTCCCCGGTGCCGGCGCGACGATCATGGCTGTGGCGATCATGGTTTCGACATTCGGTTGCAATAACGGGCTGATCCTCGCGGGTGCGCGCGCATATTATGCGATGGCGCGCGACGGTCTGTTCTTTCGCTCGGTCGCGGAGCTAAATAAGTTCCGCGTGCCGGCGTGGGGCCTCGTCATTCAAGGAATTTGGGCAGGTGCGCTCGTCTTGCCGCGCACCGTGAAAACAGATGCCGCGGGTAATGTCACTGGTTACGGCAATCTTTATGGCAATCTGCTCGATTACGTGATTTCGGCCGCGCTCATTTTCTACATCCTGACGATCATCGGCATTTTTTTGCTGCGGAAGAAACAACCAGACACGGAGCGACCATACAAAGCGTTCGGCTATCCAATCGTGCCCGCTCTCTATGTTGTCGGTGCGACTGTAATTCTTGTTGTGCTGTTCATGTACCAAACCGCGACGACGTGGCCCGGGTTGGTCATCGTCCTGACCGGCGTGCCCGTTTACTTCTTCTGGAAGCCTCGACGAAATTCACCGCCGGCTTGATTTATTCAGCGCATCCCGAGTAGCACAACCAAAAACCAGTTTCGCTCATGAATTTACTTCGACGAAAAAGTGTGACGCAACTTCAGGCTGACGCACTCACCGACACTCGGCTGAAACGCGCGCTCGGAGCGACCAACCTGACGGCGCTCGGCATCGGGGCCATCATCGGCACGGGCATTTTCGTACTAACCGGCACTGTCGCAGCGCAAAATGCAGGCCCGGCCGTGGTCTTATCGTTCGTCCTAGCGGGCGTGGCCTCCATCTTCGCGGCGCTCTGTTACAGCGAGTTCGCATCCCTCGTGCCCATGGCGGGCAGCGCGTACACCTACGGTTACGCCACGCTCGGCGAAGTTTTTGCGTGGATCATCGGCTGGGATTTGATTTTGGAATATGCCCTCGGTGCAGTCACCGTGTCTATCGGCTGGTCGGGCTACGTCGTTTCGTTTTTGCGCGACATCGGCATTCACATCCCGCCCCAGTTGTCGGCAGCACGCGGGACGCTGATCACGCTGGCCGACGGAACCCAGGTCGCGGCGATCTTCAATCTGCCGGCCGTAATCATCATCGCTATCGTCACCATCCTGCTGATAATCGGCATTCGCGAATCGGCCACTGTCAACAACGTGATTGTGGTTGTGAAAGTGGCTGTCGTGCTGCTATTCATCGTTGGCGCGGCCCATGCAATAAATCCAGCGAATTGGCATCCCTTCATACCACCAAACACTGGAATCCGTGAGAATTTCGGTTGGTCCGGCGTGGTATCAGGCGCCGGAGTCGTGTTCTTCGCTTACATCGGTTTCGATGCCGTCAGTACGGCCGCGCAAGAAGCGAAAAATCCGCAGCGCGACATGCCGATTGGCATTATTGGCTCGCTGTTGATCTGCACAGTGCTCTACATCCTCGTCTCCGGGATCGCGACCGGCGTGATGTCCTACCACGACTTGGACGTCCCGGATCCGATCGCGGTCGCGGCGGATCATATTGGCCTCGGGTGGATGTCCTCACTGATTAAGCTCGGTGCCATCGCCGGTCTTAGCTCGGTCATTCTGGTGATGCTGCTGGGCCAGTCACGAATTTTTTGGACGATGGCCGATGACGGTTTGCTGCCACCATTCGTCAGCCGGGTGCATCCACGTTTCCGCACTCCGTGGATTACTTCAATTCTAACCGGGATCGGCGTGGCGATCGTTTCGGCCATATTCACTGTGCGCGAGGCCGGTAGCCTTGTTTCTATCGGCACGTTACTGGCCTTTGTGATTGTCTCAATCGGCGTGCTTGTGCTGCGCATACGCGAACCTGAGTTGCCGCGCACATTTAAAACGCCGGTGGTCTGGATCGTCGCCCCCTTGGGCGCGGTATCTGCTCTTTACCTCATGTGGTTTCTGCCCTGGCGAACATGGGAACGGCTCATTATTTGGTTTGTAATCGGCATGGTCATTTACTTCTTCTATGGCGTCCATCGCAGCAAACTCGCAAAGCCGCGCGTCTAGGCGGACAGAACTCGCGAGAACAAAAACGCTGCGTCGATTTAAAGGAAAACAGGCTCTACGAGCCCGCTGAAGCCCAGTCGTCTTCGAACCCGCGCGACGGGCTGCTGGGGCCGAACGCAAGGAGCGCGACGGTGCGCCTTGCAAGCTTTTCGCCGTCGGCCTGATCAAAAGCGCGCCACGCCGTTGCAATGTCGGACAGAGAAACGTCTAGCTTGCCAAGAATTCTTTTCTCGCCTGGCCTCAGTCGCATTCGCACTTCGCTGCTCAATGCGAGCTTTTGGAATCGCGCGATGGCTGTTGCCAACTCAGTGTCATTCGCTGGTCCAAGCAAATCGACAAGTTGTTGAAAACTGAGGTGAAACGGAATCGTAACAAGATCCACATCTGCACTTTCGGTGATAGCATCTGGAGGCATCACAATCTCATTCGACGTCGCGACTGAATGCCAGACGTCGGCGGGTTGGTAGTATCCGATCTCAAGCCGATAAGAGCCATGCGGTTCCGATATTGTGACATAATGCATCCCTGCCATCGGTTCGACAGCCACACTTTTTTGTTCGAGACCGTCCGTGCGATGCGCCCGAAGATGGACTTGTCGATCCACCGGCATCGCTTTTTCAAACACTGACAGCCAATCGATATTCCAGCCAGCGAAGATGCAGCGTGAATCGCGCGCGATAACGAATAGGATTGGTGGACCGTAGGCACGCGGTAGCCCTACGCTATCGGCGGCATCTCTTGATCGATCGTCTACCGCAAAACGTACAACCGGCTTCTTAGAAATCTGGAAGCCTTGGCGCGCCTTCAACGTTCGCGTGTTGCGCTTTCTTTTTCTTTCAGTCATTTTTCACAAAGTCGCGCAAATCAATCAAAGACCAACCGCGAATATTGCCGCACAATGCGGTGATGAGCCAAAGTTTTGACCAAGAAAAGATGAGCCCAAAAATCGTCGATCTAGAGGAGCTCTCCGATCGTAGCGAGAAATTGCGCGCTGCTGGGAAGAAGCTGGTCGTTACAAACGGCTGTTTCGATCTGCTGCACGTCGGTCATGTCCGCTATCTGCAAGCTGCGCGTGCACTGGGCGATTTCCTCGCAATCGGCGTGAACAGCGATCGTTCGGTCCGCGAGTTGAAAGGAAGCGGGCGTCCGATTATGACTGAGAGCGATCGCGCAGAGATTCTTGCCGCATTGCGGAGCGTAGATTTGGTCACGATTTTTCCAGAAATGCGGGCGACACGGTTTCTTGCTGCAGCCAGGCCCGCAATTTATGTCAAAGGCGGCGATTACAGCTCCGAAACGTTGAACGATCAGGAGCGCGCAGCGTTAAAACAAATCGGTGCAGAGATTCGGCTCATTCCATTTGAGGCGGGCTATTCGACTTCGCGCTTAATCGAAGAAATATGCAAAAACAGGAGCTGAAAATTGTGACTCCCCGCAATTTGTATTCGTTAACAGAATAAACGCGGTATCGCTTCATGAAACGGTTACCAATTGGAATTCTCGGATCGGGAAAAGGAAGCAACTGCAGGGCGATCCTCGAGCGTATCCGCTCAGGCCACCTCGCCGCGGAAGCGCGTGTGGTAATTTCGGATGTCCTCGACGCGCCGATCCTTGATATCGCGCGAGAGTTTTCCGTTGCCAATGCGTACCTGCCGTCCGGTCAGTTTCGCACACGGCTAGAGCCGGAAGTAGAAAACGAGCTTGTGAAAATGTTGCGCGACGCCGGCGTTTATCTGGTGGTTCTCGCTGGCTTTATGCGTGTGTTACACGCGCCCATCCTTAATGCGTTCCCGCGGCGCATCATCAACATCCATCCATCGCTTCTGCCAAAATGTCCCGGCCTTGAAGCGTGGAAACAAGCTCTCGCGGCCGGCGATACTGTGACGGGCTGCACGGTGCATTTTGTGGACGAGCAAGTCGATCATGGCCAGATCATCGCTCAACGTGAGATAGCAATCCTGCCTCACGATACGCCGGAAACTCTACATGCCCGGATTCAAATCGCTGAGCACGAATTGTATCCTGCAGCGATTGCTGAACTCTGTGAAAAATATGCGGCACCAGATCTATAGTTCTGCAGACCGCACAAACCAAGATCGTTAACCTGCTCCACTAGAGTTGCTCCGGTTTTTGCTGGCGGCTGAGCAGTTCCTCCAGAGCAGCCGTCGGTTTTTTATGCTCGTACAGCACAGCGTACACCTGATCAATAATCGGCGTGACGACGTTCAATCGGCGCGCGCATTCCCATGCACTTAGCGTGGTAGGAATCCCTTCGGCCACCGTTTTCATATCAGCCGTAATCTGAATGAGTGGTTCGCCTTTCCCTAGGCGCTTGCCTACAGTGTGATTGCGGCTGCGCTCACTGTAGCATGTCAAAACCAGATCGCCCCCTCCACTTAATCCATAAAAGGCATTCACGTTGCCGCCCATGGCTACTCCGAGCCGGACCAGTTCAGCCAATGATCGAGTAACCAACGCCGCCTTGGAATTGTCGCCTAGTCCAAGTCCATCGCTAATGCCTGCCGCCGTGGCAAACACGTTTTTTAACGCGCCTCCAAGCTCGACAGAGATGACATCTCGACTGGTGTAAATACGAAACCGCGGGCTTCCCAAGACAACTTGCAGACTCGCCGCGCAACCCACATCATCGCAAGCAATCACTGTCGCGGTGGGAAGGCCTTGTGCGATTTCTACCGCAAGGTTCGGACCGGATAAGACGGCGATCCGGTGTTCCGGGAAAGTTTCATGCAAGATTTGGCTCATCCGCATCCCGGTCATGTGCTCGATGCCCTTGGTACAACTCAGCAACACCGCGTGCGGATTACTAATTAGTTTTCGCAGACGAGTTGCGATCTCGCGCAACGCAGTTGATGGCGTAACAAAAACTATCAGATCCGCTCCGGCGCAATCCGGCAATTCTGAGGTAACGGACACTGTTTCGGGCAATTTGATGCCTGGGAGATAGTCGCTGTTTTCGCGCGTTTTTTGCAGGCGCGTGACGCGATCGACATTGTGACCCCAAACCGAAACTTGCCCTCCGTCTTTGCCCCATAACCACGCTAATGCGGTTCCCCAAGCTCCGGTACCGAGAATTGCAGTATGGGCGATGCTCATTTTCGCGTAAACCGTGACTCGCTGCCGTGCATAAGGCGGGAAAAATTTGAGCGGTGCCGCCAAAGCACAACCGCGGCGATACCGAGCGACGAGTAAAACAGCGCGTTTTCGTGGATTTGATTTAACCGAGTCACTATCAAAATTACGAGCGGCAGTGCGGCGACAGTTACCATTGAGGCAACCGACACATAGCGCGTAAACCAGAAGAGCGATATCCAAATGATAACAGCAATCACCGCCGCAAGCGGCATCAGCCCAAAGAGCGCTCCGGCAGCGGTAGCAACCCCCTTTCCGCCGCGAAACTTTAGCCACAGGGGAAAGGAATGTCCGATGACGCTAGCAACCGCTGCGAGGATTCCGAACATTTCGGGTGAACCCCATCCCGGCCGCCCGTCCGTTGCGATTGACATCGAAATCTTGACGGCGCCGAGGCCCTTTAAGAAATCCAAAACGAACACTGGATACCCATATTGTTTTCCTAACGTGCGCACGACATTCGTCGCGCCAATATTACCACTACCAATCTTTCGGATGTCGATTCCTCGGATTTTTCCAGCTACATAGCCGAAAGGAATTGATCCCAACAGATAACTTCCGAGCAATACACCAGCCAACGTGAGCATTAGATGATTTCAACCGATAGGCAGCTAGTGCAACTGTTTTAGATGTAAACCATTCTTGGACAATAAAATAGAAATTATAGCAATGTCTGCCGGAGTGACACCGCTGATGCGCGCCGCTTGCCCAAGCGAAGTTGGACGCAAGGCTGCTAATTGCTGTCTGGCCTCAGCACGGAGCCCCACAATCTGGCCATAATCAAGGCCGTCCGGGATAATTTGGTTCTGCCTGCATTCGAGCTTTCGATTCTGCTCGGTTTGCCGTGTGGCATAGCCCTCATACTTGAAATCTGTCTCGAGTAATTCCCAGATCGCTACCGGCACAAAGGAGTGCATCTCGCGAGGCAGGTTCTGCACAGTAAAATCCGGCCGCTTAAATAGTTGCGCAATTGGAATTCCGCTCAGCTTCGTTCCAGTGGCCATCAACCGGGCTTGCTCAAGAAGCCGTACTTTCTCTTGAAAACGAGCATAGCGGGCCTCTTTGACCAAGCCCGCAGTAAATGCACTTTCAGTCAAGCGCTGATCAGCATTGTCGTGCCGCAGCAAAAGTCGGTTCTCAGCGCGACTTGTAAACATGCGATAGGGCTCTACTGTTCCCTTCGTGACCAGATCGTCTATCAGGACCCCGACGTAAGCTTGTGTCCTAGCGACGACAAATGATGGTCGGCCTTGAACTTTTAAAGCAGCATTCGCTCCAGCAATCAAGCCTTGAGCTGCTGCCTCTTCGTAACCCGAGGTGCCATTAACTTGGCCGGCAAAATACAGACCCGCCACCAGCTTGGTTTCCAAGGTAGGAAAGAGCTGGGTTGGAGGGAAATAATCGTATTCAACGGCATACCCTGGCCTCATGATCTCTGCATGTTCGAGGGCTGGGATCGAATGCAGAAACTCTAATTGTATTTCATACGGTAAGCTGGTCGAGAGCCCGTTTACATAATACTCGCTTGTGTGGCGTCCTTCCGGTTCGAGAAAGAGTTGATGCGACGTCTTGTTCGAAAATTTGACGACCTTGTCTTCAATGGAAGGGCAGTATCGGGGTCCAGTCCCTTTAATGCGGCCGGCGTAGAGCGGCGATCGGTCGAGGTTTGCCCGAATGACATCATGCGTCTGCCGCGTCGTGTTTGTAATCCAACATGGCATTTGTTCCACGTGGAACTTACTGTTTCGAAAAACATTCAGTGTGAAAATCTCGTCATCCGAGCGCGTAGCAATTTCGTCATGCTGAAATCCGAACGTAGGCGGGGGGTCTTCTCCTGACTGAATTTGACACCGAGAAAAGTCAATCGAGCGCGCATTAAGTCGGCACGGCGTCCCCGTTTTAAAGCGCCCTACTTTGAAGCCTAGTCGCTGGAGACTCATGCTCAGCGTCGAACTCGCGTCAGCCATCCGCCCTCCAGGTTTGGTGCTCTCGCCGACATGCAGCAGGCCTCGCAGGAATGTCCCGGAGGTGATAACAACGCTGCGAGCGGCTATTCGTAACCCAAAGTCGGTCTCGAGGCCAATCGTTCTCATCCCATCGATAAGGATTCGGGAAACAGTCGCTTGCTGAAGATCAAGGTTATCCGTCCGCTCTAAAATTGCTTTCAGGCGAAACTGGTAGGCTTTTTTGTCGCACTGTACTCTTGGAGCCCGAACAGAGGGACCTTTGCTACGATTCAGCATGCGAAATTGAATCCCAGTTGCATCGGCATTGATGCCCATGACACCACCCATGGCATCGATCTCACGAACGATATGCCCCTTGGCTAGTCCGCCAATAGCGGGATTGCACGACATTTGACCAATCGTGTCCAGATTTTGTGTCAACACTAACGTCCGACAACCGATTCGAGCGGCGGCGAGTGCAGCTTCGATTCCCGCGTGGCCGCTACCCACCACTACGACGTCATACTCTATTGGCGAGGTGAACATAATACGTGTAACTACTTATTCACAAACGAGTTACCTATTCTTAGTCCTTGGGTACCACCTTCGCATCTCTCGCCAGCCTGCCTCGTCGAGGCCTGCGATGTCTGAATCGCCCGATACGCCACGCGGCCGAGTACGGCCAGCAGCAACGACGTCGTAACAAATGCTCCTCCCCAGACCCAGTACTCTATCATGCGTGGATAACTCTTGCTCCGCATGATACGCACTGCAAATTGACCTAACGTCCCTACGTAAGCGTACAAAAAGATACCCGGTAGTCTTCCGATGGAAGCCCACAGCATATAGGTCCCAAATCGAATTCGTGTAAGGCCATAAAAGTAATTCAGCAGGCTTGTAGGAAAAAGTGGATGCAACTGGCTCAGAACAATTATCTTCCAGCTCTCGCGTTCCACGGCGGGGCCCAACACGCGGAGTGTTGGATTACCTGAAAGTTTTCGCTGAAACCAACGCCTGGCGATCGACCGGCTCAGAGCAAACGAAATTGCTGTCGCTACGATGTTACCTGCAAACACGATAAAAAATCCCCACCACAAACCGAAGAAAAAACCGCCACCTACAGCAAGGATGCCGCCCGGAAGCAGAAGGATATTACAGAGTGCAAAAAGCAGCGGATAGCAAATCGCTGCCCAAGCGCCCCAACTCATCACGCGCTGCTGCAGCGCCTCGATAAAATTGACAACAGGAACGAAGCGCGACAGCGCAATGGCCAGCGCAATCGCTAACACCAGCGCCCCAACCTGATAGCAAATCGCGCGGCTGACCTTGGACATTTCGGGATTGTGCGCGTTTGACAGGCTTCGCGCAAATTTCGCCAGCTTGAAAATGCTGGAAATCGTTTTGCTCAACTAGATGCTCGAAGCTTGTGCGCTCCGATGACGCGGAATGCCGAGGCTGTCAAAAATTACCCTCGTAGCGTCCGAGCGATTGAGTGTATAGAAATGAATACCCGCAACATCGTTGTCCAGAAGATCGTGGCATTGTTCCAACGCATAATGAATGCCGACGCGCCTGACCATTTCGGGATCGCTTTGGCAATGCTGTAGAGCGCGAAGAAGTTTGGCGGGGAAACGTGCGCCGCCCGCTAGCTCGGCCATCCGTTTTAATCCGCAGATGGAGGTAATCGGCATGATCCCGGCGATAATAGGGATATGAATGTTAGCGAGTGCGCACCGTTCGCGAAAATCAAGGAAGTCGCAATTATCGAAAAATAGCTGTGTGACGATGTAATCGGCACCGGCGTCCACTTTAGCTTTGAAGTAATCCATTTCGAGCAGTCGATTTGGCGTGGCGGGATGTCCTTCCGGGAAACCGGCGACTCCGACCCCGAAGCCGCGCTGGTCCGGATGCGCGCCGGATTCGTTGAATCGTCGAATGAATTTGACCAAGTCGATCGCGTGTTGAAACGAGTCCCGCGATTTATCGTAAATGATTCCAGCCGGCCTATCGCCACCGAGCGCGAGAATATTTCCAATAGCCGACTTCGCGTACCGAAGGAGAATCTCCTGGACCTCCCGTTCGTTGTGGCAGACGCACGTCAGATGAGGAATTGGATCCAGCTTTGTTGTGTGTTGAATGCGCTCGACAAGATCGTGAGTTAAATCGCGCGTCGAACCGCCGGCACCATAAGTCACGCTGACGAAGTGCGGCATGTACGATTCGAGGTCGCGAATTGTTCGGTAAAGGGTCTCGACGGCCTCCGGCGTTTTCGGAGGAAAGAACTCGAAAGAAACCGTGGAAGGATTCCCCCGCATAATATCAGTGATATGCATGACTCAGCGCCTACCTTCGTTCCTGCGGCGACTTTTGGTCAACTCGCCAGGGAGCGCAAGATCACTGCGTCCGGGCACGAGACGACCGACACCGATCCCGGAATCCGGCCGTTTCTCGTTACCAGTAAGAAATCTTTCGCGTTCATCTGGAAAGCGTGACCAGCGCGGAATTCCCCGCGCAAATTCGTGCATAAGATCGACGTACTTCTTTGAAGCAATCAGCTTCTGGACTTTCCAAAGAGCGGGTTCCTCGCCACCGATTGTTTCGTGCATCCGCGCGCGCGCGGCGCAGGCGATGCCCAGTGCTGCCAATCGTGCGGCGAGCAAACGACCAGCTTTCATAAACTTTTTTTTCTTTGTCAAATGATCGCGCAACAGAATACCAACAACTTCGAATAGATCTGAATAAGTTTTGTTCGCCGTGCAGGATCCAAGCATTGTCGTTACTGCCGCAGGTCTTATTAACAGATCATAATTAACCCGAACACAGATGCAGTTCTGACTGTGCTGCAACGGTTATTGGCATTAAGAAGAAGAAGACTAGAAGAGAATTTTTAGATCATCGTCATATCTGTTTGTTAAAAACTTTTTCTACGAGCGAATGAAACCATTTCGAGTGCTCGACCCAACTCGTCCGACGTCGGTTTCCCACAGCCTTTGCGCATTAGCCGTCATGACCAAAGCGCCGCAGGCAGGACAAGTAAAAACGCGCCTCGTTCCGCCGCTTACGCCGAATGAAGCCGCCGAGCTAAACAAGTGTTTTCTGCGTGATACCGCCAGCAGGATTTCGCGTGTGACAATTGATAACGATGCCAGCGGTATAGCCGTTTACACACCGATCGGCGCCGAATCGAGTTATGATGATCTTCTGCCAGGCGATTTCAGTTTGCTACCGCAGCGAGGCGTTGGCTTTGGCGAACGCCTCTATTTCGCCGCGGAAGATTTATTCAGGTGCGGATTCGACTCGGTTTGTCTGATTGATTCCGACAGCCCAACCGTGTCTGCCAAAAACTTTTCGAAAGCTATTGCAGCTCTGAAGACGCATCGTGATCGCATCGTGCTGGGTCCGTGCGACGACGGCGGCTACTATTTGATTGGATTCAAAAAGTCGCATCGCGAGCTTTTCGAACAAATCGACTGGAGCACAGAACGAGTGTTCAGCCAGACCATGGGACGCGCGCGAGAAATTGGTCTCGAAGTCAAACTGTTGCCGCCTGGATACGACGTTGACGATGCCGCCAGTTTACGCCGCTTATGCAACGAAGTGCTGCGCGACAACGGTTGCACCGATATCGCCCCGCATACGCGAAAGTTTGTGGGCGAGCTCATCGCGCAGAAAAAGCTATAGCGGCGCGCTCTGAGCGCGGATCTGAATTTGCGACGGAAAGAGACCGCCGCTACAAACACGCATGGCAAAACGCGCGTTGGTCACCGGCGGTGCGGGCCTGATTGGCTCGCACGTCGTTGATCTCCTCGTTCGTGAGGGGTGGCGGGTCCGCGCTCTAGATAATCTTGAGCCGCAAACGCATCGTCGCGGTAAGCCTGCGTGGATTAATGAAAAGGCGGAATTCGTCGAGGGTGACTTGCGCGATCGCGACACAATCACAGCGGCGCTCGACCAGATCGACATCGTCTTTCACCAGGCGGCTTACGGCGGATATATGCCGGAGATCACGAAATTTGTACATGTGAATTCGCTTGGCACAGCGCAAATGCTCGAAGTGATTCGAGAAAAGAATCTGCCGGTGCAAAAAATCATCGTAGCGAGCTCGCAGGCAGTTTACAGCGAAGGCGCCGGCGAGTGCCCGAAACACGGCCTGGTTTTTCCTTCTGTGCGTCCGGTGGAACAACTACGTAAAGGTGACTGGCAAGTGCACTGCCCGTTGTGCGACGCCATCACAAACAGCGTTCCCACTCCCGAAAACGCGCCGGCAGGCGGCGAAACCGTTTACGGCCTGACGAAAGTCGACCAGGAGCGACTTGTGCTGCTCTGGGGAAAACAGGTCGGTATTCCCACGATAGCGCTGCGTTACTCCTGCACCTACGGACCGCGGCAATCGATCTTTAATCCTTACACCGGCGTGATCGCGATCTTTTGCACGCGGTTGCTGAACAATTTACGGCCGGTTCTTTACGAAGACGGCGAGCAAACGCGCGATTTTTCTTTTGTGGAAGACATCGCGGGTGCAAACCTGCTCGCCGCGGAAACGGATAAGCTCGACGGCCTGCCGGTAAACATCGGCAGCGGACATGGCGCACCGATTCGCGAAATCGCCGAACAGCTTTCGGATATTCTGAAGATCGACATCGCGCCCGAGATCAACGGCGAATTTCGGCCCGGCGAAATGCGGCATCTTACCAGCGACACTAGACTCGCTCGATCCGCCGGTTACAAACCAATTGTCGATCTCAGCGACGGCATAGCCAGTTACATCGATTGGATCCGCACCCAATCAGACATTCGCGATTACTTCAGCGAAGCGAGCAAAATTTTGAAAAACAAGGGAATTGTTCATCGGGTAGCGAGATGAACATCGTTGCCGGCATTCCCAATTTCGATGCTGCAGTCGCCGAGCATGCGCGGAAGGATTTTCCGTTGCTTGATGCGAACATGACTGTGGGCAACGCGCTCGAGCGCATTCGACGCGAGGGCGTGGGTGAGCGCGTGATTTATTTTTATGCCGTTGATGAACAGCAGCGGCTGGTCGGCGTCGTGCCCACTCGGCGTTTGCTGACTGCGTCGCTCGAAACGCCGTTAAGCGAAATTATGGTGCGGCGCGTCGTGGCCATTCCCGCGACGGCGACTGTCCTGGATGCCTGCGAGTTTTTCGTGCTCTACAAATTTCTCGCTTTTCCGGTCGTGGATGAGAAACGCCGCGTGATCGGCATTATCGACGCGAACCTTTTCGCGGAAGAAATTTTAGAGGCCGGTGAGAGCGAGGACCGATACCGCCCGGCTGCGCCGGTGGGTCCTGAATTTTTTGAGGCGCTCGGGTTTCGCATTGAGCAAATCCGCGTCGCGTCGCCCTGGCGGGGTTTCCTTTTCCGTTTTCCGTGGCTGCTCGTCACGGTGACGGGCGGAACGCTCTCAGCGATTCTGGCTCGCTTTTTTGAATCGACGCTCTCGCGCAGTCTGGTGCTGGCGTTCTTTCTCACCATGGTGCTTGCCCTCAATGAAAGCGTGAGCATGCAATCGATGAGCGTGACGATCCATGCGTTGCGCTCAATCTCCGTCACGAGCGGGTGGCTGGCATCTGCGTTTCGGCGCGAAGTAATCACGGCGCTTCTGCTCGGCGTGGCGTGCGGCCTCGTCGTCAGCGCGATTGTATTCATGTGGCGTAACGATCTGGCCGGCGCATTGGTCATCGGTGGTAGCATCGCCGTTTCGCTGGTGAGTGCGTGCGTGCTCGGCTTAGGAGTGCCGTCACTTCTCCACCGGTTCAAGCTCGATCTAAAAATTGCGGCCGGACCGGTCACGCTCGCTATCGCCGATTTTGTTGCGCTGGTAATTTACTTCACCAGCGCATGGCTCGTTTTGCGATGAGCAACATGGTTTTGGCAAGCGTGCGTTGTTAGCAAGCAGAGTCAGTACGGACCGTCAGGGTTTGTTTGCAACCACTGTCGTCGCCGGTTGGCTCATCTCAAGCTGCGCACTTACTTTGTGGATTTGCGCCGCCTGCTCTTTGACCTGTGCTGCCAGAGCTTGCGTTTCCTTCTCCTGCCGGGCCACCGTTGCCTTTAACGCGGCAATTGTTGCCTGCAATTGGCCGATCTTGCGATGCTCCGATTGATTGAGCATGGCTTGGTGCTGCGCGCGCCGACGAGCAGGTATAGTCGTCTTACTCCCATTGGCGCCGACGAGAACCGTCGCTAGCTGCCCGGTGTTGACATCGATATACACAGGGGTCGCGTAGGCCGTTTGAATTTCAGCCCCGACGATACCAGCGATATAGGTCGAGACGTAATCGGTTGCGCTGGGAGGAAACCTGCCAATGGCTATGACATTGCTCTCACCGCCGGCAAGACCGGTGTCGCCGATATAGATGTTGTTGCTGCCCGTGTCGTTGTTGACGCCGGCCTGGGCGCCTAACGCAGTGTTGAAGTCGCCGCCCGTGTTTGTATTAAGCGCCAAATCGCCGACTGCGGTGTTGTTGGACCCGGAAACGTTGCTGGTAAGCACGCTATCACCAAAAGCGTTATTGGAATTTCCACTCTGGTCGAAGTAAAGCGTGGAGTTCCCGATCGCATTGTTATAATCTCCGGTCATGTGATTATAAAGCGCAGTGGAGCCGAACGCATTGTTGCGGGTCCCATCGTCGTTGGACCACAGCGCATGACTCCCGAAAGCAGAGTTCTTCTCTCCCATGGCGCTTCTGCTAAAATCATTATTATAAAGCGCTTGAAAACCTACAGCGGTGTTGTTCTCGGCAGCGTAGTTGTAGTAGAGCGCATTATTGCCAAACGCGCTGTTGTTACTGGCATTGTTATTATAGAAGAGCGCGAATGCGCCGTTGGCGGTGTTCTCATCTCCAGCATTGTTGTACACCAGCGCGTCTGTGCCAGTGGCGGTATTTCCGGTGCCGCCCGTGTTGAGCAGAAGTGCCGCGGCACCCACCGCCGTATTCGAGTCGGCATTATTCAATACCAGCGTCCCGGCACCGACGCCGGTGCTGTAGTTTCCGTCAGTATCGCCGAAGAGTGAGTACCAACCCAAGCCGGTGTTTCCAGCGCCGCTGGTCAGACTGTTGAGGGCGTTGCACCCTTCCGCGGTGGTGAATCCCGGATAGCATCCATCGGGGGGCGTACCTCCATAACCGCCGGCCAGCATATCTGGCAGAAACGCGAGGAATCCGAATGTGAGCATGAGAGAGATCACTGAGTATTTTGCTTTCATGACCTCATGTTTTGGCAACAATCCGGCGCACTTGTCGAACAAAATTTTCCAGGCGAGGACATGATGGCGCCGTTGGCAATCGCAGACGCTCGCCCTATTTGCAGCTTGCCAAATGGTAAGCGCAAACGAGACGCTTACGCCATCCGTGTTTGTCTCGCTTATTATCCCGGCGCTGAACGAGGAGGAACCAATCGCAGGCGTGGTGCGCGAATGTTTCGCGACAGGTGTACCTGACGAAGTGATCGTCGTCGATAACGACAGCACCGATCACACATCTGAGCGCGCGCGTGAAGCAGGCGCGCGTGTGGTGACGGCGCCGCGCGGCTACGGCCGTGCATGCGCGGCTGGCGTTCGATTGCTTTCGTCTGAATGCGGCATCGTTGTGTTTCTGGATGGCGACGGCAGCGATTGCCCCGAGTTTGTGCCGCAACTTGTCGAGCCAATCGCATCTGGAAAATTCGATTTCGTTATCGGCTCGCGCACGCGAGGGCAACGCGAACCGGGCAGCATGAATTTCCAGCAGGTTTTCTCCGGGCGAATCGTCGGCGCGCTTCTACGACTGCTTTACGCAGTTCGTTACACCGACATGTGTCCGTTTCGCGCGATTCGCCGCGAAGCCCTCGCGCAACTCAACATGCGCGAGCAGACCTATGGTTGGAATCTCGAGATGCAGATGAAAGCTGCGTGTGCCGGGCTGCGCATTCTCGAGATTCCAGTGAACCATCGCCGGCGCGCCGGTGGACAATCGAAAGTTTCAGGCACGCTGCGCGGCACCTTTGTCGCCGGCGCTCGCATCCTCGCAACGCTGGTGCGCGTAGCATTGGAATAGTCCGTTGAGGAATTCCATCTGGCAGTGCAGGTGCACTCGCCTTCCCATGCTACAGCAGCGCCACACTCCAAAACGCACGCGCGATATGGAGCGTTGAATCACGGCCACGTTTTGGAGTGCAGCAGTGCCCTGGCGCTTTCCACCGGCTTGGCTGCATTTTTTTGTCGCGTACACAAAAAGCGCTCGGGAAATTTTTCACGGGCGCTTTTAATTTAGCGGCAAAGATTACGGTTTCACCGTTGTGGTAGTAGTCGTTTCCTCATGTTTAACGACGACAGGCTGCGCCAACACAACTTTCCGTACCACTACGCGATCACCCACGTTGGTGTAATACACGGTGGCCGGCACATCTGGACGAACGGCCGACCACGTAACAACATGGCCTTCCGGATCGAGAATCGTCGTGTCCTTGGTATAGTAATAGCGGACCGGGGCCGCATCCGGCGCTGGCCGGAACATGATATAGTCCGAGTCCGGCGTGTAGGTCACGATCCTGCCCGCAGCGCTGGTTGTTGCCTGCTGAGTTGTTGTCGTGCCTGTCACAGGGTCTGTCGTAGTTGTGGTAGTTGTCGTCTGCGCCAGCGCCATACCCAGCGCTGCCGCGCAAAGCGCGCCTGTTGTCAATATTTTCGCTAATCTCGTTTGTTTCATATTTGTCCCTCTGCTTTCATTAAATGGATGTTCTCCATCATTTGTATCTCCGGCCCCTTAATGCCGGAGTTTCTTGAGCTACGCCCTGATATCGTAAATTCAGCCTCGCGCGGTCGTCTCAGCAGGCGTAAACCCAACTTCCTTGACAGGGCCACGTAACGCGATGCCCATGCAAAGTTTACCCGGTTTCCGTGATTTCCTTCCCGAGGAGTGCGCCAGGCGCAATTACATTTTCGCACGCTGGCGGGAAGTGGCTCGTCGTTACGGTTTTGTCGAATGGGAAGGGCCTCCCCTCGAAGCCACAGAGCTTTACAAAAAAAAGAGCGGCGCAGAAATTGTCGATCAACTTTTTAATTTCGCCGACAAAGGCGAACGCGAAGTGGCACTCCGCCCAGAGCTCACGCCCACGCTTGCTCGCGTTGTCGCCGCGCATGAGCGCGAGTTCAAGAAACCGCTGAAATGGTTCTCCATTGGCCAATTCTTCCGCTACGAAAAACAACAGCGCGGGCGATTGCGCGAGCATTTTCAGTTGAATTGCGACATCATGGGTGAAGCGGATCTCGCAGCAGATATCGAACTGGTCGCGCTCTGTATCGATGTCCTGCGTGCGTTCGGATTCGGCGAGAAGGATTTCGTCATCCGAATTAGCGACCGCGAATTTTGGACAGATTTTCTCCGTGAAAAAGATGTGCCTGTAGATCGTTGGGATGAATTCCTGCAAGTGATTGACAAATTTGGGCGCGAACCGCGAGAGAAGACGGCTGAGAAACTCGGCAAGCTCGCCGACCCAGTCTTTGCCACTTTAAAAAGCGGCGGTAAAAGCGAGAAGCTTGGCAAACTCGTCGATGGCCTGCGCGGGCGCGGCCTTGCGGATTTTGTGTCGATCGATATCGGCATCGTTCGTGGTCTCGCGTACTACACCGGCATCGTATTTGAGGTGTTCGATCGCGCCGGAAAATTTCGCGCCATAGCCGGCGGCGGACGCTACGACAATTTAATCGGCCAACTTAGCGATGGCACCGTCTCACTGCCTGCACTCGGTTTTGCAATGGGCGACGTGGTTCTCGGCGAATTAATCCAGGAAATCTCGCGCGTCTGTCAGATCATGGAGAAAGCAATTGCGCAAGACCGCAAGATCGACATCTACGTCGTAATCGCCAAGGAAGAACGCCGCGCTGATGCGCTAAAACAAATCCAGCAACTGCGCGAGCGCGGCTACCGCATCGATTACCCTCTCACGCCGACAAAAGTCGCCCGGCAATTCCAAGCCGCCGAAGAGGCGGGCGCGTCGCTTGCGGTCCTTTATGGCGACGAGTGGCCACAATTGAAAATCAAGAATATGGCAACGGGTGAGCAGGAACTCATCTCCCAGGAAAGCCTCAAAGACTATGTCGTCGCCGATCGTAGCTAGCCGCAAGTGTTTACGCTGGCGATATCGCAAGAACAATCGGCTGTTGCCCTAGTAGGCGAAATCGAAGGCGAGCGCGTCGCAGTGTAGTTTCGAATTCAACGTATAGTAGGGCGCAGAACAAAATACCGGCGGCGATCACTTCGGCCGCAGGCATCGCCCGCGCGGCGAGGACACAGTATCGAAGTTGGCGGACTCAAAACAGGCGTTAAGAGCGGCGCACAGAAATCCGAGCGAACTCGTGCAAAGCGGCGATCCGCTGGTGTGCGCTAATACTGTAGCCGGCATCGGTGATGTCGGTCGACCGGGGTCGCCCACCCCACCTACAAAGCGCTGGTCAGCGCTTCGATAAATTCGCGGGGCGTCTCGGCGTGAAGCAGCCTCGATCGGGTAACTTCATCCTTCAGCAGGCGCGCTAGTGTGCCAACGCAAATCAAATAATCGTTCACCAAGCGTTCCGGCACGCCGATTACAAAAATCAATCGCGCACGCTGTTGATTTACGCCAATTGGAATCCCGGCGCGGCTGCGCCCGATACCGATAATGATTTCATCAACCAAATCGGTTCGCGCATGGGGAAAAGCGACGCCATTTTCGACTACGCTGGGGTGTTCCCGTTCGCGGGCGAGGACTCGTTCGAGAAATGTTTCCGCATCATCGATCTTTCGATTCTGCGCGAGCGACTGAATAATCTCGGGGAGCGCATTTGGCAGTTTTCGTGAGCGCAGCCGCAGGATTACCTGTCTTTCGTCGAGAAGGTCAGCAAGCGCGATAGCCATTGGACAGAGAGATTGATTGGATTATCCGGCAAAGGCAGTTATCCAGTAATTGTAGGGCAAGCGCACCGCTTGCCGCACCTAAAATTGTGGCAGCCCAAGACACAGCAGTGGCCCCAAAGGAAGAGCGGACAGTCTCTTTTCAGCGCAGCATTTACGACCCGGGCTATGTCAATGCGATGTCGCACTTTTATCGCGGCGAGATGAGCCGGATCATGGTGTGGCGGCAGCGGCTCGATGTAACCACAAACTGGGCAATTACCAGCACCACGGCCATTATTACCATCGCATTTTCCACGCGCGAAGTGCCACACATCATTTTCTTTTTCAATCTGGCCATCGTTTCGGTGCTCCTTTGGATCGAGGCGCGCCGCTATCGCTTTTACGATGCATTCCGCGCGCGCGTCCGGATGCTCGAAGCCCATTTTCTTGTCCCGATGGTGATGGAAAATCGTGAGATGCTCCAGGGCGAATGGAAAAAACTCGTGTGCGAAGATTTGATTTTGCCTTGCTTCAAGATCGCCAAGCTTGAAGCGATCGGGCGACGGTTGAAACGCAATTACATGTTCATTTTTATCCTGATCCTGGTTGCGTGGCTCACGAAAATATTTTTGCACGCCACTGCCCCGATTACCGATTTCGTCACGTTTTACCACGCGTTGCACATTGGGCACATCCCGTCGTGGCTGGTGGCGCTGGTCTTTGCCGCCACTTTTGTCAGCGTAATTTCAATTACCACCTACGTCAGCAAACGATCCTCCGGTGAAATCTCCGAGTTCGGCACGCACCGCTCGCTCTGGCGGATTTAACCGATGTCATTCCGAGCGAAGTCGAGGAATCCCGTGTTGAAACCGAAGGACTACGCAATGGGATTTCTCGACTCCGCCGCGCTTCGCTCGAAATGACGGAGTTTCGGAAGCTCTGCGAGATTGTCGCAAAACTGCGCGCGCCCGACGGTTGCCCATGGGACCGGGAGCAAACACACGAATCGCTGCTGCCTGCATTGATTGAAGAAGCTTACGAAGTGGCGGAGGCCGCGGACGCGAAAAACGACGCGCATTTTCGCGAGGAACTGGGCGATCTGTTGCTGCTGGTAGTCATGCACGCCGAGATCTCCCGGGAATCCGGGCGCTTCAACATCGACAACGTCCTTCAGGAAATTGCGGACAAACTGGTGCGGCGACATCCGCATGTATTCGGAACCAGCGACGCGCGCGATTCCGGCGCGGTGCTAAAACAATGGGAAGCGATTAAGCGCGAAGAGAAAAAGTCCGATTCACATTATCTGGCCAGTTTGCCCAAGGCACTCCCGGCTTTGATGCGCGCGCAAAAAGCGCAATCGAAGGCGGCGCGGGTAAATTTTGATTGGACCGAAGTGCGCGACGTGATTGCGAAAGTGGAAGAAGAACTCCGCGAAGTGAAAGATGCGATCGCGTCGCAAGACCGAAAAATGATCACAGATGAGATTGGCGACGTCCTGTTCGCGGCAGTTAACCTGGCGCGGAAATGCGAGATCGATGCGGAAAGCGCGTTGCACAAAGCCACGGACAAATTCGTGGCGCGATTCAATCGACTGGAGGATGAGCTGCGAAGGCAGGGTAAACGGCTCGGCGATGTCGAGCTTGCTGAGATGGACGCGATTTGGGAGCGGATTAAGCAAACGCCGAACGTCCAACGCCCAACACCCAACGTCTGAACTCTGCGGATTCGGCATTGGATGTTGGACGTTGAGCGTTCGACGTTTGCTTCCGGTTCTGCTTCGGCGATATTTCGCGTCCCAATGAACCTTCTGATCACCGTGTTGCTAGTACTCTTTGTGCTCGTGTCGGGGCTCATGGTGCTTGTGATCCTGATGCAACGGCCAAAGAGCGAAGGCCTGGGTGCGGCATTTGGCGGCGGTGTAACCGAAAATATCTTCGGCGCGCAGACGACTAACGTTCTGGTGAAATTCACCACATGGCTAGCCGGCATTTTTTTCGCGCTGACGTTTGCCTTATCGATCGTTAATGCGCACAAGGGCACCGCCGGCAGCGCTTTTCGGCGAGAGTTGATGAAAAACCAGGCCGCACCGCCAACTTCTCCTAAGCCTGGAGCAGCGAAATCTTTGCCTGTTTCGTCCCCGGCGACTTCGCCCGCTCAGACTTCGCCGGGTGTTTCTCCGGCGCCGGATTCCGGCGCGGGCGTTTTGCCCGCTGGCAGCCCGCCACCAGCCGGTTCATCAGGGTCAACCGCCGGCCCAACAGCGAAACCGTAAGCCGCTTATCCTTTTTTAGCTGCGCTTACTGGCGGTGTTTGTGCCAGCGACAGGGCGCGCGCGAGATCCTTTTCGTCGGTGAGATCGAGACGCAGAGGAGTGATTGAGACCCAATTATGCTCGATCGCCCAGCGATCTGTCCCTTCCTCCGCTCCTTCCAGCGGCGTGACGGTAAACCAAAAAATCGGACGCCCCATCGGGTCCTTGCTGGGAACAACTTTGCCGTCGTAGTGACGCACAGATTGGCGGGTCCAGCGAATTCCTTTCGGTTTTGCCGGCAGATTCACATTCACGAGCGACATCTTCTTTTCTGCGAGGAGCAGCTCGATGATCTTCCTGACGTACGGCTCAAGGTCGGTGAAGTTTGGCTCACGGCTGTCGGTCACGGGTGCGCTGATGGCGATGCCGCGCAATCCGAGCAACGCGGCTTGTTTCGCAGCCGCGAGTGTGCCGGAATGCCAACAGGAGTTTCCAAGATTCAGACCCAGATTGATTCCGGAAAGGACAAGATCGACATGTCCCCAACGGTGAGCGCCTAGTGCGACGCAATCAGCCGGTGTGCCATTCACGCGATAGGCCTCGAAGTCGCCCAACCGAATCCGTTTGTAGCGCAGCGGCCGCGAGGACGTGATGGCCTGACCCATGGAGGATTGTTCGACGTCCGGCGCGACGATGCGCACCTCACCAAAGTGCGATGCGACCTTTGCCAGCGCCGAAATGCCGGGACTGTAGATGCCGTCGTCGTTCGAAATCAGGATTCGTCTCTTCACATTAATAAGAAACGAGCGTCACAGCGGTTTTGGCCGAATAGTTTGGAGAAAGAATCTCTGTAAATAGCGCATGCGAATCACATTGATGCATAATCCGAAGGCCGGAGATGCCGAGCACCGCGAAAAGCAATTGATGACGGCGCTGGCCAAAGCCGGACATCACGCCACTTATCAATCGACCAAAAAGAGCGATTACAAAAAAGCTTTGAGAAAACCCACCGATCTCGTTCTCGCTGCCGGCGGCGACGGGACGGTCGGAAAAATTGGCTCCCGACTGATCGACAGCGGCATTCCGTTGAGTGTTCTTCCATTTGGTACGGCCAATAATCTGGCGCGCAGTCTCGGTTTCATTGCCCAGCCAGAGGAAATTATTGGGCGACTCCAAACCGGAAAAAAGCGTGCGTTTGACGTCGGTCTTACCCGTGGACCGTGGGGAAAGCGATTTTTTTTTGAAAGCGTCGGCGGCGGCCTGCTGGCCGATCACGTTTCCGCCGCGAACCGGAAGGCGAAGAAAACAAAAAAGCTTTCCAGCGAACAAGAAATGACACGACATGTTTCGCTTTTGCACCGCATGTTGCACGAGTATCCGACGCGGAAATGGAAGATCGACATAGATGGCGAAGATGTTTCCGACCGATACATTCTTTGGGAAGCCATGAACATTCGTTCGATTGGTCCAGCGCTTTATCTCGCCTCGCAGGCCGCGACCAGGGATGGACAGCTCGATTTCGTGTGTGCGCGCGAAAGCGATCGCTCCCTTCTCCTGGATCATCTTGATGCAAGGCTGGCAGGAAAAAAGCCCAAATTTCCATTGCCGATCCGGCGGTTCCGGAAGTTACAGGTGGTTTGGGAAGGATCGTCGAAACTTCATCTCGACGACAAACTCTGGCCGCGCAAAAAGCAGGAATCGCGACAGCGCAGGAAAATTGAGATCACAGTGCAACCATCCGCGCTCGTGATCCTGCAACCGGGTCGTGCTGAACAAAAATTAGCCTGATCGGCGGCCGCATTCGTCAGAGACGGCTTTTTCTCGCGAATAATTGTTGGCGAGCCGCTCAAGAAACGTTTGAATCGACGCTATGCGTCGGCCCCATCACGTCTCGTCGCGCGAGATCGAACGAAAATTCTTAATCAAGCGATTGCCTTTGGAAATCTTGCGCTCAAGGCATTTCCAAATCTCGCAGGGCTATCTGGCGAGCGAACCCGGCGGGCGGCACGTCCGCTTGCGCAAAAAAAGCAAAACGGTTTTCCTTACGTTCAAGGTTGGCCGGGCAGCAGCGAGGGAAGAACGCGAGATCCGGCTGAGCCCGAAGCAGTTTGCCACGCTCTGGCCGGCCACGGCGGGGCGGCGATTGCGCAAAACCCGCTACGAAATTCCGTGGAAAAACCTTAAAATTGAGATCGACATTTATCATGGCAGCAATCATGGTTTGATGGTGGCGGAAGTGGAATTTCCAAGCCACGCGAGCTGCCAACGATTCAAACCGCCGCGCTGGTTTGGGCGTGAAATCACCGGCGAAAAACGTTATAGCAATGTGAGACTGGCCCGCGAATGAATCAGCCATGAGCTATCAATTGAAGCATCGCGAAACTCTGGGCGACAACGTTCGTCGGATTTGCCGACAACAGATCGAAGAAGCAATCGCCATTGCCAAAGGCGAGAAAAAGGCCAACGACACCCCGGTGCATGACACCCGCAAACACTTAAAGAAAACGCGCGCAGCCCTGAGGGTGGTGCGCAAAGAAATCGGACGCGGTTTGTTTAAGCAGCAAGACCATTGCCTGCGCGATGTCGGGCGGCTGACTTCGGACATCCGCGATGCCGAAGTGCGTTTGCAGACTGTGCGGGAACTTCAAGAAGCCACCCAACGTCATGTTCGCAGCACCTACGGAAAACTTGAAGTGATGCTTGCCATGGAACTGGAAAATTTCATGGCCGCGTTTGCGGAATGGCAAACACAAGCGGTCCCGATGTTGGAACACGCAGGTTCAGCCATTGATCACTGGACCCTCGACCAATTTAGCTGTAAGCAGCTCCGTGGCGCTGTACAGGCAAGCTATAAGCAGGCCCGGAAAGCGCTTGCTAAAGCAACAGCAAATCCAACCACCGAAAATTTTCACGCGTTCAGGACCAAAGCGAAAACACTTTGGTATCAATTACGCATCCTCCGCCCAATCAATCCGGTCGTGTTAAAGACCCTGGGCGACGATCTGCATTCGTTAGGCGATCTGCTCGGTCGTGCGCACGACTTGAGTTTCCTCGACGAGAGATTGCGCAGCGAACATGGAAAATCGCAATGGCAACGCGAAGGTCACAAGCTTCTCGCCGTGATTGAAGTCAGCCAGAGCGATCTGCAGCGCGGCGCGGCGGAGCTGGCGGAACACTTCTTCGCCGAGCGCCCGCGCGATTTTGGCTGTCGCGTCACCACCTGGCTCCAGGAGTGGGAAGGCAAACCATCGCACTCGCTGGCGAAAGCGCTCGTCACTTAGATTTTCGGATGCTAATCTAACGGCGGATCCGAGCGACGATCGTGCCGCAAACGCAAAGCCAGCCGAACAGATTGCCAAATCGCGAATAAGGCGTTTGCGCACCGGATTCGACTGGCACGTTGATTCGAAGCGTAGCGCCGGGCGGAGCAAGGCTACGCGTCTCAGCAAGCACGCGCCCAAATCGCCTACTTTTTGGCGATCTTTGGCGGAAAAAGCCAGAGAAGTTTTCCTTCTTCAAACTCTGGATTGACATCGAGCAGCGCGACGCCCGCTTTGGAAAGCTTAAGCGAAGCGCCGGTCAATCCCGAAATCACAGTCGTAAAGTCCGGTTCGTGGCCAACCAGCATCAGGGCTTTTGCGTGATGACGCTTGAGCACAGTTCGCAGTTCGCTCATCCCAAATCCGGGTGCGAGCAATTCATCCTTCCGCAATTTCGCTTTCAAATAATCGGCTGCGATCTCCGCAGTTTGCGCTGCCCGCGGCAGTGGACTCGTGACGACCAAGTTCGGTCGCACGTTCAGACGGTCGAGAAATTTCGCGACCTCGCGCATTTGTTTTTTGCCACGCTTGGTCAGCGGACGTTCATCATCGGATTTGTTCCAGTCCGGCCAATCGGCCTCGCCGTGTCTAAGAAAATAAAGTTCCATCGTTGAGTCCTTGAAGGGTTAGAGCGTTAAATCGTAAATCGTTTAAAGGATTTGCCACTTGGGTCTCCGGGTCCGCGGATCGATTTGCCAGAGACGCGTTCCGCCTAAAAATGCATTGCGATTATATCCACGTTCGATTCCTTGCGGCAGTTTATCGAATTTTTTAGCGTTACCGCCGCCGAGGAGTACGTAATCGGCAATGAGTGCTTTTTTCAATTGGACGAGCGCGTGCTCGACGTCGCGCCGCCAAGTCTTTTCACCAAGCCGCGCCAAACCCGGTTTCCCGAGATAATCTTCGATAATGCCGCCGTTACGATACGGGAGGTCGCCCAATTCCAGCGGGAGGACGTAATTGTTCCATGCGAGAGCTGAGCCCAGGCCTGTGCCTAGTCCGAGAAAAAGCATTCGGCCGCCGTGATAACTGCCGAGCGCCTGCATGGATGCGTCGTTGATGATGCGGACCGGTTTGCCGAATGCCTTTTTGAAATCGAATCCGACCCATCCTTTTCCGAGATGTTTCGGTTCGCTTACGATCCGTCCCTCGCGCACAGGTGACGGGAATCCGATCGAGATTGCATCGAATTTCCAATCGCTGACTAGTAGTTTGACCTGGGCCACCATCTCGCGCGGCGTCAACTGCGGTCCGGATTTGAGTTTTCGTTTTTGCGCACGCGAAATCATCAGCTTCACGTTCGAGCCGCCGATGTCGATGACCAGGATCTTTCTGTTCATCACGACTGTTTCGTCGTTTCAGCCGAAAGCTTTGACGCCGGCTGCGAAGCAGTCCCGGATTCCACTGGAGCCGCAGGCTTGTCGCTGGCAACCGTGATGGGAATTAATTTATCGGCGCGCAATTTCTTCTTAGAGCCAGTCATTTTTTTTGTGCGTTCTCGGGAAACTTCACGGAAATGCCATTGCGCCTGCGCGCGCGGCTCCGAACCTTCAGGTTTCAACCGCCGGTAGCTGCCGTCCGATTGAAGCTCGCGTGCTTTCACCCGATCGTTCAAGAGACTTGGAAGCACCTCCTTAATGATCTGGTCGCGCAACGTTGTGTTTTCGACCGGGAACGCCAGTTCGATCCGCCGGTAGAAATTTCGCGGCATCCAATCTGCGCTCGAGAGGAACACCTTGGGCTGTCCGGCATTTTCGAAATGAAAAATCCGGCTGTGTTCCAGAAACCGGCCCACAATGCTGATGACGCGAATGTTCTCGCTGAGATCGGAAATTTTGGGACGCAAACAACAGATACCCCGGACGATGAGATCAATGGGAACGTCTGCGCAGGAAGCTTCGTAAAGTTTCTCGATAATCTCCTGATCGACCAGCGCATTCAGCTTCGCAACGATACGCGCCGGTTTGCCTGCTTGCGCGCTGTCGCGCTCGCGCTCGATCAATTTAATCAATCGGCTATGCATATCGAATGGCGAGACCATCAATTTTTTCAGACCCGGATAACCCGCCAGGCCGGTGAGCGTGTTAAAAACAGTCGCCACCTCTTCGCTCAATTGCGCCTCGCTCGTAAGCAAACTGAAGTCGGTGTAAATGCGCGCCGTCTTGGGATGATAATTGCCTGTGCCGAGTTGGACGTAGCGCCGGAGTTGGTCGGTACCGCGTCTAACGATGAGCAGCGCTTTGCAATGTGTCTTAAGACCGACTACGCCGTAGATCACATGGGCCCCGGCCTCTTCCAGGCGCCGGGCCCATTGGATGTTCGTAGCTTCATCAAATCTCGCGCGAAGTTCGACGATGGCCGTGACCTGTTTTCCCGCTTCAGCCGCAGCGATGAGCGCTTCGACAATAGGTGAATCGCCGCTGGTACGATACAGCGTGATCTTAATCGCGAGCACCTGCGGATCTGTTGCCGCCTGCTCGATCAACTCGACGATCTGATCGAAGCTGTCGTACGGATGATGCAACAGCACGTCCTGGCGCCGCAACACCTCGAAGAAATCAACATTCGGCGGCAACGCCGGATCGCGCGCAGGCTGAAACGGGCGGTCTTTTAATTTCGCAAATGCATCGTTCGCAACCAGTGGCGTCAGGTGCGTCATCGAGAGCGGTCCATCGAGTTTGTACGCATCTGCCTCGGATAAATTGAAAAACCGCAGGAGCAACTCGAGAAAATCTTTCGGACAATCGGGTTCCACCTCAAGGCGGACAGCATTACCGCGGCTGGAGCGCCGCAGCTCCTGCTCGATGGTGCGCAAAAGATTCTCCGCTTCTTCGTCATCGATGTACAGATCGCTGTTGCGGGTGACGCGAAAAGCGTGCACGCCATCGAGGATCAAACCGGGAAACAATTCGCCGATGTGCTGTTTAATGAGTGAAGCTAGATAAATGTACTCCCATGGTTCGGCCGCGCCTTTGCCGCGCGGCAGAGCGATTAGCCGCGAGACCGCACGCGGCACCTGGACGATGGCATGCATTGGTTCGCCGCGCCGCTGCGTTTTCGCCCGCACCAACAAGTTATGACTCCGATTCAACAAATGTGGCAACGGATGGCTGGCGTCCACGGCCAGCGGCGTGAGCATCGGAAAAACCTCCTGTTGAAAATAACGATGCGCCCAGGCCGCGCGTTTCGGCGGCAATTCAGCGATTTCGCGCACGTAAATCCCATTCTTCCCAAGTTCCGGCAGCAATTCATTATTCCAGAGCGCATATTGGGCCGCCACGAGTTGGCGGACTGTTTTCTGGATGCGATCGAAAGTCTCCGTCGGGCTTAAACCGTCCGGACTGATATCGCTGGTCTCGCTCTCGATCTGTTGTTTGATTCCGGCGACGCGAATCTCGAAAAATTCGTCCAAATTCGAGCTGACGATGGTTAGAAACTTAACGCGCTCGATAAGGGGTTGCGTCGGGTCCTGCGCCTCTTCGAGAACGCGACGGTTGAACTCGAGCCAGCTCAGCTCGCGGTTAATGAAATTTTTCGGGTCGCCAAAACGCTCATGCGCGGTTTGCACGACTTGCGGAGCAACGATCGGGATGGCTTCCTCGTCGGTTCGTGCAGCGGCTTGAGCTTCCGGCATCAGTCAACATCGACAATTAACTGCGCGGATGCAACGCATGCCATCTCAGACGGAGACCGTGGCAGTTTGATGCCTGATGTCCTCCGCTGCTGCCGCGTAAACGGCGTCTTCGGCAATGTTGGTAGCATGATCGCCGACGCGTTCGAGGCAGCGGCCAACAAAAATCAGATTCAAATAACCCCGCAATTGATCCGGGTCCTGTGCCATTCGGTCCACTAGTTTATGACTGGCCATGCGGTTCAGGTCATCCAGTTTTTGATCGCGAGGAACGACCCCGCGTGCGAGATCGACGTCCTCGCGTGCGAAGGCATCTACGCTGTCCTTGAACATCGACATGGCATGGTCGTACATCGGCCGTATCAATTCGACTTCGGGCAACGGCGGATGCCGGTTCAACTTGCGTGCGCGTCGCGCAATCGTAGTCGCCATATCCGCCATGCGTTCGAGGTTTGATGAAAGTTTCATCGCTGCGACGACCCGGCGCAGATCAGATGCAACCGGCTGAAAGCGCAGCAAAATATCCACGCCGTCCTTATCGATCTGTTTCTCCAACTGGTCGATCTCTTCATCGTCGGCGATCGCAGTTGCACAAATATTATCGTCGCGATTGACCAACCCTTTCATTGCCCGCTCCAGACTACGGTCGGTCAGCCCAGCCATCATCAGCACGTTATTGCGCAGCGCGGCCAGCGCTTCATCAAATGTTCCCAAGATGTGTTTTGGTGTGACCATAATTTTCCCGAAGCTGTCATCCCGAGCTTCGCTCGGAACGACAGGCATAGCGTTATCCAAATCTCCCGGTGATGTAATCCTCGGTCTGTTTCTCGCTTGGATTTGTGAAAATCTTCGTTGTCGGGCCAAACTCGATCAGCCGGCCGAGATAAAAAAAAGCGGTGTAATCGGATATACGGCCGGCCTGCTGCATATTGTGCGTCACGGTCACGATCGTGTACTTGGCCTTCAGTTCGTAGATTAATTCCTCAATCTTAGCCGTGGCGATCGGATCCAGCGCCGAACACGGCTCATCCATCAAAATGACTTCCGGCTCCACGGCGAGCGCCCGCGCAATGCACAGCCTTTGTTGCTGGCCACCCGAAAGGCTCGTCCCCGGCTTGCGCAAATCATCTTTCACCTCGTCCCAGAGCGCCGCCATGCGGAGTGATTTCTCCAGACGTTCATTGAGAAATCTTTGGTTGCGTACCCCGTTTAGGCGCAAACCGACAATTACATTTTCGCCAATCGTCATGGTCGGAAAGGGATTCGATTTTTGAAAAACCATGCCGACACGGCGCCGAACGATCGCGGGATCGACCGAGCTCGAATAGAGATCCTCGCCATTCAGCAGGACTGTCCCCTCAACGCGCGTTTTCGGCACGAGCTCATGCATGCGATTGAGGGCGCGAATAAAAGTAGATTTTCCGCAACCACTTGGCCCGATGATCGCCGTCACGCCGTTGGACGCGATGTCCAGCGTCACATCATCGATGGCGCGTTTTTCGCCGTACCAGATTGAGAGATTCTTTACTTGAAACGTGCATGCCATTGGAGCCTCCACATGGAGTGGCGGCGTGGGCGGTTGTTCGGCGCGCTCCATAACGCTTCGTTCAGTTGTTTCCATAACCAGGTTTTCCATCTGTGCCCCTAGACGACGGACGCTGTACGCCCGCGAGTCAGAATTCTAACTATTACATTAACGCAAAAAACGCCCGTGACGAGCACGAGCGCGCCGGCCCAGGCCTGCCGATGCCAGTCGTTATAAGGAGAAATTGCATAGGTAAAAATCTGTAACGGGAGCGCCGCGATTGGTTGACTTAGACTGTGATTCCAAAACTGATTACCGAACGCGGTGAAAAGGAGTGGGGCGGTTTCGCCGCCGACGCGGGCTAGCGCGAGCAGAATCCCAGTGATGATACCTCTGGACGCGGTTTTCATCACGATGTGGACGATCGTTTTCCATCGGCTGACGCCGAGAGCGAGCGCGGCTTCGCGGTATCCATTTGGGACGAGCAGGACGACTTCTTCTGTCGTGCGCAGGATCAGCGGAATCATGATGAGACCGAGAGCGAGACCACCAGCGTATGCCGAGAAGCCTTTAAAACGCAGGACAATCAAACCATACACAACAACGCCCCAAGTAATCGATGGAACGCCGTTAAGAACGTCGGCTAGAAACCGCAGGATGGAATTGATCCGAGCCGAACCGTACTCGGCGAGGTAAACTCCACCCAAAACGCCGATGGGAATTCCAATCGCGCCCGCGAGCGCGAGCAACTGGAGCGTGCCGACAATGGCATTTGCCATCCCGCCGCCAACCGCTCCAACCGGCGCGGGCAATTTTGTGAAGAAATCCCAGTTCACCGCGCCGGCGCCATTGGCGAGCAGATGAAAGAAGACCAGACCCAAGGGGGCGATCACAAGAATCGCGGAAACAAACGCGACGCCGGATGCGAGTGCGCTCTTAATCTTGCGCCAGGTGTGATTGTGTGCTCGTTGAAACTGCATAGCTATTGCACCGCTCGTGTTGCAGATTTTGTCGCGATGGTCCGCAGAAGCAGTTGTGCCAGAAGATTCACCAGGATGGTTATGCCGAAGAGGACCAAGCCAATTTCAAACAGCGCTTGGAGATACATGTCGGTGGTCGCTTCGGTGAACTCGTTCGCGATCACGCTGGCCAGCGTGTAGCCGGGCTTGAAGAGCGACGCGGCAATCTGCGGCGTGTTGCCGATCACCATCGTCACCGCCATCGTCTCGCCAAGAGCGCGTCCGAGACCGAGGATGACGGCGCCGAACAAGCCCTTCTTGGCGTAACTGAGCACCGCGATCCGTGTGGCTTCCCAGCGCGTCGCGCCAAGCGCATAAGCCGCTTCGCGCTGCAAGTTGGGAACGCTGCGCAAAATCTCGCGCGAGACCGACGTAATGATTGGCAGAATCATTATCGCAATAATGATTCCGCCAGCGAGCATGCTGGGCCCGTAAATTGGCCCGGTGAAAAATGGGGTCCAACCGAACAATCGCTTGAGCAGCGGAAATGGATAATCGCGCAACCAGGGAATCATGACGAAGATCCCCCACAACCCAAGGATCACGCTCGGAATCGCCGCCAGCATTTCGATCAGCGAAACGAGCGGCTGCCGAATCCACAAAGGCGCAAGTTCTGTCAGATACGCTGCCGTGGCGATGCTCAGTGGGACCGCAATGAGAAGCGCGATGAGGGAAGAAACCAGCGTCCCGTAAATAAAGGGCAGCGCGCCGAACTGCTCCGCCACCGGGTCCCAGGTTGACGTTGTGAGGAAATGAAACCCGAATTTTTTAATTGCAAGTGACGAACCGTTCCAGAGCTGCCAGCCAATCAGAATGACTAACACAACAACGGCCAGCGCCATTGTGAGTGTAAGCCACTCGAATGCTTGATCTCCAAGCCGCGATGGCGGCGTCATCCTCGCTTGCGCCGAGCGCTCTTCCACCGCTATCGATGCGGCCACAGCCATGTGATTCAGTGTTTGATTAGCACCCGCAGGCGGGTGCCGTGCCCCTTGTTACATTTTGATCTCGTCGATCCGCTTCAAGACGCGTTGCTGGACGTTGTCGGGCAGCGGCGCGTAGTCGAGAGTTTTGGCCATTCCTTCGCCTTTTGTCGTCGCCCATTTTAGGAATTCGACCAGCTTTTTTCCTTTGGCCGGATCTTTCTGCTGCTCATAGACCAGCAACCACGTTGCGCCGCAGATCGGATAGGCGTCCTTGCCCGGCGCGTTGGTCATCGAAAAACGAAAGTCATCCGGAATATTGGCCGTCGCGAGAGCCGCAGTCACGGATTCGATAGTGGGCTTTACAAATTGGCCCGCGGCGTTCTTGACCTCGGCATACGGCATCTTGTTTTGGATAGCGTAGATCAATTCCACATAGCCGATCGCTCCGGGCGTTTCCTTCACCTGACCGGATACGCCTTCATTTCCCTTGCCGCCGATGCCTGTTGGCCAGTTGACCGATGTATTATTGCCAACCTTTTGCTTCCACTCCGGGCTAATTTTGCTCAGGTAATCGGTGAAGATGAACGTCGTTCCGCTACCGTCCGATCGATGTACGACCACGATGTCCTGATCGGGAAGTTCTACGCCGGGATTTAACGCGGTCAGCTTTGGATCATTCCATTTTTTTATTTGGCCGAGGTAGATCCCAGCGATGGTGTCTCCATCGAACTTTAGACTCGGATTCCCAGGAAGATTGGAGACCATGGCCACGGCTCCTGCGACGGTCGGGATGTGCAGGAGTTTGCCCGGCGCCTTCGCGAGGTTCTCATCGCTCATCGGCCCATCCGACGCGCCGAAATCCACCGTCTGGGCTAGAATTTGTTTCTGCCCACCGCCGGAACCGATCGATTGATAATTGAAGCGCACTGAAGGGTCGACCTTCGCGTATTCATCGAACCACTTGGAGTAAATCGGATACGGAAACGTCGCGCCCGCGCCAGTGATCATCATTTGCGCCGATGCTGTCGCTCCCGCGAACGCGGGACCAAGTGCAATTGTGAGTAAAAGGAGAATTCTCGATCTGTAGGATTTCGTCATGCGACGAAATTGCCCCACGCCGATTCAGCCGGTCAAAAAGTTTACTGTTACGTTTGTGTGACAATCGGCAAAACGACGCGAATCGTCGTGCCTTTGTTGATTTCGCTCTCGGCTTCAACCCGGCCGCCGTGGAGTTGCGCGACGTGTTTGACGATCGCCAGGCCGAGACCGGTGCCGGGAACGCTATCTTGGCTGCGCGCTTTGTCGGCACGGTAGAAACGCTCGAAAATTCGCGGAAAATCCTCTTTGTTGATGCCGACTCCGTTGTCGCTGACGGTCAGGACAATTTCTTGGTCGCGCTGCCGAGCCAGCAGCCTTATCTCGCCACGCTCACGCGAATATTTCATAGCGTTATCGAGCAAATTGTAGACAGCTTCCTGCAGCCGCTGCCGGTCGGCGAGAATCGTCTGCACGTTAGGCGCAACATCGACAATTACGTTGAGCTGCTTGCTTGCGAGCTTCTTTTCCCCATCGCGAACCATTTCTCCGAAGAAGCTCGGCAGATCGACATTGCTCAATTGCAAATTCGGATTGGCCGATTCCAATTGCGCAAGTGTAAGCAGGTCTTTGGCCAGCAAGTCGAGGCGTTTCGAATGCCGTTCCATGACTCTGAGAATTCGCGAGAGTTCCTCGCGCGACGTTTCCGGACTATCGAGCAAAGTTTCGATGTAGCCGCGCAAGATCGACAATGGCGTGCGCAATTCGTGCGACACATTGGCCACGAAATCCCGCCTGATCTGATCAATCTTCTTTAGCTCGGTGATGTCGTGAAACAGAACGAGTGCTCCAGTGATTTCGCCCGCGTCATTCCTTGTCGCGACTGCGTCGAGCTGGATTTGTAAACCGTCCAGCTCCACCTCGCTGCGAACTGGCCCGCCACTGGCAGCATTGGCAATCACTTGATCGAGCGTCGCGTCGCGAACAACGTCGAGCAGAGGTGTTCCCATGGAAATTTCCGGTAGCGCGAAAAGTTTCCGAAATGTCTGGTTCGTTAAAATCACTTGCCGGTTGGAATCGACTACCAGCAATGCGTCCTGCATCGCAGAGAAAATCGTCTGCATCCCGGATTCGCGTTTCGCGATCTGCTTGTCGAGTTGCTTCCGATCCTCAAAAATCTTTTCCAGGCGCAAGCCGATACGTTGAGCTTGAACGCCGCCGTGAACCAGAAACGTGCGTGGCCGCTCGCCGAGCCCGATTTGCGTGACGAGCTCGTCAATTTGCCGCCACGGCGCAACCCATTTGCGCCACACGATCAAGGCGATTGTGCCAAACAGACCACAGATTAGGACTAAAAGTAGCCAGGACATCTACTCTCTAATTTCTCGTAAATCACTTGTGGCAAAGCAACCTGATTGCTTTAAGCAGTCGAGTTAACGGGATACCGCAGCCATCAATTTTCCCGCAGTCGATAACCGAAACCGCGGACGGTTTCAATCGCGTCGCCGGCTTTGCCGAGTTTTTCGCGCAGGCGGCGCACGTGTGTATCCACCGTGCGCGTGTCGATCACACTTTCGTAACCCCAAACCTCGTTCAACAACCGATCGCGGTCCTGCACGCGGCCACGCCGCTGCATCAATGTCCGTAGCAGTTTGAATTCAAGGCTGGTGAGACGCACCTGCTTGCCGTTAACGCGAACTTGATGACGCGACGGATCGATCGAGATCGGGCCGGCCTTTAGACTTTCGTCTGCCGTTTCGCCGCGCCGCAGAATTGCCCGAATTCGCAGCACGATTTCGCGCGGACTGAACGGCTTCGTCACGTAATCATCGGCGCCAAATTCCAGACCAACGATGCGATCAACCTCTTCTGCTTTCGCAGTTAACATCAGAATCGGAGTGTGAGCCGTCGCCGTGTCGCCTTTCAAAATTCTGCAGACGTCGAGTCCCGACATTTTCGGCAACATCAGATCGAGGATGATGAAATCAGGTCTGTCGTCACGCGCCTTCTGCAAACCGTTTGCGCCATCGGCGGACGTTGAAATCCTGAAGCCCGCCTTGCGCAAGTTCAGCGCGAGAAGGTCTGCTACGTCGGTCTCGTCTTCGATGATCAGGATTTTTGTGCCAGAGCCGGTCTCCATGGAATAGGGAATCAACTGTTAGACATCATTCCAAGCGAAGTCGAGGAGTCCCGTTACGGAACCCAAGCATAATGCCGCAGGGTCCTTCGATTCCGCTTCGCTGCGCTCAGGATGACAGAAAAAATGCACTTCACTCAGGATAATTGACGATTGGCGGCAAAGTTTGCCGAATCGTCACAATTTCGTCATACGCCTGTAACAATCGGTTCTTAGCCTGCATCGCGTTTATTGGAAGCGCGTTCCCTCAGATTACCGGAAAAAACAAACCCACTTAGGAGAAACAAATGCTCATTCAAAAAATCACGTTACGGGCAGCTGGCGCCAGCCTGGCTGCAATTGCATTGATGACGGCACAGTCACTAAGAGCTCAGGCGTCGTCTGATAGCGCGCGGCTCGACAAACTCGAGCACGCGGTTGAGTTCTTGGAAAAACAGAACGCAGAGCTGAAAGCCGAAGTCAGCAGCTTAAAAAAACATTCTGCGCCTGCACATGCAGTCGCTGGGGAAGGTCCAACCAAAACCGAAGTCACGTACGATGGGAAGACGTATGTCGAGAAAACCGTCCCGGTCGAGAAGTCGAGCGCGGACAAGTGGAAATTATCTACTTCTGTCACCGAGATGGAACTCTACGGCGACATCCGTGTCCGTTATCAATACAACGGCGGCGAGACCAAAGACAGGGGCCCAGTGGCGGCGCCTGGCGCTGGCATCGCAGGGACAAACGATTGGCAGGAGCGCGACCGAGAGCGTTATCGTCTTCGCCTGGGACTCCGCGGAACGCTTCTGGATGATTGGTTTTTCGGTCTTCGATTGTCGACAGGCGTTAATGACCGCTCAGGAAACGTTACATTCGGCGACGACACAGCGAGTAGCACGAACGGTGGCGGCGGACCATTCGAAAGAAACAGCGACGTCGTGACCGTCGATCAGGCGTATGCCGGTTACAAAGGCATCCCCGGCGTCACCTTGACCGCAGGCAAAATGCCTAACCCCCTCGTGAGCACGCGCATGGTCTGGGATCCGGACATCAGCCCGGAAGGATTGGCTGAGCAATGGAAACACACGTTTGTGTTTGGAGAAAGCGCGCCCCCGCCTTCGTCTTACAGCAAGGATGGCAAGGCCGTTGCACTTCCGCCGCCATCGGAGCCATTCCTCAAGCTCGATCTCTTCACGAACTTCGCCCAATTCGTTTACGACGATTCGAATCCGGAGAATCCGCTCGGAGCCAGAGCCACGACAACGGGAAACGGAGGAAATCAGCTGGTCCCAAATACGGACGCGTTCCTCCTCGCGTGGCAGGTAGGTGCGCGATTCAATTTCCCGCACAACTTTTACTTCCAGTTCGCGCCGACGCTCTACAACTACACCGGCAACGGCGACACGTTTAACATCCACTATCAAGGCGGTTCTCCCTATGTAACGAACGCAGCCTCGCTGGCGCAGAACCAGACCGGCATCAATAGCTTGTTGGTGTTCGATGTACCGGTGGAATTCGGGTGGAAAGCGTGGGGAATACCTATGCGGATATTCGGCGATTTTGCGACCAATTTTGAGGGTCAAGAGCGCGCCGACGCCGCAGGTGAGCCCGGCCACGGAGACCAGCGCTACGCGTACACGGCTGGACTCGGTATCGGCCAGTTGAAGAAGGCGCACGACTGGCAGCTAGACGTTTGGTATCAACACACGGAGCAATACGCGCTCGATCCGAACTTGATCGATGACGATGTTTTTAACGCTCAGGAGAATATGAACGGTATCGCCGTTCAGGGCACATACAACTTCACTGCCGCTGTGAACCTCCAGCTGACCTACGCCCACGGTTGGTGGTACAATCACAACCTCGGCACCGGCGGAAATGTGGGTAATCTGGCCATCACAACTAATCCCACGGCACAGTACAATTACTTCACCGCTGATCTGAACCTGAAGTTCTGAGGATTAAATATCTTGGTTAGGTTAAGTAAAGCCCGCCGGGAGAGCCTCCTCCGGCGGGCTTTTTACTACGCCACAATGGGTTCCGGCCGGCGTTGCGGAAATGTTAGTTCTCCGACTGCGAGCGGAGTTCTCCGAATAGCGCCACCAAAATGTTCTGTAGTGAAAAATTGTTATCCATTTGGATCCACCGTGATCCCACACGCGGATAATTTGTGGCCGTCAAGGTGGCAGTGACGCGACCGCTCTCTTTTACCAGGTAAATCTTCGCACCCGGAGCCAGATCAATCCATCCGCACGCGAGACCTTGCCGAAGTGTCGCAACTGGAATCAATTCAGCGCGACCGCTCCTCGTGAAAAATGCACGTTGTGCGGAATCGAATTGGACATGCGGAAAACGAAAGTCGAACGATTCGTCCCTCCGCGGCTGGTCGTCGCCATTGTAAGGAAAATTACTGAACGTGATCCGCGCCGCCAGTTCGCCGGCCGACCGTTCGATGTAAAGCTGGTGCCAAACCATTTCGCCGTACGCAAACGTTTGTGCATGGTCGGGGCTCGTAACGCTGATCGCACCCGCGATCGCGGAGGCGCTCGTCATGAGCATGGTGGCTAGCAAAATCGCGACTCGCATCCAGCGAACCTAGAACGAGACGTTCGATCGTCCAGTACGTGCCTGTAACAATCGGCTTCTAGTCTCGCGCGTGTTCGAATAGGCAGTGCTTAACCGAGCGGTTATACCTCTCGACCCAAACCATCAAACACGAAGGAGAAATTCCATGTTTATCAAGAAATTCATGTTACGGGCACGCGGTCCGGCAGCTGCCGGACTGGCTGCAATTGCATTGTTAACTGCGCAGCCACTGTGCGCGGAATCGTCGCCTGATACTGCGCGAATCGAAAAACTCGAGCGAGCGGTCGAGCAGTTGCAGAAGCAAAACGGCGCACTGGAACAACGGAACGTGGAGCTAGAGCAGAAGATCGGGGTTTTAGAAAAACGCACCGCATCCGTGCCCGACTCGGCTGCAACAAGGGAAAGACAAAAGATTGCGTCTGTGCCCGATGCCAAATTCAAAACGAAAATGACTTACGACGGAAAAACGTACGTCGAGAAAGCTGTCGTCGAAGAAGAGAAACCGCCGGTTTACGTCCAGCAACGTGGGCCGGAACTAAAGCTGGTTCTGGGCGGATACATTCAAATGAATTTCGAAGACGGCGATGTCTCGGCGTTCGAGGGCCGGTTCGGTCAAACCGCGTTGAAAGATCGGTTCCGTCTGCGCCGCGCGAGAATCAATCTCACCGGTGATTTTGCCGAGCAATTCGATTTTAAAGTTGAAGGCGACTTTGAAAGTAACGATGGAATCAATTCGAACCGAACGGCATTCGAGGGCACGGACATTTTTATCAACTGGCATCAGTTTCCCTGGGCGCAGGTCAAGGTCGGCCAATGGAAAGCGCCATTTGGTTTGGACCAGCTGACTCCAGACCCTTCGCTGTACACGATCGAACGAACTCTGCCGACCGGCGCAATTACACCGGAGCGACAGATTGGCATTCAGCTCTGGGGAAAACCGTTCGCTACCATGTGGCCAGAGCAGAAAGACCTGCTGACGTATTACGCCGGCATCTTTAACGGGAGCGGCCGCAACATCACCATTAACGACAACAACAATTTCATGTACGTAGGCCGGCTGGAATCCACGGTATTCCAAAACAAATTGTGGGGAGAATCGTATCTGAAGCTAGGCGCCGACATTCTCAATAGTCGCGACGATAAGGGAACAAATATTTCGCAAACCCTGAATTTACTGGTGAATTCGGACGGTTCGCTTTCGCCGTTCGTGCTTCCCGGAGCGGATGAGCGAACGGCGTGGAGCGTGGATGCATGGCTTCGGTTGGGGCCGTTTGATCTGATTGGCGAGTTTCTTCAGGAGCACGTTCATCCTCGCACGGTCAATGGAGTGCCTCCGGGATTTGACCAATTCACGACTGATGGATTCTATGTGACCGGCGGCTACTTCCTGATCCCGAAGAAGCTTCAGGCTGTGGTTCAGTGGCAGCACATAAACCCCGGCCAAAAGGGTAATGATGGCATCTCGTCAATCGTGGGCGGACTCAACTACTACATTCTGGGGGACGATCTAAAACTAATGGTGAACTACATCCACACCTGGTCGGATTTCCGCGAAGCGAATCCGGAATTCGGCAAAGACGACTTCGACGAAGTCATCGGCCGCATGCAGGTGATGTTTTAGGCAAGTCAGCCCGAGGCGAGTTGCATGGTGGTCGAAAGTCTTACTCGCCACGTTGCGGCGTTTTTCTTAGATTTACGGGCTACACGAGCAACTGCTTATGTTCTCGATTCAAAAACTCATCGGTAGGGACGGAAAGTTTTACGATTTGCTGGAAGCAAGCGCGCAGCAGGCCGACAGCAGTGTCCATCATCTGGTCGCGCTGCTGGAAAAACTTCAGCAAAATGAGACGCCAGAGCACCTCGAGGAGTTTGCTCACAGCCGACGCGAGGACAAACGCATCACGCAGGAACTAACCGAGCAGCTCTCAAAAACATTCGTCACGCCGCTGGAGCGGGAGGACATCCAGGAACTGGCAGCAGCGCTTTATAAGATCCCGAAGACCGTCGAAAAAATCGGTGAGCGGATCTTAATCTGCCCGGACGATTTGCGCGGGCACAGTTTTCAAAAGCAGGTTGAGTTGCTTGATCAAGCAGCCGAGACGGTATTGTCGATGGTAAAACAGTTGCGCAAAGGGATCGACGCCCGGACCGCGCGTGAAATGAACACGAAGCTTCAAAGCATCGAAGGCGACGCGGACAATCTCGAATTGGATCGACTGCGCGATCTTTTCCACGGCAAGTATGAGCCGAAGCAGATCATTTTTCTGTACGATCTTTACGGCTTGTTGGAGAAAGTCATTGATCGGTGCCGCGATGCCGGAAATATCATCCTCCAGGTGGCGCTGAAATATTCATAGCAAGCAATCGCGTGCTCACGTTAATCTGCGTCGTTCTTGCGGCGATCATTTTCGAATACAGTAACGGCTTTCACGACGCCGCAAACGCGATTGCCACCGTAGTCTCGACGCGAGTCCTAACGCCACGCAAGGCGATCGCGATGGCTGCGTTTTTCAATCTCACCGGCGCATTGTTCGGCGGCGCGGTTGCTTCCACGATCGGCAAAGGACTGGTGGACACCGACATCGTCACAATGACGACAGTGCTCTGCGCTGTGATCGCCGCATTTACATGGAACATCGCCACGTGGTGGTTGGGTTTGCCGTCCAGTTCGAGTCACGCGCTGATCGGCGGGCTTTGCGGCGCAGCGTTGGCTGCGGCGCGCGGCAATTGGTCCGTCATAAAATGGAATGAAGGCGTCTGGCCGAAAGTTGTCATACCCATGATCACCTCGCCATTCGCCGGGTTTATTTTCGGCGCGTTGTTGATGTTTCTACTTTTTGTCACGTTGCATCGTTTCACGCCGCATTTCATCCATTCGCTGTTTGGCAAACTGCAAATTTTCAGCGCAGCCTGGATGGCGCACAGCCATGGGACTAATGATGCCCAAAAAACCATGGGCATTATTACGCTGGCACTTTTTACCGGCACCAAAGCTGGGAGTTTTGATCATTTCCCAGCCTGGTTAGATTTTCTCAAGACTCCGGTCTTCGTGTTGCCCAAATGGGTCATCGGTCTTTGCGCGTTAACCATGGCGGTAGGAACAGCCGCTGGCGGCTGGCGAATCATTCGCACGCTCGGGCATCGTATGGTGAAATTGCAGCCGGTGCACGGTTTCGCGGCCGAAACAACAGCCGCGTTGATCATTCAAGCCGCGAGTTACTACGGCATTCCGCTTTCTACGACTCACGTGATTAGCACCTCGATTATGGGCGTCGGCGCGATGAAACGTTTCAGCGGAATGCGCTGGACAGTAGTCGAACGAATTATTTGGGCCTGGCTTTTCACTCTTCCAGCGAGCGGGCTGATCGGCTACGTGCTCGCACGCACAGTCGGAGCGCTTTGATCCGTGGTAACTCATATTCTAGCCGGCACGTTTGATCGAATAAGCTCGACCTGGTTAGGTTAACCAAAGCCCGCCGGACAGCTACCGGGAGGCTTCTCATTCGAATCGCAATCAATCTCGCCACACAAACGTAACAGTAATTCTTTTGTTGCTGGACCGTGTTGTTCTTACGTTTGCTCTTGACTCGGAATGCAATCATTCACTTCTCCCGGTCGTGATTCAGCGCGAATTTTTGCAGCGCAACAGCGTTTCACTTTTGGCCAATCGGGATCGCTCGTGCCGAAACGTTATCGCGCCGCGTGGATCTCCGATGCACACCTCGGCACGCGCGGGTGCAACGCCGCAGCGCTTCTCGATTTCCTGCGCGAGCACGATTGTGAGACTTTGTACATTGTGGGCGATCTGATCGATATCTGGTCGCTGCGTCGGGGGATCTATTGGCCTCAGCAACACAACGACGTCATCCAAAAAATTCTGCGCAAATCCCGCAAGGGCACGCATGTGATCTACATCCCGGGAAATCACGACGAGTTGGTCACCGACTTCTGCGGCGCTTACGGCAACATCGAGATCAAGCAGAGAGCAATCCATGTCACCGCCTCCGGGGAACGCATTTTAATCATCCACGGCCACGAACTCGATACTGTGGTGCAAAACGTGAAGTGGCTCGCGTTCGCTGGCGATCTTGGTTATCAATTTCTCCTCTCGCTCAATCCGCTCATCAATTTCGTCAGACGCCGCTTCGGTCTCGGTTACTGGTCGCTCAGCGCGTATGCAAAGCGGCGTGTGAAAGATGCGGTGAGCTTTATCGGAAAATTCGAAGCCGCCGTGGCGCGTTATGCGGAGCGCTACCGTGTGGATGCCGTCCTCTGTGGCCACATTCATAGCGCAGCCATCCGCGAGTTCGGCAACGTCACATATTACAACTGCGGCGACTGGGTCGAGAGCTGCACGGCCTTGGTCGAGGGCAACGACGGCATCCTTTCGCTGGTCAACTACCATCCGTCTGTCAAAAAGCCTGTCATCCCGAACGAAGTGAAGGACCTCTCATTCGCTTAAGATCAATCACACAAAGTAACCGTGGCGTAACTCGCGGCCGTGAGGTCCCTCGCCGTCTACGCGGCTCGGGATGACAAGCGCGTGTCTTGAAGTTCTGCGCGCTCATGCACCATTGCATCACTCCCCGATGTCACCAGATTGTCATGCGCTTTTGACAATTCGTAACCTGACGGGCAACCGGCAAGTGATTACGCTCATACATGCGCGTAATCATAATTAAGCGAACGGTCTCGAAAATAAAACGAGCGCGAACGGTACGAGGCCGACTCGTTCTCCAATTCGCCCGCGATTTCTTTGCGGTCGAAAATCACCTGCACTTTGCGATTGAAGCGTTGCTCTTCGGGGCGCTGCTGGCGCTTTGCGCGTGGCCGATTGTTGCGGCGGCCGGGGCGATCAGCCAGATCCTGTAAATAATACAAAAAAGTTGCACGTTGGAAACGACTCTGCTAATAGTTAACCAGATGGTTAAATATTCGAGCACACTGAACCGAACGTTCGCCGCGTTGGCCGATCCGACCCGGCGCCGCATCCTGGCGCATCTCGCGCGTGGCAATCATCGCGTCACGCATTTGGCCCGACCGCACCACATGTCGTTGCCAGCCGTCTCAAAACATTTGCGCGTTCTCGAGAAAGCAGGATTGCTGCGACGCCGTCGTTACGGACGCGTCCACGAAATGGAACTGGACGCGGAGCCGCTGAGAAAAGCCGCGCAATGGGTCGAGGAGTATCGAAAGTTCTGGGAAGGCTCGCTCGATCGCCTGGCGGCTTATTTGGAAAAAACAAGCAAGCCCAAGAAAACAAAGGTCTGAATCATGTGCCCGCTGTGCATCGCAAACATTGCCGTTCTGGCGACGACATCGAGCGGGGGAGTCGCAGCCTTCGCATTCAAAATATTTCGCAGGAGAAGACAACCCAATGGAAAAGGAGAACACTATGAAAACAACAGAACTGGAATTAGATCGCGACGTGGTGTCAGCGCAGGAGTGGGAGGCCGCGCGCCAACAGCTTCTCATCAAGGAGAAAGAATTAGTTCGCGCCCGCGACACACTAGCCGCGGAGCGTCGCCGGATGCCGTGGCTCGCCGTGGAAAAGAAGTACGAATTTGACGGGCCCGACGGCAAGGCGAGCTTGCTCGATCTGTTCGACGGCCGACGTCAGTTGATTGTGTACCGCGCGTTCTTCGAGCCCGGCGTCGTCGGTTGGCCCGAACATGCATGCGTCGGCTGTTCCATGATGGCCGACCACGTTGGCAACCTTGCGCACGTGAACGCGCGCGATACCACTCTCGTGTTCGCGTCGCGCGCGCCTCAGAAGGACATCAAACGTTTAAAGGCGCGGATGGGCTGGGAGCGCATCCCTTGGTACACCGTCACCGACGACTTCGACAAAGACTTCGGGGTGGATGAGTGGCACGGCCACAATGCATTCATCCGAGACGGCGACAAAATATTCCGCACCTACTTCATCAACAGCCGCGGCGACGAAGCGATGGGTTCCACTTGGAGTTACCTCGACATGACCGCGCTTGGGCGACAAGAGGAGTGGGAGGATTCACCGAAAGGCTATCCTCAAACCGCGCCGTACGAGTGGTGGAACTGGCACGACGAGTACGGCAGCGACGAAGCTTCCGCCAAGGTTCGCGAACAGATTCGCCGGGGCCGCGAAGCGGGGCAAGCTAGCGACGGCACGAAATGATCGAAAGCTTGTGTAGGAAGATCGACATCTATGAATCGCGTAACGCACTTTGAAATCTACACGGACGATCCGGAAACGGTTCAGCCGTTCTACAAAGATGTGTTCGGCTGGAAGTTTCAGAAATTCGAAGGCGGTCCGATTGAGTACTGGCTGATTACAACTGGTCCGGATAGCGACCCGGGAATCAATGGCGGCCTCACCCGACCGCGCGAAGGTCAGCGTCCCGGGACGATAAACACCGTCGCTGTTGTTTCGCTCGATCAGACAATCAAGAAGATCGAGCAGCGCGGCGGCAAGATCTGCGTGCCGAAAATGGTGATTCCGAAAGTTGGCTGGCTTGCTTACGCCGAAGATCCAGCCGGCAGTGTTTTCGGAGTCATCGAACCGGATGAAAAAGCAAAATAATAGAGAAGGGGAAAATATGACTACAAAAATTGATTTAGCTGAAGCAGTCGT
>DASYDT010000091.1:0-3292 GCA_036499425.1 Candidatus Udaeobacter sp. | reverse complement strand
CGTTCTCTCCAGAAACTCTTACACGCCGCTTACCTCGCAGCAGATTGCCGATCTTTTCCGCGCAGGGCAAATCGGCCGCGACGAACCCTGTCGGCTGTTGGAGTCGAGCAGATGGCGCACGTTGGACGAACTCTTTCCACTCCTAAAATACGAATCGCGGCCTTCACAGTTCTTCGAAAAGCGCCGGCGTGAGCTGACTCCGCTTCCATTCATTGTCGCGAGCGCAGTAGCTTTCGCGCTCGCTGGCCTCGCCTATCTCATCTGGCCCCAAGGCGTGCCGATTAAAAGACACGCAGAAGCCAGGGAGCTGGGAAATGCGCCGTCGCACCTGCTGCCAGTGGTTGCGCGGTTCACAGCCATTCCCTCTTTCGTATCAACTCCTCCGTCGCTTAACACCTACCAAGACCCGGCAAATACCCAAAGCTTCTTCGCCGCAAAGCGGCAGCGCGAACAAGCGGAGCGTGAGCGGGCGGCGCGTGAACAAGCCGCCGTCGCTGCACAACGGCAAGCAGCCGCAGAACAACAGCGACAAGCGGCCCAGAAATCTGCCTGGAGAGATTACCACGTCCCACTCGATGAAGATTACATGATCTCAGTCGGCGGATCACCAGTAAGAGTGAAGGTCCATGACAACGACGTGACCAGTTTTGATGTTTGGATCAACGGAGCGTGGTATCGGGAAATCCCGAAGCAGAAGGGCATCACCCATTCCGGCACCGACGAAACCTTGATCTATGGCAACGGAGGCGCCTCGCTTTATTACGTCTGGGAAATCAGCGGCGAATTAAACCAGTGTCTATTGCGGGTAAGAGAGAATTAACCCCAACTACCGAAGCCGCGTTCCCGTTTGGTAATGGCGCGGTGAGAGCCGCTTCACGAACTCGAATTCTTTCCGGTAAGCAGCGACCTCCCACTGCCAGGCTTCCTGGATCCGGTAGTTCTTATCGTAGAGAATCCAGATCAGAACATCCCAATCGAAGTTCCGCGCCTTCGCGACGAGCGTCACGAGACTTCGCGGTTTCCCGCTCGGCCGATTCGCTTTCATTTGATATCGCCGACCGCGAAACTCGAAGTCATACCCGCGCCGGCCCGCGGTCGCGGTCCGCATGCAAGCCGAGTAATCGTCGAGCGAGCAGCAGATAAGCCGAGCCGCATCGAACTCGGAGAGAGCCGCAGTGATGTGCGGGGTATTGCCGAAAGCCCGCTCCCCACCGCAGCGCGATGTTTACCAATTCATCCCTTAGTTCGAGCATGAAGTTGTCGGTAGCAGTTTTCAGGCGAATCCCATAGGGGCAAAACAACGAGCGTTGCTCCCATCAGGCCGCGCGCAAGCGTAAAATTGCAAAGGCATCGCGCCGAAAGAAAATCCTTCGCGATCGCATATCGAAGAGCAAGGAGGCCTGTATCGAAAGTAAGCCCCGGGGTCAGACAATCTCTCAACGCGTTGGCACAAATCCCAAAAGGCGCAATTCCAAGCTCCGGGTAGCGCAGAGCGCAATTCACAGGAGCAAAAGTAACAACTTTGTTACTTTTTGGTGCAACCAGCCACCGAAATAGCTGCGATTCTATGAGCGCAAAGTGAACGATTCACCACGTAGCGGTGTTACCACTTCGGTATCAAATACTGCACGCAGCACGATCTCATCTCACGAGATCGACTTTCGCCAAACGCCATTTCCCCGCGCAACCTGGCAGATCGCAGCAATTTTTGAGGATTTTTTCCGATAGCAGAATACCCAACCGAAGATCCAGGAGCAAAACCACCATGAAGTTCTTATCGACGATTACCATCGCCTTGGTGACGTTATCGTTCGCCCAGACAGCATCGACAATGTCGCCTCCGGCTCAAACGTCTCAGCCGAGGCAGCTTTCCCTTGCCGATCGTGTCGCTTATCAGCACGCGATCGAAGAAGTCTATTGGCGTCACCGGATTTGGCCGAAGGAAAACGCTTCGCCTAAGCCGTCGCTGGACGAAGTGATGTCGCCATCTCAGATAGAAAATAAGGTGGAAAACTATCTGCGGAACTCGCAGGCGTTGAAGGATTACTGGCAACGCCCAATTACGGCTGAGCAATTGCAGGCTGAAATGGAGCGAATGGCGCAGCACACGAAGCAGCCAGAGATGTTGCATGAACTTTTTAAAGCGCTCGGCGACGATCCATTCGTCATCGGGGAATGTCTGGCGAGACCGGCGTTAGCGGATCGATTAGTTAGAAGCTGGTACGCGGATGACCAAAGGTTTCACGGCCAGTTGAAGCAGCGCGCCGAAACTGATCTGCAGACCCATGGCACCGTTGAGCGGATGAAACAGTTGGGCGACAACTACACCGAAACCGAATTCGTCAAGAGTGAGGACGCGCAAGAGAAAGCCAGCCGGGGCGTTAATCCGGAGATAAAACTGAATAACCAGACGTGGGATGAGAAGGTGCAAAAGTTGGCTGCAATGTTCGATAGAACTGCAGGCCATCCTTTAAACGAGACGGATCCCGCAATTGCCGAACGCCGTCCGTCTCTATCGGGGCGCCCTCGCCACGGCGAGCAGGCTCAGGTTGCGCCCAACCAGTCTTTACCGGTAGGAAAACTCAGCTTCTTGCAGGAAGATCAAGGGCGTTTTTACGCGATCGCAGTCCTTAGCAAAACCAACGACCATTTAAGAATCGCGACGGTAGCATGGCGTAAGGAGACATTGGAGTCATGGTTAGCCAGAGCAGAAAACGCAACGCCTGATGCGATGGCGACGGCCGGTGCCAATTATAGGCTTCCGACAATATCAGATGGGAATGGATGCAGTGATGATACGTGGGCAGCTACTCCCAACCCCACGCCCGATGGCCGGGGCGGTCACACAGCAGTGTGGACCGGCAGTGAAATGATCATTTGGGGTGGGTACTATTGCTGTGGCAACTTTTTGAACACTGGCGGAAGATACAATCCCAGCACGGACAGTTGGACATTCACTAGCACTACCAACGCGCCCTCCGGCCGACAAGATCACACGGCAGTCTGGACCGGTAGCGAAATGATCGTCTGGGGCGGAAGCCCTGATAATATCAGCTATTTGAACACCGGCGGGCGATACAATCCCAGCACCGACAGTTGGACAGCTACCAGCACCACCAGCGCGCCCGCTGGCCGATCCGCTCACACGGCAGTGTGGACCGGCAGCCAAATGATCGTCTGGGGCGGAACCGACGGCAGCAGCTTTTTTAACACCGGGGGGCGATACAATCCCGGCACCGACAGTTGGACAGCTACCAGCACCACCAGCGCGCCCGCTGCCCGAGACACTCAC